>JBAXPM010000004.1:0-128904 GCA_037132235.1 Paludibacter sp.
TCCAGAGAATGTTGTCTGCTTTGTCGCTTGAAAATGAATTTATAAGGAACGACGAAATAAACCAATTGTTTACTTCCTATCAGTCGGAAATAAAAGCTCATTCTACCCGGGTGAAAACTGCTAATTCGAAAAAAGAAAAACCTGCTGCATAGAAACAGCTGGTTTTATTCTCAAAGCCCTGCATTCCTGTTTGCAGGAACCCCTAACCCCTAAAGGGGGATAATAAAGAATAGCCGATTTTCTACAATCGGCTATTCTTATTTTTAAAGACAAATGGAAGTAATTCTGTTCCCCTTTAGGGGTTAGGGGTCGTTTTTTTAATATTCAAATCTTCCAAACTCGCTTTCAATAAGCAGTTCTTTTTTGTCGGAAGCTTCGCAGTGGCCTATAATCTGAGCATCGATGTTGAAGGATTTGGAAATGTCGATAACCTGCTGAGCATATTCTGCAGGAAGATAAACTTCCAAACGATGACCCATATTGAATACCTTGTACATCTCTTTCCAATCGGTTTTCGATTCTTTTTGAATCAATTGAAATAGGGGTGGAACAGAGAAAAGGTTGTTTTTTACCACCTTTAGATTGTCGATAAAATGAAGAATCTTGGTCTGAGCGCCACCCGAGCAATGCACCATACCGTGTATATGTGGACGAAGTTCAGCTAACAGTTTTTTCACCACCGGCGCGTAGGTTCGGGTAGGGGAGAGTACCAGTTTTCCGGCGTCAATGCCCAGCCCTTCTATTTCGTCGGTCAATTTGCATGAACCTGAGTAAGCCAGGTTCTGAGGTATTTCGGGGTTATAGCTTTCGGGATATTTTACCGCCAGGTAATTGGCAAACACATCGTGGCGGGCCGAAGTCAGACCGTTACTGCCCATACCGCCGTTGTATTCTTTTTCGTACGTTGCCTGTCCACACGACGAAAGTCCCACAATCACATCACCTGCCGTGATATTGGCATTGTCAATCACTTCAGAGCGTTTCATGCGGCAGGTCACGGTGCTGTCCACAATAATGGTGCGAACAATATCGCCCACATCGGCGGTTTCGCCACCGGTAGGATAGATGTTCACGCCCATTTCGGCAAGTTCATTTACCAGATCATTTGTTCCATTGATAATAGCTGAAATCACCTCGCCCGGAATCAGGTTCTTATTACGCCCAATGGTCGACGAGAGCAGAATATTATCGGTAGCACCCACGCAAAGCAGGTCGTCTATATTCATGATCAGCGCATCCTGTGCAATTCCTTTCCAAACAGAGATATCACCCGTTTCGCGCCAGTAAACGTATGCCAGCGACGATTTTGTTCCGGCACCATCGGCATGCATAATGTTGCAGTAATCGGGGTCGTTCCCCAAAAAATCTGGAATAATCTTGCAGAATGCATTCGGATACAATCCTTTGTCAATATTTTTGATAGCATTATGCACATCCTCTTTCGATGCAGAAACACCGCGCAAATTGTAACGTTGATCGCCTACCCCTAACCCCTGAAGGGGAACTGAGTTAGTTTCGTCTCCTATATTATTACTTTTCATTAGATATTATGCAAGTTGTAAAATAATTTATTAATAATCATCATATTACTCTCTTCTTTAAGTTCCTTTTAGGGATTTAGGGTTTCTCTTTATGGTTTGGGGTTGTTTGAGGTTCTTTTTTGTATTTCTTCTTTTATCGTTCTCAAGGTATTTTCAATGTCAAACAAAACCTGTTTATTGGAAAATCTGATAACATTAAGACCCAATTCTTCTAATTCAGAATCCCGATTTTGGTCATATAAATATTGTTTTGGTATATTGTGATATCCACCGTCAATCTCAATAACAAGTTTTGCTTTGTGGCAATAAAAATCAGCAATGAAATATAAAATAGGATGTTGTCGCTTAAATCTTATACCCGGTATATCTACATATTTCAAATAATCCCACAAAAATTGTTCTGCCTCCGTTTGTTTATTCCTCAACTCTTTAGCTAATTCAAAATGAATGGGTAAAGCACCATAGAACATATTTGACCTTAACTCCTGATGGGGAGCTGAGTTACCCCCTACACCTAAAGGGGAGTTTATTTCTAACCCATTAATGGCAGCAAAGTTAGATTCATCTTCTGTTTTATTACTACTTTTCATTTGTAATGACAGATGAATAATAATTTTGGTTATCATTCATAATTTATTTCCTTAAGTCCCTTTAGGGATTTAGGGTATTTTTCCTTACTCCCCTTTAGGGGTTGGGGGTTTCCTTAAGCCCCTTTAGGGGTTTGGGGTCATCTGCCTGAGGTCGAAATCATCTCCTTCACTTTATCATTAAACCGGTCCTCGGTGAGCAATTGTTCCAACGTGATGTGCATACGATAGCACCAGAAATTACGCGGGTTACTTGGCACGTTGATACGTTCAGCAAAGGGGTGTTCATGCTTCAAACCGGCATCGATGGCTATATAATCCTGCCATGGTAGAATAATCAGCATCGCCTTGGAATCGAGATGCTGCTGAATAATGCGTTCCACTATCCAGGTCTGACATTCAACAGGTGCAGGTCCCTGCATTCCGAGTACCTGATTGTAGAATCGTTGCGAAATGGCATGATCTTCTTCCCACCATGCCCGCAGCGGATTCATATCGTGTGTTCCGGTTGTACAAACTGACCGGTAAGGTGCATCAGCCGGCATTGCAAATTCCACATTGGGCTTTTTAGGCATGCGCTGAATTTCCAGACTGATAATCTCCAGTGCATTCATCACATCCGGTACAGAATCGGGTACCATCCCCAAATCCTCACCGCAAACCAGCATATTGGTTGACGATATCAGTGCAGGAAGTTTTTTCAACGCTTGCTGCTTCCAGAATTCAGTATGTCGATGATAGAAATAGTCAACATAAATACGGTCGAGCAGGCGGCGCATTTCATCCGGCAGGTCGCGGAACGTGGCTGAACTTTGCATGGAGATGCGAGGATGAAATTTATCAGGCTGACGAACATCACGAACAAAAAGCACTTCGCAGTGAAGCATATACAGGCCGTCCCGAATCAAAACTTCCTTGTTTCCAAAATTATATCCCAGCGATGCAAAATGTGCTTCGATTTTCTTCTGTGTGTCGAATTCCGGCTTGAATTTGTAATTCTGCCAACCGTCCTGCAGCAAATACTCACGAATCACATCGTCGGTATATTTGCCGAAAGTGGCATAGAGTACATGTTCTTTAAGATAGGGTTTCAGAAAGCGGTTTTCATCCCACCACAAACCTTTAGCTTCCAGTTCCTGACGGGTAAAAGGTATACTCGGATTAAAACTACCGGTCAGCCCCCAAACATCATTTATTGGAATTTCCCAGATACGGAAAAATCCCAAAATATGGTCGATACGATAAGCATCGAAATATTCAGCCAGTTTTTGGAATCGTTTACGCCACCATAGATATCCGTCTTTTTCCATCATTTCCCAATTGTAAGTAGGAAAACCCCAGTTCTGACCGGTAGCCGAGAAATCATCGGGTGGTGCTCCCGCCTGTGAATTGGTGTTGAATAAATTTGGTTCTACCCATGCATCCACGCTACGCGGACTAACTCCAATCGGGATGTCGCCTTTAATTGCAATGCCATTGGCACGGGCATAATCATGAACCTCGATCAACTGTTTATGCAGATGATATTGCAGAAAGTAGAAAATGGCAACTTCGTGATAATGTGGTTTGTCTTTGGATGCTAAATCTTCAATTTCTGATTTATTATAGCGACTGAATTCCGGCCATTTGCTGAATTCCGGTGTTCCGTACAAATCGCGCAGATAGGAAAATACAGCGTATGGAATCAACCATTCTCGATTAGCTTCGAAGAAATTTTTGTAATCAACAGTTGCAAAAACCGCCTTACTTTCGTACGGATAAACGGCTTTGAAGTATTCCCATTTCGCATTCATCACGTTCTGATAATCCGAAAACGTTTTTGTGTTCAGTTCCTGTTTTATGGCTGCAAAATAATCTTTTTCCTTTTTTGTTTTTAATTTCCCCACATTGTCCAGATTCAGGTAAATGGGATGCAGTGCATACACCGAAACGGCATTATAGGGATAAGAATCGTAATTAGTATGGTATAGTATGGTGTCGTTAATCGGCAAAGTTTGAATAATATGTTGTCCGGTGCGTTTCGCCCAGTCCACCATTTTCTTTAAATCAAAGAATTCACCAATTCCGAAACTTTCTTCGCTACGAAGCGAAAAAACAGGGATTGCAACTCCTGCACCTTTCCACGACTTAATGGTACGTATAAAATGTTCATCGTTCACAATCGTGAGTTGCTTCGGATCGGCTTTTGCCAATGTGCGGTTAGGACCACCACCCCACGCCAGCACTTCATCGGTAGCCGTGTCAACAATCAGGTATTTATATTCGAGTGGAAATTTTAGTTTGGTGGCATCAAGAGCAATGCTCCAGATTGGATAACCCGAATCATTGAGTTTCATTTTTCGTGAAACATCCCAGTTACCAAGCGCTTCCTGATTGCCTACAACAGCAAAATGCCGGTTAGGTTCCATTTGTGGACAATTAATGGTCAGAACCACATTGCCGTTCTGTTGATTAGAATTGGGATTTTCGGAGCGTTTGAAAAAACAATCTGAAAAAGCTGCGCTTTTAAACGGACTGTCGCCGTACGATGCACGCCAATTATCTTTAATAAAAACATTCTCCCTACTAACTGGTAATTGAACCTGCCGTATTCCACCATACTCGTAAAATGAAGATTTGTCGGAATTAAGAACAGAGTATTGATATGAAATTGCAGATGAATTCGGTTCTATGTTTATTTCAGCCGACCAGACAGATTTGTCGTTGCAACTCATCATTAAGCTTTGAGTTGTATTGGAGGACGTATGTAAAAACAGAACCAGAGTCTGACCCCATTCTGTTTTAAAATGAATGCTGAAATGTACTTTCATCTGTTTATATTATTGTTTTTTGTCTAAGGTCAGATGGAACTCCATGACAAAATACAATGATTACCTTGTGAGTCAAAAATTGTGGTTTTTGTCATATTCGTTTCATGGTATTTGTAATGAATAATTCGTTACAAATTTAGATATAGAATTATCAATGAAATCTGAAAGTTGTAAAACTTCCCGAAATATGACCGCAAACGATTGAAAAAACAGAAAAACCTTCTTAGTTGCCGGATTAAATGTCAGCGCTAAGAAGGTTTCATTGAGGTTCGTGGCGGATTCGAACCGCCGTAATCGGTTTTGCAGACCGGTGCCTAGCCACTCGGCCAACGAACCTTGTTTTTCGGTCTGCAAAGATAGTATTTTTTTTATTTCTGACCAACGGCTGAGGGTAAAAAGCCTGAAATTTATTCAGTATCCTGATTGTGAGGTCGTTTTTCTCGTAGTGGATGGTCTTTTAAATCCTTAAGTAGTTCGCGTTTGAATTCGCGTTCGGCTTTATAGTAGCGAAAAAGCGTTTCCGGAGCTAATATTTTGCGTAGTTTCAGATGATAATTCTTGAACATTTGAGCCTGTGTCATACCCATTTCCACATAACGGTCGTTTAATTCGGAATAATTCACATTGGGATCTTTCAACTTATCCTTATTAAAACGGAAGAATTCACCATTCTTTCCATGAAAAGCCCATAAAGCTTTTTCATATTCCATAAATACAGGAAGTCCCGTATCAGCTTCAGCCTGTGTCAGTTTGGCTTTTTCAACAATAAACTGCCATTTACGATTATGCATTTCTTCCACCTTTGGGAAAGTTTTGTTTTCCTGTGCAGACAAAATAAGGCAGAAAAACGCCGAAAGGAAAAGCAATTTGAATCTGATTGTTTTCATATGGAGTTTGATTTATGATTGATCGTTATTTAGTTGGTTCATTAACGTAATAATCTACTACAACTGCTTCGTCAACCTGTGCCATCACGTAGGTTTCGTAGTTCTCTGCTGTTAGGTTTTTCTGACGGTTTGTATTGTAAAATACCTGACCCACAACAGCTATTCCAACAAATACGGCAGCCGCGTACAACCATGGTCTGATAAATGCTAAAACCGATTTCCTGTAGCCTATTTTCCTGTCCATCCGGGCTGAAAAATCATTGAAATAGTTTTCAGGAACGCTGAATGGCAATTCTTTACCTATTTCTTCAATTGATATGTTTTTATCCGTTTTCATATATTATATTTGACTGATTTGTTGCAAATTGGTTTAAATCAGACTGTATTATTAACTATAAACTATTGACTACAAACTGATTTTGTTATTCTTCAAAAAACTTCTCAATTTTCTTCACGGCATGATGATATGAAGCTTTCAGAGCTCCAACCGAAGTTCCGAGAATTTTTCCCATTTCGTCGTAGGTTATATCATCAAAATATTTCATATTAAACACCAATCGTTGTTTTTCGGGCAAGGTCTGAATAGCCTCCTGCAATCTGATTTGAATTTCGGTACCATTAAAATAACTGTCAGCTCTCAGATTTAATAACAGACTGTCTTCAACATCATCCAGTGAATTTGCATTTCGCATACGTTTGTTTGCTAGGAAGGTCAGCGTTTCGTTGGTAGCAATACGGTATAACCAGGTAGAAAACTGCGATTCACCTCTGAATCCATCCAGTCCGTTCCATGCTTTCATAAAAGTGTTTTGTAACACATCGTTCGAATCCTCATGCGAAAGAACCATTTTGCGGATATGCCAGTAAAGCCGCTCCTGATAGGTGCGAACCAACATGGAAAACGCTGCAGTACGTTTACCCGGATTACTAAACTGTTTCAGCAATTCCTCCTCGGAAATACTCATAGTATTCTTTGTTTAGGTGTTCAGACTCTACAAAAAGCAAAAGGTTTAAATACAAACAATTTAAATTCAAGATAATTTAAATTCGGTTTGACAAATGTACAGATTTGGTTTCAACTGTCAAAAAATCAGATTTATGGAAAGACCACATATACAATAATAAACAATTTGAAAATTTGTCATGTTTAAAGAACGTACAAAGTTGTAATGAGGTTAAATTTTGCTAACAAATTGCACACAAAATCATAATTTGTGCAAACGTTGTAGATTTAACAGCAAGCATTGAATAGTTTTATATAAAAAAATAGTAAGTTTGGGCTCTGATTTTTAAAAAAATAACATTAACCATTTAAAAATACATACTAATTTAATTTCATGAAGATTCACGAGTATCAAGCAAGGCAATTATTCCGGCAATATGCAATCCCGGTACCTGATAGTGTTTTATGTCACACTGTCGGTGAAGTAGAAAAAGCAGCCCGCGATTTTAATCGTATGGTGGTGGTAAAAGCTCAGGTTTTAGTAGGAGGTAGAGGAAAAGCAGGTGGCGTAAAGCTGGCTAAAAGTGTTGAAGGTGCAGTTGATGCTGCCAATAAAATTTTTGGAATGGATATTAAAGGCTGTACAGTAGAAAAAATTCTGGTGGCCGATGCTGTTGAAATTCAAAAGGAATATTATGTTGGTTTGACTATCGATAGAAATACAAAATCGGTATTATTTATGGCCAGTTCCGAAGGCGGTGTTGAAATTGAAGAAGTTGCTAAGGAAAACCCCGATGCCATTTACAAAATTCCAATCGATCCGGATTTGGGAATGACTGATTTTCTTGCCCGCAAGATTGCCTTTAAACTTTTCAGCGATATTACTCTGGTGAAACAGGCCAGTGACATTTTCAAGAAACTTTACAAATTATTTTTAGATACGGATGCTTCGCTTGTTGAGATTAATCCGCTGGTGATTACAGATGGAGGAAAATTGATGGCAATTGATGGCAAAATAAATTTTGACGATAATGCTTTGTATCGCCAACCTGCCATTGAAGCATTGAACGAACCTACCGAAGATGAAAAGAAAGAATTGGAAGCTAAAGATAGTGGCTTGACTTATATTCGTCTCGAAGGTGATATTGGTTGTATGGTAAATGGTGCCGGACTGGCTATGGCTTCGATGGATGTGATCAAACATTATGGTGGAAATCCGGCTAATTTTCTTGATATTGGCGGAAGTTCAAACCCGCAAAAGGTTATTGACGCCATGAATTTGTTGCTATCCGACAAAAATGTAAAAGTGATAATGATTAATATTTTTGGCGGAATTACGCGTTGCGACGACGTGGCACGTGGTCTGGTTTCTGCTCTCGATCAAATGAAGGTAAATATACCTATCGTTATTCGTCTCTCGGGAACAAATGCAGAAGAAGGGCTGAAAATAATCAGTAGTCACAATTTACCTACAGTTAAATCATTAAGTGAAGCGGCACAGGAAGCAATTCGTTTAGCAAAAGAAGTTAATTAGTCAATTAGTTGATTAGTTTATAAGGTTCATTAAGTATATAAAGTTCATTATCAACAAGTCAACAAATTACCAATCACCCAATAAATAAATCATCCAAAAGAAAAATGAGCATATTAGTAAATAAAAACACAAAATTACTTGTACAGGGAATGACAGGGCGCGATGGGAGTTTCCATACCGCGAAAATGAAAGAATACGGAACCAATATTGTGGCAGGAGTTTCGCCCGGAAAAGGTGGACTTGTTGTTGATGGAATTCCGGTTTTCAATACCGTTGAAGATGCCGTGAAAGCTACCGGAGCAAACACTTCTATTATTTTTGTTCCAGCACCATTAGCAGGCGATGCTATTATGGAAGCCGGTGATGCCGGTGTAGAACTGGTTATCTGTATATCAGAAGGTGTTCCAACGCTTGATATGGTTAAGGCAACCAATTATTTGAAAAAGAAAGGTGTGAAACTGATTGGTGCTAACTGTCCGGGATTAATTACACCGGATGAAGCACTGGTAGGAATTCTACCCGCAAATATATTTAAAAAAGGAAATGTTGGATTGATGAGCCGCAGTGGTACATTGACTTATCTGATGGTAAGTCTGCTTACTAATGCCGGACTCGGACAAAGCACCTGCGTTGGAATTGGTGGTGACCCGGTTGCGGGATTATACTATCAGGAATTACTTCAACTGTTTCAGGATGACCCCGAAACTGAAGCGATTGTACTGATTGGTGAAATTGGTGGTGATGCTGAAGAGCGTGCTGCTCAATTTATCAAGGAACATGTTACCAAGCCGGTTGTCGCCTTTATTGCCGGACAATCAGCTCCTCCCGGAAAACGCATGGGTCATGCCGGTGCTATTATTTCGAGCGGTAGCGGAACAGCCGAAGAAAAAATTGCTGCTTTCGAAGCCATTGGAGTGCCTGTAGCACGGCTTCCGATTGAGATTCCGCTGCTGATTAAGAAAGCATTGAAAATAGATTGATACTATTTCATATATATCAAAAACGACCGCTTCGAGATTCGAAGCGGTCGTTTTTTATTCTATCGATGGTATTGATCAAGCCACCAATCTATGATTATTATCAGGAAAATTTTGTCGATAATCAATTATTTACCAATCTATTTCCTGCTGCCCTCTGTCTCTAAGATATTTATTGGCTAACGAGAAGTGGTTGTTACCAATAAACCCACGATAAGCAGATAGTGGTGAGGGGTGAACTGATTTTAAAACCAAATGTCGCCTGGTGTCAATAAATTCACCTTTCTTTTGAGCGTAAGATCCCCAAAGTAAAAACACAAGATTTTCTTTTTTCTCAGCCAGAATGCGAATCACTGAATCCGTGAAAGTTTCCCAACCTTTGCCTTGATGAGAGCCGGCCATGTGTGCCTGAACGGTGAGGCTGGCATTGAGAAGTAAAACTCCCTGGTGTGCCCACCGGATAAGATTGCCACTATCAGGCATGGTTTTACCCAAATCGCGATTTATTTCTTTAAAAATATTGATGAGTGACGGTGGAAAATCAACTCCGTCATTTACTGAAAAACAAAGTCCATGTGCCTGTCCATCGCCATGATAAGGGTCCTGACCAATAATTACCACTTTCACGTTATTGAACGGACATTGATCAAAAGCGTTGAAAATCAATGGGGCAGGAGGGAATACTTTCTTCGACCGATACTCGTTTCGTACAAATTCAGTAAGATTTGCAAAATAATCCTTATCAAATTCCGGCTGAAGAACTGCTTTCCACGAAGATTCGATTTTTACATCCATTGTATTTGGTGACTGGTTAATAGGTTAACTGGTTAATTGGTTAATTTCTTGATTCCACTACTGCCTACTGCCACTGCCTACTGAAAATTTTCCAACTGCTGTTTGTAGTTGTTTCATTGCCTGCTCTAAAATACTACGCGGACATGCCACATTCAGGCGTAGGTGATATTCACCACCCGGTCCAAATACAGTTCCTTTGTTCAATCCCAACCCTGCTTTGTGTGAAAAGAACTTGTGTAATTCGTCAGTTTCCATGCCGAGTTCCTTGCAATCGAGCCAAACCAGAAATGATGCTTCGGGAATCATTGGCTTCACCTGCGGAATATTCTTTTTAAGATAATCGACAACAAAATTGATATTAGCCTGAACATAATCAAGCATTTGGATGCGCCATTCTTCGCCTTGTTCATAGGCAGCAACTGCAGCGATATATGCAAAAATATTACCTGCATTCATCTCTGAAGCTTCTAGATAATGAGCAAATTTATCATGCAGTTTTTTGTTTGGTATAATAAATACAGAACTGATTAATCCCGGCATATTAAAAACCTTGGTAGGTGCCATAAATGTAACGGTGTGCTGTTCCGCCCATTCGGAAACTGTTGTAAATGGCGTGTGAGGCGTGTTCCCCCGTAAAATCATATCAGCATGAATTTCATCAGAAACAATTGTCACTTTATTTTTTTCGCAAATTTCTGCAAATTGTTTTAATTCATCTTTTGTCCATACACGACCACCCGGATTATGAGGATTGCAAAGGATAAATAATTTGGTTTTGGGAGAAAACTTTTTCGCCAGATCCTCAAAATCCATTACGAATTTTCCATTTTCTTCCTTCAACTGATTGTTTACCAACACACGTTTGTTGTTTTCAATGACATGAAAAAAAGGATAATACACCGGAGATTGAACTATGATTTCGTCGCCCACTTCAGTCAGACTTTGCACTGCAAAAGCCAGACCGGGTACAATGCCCGGTAGGAAACCCATCCAATCTCGCTTCACATCCCAACTGTGATGATCAGAAATCCATTTCATGGTCAGTGGAAAGAAGTTTCTTGGAGGCATGGTGTAACCCAGAATCGGATGTTCCAATCGTTCACGAATGGCATCCAAAATAAAATCAGGTGTGCGAAAATCCATGTCGGCCACCCAGAGTGGCAACACATCTTCTGTCCCGAAAAGTGTTTTACAGCGTTCCAACTTTATCGCTCCGGTGCCACGACGGTCAATTACTTCGTCAAAATTATAATTACCTCTAACCCCTAAAGGGGAACTGGAGCTACTTTCATTTCCTGTATATTTGTTAATATTATTCATCTTGGTCTTGAAAATAATTTAGTATTTACCTTTCTCCCCTTTAGGGGTTGGGGGTTCTTTTTAGGGGTTTATTTCAATTATCGGTTTTCCGATACAGGCATTTGGCATTGGGATATCCAGTAATCTTGAAATTGTTGGTGCAATGTCAGTGGTCTGATAGGAAGTGGAAATGGTTTGCGGTTTGATATTCCAGCCATAGAAATAAACCGGAGTGTACGAAACCAGCGAGTTAGATTCACCTACCGGATTGTTTTTATTGTCCACTTCCAACCAACCCGGCAATAAAGTAAATATCACATCACCAATAAAATTCTTATTACTTGAATTACGTATTTTCGAAATTTCGGAATCCTGATTTCCCACTGAATTGATAATCTGATCGGATGAATATGTTGCCTGAATGCCTTCAAATTCGACCATAAACTCTGAAGCTTTCTTCTGAACCTCATTAAAGTTGAGCTTTTTCTGAGTTATTTTCTCTTTATTCAGAAAAATATTTTTTCCATAATAACCGCTAATCCATTTTTCATTTCCATATAGCGCTATCAAATATGAACTCAGCAAAGCCAGCGAACGGTCAGCGTTGAAATAACCGGCAGGAATTTTATTCTCACCCAGCTCTGACGGCGAATGGGCAGCAGTTTGATTTCCAAATACAACAACCAGCGTTTTATCCAGCCCCACGTTCGTATCAATTGTTTTAAGCAGCGTTTCAATATCTTTATCCAGACGTAAATAAATATCTTCCTTTTCGGCAGATTGAATTGCCTGAGTTTTCTCAGAAGGAATCCGAACCGAGAAGTTAAGCATTAAAACATCGGGATAAATATCTTTTCCGAGTTGCTCTTCTGTCAGAATTTTAGTGCCTAAATCAACAACAAGTTTATTCGCGTTGGGTGTGAATTTCAATATACTGGTATGTGTAGTCTTATTTTTGTTGCTTTTCGGGTCGTAATAAAAGCCCCATTTTTTGTCTTCGTGAAGAGGCTTATTCATGTACGTGTATACGTTGTAAAGCGGTTCCCAAATGCGTGAAGTGTAGTCGTTGAATGTTCTTACGTTCATTTCGTCAGCCCAATGTGATAAGCCATCAGAATAATAGCCGGTAGTAATCCATTTGAAATTTACATCATCAATCCATGCCACACTTTTCGCTGTATGACCGCCTAACATGATGGCTTCCTCAGGCCCCATTGCTACAGCGTAACTTTTACATTTCCCCGGATTTGTAAGCATAATTTCATCGGCTATAGTACTTGACAATAAATTATGCGCCGAAAGAGTTTGCTTTGTGCCGATTCCCACCTGATTGTCATCCTGAAGTATAGTTTCTGCACTATCATCAATTTTACTGTAAATATTATTCCCCACAATGCCATTGTAGTATGCTGTACTTCCGGTCACAACATTGGCTATGTCCGACGCATTCCCCGCTGAAACAATATTGTACGACACATTTTGGCAATTTGCACCCTGACCGATAATTTTCTTGAAACCGTTCGGATCAAAATAATTCCATAAAATATCAACATGTTTCTGCTGAAGTCCGTTAATGAAAATACCAACAACCAAACGCGGACGTTCAGTGACAACTGGCTGTGCAAAAAGGCTCAGTGACGCAAATGAAATGAAGAAAATTAAGAAAATATTTCGGGATGAAAACATGTTTCAATTGTAAATCGAAAATGATAGAATTGTAAATTATAGAAGTCCCTTTGTACTCGGCAATTCGTACTGATAAATATCACGATTTACCGCCATTTTTATCGATTTTGCCAGTGCTTTAAAGATACCTTCCAGTTTGTGATGTTCGTTTTCGCCTTCTGCTTTAATGTTCAGGTTCATACGGGCAGCATCGCTGAATGATTTGAAGAAATGGAAAATCAGTTCAGTTGGTAAATCGCCAATGTATTCACGTTTGAATTCCGCGTCGAAAACAAGCCATGCACGTCCGCCAAAATCCAATGCAATTGAGCAAAGACAATCATCCATGGGCAAATAAAAACCATATCGCTCAATGCCGCGTTTATTGCCGAGTGCCTTTCCAAAAGCCTCACCCAATGCTATGGCAGTATCTTCGATGGTGTGGTGCTCGTCCACTTCCAAATCGCCTTTCACGTTGATGGTCAGGTCAGAACCGGAGTGTTTTCCAATCTGTTCCAGCATGTGGTCAAAGAATTTCAGACCTGTATTGATGTTGCATTTTCCAGAACCGTCAAGATTGAGTTCAATCAAAATATCCGTTTCTTTGGTGGTGCGTTTTACAGTGGCAGTACGTTCTCCTGCAAAAAGAAATTCAGTGATTTTATTCCAGTCGGCAGTTTGTAGCGCACAGAATTCATTCAATCCTTTTTCTGTGAGAATTTCAGCATCATCGCTTAGAAAAATTGCTTTACAACCCAGATTTTTAGCCAATTCCACGTCGGTTATTCTGTCACCGATAACAAATGACCCTGCCAAATCATAGGCTTCCGAAAAGTATTCAGTAAGCATGGCAATTCCCGGTTTGCGGGTTGGCAGATTGTCTTCAGGGAAGGATTTGTCGATAAATATTTTGTCGAAAGTAATGTCTTCGTTAGCCAGTGTTTGCAGAAATTTAGCCTGAATATTATCGAAATTTTCCTGCGGATGTACTTCTGTCCCTAAACCATCCTGATTAGTAACCAATGCCCACTCAAAATCGAGTTTTTGGCGGATAAAGTGCAGATTACGCAACACTCCCGGCAAAAATTCCATTTGCTCCAGCATGTCAACCTGAAAAGTTACGGGTGGTTCAACGATTATTGTTCCATCGCGGTCGATGAAAAGCACTTTCTTTTTGATTAACTCCGACATGATTATTTTATTTAGTGGCTCCTAAATCCCCTAAAGGGGACTTGAAAACCAGATTTACAATAAGTTAAGTAATTGGTCTTGTTTTGGTTCAAAACATTTACAAAAATAGTTTATTTATAGAACAAATAAAAACAAGTGGACTATTTTAATTCCCCTTTAGGGGTTAGGGGCCATCAATTCCATCTTCAAAAACCGTCCTGTTTCGCTGGTTGGATGATTGGCAACTTCCTGCGGAGTGCCGGTACAAATTACTTTTCCTCCCGCAGCACCACCTTCAGGTCCAATATCAATAATATGGTCGGCAACTTTTATTACGTCCATGTTGTGCTCAATGATTATCACCGTGTTTCCTTTGTTTACGAGCCGATTCAGTACGCCAAGAAGAACCCGGATGTCCTCAAAATGAAGTCCTGTAGTTGGTTCGTCGAGGATATAAAGCGTTTTTCCGGTATCACGTTTAGATAATTCGGTGGCTAATTTCACTCGCTGACTTTCACCACCCGAAAGTGTAGTACTTGACTGTCCCAGTTTGATATAGCCGAGTCCAACATCCTGCATTGTTTTTATTCTATTCAGGATAGATGGCTGATTTTCAAAGAATTCCACAGCCTGATCAATAGTCATAGCCAGTACGTCGGCAATCGATTTTCCTTTGAAGCGAACTTCCAGTGTTTCACGGTTGTAACGCTTACCGTCGCAGACTTCGCAAGGCACATACACGTCGGGCAAAAAGTTCATTTCAATGGTTTTGTAGCCATTTCCACCACATACTTCGCAACGACCTCCGGCCGTATTGAATGAAAACCGCCCGGGTTTGTAACCACGTATTTTTGCTTCGGGTAAGGTCACGAAGACATTGCGGATATCTGAGAAAACTCCGGTGTAAGTGGCAGGATTGGAGCGCGGTGTGCGTCCAATCGGCGATTGATCCACTTCCACCACTTTATCAATATTTTCTAATCCTTCAATGCTTTCATACTCCAAAGGGTCTTGCAGCGAACGGTAAAATTCCTGACTGAGAATGGGTTGCAGGGTTTCGTTTATCAGTGTTGATTTTCCGCTGCCGGAAACACCGGTAACACAAATCATTTTTCCAAGCGGGAAAGTCACATTAATGCCTTTCAGGTTATTACCTCTGGCACCTTTTATAGTAATACTTTTTCCGGTTCCTGTTCGAACCTTGGCAGGAACTTCAATTTTCTTTGTGCCGTTCAGATATTCGGATGTCAGGGTGTTGGCTTTCAACATTTCGGCAGGAGTTCCGGCAAAAACCACTTCACCGCCATGCAGACCGGCATGTGGGCCAAGATCCACCACATAGTCGGCAGCCAGCATCATTTCTTTATCATGTTCAACTACGATGACCGAGTTGCCCGTGTCGCGAAGTTGTTTTAGTGAACGAATAAGTCGCTCATTATCGCGCTGATGCAACCCGATGCTCGGTTCGTCGAGAATGTAAAGCACGTTTACCAATTGCGATCCAATTTGTGTGGCAAGTCGTATGCGCTGACTTTCACCACCCGAAAGTGATTGTGAACTGCGGTTCAACGACAGGTAATTCAACCCTACATCGAGCAAAAACTGCAGGCGTGTACAGATTTCTTTCAGAATTTCGGAAGCAATCGTTTTCTGTTTCTCCGATAAAAAAGGTTCTACTTTAGCCAGCCATTCCGATAGTTCCGAAATGTCCATAGCCGAAAGTTCCGAAATATTTTTATCGTGTATCCGAAAATGCAGCGATTCTTTTCGCAGTTTTGCACCGTTGCAATCAGGACAACTGATAGACTTTGAATACTGGTTTGCCCATTTTTGCTCGGTGGCAGATGCACTGGTTTCCGACTGCATCTCGATATATTTTAAAATGCCGTCGTAGCTCAAAAAATAATTCGTCCCGATAGCCTGATTTTTAATATTCAAACGTTCTTCTGTGCCATTCATTATTTCGTCCATCGCTTCGTCCGGAATTTCTGCAACAGGTGTTTTGAGTGTGCAGCCGTACTTTTCGAGAATAGCTTCAATTTGCCAGAAAATAGTGGTTTGCTTGTGCTTGCCGAGTGGTGCAATTGCCCCGTTGTATATGTTCACGCTGCGGTCGGGCACAATTTTGTCCATGTCAATCTGATTCACAAATCCCAGTCCCTTGCACTTATGACAGGCACCGTGAGGCGAGTTGAACGAAAAGTTATGAGGTGCAGGTTCGTCATACGAAATACCGCTGGTTGGACACATTAGCATTTTGCTGAAATAGCGCGCTTCGTCGGTATCTTTTTCCAGTATCATAACAATTCCGTTGCCTTGCTGCATGGCTTTTTGCATCGATTGTTTCAGGCGGGCACGATCCTTTTCGGCAACCAGCAACTTGTCAATTACCACTTCTATATCGTGATTTTTGTAACGATCCAGTTTTAGTCCGTGAGTAGCTTCGCGAACCTCTCCATCGATACGTACGTGCAAATAGCCTTTTTTTCGAATTTGTTCGAAGAGTTCCTTGTAATGCCCTTTACGACCACGCACAAGGGGCGAGAGGAGGAAGGTTTTTTTACCCTCGTAGTTTTTCAAAATCAAATCCACAATCTGATCTTCGGAGTATTTTACCATTTTCTCACCCGTGACATACGAAAAAGCTTCGCCGGCACGTGCGTACAGCAAACGCAAAAAATCGTAAATCTCGGTAGTTGTTCCCACCGTTGAACGTGGGTTTTTGTTAGTGGTTTTCTGCTCAATGGAAATTACAGGACTCAATCCGGTAATTTTATCCACGTCAGGGCGCTCCATATTGCCCAGAAAACTACGTGCATAAGCCGAGAAAGTTTCGATATACCGGCGCTGACCTTCAGCAAAAATGGTATCGAATGCCAGTGATGATTTTCCGCTGCCACTTAGTCCGGTAATCACCGTCAAAGAGTCACGTGGGATAGAAACATCGATGTTTTTGAGATTGTGAACCCGTGCTCCAATCACTTCTACATACTCTGAAGCGTCGAGAGGTTGTATGTCGGAATTTGTTGTCAAAATGAATAGTTTTAATGGAACGCAAATCACGCAAATGGGACTAATTTTCGCAAATCAGAATACACTAATTTCATTCAACCAAAATGTAGTGTCGAATCTGAGTTTTTGTGAGTATTTGCGTTTCTTTTGTTTTTTGCGTTCAAAAAATGAACTTGCAAAGATACGAATTACAAAACGAGTGGGCAAGTGAAATGGTTCACAGAAACACAATGAGAAACACATAAAAATTGTTCATTCCGTCAAATAAACGTTGCTTAATTTGCGTCAGTCTGTCGATTAGGAGGTTTAAATGAAATTTTAAAAGAACTGATGTGCTTTTAAAAATAAATGATTATCCGCAAAGTATGCAGAGCAATATTAAATGTTTTAATTTGAAGAAGAAGGGCGTAGCCATGAAATCTTCGTAGAAAAATTTAAAATATGGAAATTGAGGGGCATAGCCCTGAAATCTAAGGTTTAAGATGTCAGGGCTAAAGCCCCTTTGCTTGTGTACATTTGATTCTGCTACGAAGATTTCTGGGCTACGCCCCTAAATATCACCTCGAAAAAATATGAAATACAGATAATCATTGAAATGATGTGTTAATTGCGGATAATCAATTAAAAACAAACTCAATTGTTTGTGTAAATTAACGTGAGTTTAATATAAGCTAACTTATTGAATCTGTTAGGATTCGTATATTTATAGATAATGATTTTTGCAAATTGTACTACACCGTAAGGAGTCGAATTAATAAAACGTTCAATTATTCTACAAACATATGATTCATATGGAATTTAATTTCCATAACTCAATATAAATCAATAAAGTAAGGTGTATTTCAATATCGAACTTACGTTAAATATATCAGTATTTTATGTACTATTTTTAGAATCTTCTTCTAATTGTATTAATAATTAGTTAAATTACCCCTTTAAGTAGAACTAATTCTTATCTTTGTGTAATATACTTTTCATAATTGCAGAACTATATAAAGTTTATACTATTCCAAAAGATTTTCTTGCAAGTAGCATACCTCTCAGATTCACCATGATTGGTGTTATATTCGGTTTAAAATAACGGTTTTACAAATAATTTAAACTAATTATAGTCAGGTGCTTATATGTAATTCTACTTTGCTTATATAAAACTTAGTTAATACTTAGCCACAAGAACGGACGGTGTAGCTAATACAGATATCAACTGGTAGCCGATACATTCAGGAAAACAGAATAAAATGTAGAAAAACGCCGCTTGAAAGTTCGGATATGTTCCTCCTTTGAAAAAAATAATATTATGAACGATCAGGAAAAAACCCACCAGGAACTCATTGAAGAGTTAAACAAATTGCGCCACGAAATTGATTCTTTAATTGCTGCAGCAAAAGTACGCACCACCGAATTAATAAATGCTCTTCAGGAAATTTCTTCGCTAAATGAAGAAAAAGGAAAACGTGCTGCCGAGTTAATCATTGCCAATTTAGAGCTAGAGTTTGAGACTGAAGAGAAAGCAAAGCGTGCAGCCGAGTTGGTGATAGCCAATATTGAACTTGTATTTCAGAACGAAGAAAAAGAAAAACGTGCTGCTGAATTAATTATAGCCAACAAAGAACTTGCCTTTCAAAACGAAGAGAAAGCTAAACGTGCTGCTGAGTTGGTCATTGCCAATAAAGAGCTCGTATTTCAGAACGAGGAGAAAGCTAAACGTGCGGCGGAATTAATCATTGCCAACAAAGAGCTCGTTTTTCAAAACGAGGAAAAAGGAAAACGTGCTAAAGAATTGGAAGCAGCCAATAAAGACCTTGAACAATTTGCTTATGTTGCCTCACACGACCTTAACGAACCTTTACGCATGATTTCGAGCTTTACCCAATTGCTCGAACGTAAATACAAAGATAAATTAGACCAAGATGCCAACGATTATATTCACTTTGTGGTAGATGGAGCTACCCGTATGCAAAAACTGCTCACCAATTTGCTTGATTTTTCGAGGGTAAGTACCCATGCAAAACCTTTTGAACAAGTTGACACTAAAACGATTGTTGGGCAGGTTATTTCCATTTTGCAGCAATTGATAACCGAGAATAATGCCTTAATAACCAGCGATGATTTGCCTGTTATTAAAGCCGATGAAATGCAGATTCAACGGGTGTTTCAAAACCTTATCGAAAATGCCATTAAATTTAAAAAGAAAACGGAATTGCCCAAAATACATATCACCTGTACAAAGCAGAACAATATGGTTCAGTTTTCGGTAGCAGATAACGGAATAGGAATGGAAATGCAATATCACGACCGGGTTTTTATGGTTTTTCAGCGTTTACATTCAGTAAAAGATTACCCCGGAACAGGTATAGGGTTATCCGTTTGCAAACGCATAGTAGAGCGGCATGGAGGTACTATTTGGTTCGAATCAACAGTAAACAAAGGAACTATTTTTTATTTTACAATACCGGCATAAACTTCGCAAATCATGAAAAATACAGAAGAACAAACAATACTACTGATTGAGGATAATCCCGGCGATAGTCGGTTGATTAAAGAAATGCTAAACGAAATCACTACTAATAATTACCTGATTGAAGTAGCTGAAACCTTGAAAGAAGGATGCGAGCAAATCATTAAAAATAATTTTGTTCTCATTCTGCTCGACCTTAATTTACCCGATAGCACAGGAAAAGCAACCTTCGATAAGGTAGTTATTTGTGCAGATAATATACCTGTTGTTTTAGTTAGCGGATTACAAGATGAGCAATTATCATTATCACTGATAAAAGAAGGGGCACAGGATTATATTTTAAAACAGGAATTAAACGCTAATACTCTTTATAAGACTATTCAATTTGCCATAGAGCGAAAAAAACTTCTTAAAGAAATAATCAAAAAAACGCATCAATGGGAGGCACTGAATTCTTACTTTACCGGTAGAGAAATGAGAATGGTTGAGCTTAAAAAGGAAGTAGACGAGTTGTTGGTAAAGTTGGGGAAAGAAAAGAAATATAATTGTTAAATGCAAATTGACTATTATCGAACAAACAAGTATTCTCTCGCAAGCGAAAGTACAATATCAATATAAACTTAAAAATGAAAACGATCATGATGAATCTAAAATTTGTAGAAATTCTTTTAATTGAAGACAATCCGGGCGATGCACGGCTCACTCAGGAAGCTTTAAAAGATGGGAAGGTGAGAAATAACCTTCATATTGTGTATGACGGTGCTGAGGCAACCGATTTTCTTTTCAAAAGAGATCAATATAAAAATGCCCCCCGCCCCGACTTAATCATTCTCGACCTTAACCTGCCAAAAAAGAACGGGCAGGAGGTGCTGGCTGAAATTAAAGCCGACGAAAACCTGAAAAGCATACCTGTCATTATTCTTACTATATCCAAAGCAGAAATGGATATTGTAAAGGCGTATAATCTACATGCCAATTGCTTTTTAGTTAAGCCAATTGACCTGAATCAATTCTTTGAAGTGGTAAAATCAATTGAGGATTTTTGGCTCACATTAGTTAAATTACCAAGACATGATAAAATTTAATATTCAGTCAAAGATTCGCATCGCATTTGCCATTGTGTTTTCCATCATGTTGATGGTAACAATTTACTTATCCATGCAAATGAACACCATCAGCGAGCAAACACGTTTACTTTACGAGCATCCATACCACGTGAGCAATGCTATAAGGGAAATTAAAACCGAAATTTTTCTGAATCAAAACCTTGTCAGAAATATCAGACTGACAGAAAATGACCAACAACTCAACAGCCTGAGAACTGAAATAGATAAGAATAATAAAATCATTCTGGAAAATTTCAAAATTGTTTCACTGAAATACCTGGGCAAGAAAGCCACAGTCGACAGTACGTTGGCCAGCTTTACTGGATGGAAAAATACCTGCGAAAAACTCTATCAGCTAAAAAAAAATAAAAATACCCACAGCGACAGCATTGAAAGCCTAATTAAAAATAATATCATTGTAAAATTCGACAACTTAGTTTATTTCCTCACTATAATCTCCGATTTTGCAGATAACAAAGCCGAAAACACGTTCAAAAAAGTTATCAAGTATGAAGCCGATTCAAAATTTATATCATCAATATTGCTTTTAGTTTCCTGCATATTGGTTATATACTTAATGTGGTTCCTTACGCGAAGCATTACCAGTCCGATACAATCCTTTTTAAGCGAAGCTAATATTTTATTAAATAAAGAGACACAAACACAAGTTATTGCTGATGAACAAGTGTTTCTGCTTACCCTTGCTGAACTAAAAAGTGCCTACAAAGATATCGAATTACATAGCCACGAAATTGAGACCAAAAACAATGAGCTAGAAGAAAAAGTAGAGCTACGATCAGCCGAATTAATAGCTGCTAATAAAGAACTTTCAATTCAGTATGAATCTTCCCGGTATTTGGCTTCCATCGTAGAATCGACGGAAGACGCAATTATCAGTAAATCGCTGGATGGAACTATTAAAAGCTGGAACAATGCAGCCGAAAAAATGTTTGGTTACACTGCCGAAGAAGCTATTGGGAAAAATATCTTGATGATATTCCCACCGGAAAATACTATCGATGAAAATATTATTGTAGATAAAATAGTGAACGATGAAATAGTTCAACATTACGAAACTGTAAGAATGAGAAAAAGCGGCGAAATATTTCCTGTTTCGCTTACTGTTTCTCTATTAAAGGATGTAGAAGGAAAAATTACAGGTATTTCTAAAATAATACATGATATTACAATACGCAAGCAATTCGAAGATCAATTGATCGAAAGCGAAAAAAAATATAGCTCCCTTTTTTATCAAATGCAGGAAGGCTTTGCACTTCATGAGATTATTTGTAATTCAAAAAACGAACCTGTTGATTATCGTTTTCTGGATATAAATCCTACATTTGAACAGATGACCGGATTAAAAAAATCAGAAATTATTGGGAAAACGGTCTTAACCGTTATGCCCGAAACGGAAAAATTCTGGATTGAAAAATACGGTGATGTAGCTTTAACCGGTAATCTCATGGAGTTCGAAAATTACTCAGAGCAATTGAATCGATATTATCAGATTAAAGCTTTCAGTCCAGCGAAAAATCAGTTTGCGGTTATATTTAATGATATCTCAAAACGTAAGGAGTTAGAGGTGGCAAAGCAAAAATGGAATAATCAATTTAATAAACTTTCTGCTAATACACCGGGAATGATTTATCAGCTTACCAGAAGAACTGACGGAAGCTTTTGTGTTCCTATATCCTCAGAAGGTATCAGAGGAATATATGGATTGTCACCCGAAGATGTAATGGATGACTTTTCACCCATAGTAAAAGTTATACATCCCGATGATATTGAGAATTTGATTGTAGAAATTGAAAATTCAGCAAAAAATCTGACAGATTTTAGTTTAGAGTACAGAACTCAATTACCAGGCGAATCAATTAAATGGTTGTTTGCCAAATCTACTCCCGAGAAAATGGAAGATGGTACTATAAACTGGTATGGCTTTATTGCTGACTTTACTGAACGCAAGCTTGCGGAAGAAAAATTAAATAATACATTGCATAGCCTTGAACTCTCCAACAAAGACCTTGAACAATTTGCTTATGTGGCTAACCACGACCTTCAGGAACCTTTGCGCATGATTTCGAGCTACACCCAATTGCTCGAACGTAAATACAAAGATAAATTAGACCAGGATGCCAACGAGTATATTCACTATGCGGTGGATGGAGCAATTCGTATGCAAAAACAGCTCATTGATTTACTTGAATATTCGAAGATAAGTAAGAGTGAAAAGCCTTTTGAAAAAGTTGACACTTCATCCACTTTAGGGCGGGTTATTTCCAATCTGCAACTATTGATAACTTCGAACAGAGCCTTAATAACCATCGATGATTTGCCAGTAGTGAAAGCGGTTGAATCGCAGATGTTGAGCCTGTTTCAAAATCTTATTGAAAATGCCATAAAGTTTCAAAAGAAAACAGAATTGCCCAAAATACATATCTCGTGTACAAAGCAGAACAATATGTTTCAGTTTTCGGTAGCCGATAATGGAATAGGAATTGAAAAACAATATCACGACAGGATTTTTATCGTTTTTCAGCGCTTACATTCAGTAAAAGATTACCCCGGAACAGGTATAGGGTTATCCGTTTGCAAACGCATAGTAGAGCGGCATGGAGGTACTATTTGGTTCGAATCAACAGTAAACAAAGGAACTATTTTTTATTTTACAATACCGGCATAAACTTCGCAAATCATGAAAAATACAGAAGAACAAACAATACTACTGATTGAGGATAATCCCGGCGATAGTCGGTTGATTAAAGAAATGCTAAACGAAATCACTACTAATAATTACCTGATTGAAGTAGCTGAAACCTTGAAAGAAGGATGCGAGCAAATCATTAAAAATAATTTTGTTCTCATTCTGCTCGACCTTAATTTACCCGATAGCACAGGAAAAGCAACCTTCGATAAGGTAGTAAAATTTGCTGAGAATATTCCTGTTGTTTTAGTCAGCGGATTGCAAGATGAGCAATTATCATTATCGCTTATTAAAGAAGGGGCTCAGGATTATATTTTAAAACAGGAATTAAACAGCATCATTCTTAGAAAGACAATTCAATATGCAGTATTACGCAAGAATGCGGAAGTGGAATTGCAAGCGTCAAAGAATTTTCTGGATAAAATCATTAACTCTGTAGCTTCTCCTATTTTCGTAAAAGACGCTAATCATAATCTTTGTTTGGTGAACGATGCATATTCTTCACTCCTTAACCTTCCTGTTGAAAAAATTATTGGTTCAAACGGTTATGAATATTACACCGAAAATCAAATGAAGGAATTCCTTGCAAAAGATATGGAAGTATTTAAAACAGGTAAAGAAAGTATTAATGAGGAAGAACTTACCGATGGAACAGGTAAAATCAGGACTTTTGTTACCCGAAAAACCGTATTTATCGATCCCGATGGTAACAAATTTCTGGTTGGAGTTTTAGATGATATCACCGAACACAAACAAAAAGATAATCAGATCAATAAGTTATCCCAAGCTGTTGAGCAAAGTCCGGTTAGCATAGTTATTACCGATCTTGATGGGAATATTGAATATGCAAATCCAAAGGCTTCTGAATCAACCGGCTACAGCTTTGAAGAACTGATAGGGCAAAATCCACGTGTTCTGAAATCGGGCGAAACACCACAAGAAGAATATGAAGGGCTATGGAAAACCATAAGCTCCGGAAAAATCTGGCATGGAACATTCCACAACAAAAAAAAGAACGGTGAATTTTATTGGGAAATAGCCGCTATTAGTCCGATACAAGATGAAAATGGAATTGTAATGAATTATATCGCCATAAAGGAGGATATTTCCCAACAAAAAAATGACGAGCAGCAAATTAAGGATTTAAATCTGAATCTGGAAAAGAGAATTAATGAAAGAACCACTGAACTTGCCACTGCAAATTCAAAATTAATACTTGAAGCAGAAGAAAGAGTAAATTCAGAAAGAAAATTTGAAGTAGCTTTCCATTCAAGCTCTGCTATGATGGCTATTTCAGATATGAAGACCGGACTATACCTCGATGTTAACAATACCTGGCTCGATACTCTGGAATTTACCAGAGAGGAAATCAAGGGTAAAACATATAATGAAATAGGAATCTTTAAAGATCATGATATAAGAAGCAAAATAATTACTGATATTCTGTCTGGTAATCCTGTTCGTGATCTTGAGGTTAATATATATATAAAATCTGGCAGTAAAGTAATTGGATCTGTGTCAGCCGATTTGATATATATTGGCGATAGAAGGTGTCTTTTAAGTGTTATACATGATATTACTGACCTTAAAATTATTGAAGAAGAACTTCAAAATGCCCGCATTGAAGCCGAAAAAGCGAATGTGGCTAAAAGTGAATTTCTTTCACGTATGAGTCACGAGTTGCGTACACCAATGAATTCGATTCTCGGATTTGCTCAATTGCTTGAAATGACCGAACTTAATATAAGACAGAAGAATAGCGTAAAACACATAAGACACAGCGGCGCTCATTTGCTTGAATTAATAAATCAGGTGTTGGACATTTCGCGAATCGAATCCGGTCGGTTATCCATTACATTTGAACCCGTTGAATTATTCGGTATTTTTGATGAAATGATTGACATTCTGAATCCCTTGGCTTCAGAGTATAAAATCAGATTCAAAATTACAGAATCGCCCATTGATAAACTCTTTGTGAATGCCGATCGTCAGAGTTTCAAACAGATAATGTTGAACTTACTGAGCAATGCAATAAAGTATAACAATGTTGGAGGTATAGTAGAAATCAAAACGGAGATAAAAAAGGATAAAAAGAATGATTCGTCAATTATCCGCATTACAATAGCTGATAATGGTGTGGGTATTAAACCTCAGGATATCGCCAAATTATTCATGCCCTTCGAACGAATTGGGTATGAAATAAGCGAAATTGAAGGAACAGGTCTTGGTTTGGCTGTTGTAAAAAAACTGACAGAAGCCATGAATGGAATTTGTGGCGTTGAAAGTGTTTATGGCAAAGGAAGTGCGTTCTGGATTGAACTGCCTCAGGAAGAGCAATATAGCGTTGTCGAAAGTTCTGAAATCTATATCGAACCTATTCAGGATGTGACCAGTAAAAAAGGAACAGTTTTATATATTGAAGACAATATTCCCAACATTGAACTGGTGGAACAAATTCTTTCATCCCAACGACCTTTAATACGCCTGATAACCAATATACATGGTAAGTTAACCTTAAAACTTGCTATCAAAAACAAACCGGAATTAATTCTACTCGATTTGAATTTGCCCGATATTAATGGATTTGAAGTACTCAATCTAATTTTAAATAACAAAGATACTAAAGATATTCCCGTGGTAATACTCAGTGCAGATGGAATGCGGAATCAGATTAATAAATTAATGGAAGCCGGTGCCAAAAAATATTTGACCAAACCGCTGGATGTAGGAGAGTTTTTAAGAACGATCGATGAATATATTTGAACTGCTTAAGTGATTGAAAGGATTTAATAGCGGATTAGAGTTTATATAAGTTAGTCATTTCGAAACCACTCTTAAACTACCTTTTGGTACTTAGGAATAAAATAACTTGAAACAATGCTAAAACCCTGTTTTTAAGGAAATAAACAGTTAGCATAATTATATATCAAAAATTCTCACAACAACTAAAATGTCCTTTATTTTGAGTATTAACTAATAAATAAAAGTTAACGATGTAGTATATAAACTTTAGTGAAAGTCGTATAAATGAAGTTAAAAAAATAGTATAAAGTGCAGATATTCAGTATTTTGTAGAATATTGAATATTTTTTTGTTTTTTCTTTTTTTATGAAAAACAATTCTATATCTTTGCTAAAAAATCAATATTTAATAATTAAAATATTGAGTTTTTTGAAGTTAAAAACGATTGATGTGTATAATTATTCTACTTTTTTATGTGTAAATAATTGATCAACAGGAAATAAGAAAGATGATCAGTGCTATTAACGAATTGATCTTATATATTGCATTTTTTTAATATTATGGACTATCAAGAAAAAACGAAAGACGAGCTTTTAAAAGAACTATTGCTGCTGAAAGCAGAAAATGAAAGACTAAAGTCTGCTCCAAATGCAGCTTACAACGAAACTGAAAATATCCATCAGAGCGAACTGAGGTATGAACGTTTCTTTGAAGACAATCATTCAACTATGCTTTTGATAAACCCTGATACAGGTGAAATCAAAGATGCAAATCCTGCAGCCTGCCAGTTTTATGGCTGGACACAAGCAGAGATGCAAAAAATGAACATTGCTGACATAAATACGCTGTCGATGCAAGAAATAAAGGCTGAAATGCAAAATTCAATTTCAGATAAAGGAAGACAATTTTTTTTCAAACATCGGTTGGCAAATGCGGAAGTAAGAGATGTAGAAGTATATTCTGGTCCGATAATATTCGATAATGTAACTTATTTGTATTCCATTATTCATGATATATCAGATATAAAACATGCAGAAGAAAAACTAAGATTAAACGAAGAAAGATACCGGAATATATTCGAAACGGTTCAGGATGCATATTATGAAGCAACTCCCGATGGAATCTTACTCGATGTCAGCCCATCGATTGAAACTATTTCCAGAGGACAACTTACCCGTGATGAATTGATAGGAAAATCCATGGTGGGTATATATGCTGATCCCGAAGCACGTGCCAAATTATATTCCCAATTATTGTCGCTGGGCAAAGTGATTGATTATGAGTTAATGCTGCTAAACAAAGATGGGTCAGTTGTTCCGGTTGCAATTTCAACGACTATTATCAAAGATGCAGAAGGAAATCCGTTGAAGTTTACCGGGAGCATGCGCGATATATCGGAACGGAAACTGGTAGAAGACAAAATAAGGCAAAATGAAGAGAAATACCGAAAGGATTTATTATTACTCAATTCCATTTTTGAAAGCCCGGTAAATATCATTGTCTTTTCGCTTGATACAAACTATTGTTATACAGCATTTACTAAATACCATGCCCAAACTATGAAACATATTTGGGGCATTGATATTCAGGTTGGAACGAATATGCTGAATATGATTTCAGTCTTGGAAGACAGAAACAAGGCTAAACATAATTTTGACAGGGTTTTTAACGGAGAAAATTTTGTGCTGACTGAGGAATATGGCGATGATGTATTATACAGAACTTATTACGAAAATTATTATAGTCCCGTCAAAAACAGTTTGGGTGAAATTTCGGGTGTTTCAGTATTTGTTATTGATGCAACCGAACGAATGCAAACTACTAAAAGTCTTGAACATAGCGAAGAACGATTCAGTCAGGTTGTGGCTCAAAGTCATGAAGTAGTTTGGGAATTAAATACAGAAGGATTATATACATACATTAGCCCGATAGCTTCAGAAATATATGGGTATTCACCTGAAGAAATGATCGGCAAAATGTTTTATTATGATTTTTTAAAGGTTGATCAACGTGATATTCTTAAGAAACGTGCAATAGAATTTTTTCAACAGAATGATATATATTATAATTTTATTTCAACTATTGAGAAGAAAGATGGTGCTGAAAGGATTTTGTCGTCCAATGGGATAAAATTAAGCAATGAAAAAGGTGAATGGCTTGGTTTCAGAGGAATTTCTGCAGATATTACTGATAAATTAATTGCAGAGGAAGAGCTTGCAAAGTTTCATACTATAGCCGATCAGGCTTATTATGGTGCCGCAATTACTTCTTTGGATGGTAATTTTCTGTATGTAAACAATGCATTTTCAAATATGATGGGTTGGGAAGAAAATGAACTGTTAGGAAAAAGTATTAATGTTGTTCATAACCAGGATCAATCACAACGAGTTGCTGAGATATTAGATATTCTGAGAACGAATGGGGGTTTTACTTACGAAGAAGTTGATCACACTCGAAAGGATGGTTCCATATTTCCAACCTTAATGACTGCAAAAGTTATTCTGGATAAAAACAATAAACCGGAATTTGTTTCAACAAATGTCATCGATATTTCGGACCGTAAGCAAGCTGAAGAAACATTAATTCAAAAATCTGCTATTCTCACCAATCTGATTATCAACCTGAAGGAAGGGATTTTACTTGAAAATGCAGCCCGTCAAATAGAATTAACCAATCAGTTGTTTTGCGATATGTTTGGCATTCCTGTTCCGCCTGATGCAATGGTTGGAGCTGATTGCTCCGATTCAGCAGAACAAAGTAAAATCCTGTTTAAAAATCCCGACAAGTTTGTAGCGGATATCCATCAGATACTTGCCAATAAAAAGGCAGTATTTAATGACGAACTTGAATTGGTCGATGGACGGTATTTCGAGCGCGATTATATTCCAACCTACCTTCATGACAGATACAGTGGTCATTTATGGAAATACAGAGATATTACCGGGAAAAAACTGGCGGAAATTGAGTTAAAAAAGATTTCTCAGGCCGTTGAGCAAAGTCCGGTAATGACTATAATTACTAATTTGGCAGGCAATATTGAATATGTAAATCCTGCCTTTACAAAAGTTACGGGATATAGCAGGGATGAACTCTATGGTCAGAATCCGAGAATATTAAGTTCAGGTGAAAAATCGAAGGAAGATTACCGGAAACTCTGGAAAACGATCAGTTTGGGTAACGAATGGCATGGTGAGTTTCATAACAAAAAGAAAAATGGTGAATCATATTGGGCAGGAGCGATTATTTCAGCCATATTTGATTCGAAAGGTAAAATAACGCATTATGTTTCGGTTGAAGAAAATATAACACATCGAAAACAAATTGAAAACGAATTACTTGATTTAAACTCAAATCTGGAGTTTAAAATAAAAGAAAGAACCAAACTGTTATTTGAAAGTGAGCAAAAATATAAATCTGTTGTTGAAAGTATTAACGAAGTAATTTTCCAGACCGATACGGAAGGATTGTGGTTGTTCCTTAATCCGGCATGGGAAAAAATTACCGGATTTACGGTCGATGAATCAATTGGAAAACTTTTTCTGGATTATATTCATCCTGAAGACAGACAACTAATTACGGAAATATTTGAACCTCTTATTTTACGGAAAGAAGAATATTGTCGTCATGAAATCCGGTATCTGACAAAAGATGGTGGCTTCCGGTGGATTGACGTTTTTGCACGTTTGGGATTAAATGATAAGGATGAAATTATTGCTACCTATGGCACCTTGCAGGATATCACGAAGCGAAAAAAAGCGGAAGCTAATATAGAAGAAAGCAGGGAAAAATATCGTGGCTTATCAGAAGCATCTTTTGAGTCTATTTTCTTTTCTGAAAAAGGAGTTTGTATAGAGCAAAACCTTGCTGCAGAAAAGATGTTTGGATATACAACCGAAGAAGCGTTGACCAGATACGGTACTGATTGGATTGTACCTGAAGATAGAGAAATGGTGATGAATAATATGCTATCGGGGACTGAAAAACCTTATGAAGCTACCGCCTTACGAAAAGATGGAACCACATTCCCCTGTATTTTGATGGGACGAATGATGTTTTATAAAGGCAGAAATGTACGGGTTACTTCATTAACCGATATTTCTGAGCGAAAACAAGCTGAAACTGCACTGCTTGAAAGTGAACAACGATTCTCTTTGTTTATGGATTATCTGCCTGCTCTTGTTTTTATAAAAGATAATGATAGCAAAATGATTTATGCCAATAATTCCATGGATACTGGTTTAGGTGTTTCGCAGTGGATGAACAAATCGTTATTTGATACTTTCGACCCTGAAACAGCTAAAAGAATACTGTCAGATGATAAAAAGACACTGGAAGCCGGTTATCAAATTATCGAAGAAAGTTTTATAAATCTGGATGGGAAATTGCACGATTACCAAACACAGAAATTTGCAATTCCACGATTTGGGAAAGAACCTTTGCTTGGAGGAATTTTGCTGGATATTACCGACAGAAAGCAAGCTGAAAAGTTAGTTTCACAAACCAAACAAAATTTCGAGACATTTTTTAATACCATCGACGATTTTCTTTTTGTGCTTGACGAACAGGGAAATATAATTCATATAAACGAAACAGTCACTAAACGCCTCGAATACAGCAAGGAAGAATTAGTTGAGAAATCAGTTTTATTAGTTCATCCGACCGAACGGCGCGAAGAAGCAGGTCGGATAGTTGGTGAAATGCTTGCCGGTACTGCCGATTTTTGCGCTGTACCACTTATTTCTAAATCAGGAATCCGGATACCTGTAGAAACAAAAGTTAAAGCAGGATTCTGGGATGGTCAACCTGTAATTTTTGGTGTAAGTAAAGATATGTCGAAAATACAGATGTCGGAAGAAAAGTTCTCGAAAGCATTTCAATCAAACTCAGCAGCAATGGCTATTAATAGTGCTGATGACGGTATTTTTATTGATATCAATGATACATACGTATCAACAATGGGATATTCAAGGGATGAAATAATAGGAAAAACCTCAATAGAACTGAACCTTTTTGATAGTCCGGATATCAGAGAAAGTATTTATAATGCCTTGAAGCATAATTCAAAAGTTATTGATTTTGAAATAATAGTAAATAAAAAATCAGGAGAAAAAATCACCGGTTTATTCTCGGCTGAGCAAATTTATTTGGGCGATAAACTATGCTTACTTTCTTTGTTTGTAAATATTACCGACCGCAAAATTGCTGAAGAAGAACTCAGGATTGCCCGTATTGAAGCCGACAGAGCTAACAAGGCTAAGAGCGAATTCTTATCAAGTATGAGTCACGAGCTAAGAACGCCACTGAATTCCATTCTCGGTTTTGCTCAATTGATGGAAATGGGTGAACTTAATCTGAATCAGAAAAAAGGAATAACTCACATTAAGCAGAGTGGAGCTCATTTACTTCAATTAATAAATCAGGTATTGGACATTTCACGAATTGAATCAGGCCGGTTAAATATTTCGATAGAACCTGTACAATTAAACGCAGTATTGAATGAAATGCTTGATCTTATAAAACCATTAGCTGCCGGAAATAAAATACATTTCGAACTTATAGATTCGCCTGTAAATAAACTGTTTGTGAATGCTGACCGACAAAGTTTAAAGCAAATTTTGTTGAACCTTATGAATAATGCCATAAAATATAACAAGGAAAAAGGTAGTGTAAAAATTAAAACGGAACTAAAATCAGGCACAAATAATGAAACATTAGTTATCCGCATTTCAATAGCTGATAGTGGTGTTGGTATTAAATCGATTGATATCCCAAAATTATTCACGCCTTTTGAACGAATCGGGTCTGAAAAAAGCGATATTGAAGGTACAGGACTTGGTCTGGCTGTGGTGAAAAAACTGACAGAAGCCATGGACGGAATTTGTGGTGTTGAAAGTGATTTTGGCAAAGGAAGTACATTCTGGATTGAACTGCCACAAGCCAATGAATATAACATAGTAGAAATGTTGGATAATTTGACCGATACGAATCCGAAGTTGAAAGAAAAGCAAGCAACTGTATTATACATTGAAGACAATATTCCCAACATTGAACTTGTTGAAGAGGTTTTATCGAGTCAACGACCATTAATTCGCCTGATAACCAATATATATGGAAAACAAACCGTGAAACTGGCCATTGAATTCAAACCTTCAATAATTTTGCTCGATTTGAATTTGCCTGATATCAATGGATTTGAAGTCCTCAATCAGATATTAGATAATCCAAAAACCAAAGATATTCCCGTGGTAATTATCAGTGCCGATGGCATGCAACAACAGATTGACAAATTGTTGAAAGCCGGAGCGAAAAAATATCTGACTAAACCACTGGAAATAAGAGAGTTTTTAAGCACTATAGATGAGTTAATATAAATGATTATCCGCATAGTATACAGAGTAGTATTAAATGTATAAATATGAAAAAGAAGGGCATAGCCCTGAAATCTTCATAGAAATAAATATAAAATAGGAATTGAGGGGCGTAGCCCTGAAATCTATTGTTTAAGATGTCAGGGCTAAAGCCCCTTTGTTTGTATCATTTTTTGAGCTACCAAGATTTCCGGGCTACGCCCCTAAATATCGCCTCGAAAAAAAACATTACATTCAGAAAATCATTAAACAATAGAGAAAATAAGTTTGATATTTATTTATTTAATTTCTGTTGATCCTGCCTATCGGCAGACAGGTGCAAAGAATGCTAAGTTGCAAAGCCGTTAAGAAAAACTTTCAGGTTTTTCACTTTGCGGACTTTGCCGATATTTGATAACACTATAAAAAGTAAAATATAGCTTCGCGTACTTTGCGTTTAAATAAATTCCTTAACTAACCATTGAACTTATATATAAACTCTAATAGTTTTAAAATTCACAATTTAATTAAAATCCAACGTATGAAAACAGAACAAAGCATTTATTCCAGTGCAAAAGGCTGGGTGAAAAAGAGTGAAAATAATTTGGGCGGTTGTGCTCAATTGGTTTTTGTATTTGGCAATAAGGACTTGCTAAAAGAACAGCAATATGTTGATTATCTGAAGACTGAATATCCTAAAGCACAAATTGTTGGTTGTTCTACTTCGGGCGAAATTTGTGATGTAGAGGTATTTGATCAAAACATCGTGTGTACGGCGGTATGTTTTGAGAAAACCACCATTGAAATTGCCGGAGAATATGTAAATTCGATGGAAGATAGCTTTATGGTGGGAGAGAAACTTGCTGCAACGCTCGATAAAAAAGGTTTGGTTCACATGCTGATTCTTTCCGAAGGTTTAAATATCAACGGGAGTGAGCTTACCAAGGGGTTGAATAGCAAACTTCATGACCGTATTTCGATTACTGGTGGTCTGGCGGGTGATCAGGCCAATTTTAATGAAACTGTGGTTGTTTACAATCAGGCCGGCGAAACAAACCGGGTATTGGCAATTGGATTTTATGGCGAACATCTTCAAGTAGGATATGGATCTATGGGCGGTTGGGACTCATTTGGTGTTGACCGCGAAGTGACCAAATCAGTTGGAAATATTCTGTATGAACTTGATGGTCAACCGGCACTTGAATTATACAAAAAATATCTTGGCGATCATGTTGCCAATCTTCCGGCCTCGGCACTTCTTTTTCCATTGAGTTTGATCATTAAAGGCACTGAGACTTCGCTAGTTCGAACAGTTTTAGCTGTAAACGAAACGGATGGAAGTATGGTTTTTGCAGGAGATATTCCACAGGGTGAATATGTACGGCTCATGAAAGCCAACAACGACCGACTCATAGATGGTGCTCAGGGAGCTGCAGAAATGTCGAAAATAAGTCTGAAAAACTCTAATCCTGATCTTGCAATTCTCATCAGTTGCGTGGGGCGAAAACTGGTGTTGAAGCAACGTGTGGAAGAAGAACTTGAAATGGTGCGTGAAGTGTTAGGAAACAATGCCAGCATGGCAGGCTTTTACTCTTATGGTGAAATATCACCCATCAAACCTTTCGAAAATCATTGCGAGCTTCATAATCAAACCATGACAATTACAGTTTTTAAAGAAGTATAAAACCTATCACGATGGAACAGAAATTGAACAAACTGCTGACACGTCAGATTAAAAGACATTTCGGATCTACTGACAATTTACCGGAAGAGCTAAAGGGTATTTTGATGGATATCAACGATACTTATAATGACTTTGATGGAGATAATCAATTAATTCAAAATTCAATAGAAATCAGTTCCCAGGAGCTCAGGGATGCTTATCAGAAGCAAAAGCTTGATGCAGAAAATCAACGGAAAACCATCGGTAAAATTAAAGTAGCTTTAACTGCGCTTGGTTCTACAGATCAGAACCACCATGCAGAACCTGAATCTGACGAATCTGACAGTAGTGAATTGTTTGAATCGCTTATCAGATTAATAGAAGAGCGCAAGCAGGCAGAGGAAAAACTGAATGAGAGCGAAGAAAAATACCGTTTGATTTTCGAGTTTTCGCCGCTGGGTATTATATCATTTGACGAAAAAGGTGTTATTACTGCCTGCAATGATAATTTCGTCAAAATTATCGGATCTTCACGCGAAAAGCTCGTGGGTCTTAATATGCTCAACCTGCCCGATAAAAACGTATTCAGACTTGTTCAGAATGCTCTGGAAGGTAGTCCGGGAGTATTTGAAGATGTGTATTCTTCCACAACAGCAAATAAAACTACTCCTATCAGCTGTTTTTTTGGACCTATGATTGTTGGAGATGGACATATTTTAGGTGGAGTAGGAATTATCGAGGATATTACTATACGTAAGCAAACAGAGAATGAATTAAAAGTCAGTGAACAAAATTTCCGAACACTTTTCAACTCTATTGCCGATTTACTCTTTGTGCTCGATTGTAATGGAAACATAATCGATGTGAACGAAACCGTTATCAGGCGATTAGAATTCTCAAAAGAAGAGTTAATGGGACAATCGGTACTGATGGTACATCCTGAAGCGAGGCGCGAAGAGGCCGGCAGGATAGTTGCCGAAATGCTTGCCGGGACAAAAGATTATTGTCCGGTACCCGTTCTCTCAAAAAGCGGTGTTGAAATTCATGTTGAAAGCCGGGTTTATCCCGGTATGTGGAATGGAGAACCTGCCTTATTTGGCGTTGTAAAAGATATATCACAAATAAAAAAATCGGAAGAAGCCCTGCAGCTAAGCAACAACAAATGGGAAGCTATCATTTCTGCTTCGCCTGATGGTATTGGAATCGCCTCGCTGGATGGAAAACTACAACTGATGTCCGATAAACTGGCAGAAATGTATGGATATACTGTCGAACAAAAAAATGAGTATATTGGAAAATCTATTTTTGATTTTATCGATTCATCAAACCATGAATTGTTGCAGGTAAACATCAAAAAACTACTGGCGGGTGAAAAGAGCCAAAGACTTACCGAATACCTTGGTGTCAAAAAGGATGACAAACGGTTTTACGTGGATATGAATTCTACTGTTTTGAAGGATGCAGAAGGGAAACCGGAAAGTATTTTGTTTATCGAACGCGACATCACCGAGCGCAAGCAGGCCGAAAAAGCATTAGTACAAAGCGAATCTTTACTTCGGTCAATAATGGATACAACTGATAATGTTATTTTTGTTAAGGATAGTGAATGCCGTTTTGTTTACATTAATACCGCCGGTTGTAAGCTGCTGGGAAAAAATCAGGAACAAATGATAGGGCTATCAGATGCCGAAATTATATCTGACAAGGAATCCGCAAGAAAATTAATAGCTAAAGATAAGCGCATTATTAAACAGGGTATTAATGATACTTTTGAAGATGAGATTATAGATGCAGGCGGTATACCACATACGTTTTTAACTACTAAAGCACCCCTTTATGACGGACAGGGAAATATAATAGGACTGATTGGTGTTGCTCACGATATCACAGAGCGCAAGCAATTCGAAGATCAATTGCGCGAAAGCGAAGAAAAATATAGAAATCTATTCGAATATATGGAAGATGGGCTTTTACAGGCTGATGTGGATGGTGTTATAACATTAGCAAATAATGCTATGGCAAAAATGTTTAATTATAATTCGCCTGATGAAATGCTTGGAATGCTCACTTTAAATTTATTTAAAAAATCTGAAGAAAGAGCAGATTTAATGAAAGAATTAAAGGCAAAAGAAAAGGTCTATAATTATGAACTTTTAGGTAAAACAAAACAAGACAATGATTTATGGACATTAGGTAATTTTAGAATAATTTACAATCAGAAAGGTGAAAGAATTGGAACAGAAGGACTATTCCGTGACATAACCGAGCGTAAACACTTTGAAGCCGAACTTGAAGAGGGAAGAGAAAGATACAGAGGATTATCTGAAGCATCGTTTGAAGCCATTTTTATGTCAGAAAAAGGACTTTGTATAGAACAAAACCAGACAGCCGAGTTGATGTTTGGTTACACAACCGAAGAAGCTCTAACCCGTTACGGAACTGACTGGATTATTCCAGAAGACCGTGAAATGGTAATGAATAATATGATGTCAGGATCAGAAGAACCCTACGAAGCGACGGCATTGCGCAAAGATGGCAGTACATTCCCCTGCATTTTACGTGGCCGGATGATGCACTATAAAGGCAGAAATGTACGGGCTACCTCCTTAACCGACATCACCGAACGCAAAAAAGCAGAACAGGCATTAAAAAACAGCAATGAACGCTTTTATCAGGTAGTGGCTCAAAGCCAGGAAGTTGTTTGGGAAGTTAATGCTGAGGGATTATATACCTATGTAAGTCCGATGGCTGAGGATATCTATGGATATAAACCGGAAGAGCTGATTGGTAAGTTGCATTTTTATGATATAACACCGATTGAAAGTCGGGAAATGCTTAAAAAGACATCTTTCGAGATATTTAGCCGAAAGGAGAATATAGAAAATTTGGTCAATAAGGTTATAAAACCTGATTCTACCGAAGTTCTTTTGTTGACCAACGGAATTCCAATGCTCAATGAATCGAATGAGTTAATTGGCTATAGAGGGATAGATGCAGATTTTACCGATAAAATAAAAGCGGAAGAAGAAGTAAAACAGGCATCTACCCGCCTTTCGTTGGCTACTCAGGCCGGTGGCGTGGGCGTATGGGACTTTGATTTAGTGAATGGTTTTCTGTTGTGGGACGATCAGATGTTTGCACTTTATGGTATTCAAAGAGAGGACTTTAGTGGTGCTTACGAAGCCTGGAAGTCCGGACTTCATCCAGAGGATGTGGCGCGAGGCGATGCCGAAACACAAATGGCTATCAGTGGGGAAAAAGATTTTGATACAGAATTTCGGGTGGTTTGGCCGGATGGTTCAATACACAGTATTAGAGCAATGGCTGTAGTTCAACGGGATGATGACGGTTATCCTATTCGAATGATTGGAACTAACTGGGATATAACCGAGAAAAAACAAGCTGAAGAAGAATTAATAAAGTTCCGTACAATTTCCGATAGGGCTAATTATGGTACGTTTATCTCCACCTTAGATGGAACGTTTTTATATGTAAACGATTGTTGGGCAACTATGCTTGGTTGGGAAGCAGGTGAATTGGAAGGTAAAAACTTTAAAGAAGTTATACCGGAAGAACATATGCAAAGGTTTTTGAAAATTGCAAATCTTATTAGTATTCAGGGTGGATTTGCTTCAGAAGATTTATACCTTGCACGAAAAGATGGCACTATCTTCCCAACCTTAATGAGTGCGAAGGTTATTTTTGATGACAAGAATGTGGCTAAATTTGTATCTGCCACTATTATTGACATTACCGAACTAAAGCAAAAAGATAACCTGATCAATAGATTATCGCAGGCTGTTGAGCAAAGTCCTGTTAGCATAGTTATTACCGATCTTGTTGGGAATATTGAGTATGCAAATCCAAAGGCATGTGAAACTACCGGCTACAACATTGAAGAAATGATAGGGAAAAATCCACGGGTTTTAAAATCGGGTGAAACAGCTGATGAAGAGTATGAAGAGCTTTGGAAAACGATAACCTCAGGAAGTGTCTGGCAGGGAACATTCCACAACAAAAGAAAGAACGGTGAACTTTATTGGGAATCAGCCACTATAACTCCGGTTCTAAATGAAAACGGAATTGTAAAGAATTATCTCGCCATTAAAGAGGATATTTCTCAACTAAAAATAGATGAACAGCAAATTCGTGATTTGAATCAGAATCTGGAGAAAAAAATTCTCGAGAGAACTTCCGAACTTGCCGATGCAAACTCAAAATTAATCAGAGAAGTTGACGAACGGAAAAAATCAGAACAGAAATTTGCCACAGCATTTCATTCCAGTTCTGCAATGATGGCTATTTCAGACTTTGATAATGGAAATTATATTGATGTTAATACCGCCTTCCTTGATGCAACAGGATATACTCGTGAGGAAATAATAGGATTGACAAATAAAAAGTTGGGATTATTTGTTGATTCGAATTTCAGATCTAAAATACAACAAAATCTGAACGACAAAATTGCGGTTCGTGATATTGAAGTATTGGAAAAAATTAAAGACGGAAGTATAAAGACAGTTCTGATGTCAGCCGATATTATATATGTTTCAGACCGAAAGTGTTTGTTGACGTTGGCTATAGATATTACTGATAGAAAGCATGCGGAAGAAGCAATACAAATAGCTCAACAGGAAGCTGAAAAAGTTAATCTTGCAAAAAGTGAGTTTCTTTCACGCATGAGTCACGAACTTAGAACACCAATGAATTCTGTTCTTGGTTTTGCACAATTGCTGGCAATGGGAGAACTTAATACAGGTCAGAGGAACGGCGTTAATCATATTTTACAAAGCGGGAAACATCTTCTTGATTTAATAAACCAGGTATTAGATATTTCGCGTATTGAAGCGGGTCGAATATCTATCAAGCTTGAACCCGTTCAGTTAAATGATGTGTTCCATGAAATGATGGATATCATGAACCCAATGGCCGTAAGCCATCAAATCAGATTCAATCTTATAGACTCACCTGTTAATAATCTGTTTGTGAATACCGACAGTCAGAGTTTTAAACAAATAATGCTGAATTTGCTGAGTAATGCTATAAAGTATAACAAAGTTGGTGGGACTGTGAAAATAAATACGGAAATAAAAACGGATAAAAACAATGATTCACCAATTATCCGCATTTCGATAACTGACAATGGTATTGGAATTAAACAGGAATATATCCACAAATTATTCATGCCTTTCGAACGAATCGGGTCTGAAATGAGTGAAATAGAAGGAACAGGTCTGGGTTTGGCTGTTGTAAAGAAACTGACTGAAGCTATGGGTGGAACTTGTGGTGTTGAAAGTGTTTTTGGCAAAGGAAGTACGTTCTGGATTGAACTGCCTCAGGCGGAGCAAAGCAGTAAAATTGAAAGTTCTGATATTTTGATCGAGCCGAACCCGGATATGACCGAAAAACAAGGCACTATTTTATACATCGAGGACAATCTGTCTAACATTGAACTGGTAGAACAAATTTTTTCAACTCAACGACCTTTAATTCGACTGATAACCTTTATGTATGGAAAGCAAACCGTTAAACGGGCTATTGAAAACAAACCGGATTTAATTCTGCTCGATTTAAATTTGCCCGATATCGATGGTAGTGAAGTTCTCAGGCAGCTTTTAGAAAATCAACAAACAAAAGATATTCCGGTGGTTATAATCAGTGCAGATGGAATGCAGCATCGAATTACCGAGTTAATGAATGCCGGTGCTAATAAGTATTTGACCAAACCATTGGATGTCGTAGAATTATTAAGTACAGTTGATGAATATATTTGATTAAAGTAGTTGACAATACAAAAACCTTACATATTTTTTATTGTTTTAATATCAACCACCAAAACGGATATAATATGATTAATAAAGATTTGAAAAATGCAAAAATCCTGATTGTTGACGATTTGCAGGCAAATATTGATATTCTACAGCAACTTCTTGAAATGGAAGGATATACATATGTCGAAACTACAACAGAATCAACATCTGTTATGGAAATAGTTGCAAATTTTGAGCCGGATTTAATTTTACTTGACCTGTCAATGCCAAATCTTACCGGCTTTGATATAATGAAATTGTTGAAATCATATCAGGAAAAGTCCCGGAATCCTGACTATTACAGGACTATCTTAGTCCTTACAGCTGATGTATCTTCCGAAACTAAGCTTAAAGCATTGTCTGAAGGAGCAAAAGATTTTCTTTCCAAACCGTTCGACTTAATCGAGGTGAGTTTGCGCGTTAAAAACTTACTGGAAGTTCAATATGTAAATCAGCAATTACAGATGAGGAACTTATATATAAAAGAAAAAATTTTGGAGATTTTAGAAGATAAAGACGATTGGAATAAATAAGGCTAGTTTATGTTGAATCAGTAAAATAAATGATCCTTTTATGCCTCGATTAACTAACAAATATAGGTTAATAAAAGTAGTATAAAATACATTTAGATAGAGCAAAAAAGAAGTTAAAAATAGGTATAAATTACAGATATACAGTATTTTGTAGAATATTGAATTATTTTGTGTTTTTTCTTGTTTATATAAAAAACTATTATATATCTTTGTTTAAAATTATTGTTTTGTGAATAAAAATTAAGTTATTATTTTGTTATTTTTTTATGTGAAACCCCCTCAAAATTTTATATTATGATTGATAAAGATTTGAAAAATGCAAAAATTTTGATTGTAGATGATTTACAGTCAAATATCGATGTTTTACAACAACTTCTTGAAATGGAGGAATATACAAATGTCGAAACAACCACTGATTCAAAACTTGTTATGGATATTGTCAAGAAAAATGAGCCGGATTTGATTTTACTTGATTTATTAATGCCAAATCTTACCGGTTTTGATATTATGAAATTATTGAAATCATACCAGGAAGAATCATTACATCCCGACTATTACAGGTCAATTTTGGTTCTAACAGCTGATATAAGCCCGGAAACAAAACTTAAAGCATTGTCTGAAGGTGCCAAAGATTTTCTCTCTAAACCGTTCGATTTGATTGAGGTGAGCTTGCGTATCAGAAACTTATTGGAAGTTCAATACGTATATCAGCAACTACAACTAAGGAACGCTTTTATGGAAGAAAAAATAGTTGAGTTTTTAAAAGTTACCGGCGATTGGTATAGATAAACTTTTGTCTTTTTTCAGTCAGAATCAGCAATCGGAAAAAGTATCAAAGTATTATTTTTGGATAATAACTCCAATTTATAATCATTGGATAATTTCTTTAGTAATACACATTAATAATTCAACACAACTGCCTGTTTACTGGATTTTGCGATAATATTAATTAATCTATTGGTGTTGAATTTATAGGATATGATGCATTTTTTTACTGCTGATATTGCCTTAGATAAGTCAATTAATTATCTTTTTAAATAAAATTAAAAGCGGGGTGGTTAACATTTTATGCATAGTTAAAACATGTATCTTGACAATAATTCAAATCATTATTTAACGACGTGTAAATTATAATCAAATTAAAGACACAAAGCTGTATTTATTACTAAAGAGTAAGAAAAAATTTGACAAAATAAAAAATTAACCTAAAAAGCGGGCGGTATTAGCTAATTAAAGTTACACTACAAGAAGGATACAGTATTTTAATCAAAAATAATTGCAATCTTAAAATTCAATTTACGTATATTTGCAGATTTTGAATAATAATACAAAAATATTTCTACCATTACCAACACATGAATTACCAGGACAAAAATAATGAAGAGCTTTTAAAGGAATTATTATTTATGAAAGAAGAAAACATAAAACTGAATTCGAATCTTGCCCTTGCATTACAAGAAAACGAAAATTTTCGTCAGGAAGAATCGAGATATGAACGTTTCTTTGAGGATAATCATTCAGTTATGCTTCTGATTAACCCCGAAACCGGTAAAATCCGCGATGCAAATCCAGCTGCATGTGATTTTTATGGTTGGACACGAGCAGAAATACAAAAGAAGAATATTGCTGAAATAAATACCCTATCGCCTGATGATCTAAGGGTTGAGATGCAGAAAGCAATAACTGATAAACGCAGACAGTTCTTTTTCAAACATCGCCTGGCATCCGGAGAAGTACGGGATGTAGAAGTATTTGCAGGTCCCATAAATTTTGATAATTCAACTTATTTGTATTCTATTGTTCATGATATTTCAGAACGTAGACAAGTGGAAAATGCCCTTACCCAAAACGAAGAAAAATTTGCCAAAGCATTTCTAACTGCCCCTTATGCAATTACTATAACACGAATTGAAGATGGGAAATTGGTAGAAGTCAATGATGCTTTTACTCAAATTTGCGGTTATACGAAGGAAGAAGCCCTTGCAGACTCATCAGTCGGTTTGGGCTTGTGGGTTGATATAAATGACCGAAATAGAATAATAAAAACACTGAAAGAGTCCGGAAGATTTTCCGAGGAGGAGATTCGTTTTCGCAGAAAAGATGGTGAGATAATAATTGGTGCTATGTCATCATCATTGCTGCAAATTAATAACAAGGATTATGTTTTTTCGAGTATTAACGATATTACCAAAAGAAAACAAGCAGAGGAAAAACTAAGAATTAGTGAAGAAAAATACCGTAGTGTATTTGAAACGATACAAGATGTATATTACGAGGCATCTATTGAAGGTATTATACTTGAAATTAGTCCATCGATTGAAAAAGTTTCAAAGAGTCAATTAACACGTGATGAGTTATTAGGTCAATCGTTAATCGGGATGTATGCAGAACCTGAAGCCCGACAAAATTTTTACGAACAACTAACCAAACAGGGAAGTGTGACTGATTATGAATTGTTGTTCAAATATAAAGATGGTTCATTAGCTCCGGTCTCTATTTCATCTGTCTTATTGTTTGATAATTCAGGTAAACCCTTAAAGATAACAGGTACAATACGCGATATCACAGAGCGTAAACAAAACGAGAAATTATTACAGGAAAGCAAAGCTTTATATCAATCAATTCTTGATGCATCGCCCGATGATATAACAATTGCTGATTTAGAAGGAACAGTCATTTATGTTTCATCGAAAGCCTTAAGTATGTTCGGGTATGAAAATGTAAATCAGATAATTGGAAAAAATCTTATTGAATTTATTGCTCCTGAAGATATAGAGAAAGCAAAAGTTGGAACTGAAAGAATGTTGCAGGGAAATCCTATAGGAACAATTGAATACAAGGCCATACGGGCTGATAATAGCATTTTTGATGTAGAAGTAAATGGTGAATTTATCAGAGATGAAGAAGGTAAACCAATAAAGGTAGTTTACATAGTGCGGGATGTTACCCAACGAAAACTGATTGAAAATGAATTGAAGGAAAAAGAATTACAATATAGTATTTTGGCTGACTCAGGTCAGGCACTTATCTGGACTGCATCACCGGATAAAAAATGCGATTATTTTAATAAAGTGTGGCTTGATTTTACGGGTAGAACCTTAGAGCAGGAAGTTGGTGATGGTTGGGCAGAAGGAGTCCATCCGGAGGATTTAAGTCGTTGTTTTGAAATATATAGTACTGCTTTTGATAAGCGTGAAGAATTCAGCATGATATATCGTCTGCGTAGGTTTGATGGAGAATATTGCTGGATTTTGGATGATGGTAAACCACGATATAACAGTAATGGAGAATTTATTGGTTATATTGGTCATTGTCTGGATATTACTGAGCGTAAACAAGCCGAAGACGAACTGAAGAATAGTGAAGAAAAATATCGAAAAGATTTACAATTACTTAATTCTATTTTCGAAAGTCCGGTTAATATCATTGTTTTCTCGCTTGATACAAATTACTGTTATACCGCTTTTACAAAATATCATGAACAAACCATGAAATTAATCTGGGGCGTTGATATTAAGGTTGGTATGAACATGCTTGAAATAATTTCTAATCCCGACGACAGGGAAAAAGCTAAACAAAATTTTGACAGAGTATTCAACGGAGAATATTTTGTTCTGACCGAGGAATATGGGGATGATAATTTACATAGAACTTATTACGAAGATTTTTATAGTCCGGTAAAAAACAGTTCGGGTGAAATTATTGGTGTTTCAGTTTTTGTTATTGATGCAACCGAACGATATCAGGCTTCTAAAAAGCTTGAAACGAGTGAAGAACGATTCAGTCAGGTAGTGGCTCAAAGTAAAGAAGTGGTTTGGGAAGTTGATGATAAAGATATATACACCTATATTAGTCCGGTTTCGAAAGACATTTACGGGTATACTCCCGAAGAAATGATAGGGAAGATGACTTTCTATGATTTATTGCCCGTTGCACAGAGAGAATATTTTAAAGAATTTGCAACTGAATTATTAGAAGGTCATTTAACTCTTCAAAATTATATTTCTACTATAATTAATGCCGACGGAACTGAAAGAATAATTAATACAAATGGTATTCGATTAGTAAACGATAAGGGAGAAGTGACAGGCTTTCGTGGAATTACATCAGATATTACCAATCAGGTTAAAGCAGAAAAGGAACTTCTAAAATTCAGAACCATAGCCGATCAGGCAAATTATGGAGTAGTAATTTCAAACCTCGAAGGAACATTTCTTTATGTAAACGATACGTATGCTAAGATGCTTGGTTGGGAGGTGGACGATTTATTGGGTAAGAACTCAACAGCAGTTCATAACAAAGAACAAACAAGCAGAATAGAAGAGATAATATCACTTATGAAATCCAATAGCGGATTTGCATCAGAAGAACTTTATCATACCCGAAAAGATGGGTCGACATTCCCTGCATTAATGAGTTCTAAGGTGATTTTTGATGAGAACCACATACCAACCTTTATATCGGCCACTGTAATTGATATTTCAGACCGAAAAAAAGCTGAAGAAAATCTAATCAAGGAAAACCGTCTGAGAATGGTTCTTAGTCAAATAAATCTGACAATTATTAAAGAGAAAAATAAAAATAAATTGTTGGAAAGTGTATGTCGCATTGCTGTTGACTACGGAAAATTCCAAATGGCCTGGATAGGACTTATTGACGATGAATCAACGAAGATAAAACCTTTTATAATTAAAGGATTTGAAGCTGGATATTTTTCTGCAATTGATAAAATTTCAACAAATGTTGATTCTGAATGGTATGAACGTGCAAATGAAATGTTAAGAGAGGGGAGAACGTTTATTTGTAATGACATAGAAAATGACCCAAGAATGCTGTTGAGGAAAGATGAGTCCTTAAAACGTAATTATCGATCGTCCATAATTCTTCCGATTAAGCAATTTGGATTAGTTTTTGGTTCATTTTCGTTGTATTCCTCGGTTGCCTATTTCTTTAACGATGAAGAAGTAAGTCTTTTGTCGGAGATTACAGACAATATCACGTATGCATTTGAAGCCATCGAAACTGAAAATGAACGATTACGGGCAGAGGATGAATTACGTAAACTTTCGAGTGCTGTGGAGCAAAGTTCTACTATGACCGTGATAACTAATTTAAATGGTACAATAGAATATATTAACCCGGCACTAACAAAGGTCACAGGCTATACCAAATCTGAAGTTTTAGGAAGAAATCCAAGTATTTTCAGCTCGGGAGAAAGAACAAAGGCAGATTATCAGGAATTATGGGAAACTATCAGTTCAGGAAAAGAATGGCGTGGAGAGTTTCATAACAAAAAGAAAAACGGTGAATCATATTGGGCTGGTGCGCTTATCACACCAATTTTTGATACTCATGGAAAAATATCACATTATGTTTCGGTAGAAGAAGATATTACACTCCGTAAGCAAATTGAAAAAGAGCTACTCGAATTAAATGCTAATCTCGAACGTAAAGTTGAAGAAAGAACACACCAGCTTAATCAGGCGAAATTAACGCTCGAGGAAGAGTTGGAAGAACGTATAAGGATTGAGAATGTGCTGCGCTGGAATCAATCATTGTTAAATTTAATGTCGGATTCATCACCATTGGCATTTTTGGTGGTTGACAACAGAACGGATGAAATTTTGTATTTCAATCATCGTTTCTGTGAGATTTGGGGAATTGAACATTTGGCCGAAAGAATGAATAAGGGTGAACTGAAAAACAACGATATTATCCCATTTTGCCTTCCTGTACTGGCTGATATTCCTGCTTTTGCAGAATCATGTAAACCACTCCAGTTTGTTGATAATCGTCTTGTTTTAGAAGATGAAATTCCATTTACAGAAAATCGTACCGTTCGCAGATTTTCGACACAAATCAGAGGTGAGAATGACGAGTATTTCGGCCGTTTTTATATTTTCGAAGATATTTCAGAACGGAAAAGAGCAGAAGAAGATTTACACACACAAATAGCATTACTTGATGCTGAGTTAAATTCAACTATCGATGGTGTTTTAGTGGTAGATGACAATAATAAACGACTCCTAATTAATCAGCAAATGATTAATTTGTTTAATGTTCCGGCTTCGGTATTAGAAGAAGATGATGATACCAAACTGCTCGAATATGTTTTTAGTTTAGTAAAAGATCAGGAAAAATTCATGAACAGGGTGCAACACCTTTATAAACAATTTAATGAATATAGTCGTGACGAAATTGAACTTAAAAATGGCATCATATTGGATAGTTACAGTGCTCCGGTTTTAGGTCAAAATGGAAAAAATTATGGCAGAATATGGTCATTCAGAGATATTACGGAAAGTAAAAATGCAGCAAAAGCACTTGAACTAGCCCGAAATGAAGCCGAAAGTGCAAATGTGGCCAAAAGTGAGTTTTTATCACGAATGAGTCACGAGTTGCGTACACCAATGAATTCGATTCTGGGTTTTGCACAGTTACTCAATATGGGTGAGTTAAACATAAATCAAAAGAAAGGAGTAAATCATATTCTGAATAGTGGAAAACATTTGCTTGAATTAATTAATCAGGTGTTGCATATTTCACGTATTGAAGCCGGTCGATTATCTATATCCATTGAACCTGTTCAGTTAAAGGGCGTTTTTGATGATGTTATGGATATTATAAAGCCATTAACAATCCAGCAACAAATCAGCATCAAATTCTCAGATTTTAAGCAGAATCAATTCATAATTAGTGCTGATCGACAGAGTGTGAAACAAATACTATTAAACCTATTAAATAATGCAATAAAATATAACAAACAAAAAGGGTCTGTAACCATAAAAACGGAGACAAAATCATATAGAGACAACGAACCGGACTATGTTCGGATTTCAATTTCCGATACTGGTGTTGGGATTAAACCTGAAGATATTCCAAAATTATTCACGCCGTTTGAGCGTATTGGTTTTGATAATTCACTGATAGAAGGTACCGGGCTCGGACTTGCAGTTGTGAAAAAACTTGTAGAGGTCATGGGTGGATTCTGTGGAGTAGAAAGCGTGCCTCGAAAAGGTAGTACTTTTTGGATTGAATTACCGATAGCTGAAGAACAAGACCTGAAAACGCTTAAAATAAAAGAATTAGCAGTAACCGAATCAAACATATCTGAGAAACAGGGAACCATTTTGTATATAGAAGACAATATGCCCAATGTAGAATTGATAAAACAAATACTTTTTTCACAGCGTCCGGGTATTGACTTAATAACCTGTACGAATGGAAAAGAAACTGTAAATTTAGCAATTAAATACAAACCTGAATTGATATTACTCGATTTGAATTTACCTGATATCTTTGGAGGCGATGTACTAAAACTGCTGTTAGAAAATAAAAAAACAAAAGATATACCGGTGATTGTTGTAAGTGCTGATGGTATGGAACATCAGATTGAAAAATTGACTAAAGCGGGCGCAAAGAAGTATTTGACTAAACCGCTGGAAGTCTCTGTTTTTCTAAGTATGATTGATGAAATTATTAAAAATTAATAATCTAACACGCGATATTAACTCAACAGAAAACAAAATACATGCTAAAACTTTCATGAAATTTAAGAATGAATACGTTTTGAGCTTAAAGCGCTCTAAATTAAGTAGTTAAAAATATTCAATGATATGTTTTACCACAATAGAACACATAGGAAAAATGGTAAAAAAAGACTTAGTTCACATAGTAAAAGTATCTGACGATACTTTTGCACAATCTGAAATTATCCCGATATTCGGGATAATGCTATGTGCCTGCCTGCGGTAGGCAGGTTCTTAGTTTTATCTTTATCTCAAAACTATTGTGGACTATGTGATAATAAACATATCAATAATAATTACCATTTACTTAAATCATTGGAAGTTGTCTCTAAAATTAATATTATGATAAATATATTCATAGTTGACGATCATGAAATTATTCGTGAAGGACTAAAAAGAATTCTCGAAGCAGAACACGACATGAGAATTGTTGGCGAAACCAATAACGGAAACGATGTAGTTAGTGGTATTTCAGAAACGGAATGCGATATTTTATTGCTTGATTTAAATATTCCGGGTAGGCAAGGAGCTGCCTTGATTAATGATATCCAGAAAAAGAAACCAAAGGTTCGGATTCTGATATTAAGCATTGTTCCCGAGGATAAATTTGTATTGCCCCTTTTAAGAGCAGGTGCCATGGGTTATATCTCCAAAAGTTCTGACCTGCGGGAATTGGTGTTCGCTATTCGAAAAATCTATGATAATGGCAGGTACTTAAATGGTAATCTGACAGAACAACTGGCCTTCGATGTGTTGACGGAGAATGTGAAATTACCACGTAAACTGTCAAACCTGGAAAATAATATCCTATTGTTGATAGCAAGGGGTAAACAATATCCCGAAATTGCCGAAGAATTAGCAATAAGCTTAGGTTCAATTGCAATATGCAGGCGAAGAATATTGGAAAAATTGAGTTTGAAAAATAATGTCGAGTTGACATATTATGCGCTGAAAAACAACCTGGTTAAAAACTAACCCGTTGAAAAACAAACCATTGATATTTTTAAACCCAAATAATAAAATTTAAATTTATGATAGATTCGGATTTCAAAACTGCTAAAATTCTTATTGTTGATGATAAGCAGGCAAATATTGATATGTTACATGATTTTCTGGGAATTCAAGGATATTCAAACATTGAAACCACCACCGACTCTCGTAAAGTTAGGCAATTAATGATTGATTTTGATCCTGATATTATTCTGCTTGATTTGAAAATGCCTCATTTGAGTGGATTTGACGTTATGAAACAGCTGAAGCCATTTATTTCAGCAAGTACATATTTACCAATTCTCGTTCTTACTGTAGATATTGCTATGGAAACCAAGCGTAAAGCACTTCAGTCAGGAGCAAGCGACTTTCTAACAAAACCCTTTGATTTAATTGAGTTACAGGCACGGGTAAACACACATTTGCATATAAGGTTTAAAACTGAATTAATAAACAATTATGCCTTACAGCTCGAAAAACTAATTGCAACTAAAGATGTTTTCTTTTCTATCATTGCTCACGATCTTAGGAATCCATTTGTAGGAATAGAAAATTATGTAAAAATAATCTTGAAACATGGCGAATACAATCCCGATGAAATTGAAGATCAGTTAAAAACAATATATTCCACTGCACTGAGGGGTCGTGAATTGCTTGAAAATCTTCTGACCTGGGCGAGATCGCAGACTGACAGAATTGAAATAAATCCCGAATTATTTAATTTGAATGAGGCCGTTAATAATTGCTATAATCTGGTTAGAAGTCAGGCTGAAAATAAGGATATCAAACTGATAAACGAAGTTGGTGAAGCTGTATTAATTGATTCAGATCAGGATGCTTTAGAAACTGTATTAAGGAATTTGATTTCGAATGCAGTAAAATACACAAAATCCGGAACAATAAAAATAGGTGCTGTTAGAGATGCAGACTCTATTGAAGTTTCAGTTTCAGATACCGGAATTGGAATTGAGGCAAATCAATTGAAAAACCTTTTCGAAATAGACAAAAACCTTAATTCCCGCAAAGGTACTCACGGTGAAAAAGGTACGGGATTGGGTTTGATTCTTTGTAAGGAATTTATCGACAAACTCGGAGGAACAATATGGGCTGAAAGTGAAGTTGGCAAAGGAACAACCATCAAGTTCAGATTGCTGGATGCTGCTGTGTAAATGACGGTTATAACTTAACGTGAGTTCGATATAAGAAAAATGAAAAATGGTTAGCATAATTCAGAGGTAATTATTATCTTTATAGTGTTGAAATACAATGAAATAACTAAAATTCATCACTATGCTAACCACGAACGAAATTACTGAAATTTTCTATTTATGCGATGATTTTTCAAAAGAATTTGATAAATCATACAAAAAACATATTTTACAAGCAGATAACGGTAAAAAGACCAGAAATAAGCCTGGAAAGCTCTCTCATAGCGAAGTAATGACCATTCTAATATCCTTTCATTTAGGAGGTTATAGAAATTTAAAGCATTACTATTTGTTCTATGTAAGTCAACATTTAAACAAGGAATTTCCTCAATTGGTTTCCTATAATCGTTTTGTTGAATTACAACAACAGGTCGCTTTCCCGTTAGTTCTATTTTTAAAGCTCTGCAGAATGGGAGAATGCACCGGAATAAGTTTCGTTGATTCAACTACTCTCAAAGCTTGTCATATTAAAAGAGAGAAACAGAATAAAGTATTTTACGGCATTGCCACCAAGGGCAAGAGCACAATTGGCTGGTTCTTCGGTTTTAAGCTACATATTATCATTAATGACAAAGGTGAAATACTTAGTTTTGTCATAACTCAAGGTAATGTAGATGACCGTGAACCACTTAATTCTGAATCATTTATAAAAACAGTCTTTGGAAAGCTATATGCTGATAGAGGATATATTTCCCAAACACTTAGAGATATTCTTTTTGTAGATGGCATTCATTTGGTTACTAAATTGAGAAACAATATGAAAGGTGGTGAAATTCCTTTGCAAGATAAAATAAACCTTCGTAAAAGAGCTGTTATTGAATCGGTTAACGATGAATTGAAAAATATATGTCAGATTGAACATACCAGACATCGTTCTTTTACTAATTTCATTACAAACCTGATTGCAGGCTTACTTGCATATAGCTTTTTACCTAAAAAACCATCTATTAATGCTGAAAGAGTTGACTCACTTCAACTCCAATTATTTTAATTCTTATGTCGAACTCACGTTAACTTAGAAAAAGTTCGAATTTTGGACGCTTGACAAACTTACTCTACTAATGAATAATAATATTGTTACAACAATAAAAATAACAGTAAAAGCAACTTCTAAATACTGGTTTCGGTGAATTTTTTTATGATAGAAAAATACCAATATCGGAGATAAAACCAGTCCAATCAGAACCCCCCAAACAATATTATTCGGAATATCACTAATTTTCTCAGTATCAGTGTATATTGACCAGATATCGAAAGAATTTGGATTATCAATTACTACATTTTTAATAAAGATGATATTGATAAATATCATCATTGCTAAAAATAAATAGAATATGATAGAGGTTGTGAAAGACTTAACCAATATCGAACTTAATGCTAAAAAACCTAGTACGAGCATAATTACAAGTACGTCTGTTTTTAAGTTACTTAACATAAACCCTGTCCCAAAATTCATAAAAATGAATAACAGTTCAGTGCTTATATTTGTAAATCTATTGTTAAACCGTTTATCTGTGCTAAAATCGTTCATAAAAGGCAATTAAATTCATTAACGATAATAAATAGATGCAATTATTATAAATCAATGTTGATTCGTAGGCATTGAGGACAATAGTATAGTGTGATTATTTGAAATAATTACTATGTATTGTCGTTGTGAATGCCACACATTTTCTTAATTAACGCACAAAGATAAATGTTTTTTTTTATTTTGAACAATAATTATACAAACTAAAAAATAAAAATGTTCAATATTTTATATTATCCATATCAAAATGGCTTAATCGGAGCAGTTTATATCACATTACATCAATTAATCTGCTAAATTCCTTGAATGATAAATCATGTGAATATTTTGACTAGCAATGAGATTTTACAATAATTTGGTAAATAAAAGCATAATAATAGCAGGCAAATAAAAAAATTGATAACGTTTATTGTTTTTCAACACCTTGAATGATAATGAGTATGAAGCAAATGATGCGCTATTTCGCCTAGTGGCTGACCTAAAAACTCATCATAAAGTTGTTTAATCTGAGGATTTTCATGTGACTTGCGGAGCTTCTTTCCTTCATCTTCCTTGTAAATGGCATTAATTCGTTTCAACCGGACAGAATCATCCGTAAACCTTGGCTGACCACCACCACCTATGCAACCACCCGGACATGTCATCACTTCAATGAAATGGAACACTTCACCGTTCTTAACACGCTGAATGAGCTCACGGGCATGTACAAGTGAATGTGCTACTCCAACTTTAACTTCTACTCCTTCCAAAAATTTCCATTCTGGTAAAGTATCAGTCAGATGTAAGGTAGCTATTTTTACACCTTCCAATCCCATTAACGGTTCGAGATGAAGTTTTGGTGTTGGTAATCCACGGCCTGTAACCAACTCATATACAGTTCGAATGGCAGCTTCCATTACTCCACCGGTATTGGCAAATATATCGGCTGCACCGGAAGAAACTCCCATAGGATTATCCATTACTCCATCTGGTAAATCTTTGAAAATGATGCCGGCTTGTTTTACCATACGGCCCAATTCACGGGTTGTCAGTACATAGTCTACATCAGGAATACCATTTTGAGTCATTTCGGGACGCTGAGCTTCGAACTTTTTGGCAGTACATGGCATTACCGAAACAACAATAATATCTTCGGGTTTTACGCCAATTCTTTTTGCATAATAAGTCTTAGCAATGGCACCAAACATTTGCTGAGGCGATTTGCAGGTTGACAGATTCTCAATCATTTCAGGATAAAATGCCTCTACAAAATTAATCCAGCCGGGTGAACAGCTTGTAAATTGTGGCAAAGCAGCATCTTTTTTATCTACCAAAACAGATTTAAGCCTTGCTAATAATTCCATTCCTTCCTCAATTATAGTTAAATCGGCCGCAAAATTGGTATCAAACACGGCATGAAATCCGAGTTCTCGAAGGGCAGTTATCATTTTACCGGTAACAAGCGTGCCGGGTTCAAAACCAAAACATTCGCCCAATGCTGCACGAATTGCCGGTGCTGTCTGAACAATCACATGTTTTGTTTTATCATCCAATGCTTTCCATACGCCGGAAATATGATCTTTTTCGATAATTGCTCCCACGGGACAAACAGCACTGCACTGGCCACACTGAACACAAATTACATGACTCAAATCTTCATTAAATGCCGGACTTATTGTAGATTGAAAACCGCGATTCTGAGGAAACAACGAACCAACGCCCTGCACTTCTGAACAAACTGTTACACATCGACGGCACTTTATACATTTTCCCGAATCACGAACCAAAGCCGGAGTACTGTCATCAATAAAACAGTGAGTTTTTTCTCCTTCAAATCGCAAATCAGTAATTCCCAGTTCATAAGCAAGCTGCTTCAGTTCACAGTCTTCGTTTCGGACACAAACCTTACAGTCGCCATCGTGTTCGGAAAGTAGCATTTCCACCACAAATTTCCGTGCCTGCCTTACTGATTTGGAATTGGTTGTAATTTTCATTCCTTCACCAACCGGTGTGGCGCAGGAGGCTACCAGATTTTTTGCACCTTCCACTTCAACCACACAAACCCGGCATGCACCTTTAGCTTCGTGACCGGCAAGATGACATAGAGTTGGTATTTTTACACCTATTTGTTGAGCAGCCTCCAAAACACTTGTGCCTTCCGGAACAATAACCTGCTGATTGTTTATATATAAAGTCGTCATTATTCTTTTAGTTGACAGTTGATAATTGATAGTTGACAGTATTTGTACTAAAAAAGAAACTTGAAACACAAAACATAAAACATGAAATAATATTTATTTTCCATAATCACAGCGCAGACAACGTTTGGCCTGTAAAACGGCATCTTTTTCAATCCATGTAAGTTCCACTTCATCAAAATTTGACTTCCGCCGATTGACATCAAGCAGACCGATGGGTTGCCGGGGAGTCATTAACGGTTCTGCTTCGGGATTGAAAAAAGTATCGTTTGGTTTTTCAGCCCGCCAGAATGCATGAGATTCACCCGTTAGCATTTCGTCAATGCCGATTGCTGCTTTCTCTCCTGCTGAAACAGCCGTAATAACCGATAATGGACCGGTTACTGCATCACCACCAGAGAATATCCAGGGTACAGAAGTCTGACCATTAATCGGATTGGCATAAATCATCGAATCGTTTTTCAACGTTGTAAGTTTTAGGTCGCCTATGATTTCTTTACAGTCAAGCGTTTGACCTACCGCCATAATTACCTGATCGGTCTCAATCACAAAGGTGCTTTCATTCGATTCAGGCCGGCGACGACCACTCGCATCAAATATCCCCAAACGCATAGCATTGCAAACCACGCCGGTCACTTTATTATCTTTTGTCAGAATCTCCACCGGATTGGTGAGTGTATGCAGAACAATTCCTTCTTCTATTGCCTGTTCTATTTCTTCTGCATAAGCAGGCATTTCTTCCTGCGTACGGCGGTAAATTATTTCCACTTTTTCAGCTCCTAGTCGCAATGCGGTACGTGCGGCATCGATAGCCGCATTACCGCCACCAATCACTACAATTCGTTTCTGAACAGGTACAGAACCTCTCAGATTATAGGTGCGGAGGAAGTTCAGCGCATCAACCACATCGTTGGAATCAGATCCTTTCAGTTTCAGTTGTACGCCCTTTGGAGCACCCACACCAATGAAAACTGCTTCGTAACCCTGATCTTTAAGACTTTGAAGCGTAAAATCACGACCGAGCTTTTTCCCGGTTTCAATCGTCACACCAAGTCCTTCAATCATACGGATTTCGCGCGCCAGAATTTCGCGTGGTAATCGGTAAGCCGGAATGGTTTGCACCAACATTCCTCCCGGACGTGGCTCTGCTTCGAAAACCACCGGACGATAACCGAGTCGGGCTAAGAAATAAGCGCATGAAAGTCCGGCTGGTCCGGCACCGACAATAGCTATTTTACGTTGTGCATTTTCGGCATTATCCCTTAATTCAGGTACCTGAATGGTAATTTCCTGTTCTACCATAAATCTTTTTACAGAACGGATTGCCAATGATTCATCAAGTGTGGCACGACGACATTTCTTTTCGCAGGTATGGAAACAAACCCGTGCACAAACTGCTGCAAACGGATTTCGTTCGCGATGCAAACGAAGGGCTTCTGCATAGCGTTTTTCACCAATAAGCGATACAAATCCCGGCACATCTACATTCGCAGGACAGCCACTCTGACACGGAGCGCGCACCAATCCGCTGCAGACACCTGCCTCGCAGTGTTTTAATGCTATATGGGCTTCATATTCATCTCTGAAAAACCGAATGGTCGACAAAACCGGATTAGGTGCCGACTGACCAAGTCCGCACAGCGAAGTGCGTTTGATTTCAGTTCCCAGTTCAACTAATTTTTCAATATCATCAGGCATTCCGAGCCCGTTACATATCCGTTCCAGAATTTCGAGCATACGTTTTGTTCCAACCCGGCATGGGACACATTTTCCACACGACTCTTCCTGTACAAACTCAAGGAAAAACCTCGCCACATCCACCATACACGAATCTTCATCCATCACAATCAACCCTCCCGAACCCATAATGGCACCAAGTTCGTTCAATGATTCGTAGTCGAGCGGCACATTCAAATGTTGTTTGGGGATGCAACCACCTGACGGTCCGCCAATCTGAGCTGCTTTAAACGGTTTTCCACCAATAGTTCCACCACCAATATCATAGACTAAATCTCCTAAACTTGTTCCAATCGGCACTTCTACCAAACCGGAATGGTTGATAGAACCTGCCAGTGCAAAAACTTTTGTTCCTTTACTTTTTTCAGTACCGAAAGAAGCAAACCATTCGCCTCCGTTTGTAATTATGACCGGTATATTAGCTAAAGTTTCCACATTATTCAATACAGTAGGTTTTCCCCAAAGTCCTTTTTCGGCGGGAAATGGTGGCCGTGGACGAGGTTCGCCACGTTTACTTTCAATAGAAGCAATCAGCGCGGTTTCCTCCCCGCAAACAAAAGCTCCCGAACCCATACGGATTTCGAGGTTGAACGTAAAACCTTTTCCTAAAATATTCTCACCCAACAATCCATATTCTTTCGCCTGATTTATCGCAAGTTGCAATCGCTCAACAGCCAGCGGATATTCAGCCCGAACATACACATAACCTTCATTGGCACCAATGGCATAAGCAGCAATTGCCATACCCTCTATCACACTGTGCGGGTCGCCTTCAAGTACACTTCGATCCATAAATGCTCCCGGATCACCTTCATCTGCATTGCAAAGAATATATTTATTCTCTGAATTGTTTTTATGTGCAATCGACCATTTAATCCAGGTAGGGAAACCTGCACCACCACGACCACGAAGACCTGATTTTTCCATTTCTTGGATGACAGTGAGTGGGGTCATTTCGCAGAGAGCTTTTACAAGTCCTGTATAACCTTCTTTTCCAATATATTCCTCTATGCTTAATGGATTTATTTCGCCGCAGTTACGCAGCACAATCTTGGTCTGACGTTTAAAGAAAGCCATATCTGTCAACACCGGAATTGGTACACTTCCCTGTCCCTCTCTGAAAGTTAACCGTTCAACATATTTATCATTGACCACATGACTTTCAACAATTTCAGATACATCAGCAGCTTTTACCTTTTGATAAAATACTTTATCACGTCCCATCAATACGACCGGTCCGAATGAGCAAGGTCCAAGACAACCGGTTCCTATAACTGATATTTTATCGTCTAACCCTCTGTTTTTCAGTTCTTCGTCAAACCTGACTTTTATTTTTTCCGAACCGGAAGCAATACAGCCACCACCCATGCAAACCAGTATTTTTTCTTTACTGTCGCTGGTTTTCCTGACCTTTTCCTTCAGTGCGGTTAAATCGTCTACCGACCTTAATTTTAAAATTGGAGTGCTCATATTACTTGGTTTTTTGCGGGGAATACTGAGAGAATCATTAATCTTCAACTGATTTTACAATTTCACCAACTGATGATGGTTTTACCCGCTGAATAACTTCGTCGTTTACAGTTATTACAGGTGCAAGTCCGCATGCTCCAAAGCAACGACTTACTTCAAGCGAAAACTTTTTATTTTTAGTTGTCTCACCTACACCTATTTTCAGTTCATTCTTGAACGCAGCCAATAAGTCCTTTCCGCCACGAACATAACAAGCTGTTCCCTGACAAACCCGAATAACGTTTTTGCCTTTGGCTTTAGTGGAAAAGAAGGAATAAAAACCAATTATACCTGCTACTTCACTAAAAGGGATTTTAAGTTCATTACTTATTTTTTTAATTGCAGCTTCCGGAAGATAACCGTACAATTTCTGGGTTTGTTGCAAAACAGGGATTAACATACCCGGTTTGTCTTTGCATTCATTGATGATATCATTCAGACGTTTCATGATTTCTTCGTCTTTTTCGATATCATATTCGTTATGTAAAATATCGTTAATCATGGTATATTTATTTTAATAGTGCATAAGTACAAAAAAATAATCAACCCGCAAAATAATTAGAGAAAAATTTCTTTAATTACAGTGAAATATTTCTATAGGCGCCAACATCAGGGTATTTCAATATAAAAAACTGCACAGGTTGAGCAGACTTGTGCAAATTTTTACATTTAATTTATTAATTAAAAAATTAAGATATGTATACATTTTTGAAAAACTTTCAGAGATGAAAAACGGTTGCAAATTAATTGCAACCGTTTTAAAAAAATGTTCAAAATATTTTTCTGTTCAACTTATTCTTTCATCAAAAATCTTCCGGTTCGACGGGTTCGTTGCGAAAGGAGAATTTCACGATTGGAGGTTGTTTGATTCACAACTTCATTGTTTATTCCACGTATGGTTAAAAGTTCAAGATTTTCATTGTAATTCACTTTAAATTCATTTCCGAGTTCATCTAAAGCATCGGCCAGATAGCGTGTATTATCCACACATACCGAGATGCTGATTGCCGAACTTTGAATCAATGAGATTTTCAAGCGATGTTTGTTCATAATCACAAAAGCTTTTGAAAGACTTTCTTCCAAAACAAATGAAAAGTCGCGCGGACGGACAGTAATCAGAACCTGATTTTTTCTCAAAATAAGTACCGGAACATCAATCGGTTTTTGGGTTGTAGCTTTAATTACCGAACCTGCTTCAGTCGGACTTCCAAACGGCCGAACATATAATGGTATTTGTTTATTCTCAAGCGGTTTGATAGTTTTTGGGTGAATAATCTGAGCACCACTGTATGCCAGTTCCACTGCATCCAGATAAGTCAGTTCGGGAATATGCACGGTGTTTTCAAAAATGCGTGGATCAGCGTTCAGAATGCCGGGAACATCTTTCCAGATTGTAACACTTTCTGCATTCAGTAAATTTCCAACCACAGCAGCTGTGTAATCCGAACCCTCGCGACCAAGTGTTGTGGGATCGCCTTTTATGTTAGCACCAATAAATCCCTGCCCGATATAAATCCGGTTTTTTTGGAAATCAGCAGCTTTCTGCAAGCGAATCTGTGATTCATTCATCTTCACGTTAGCCTCACGGAAATTACTGTCGGTCACCAACAATCCGCGCATATCCAGCCATTTATTCTGAATTCTGCATTCAACTAAATAAGCTGAAATTATTCGTGTGGAAATTACTTCGCCATACGAAACGAGTCTGTCGTACCAACGGTCATAATCATCACCAACTCCTTCAGCAATGAGCTTTTTCAGTTCATCAAAAAGCGGACTTACAGCATCTTTTCCATTTTCAGGGTCGACAAACAAGGCTGAAATGATTTCGTAGTGATACGCTTCGACTTCGGCTAGTTTTTCTAATGAAGCCTTATGATTGGCTTTCATAAACTGTTCGAGAATAACCTCCATTGCATTGGTGGTTTTTCCCATGGCCGAGATTACAATAAAAAGCGGCTCATTAACTCCCGATACAATTTTTACGATGTTACGGATTCCTTCTGCTGAGCGAACCGATGCGCCCCCGAATTTGTATACTTTCATTTTAGTACGAATTTTACTAATTATTTCGAATTACCCGAATTTGAACTTTTTAAACTTTATGACCTTTGAACTTTAAAACTTTTCACTGAATAATCTTCACTCCCACAAGTTTATCATATCGTTCACCCCATGGACGATGATACACATAAACAGTATATTCGTTGCCTGTCTGCCAGAAACTTCCATCAACCTTGTCGACTGATGCTTTTTGTTCACCTTTGGGGACAAACCTGTACTGATAGTTATAACCACCTTGTTTAAGTAAAACCGTTTGAGTATAACTCTCAGTTTTTCCATCGTACTTCATCCGCACGGCATCATTTAACTGGTTGTAATTAAACTCACCACCCAGAAATAGCTGGCCATCAAAGAACGGTTGTTTGGTAGGAAGATTGAAATGAACGAACATGTAATCTGCTTCAGTATCAATATTTTGGGCATTCTGCATATTGATTACAAATTTCCCGTTTACATCCATTTCTGAAGTGTAAATATGTATTGTTTGAACCTTATTATCATACAAATATGCATCATAATACGGATTGTTGTAACGGATTCCGGCAACACCTTCACCTGCAGCATAAATGGATGATATATCAAAACGGTGAAACTCATTTCCACCTTCAAAAATCAATGCTTTATTGTTTATAAAACTCAATGAAGAAGCAGAGAAATAACTTGGCTGCAGATCAGTAACCTGATTATCGATTCGGTTATTCTGACGCACCACGACCTTAATTTCGCGGGCAGGTTCTCTAACTGAATAACCATTAAATGCGACTTCAAAATCGAGTTGTTGCAAGTGTCCGTTGAGTTCAGTATCTGTATTTCCACGAATATTCCCGGTTACAGCCACACGCGATTCCAATATAGAAAAACAAGCCTGAGCAATAGGTTTTTCCACATTGGTATCTTCATAAATCAGCACCACATAATTACCTGATATTTTGAAACCCATATCACTATTTGGCAACTGAAAAGCGTAATGCGTGTAAAGAAATGTGGTGTTCAACGATTTGGTGACATCGGTTATATTTGCAGTTGAATATCCACTCAGATACTCGGTAGTATTGAGGTCGGAAACAGTCCAGTCGGCATTGCAATGAATAACTTTGTAGCTGAAAGCATGTGCGCCATGGGACATTTCATCGAAACTCACCTGTAAAACATCCGAGCCATTCAATTCTATTACCGGCAAACTGAACTTTTGTCCAATAAGTCCAATTTGAAGGGTTTTAATATTAGAATTTATGATTTGGGGTCGGTAAGACTGAGCATTAACCGTAACAACAACAAGCAATAAAATCAGCAGTTTAGGATTCTTCATTTAAACAAATTTCATAGTATGAATATACAAAAATAATTAATTTTAATCAATAACGATAATTGAACCCGTAAATTGTTTAATTTAACCTTATTGAACCTGTATTTAAGTCACAAAAAAAAGGAAAAGAATTTCTTCCTTTCCCTTATCGTTCAATTTTATTGTACAATCAAAATTTCAGTGTTATTCCTGCAAGGAAATTTCTACCTGCCTGAGGGTAACAACCAAAATAGTTATTTACAGGTGTTGATTGATCATAAACCGGATTTGCTTTGTCTTGTGAAATATAAGGAGAACTCCACGCATTACTAATGTACATTTCATTAAGCAAATTGTTTACAATTACTGTAAAATCAAGTCCACGCAACCCCTTAACAGGTAATGAATAAGTCAACCGAAGATTATTTAAAAAATAAGCGGGAAGCTGTCTGTCACTTCTGCCTGTGTTATCTACAAATTGTTTTCCCACAAAAACTGATTGCAAACCCGCTTCGAAATTACCATTTGAATATGTAATTAAGCTGTTTGCCATAATATCAGGAGAGAAAGCTATCGGTGAATTCTTATAAAGATTGCTTACACTTTCACCTGTAGGCGTCCAATTCTCGTCGACAACATTCACTGTTTCGGTAAAATTAGCAATCCGATTGTTGCTTAATGTCGCTGAACAATCCCAACGCAACCAACTGAAAGGTTTCACGCTCCCGATTAATTCTATACCTGAACGGTAACTTACCGGAGTGTTTTCTGTCAACATTTCGCCAATAGCATTAATTTTACCTGTCAGAATCAGTTGATTTTTATAGTACATAAAATATCCATTCAATCCAAGTGAGAGTAAATCATTATGGAATTTATACCCAACTTCGGCATCGTACAATGTTTCATAAGTTGGTGCTGTCGTTGGAGTTCCGTCAGTATAATTTGTTCTTGTAGGTTCACGGTTTGCAACTGAGAATGATACATACGCGTCATTATTTTTATCCGGACGATAGAACACTCCCACTTTGGGGTTAAAGAAATTAAACACTTTATCTACATCTAAAACTTGCATCCCACTAATTGCATCATCCCATTGGTCATTTACTCCTTTTAGCGAATATTGCACGTTACGGTATTGCAAATCAGCATAAACATTAAATTGTGATGTCAATTCGTAATTTGCTTTTAGATAAATATTGGCATCAAGTTTATTCACCTTACTACGATAATATTCTGTTATCGGTAAAATATTTCCCACGTAATTCTTCACCCAGATCACATCGCCCCAATGATTTCCCCAATAATTATTGGCAGCACCACCCAATTGAGCAGAGAGTTTATCTTTTTGGTAATTCAGGGAGAATGTCAGTCCGGCAAAGTCATTTCCCATCCATTTCTGACGCACCAGGTCGCTGTTGTCAACCGCTGCAGCATTCAGCATATAGGAAGGAATGGAATAAGTCTTCAGGGTTTGATCTTGCTTATATTCTTCGTAATAACCGTCACCACGTGTATAGTGCAAACCTGCATTCAGAGTCAGATTAGGGTTAAAGCTATGAACTGCCAGCAACTGATAATTGGTTTGAATATAATTGTCGGTTTGATTCTGATAATAAAGTGGATTTCCATTTGCATCATCACCCATATATCCGCAAGGATTATACGTTCTTGAATATTCCAGTTTAGGTAACTCGTACGAATCAATTCCGTCCCACGCATGGTAGGTTTTTTCTTTCCCACCAAAAGCAACGAGTTTCACGGTTGTATTTTCGCCGTAATAGCCAGCCTGAAGGAAAAACGATTTCATATCCACCGAGCCCCGATCGATATAGCCGTTGGAAGCTACCGAAGACAAACGCGTGTCGATGGCCCAGTGACCGTTCAGCAAGCCGGAACTGGCTTTCACAGTGGTTTTCTGTGCTCCGAATGATCCGGCTGTAGCCGAAATTTCGCCCGAAGCTTTGGGTGCATGATTATCGGTTTGAATATTGATATTAGCCCCGAAAGCTGCTGCACCGTTGGTTGAAGTTCCCACGCCACGCTGAACCTGAATATTCTCCACCGAAGAAGTCAAATCAGGCACATCCACCCAATAAGCTCCCTGCTCATCGGGGTCGTTGTAAGGAATGCCGTTGATGGTTACGTTGATACGCGAAGCATCCGTACCGCGTATGCGGAAATTGGTATAGCCTATCCCCGTTCCGGCATCCGACGTTACCACCAGCGAAGGCGTGTTGGATAGCAGGTATGGAATATCCTGCCCCAGGTTGGTTTTCGACAATGTTTCCTTATCCACATTGCTGTATGCCAGGGGCGATTTATCAGTAGCCCGAAGCGAAGTCACCGTCACTTCGTTTATCGAAATGGTTTTTGCCGATAGTTTAACCACAGTTTCTGTGCCGGCAGTTGCATTTACTTTTACTGTTTCGTAGCCGACATACGAAACAAGAAGCTTTACTGAAGCATTTTTCAGACCTTCAAACCGAAAGGTTCCGGCAGCGCCGGTAGTCTGAACACTCGAAGAATTTTGTACGGAAACGGTTGCTCCCGACAATGCAATACCATTCGGGTCAGTCACTTTTCCTTTAATGACATGCTGACCAAAAACAGTTACGAAAGAAAACAGCACGAATGCTGAAATTAAAATTTGTCTCATAACAAATGAATTAAATGATTAATAAATTGTTTTGAGAGCCAAAAAGAAACGGTTGATTGTCTTATTCCCTTCCCGGAATTACCCGCGCAGGTTCAAAGGGTATGATCTCAGCCCGAAATATTAAGGCACCCCATTAAAAAATTAGAGAAAAGAAAGAAAAACAGCCCTGGAAGCGAGCCGAATTCCTTTCGGGGGACAAAGGTAATGGAAAATTGTGGAAAATGAAAATCAGTTAATCTGATAATTTATTGAAAAATGGTTTGATTGACATTATAAACTATAAACTACCAACTATAAACTAATTTCATCCCGCCCACCCTTCTCTATCCAGATTGCGGTAATTGATTGCTTCCGCAATATGATTGGATAAAATTGGTTCGGAATCTTCCAAATCGGCAATGGTACGTGCCACTTTAATGATGCGGTCGTAGGCACGGGCTGAGAGATTGAGACGCTGCATGGCATTTTTCAGCAACTCCGAACTGGCTTTATCAATTTGTGCAAAAGTGCGCATTTGCTTCGACGACATTTGAGCATTGCAATACACGCCGTCAATATCTTTAAACCGCTGCTCCTGAATCTCACGGGCTTTAATTACACGATCACGAACCACTTCACTATTTTCAGAATCTTTCATTTCCGAGAGTTTTTCGAAGGGCACCGGAACAATTTCAATATGAATATCAATACGGTCGAGCAAAGGGCCTGAAATGCGACTCAGGTATTTCTGTACTACACCCGGAGCACAAACACAATCACGGTCGGGGTGGTTGTAATACCCACACGGACATGGATTCATTGAAGCCACGAGCATAAAAGAGGCGGGATATTCGATAGCAAACTTAGCACGCGAAATGCATATTTTACGGTCTTCGAGCGGTTGGCGCATTACTTCCAGTACCGTACGTTTGAATTCCGGAAGTTCATCCAGAAAAAGTACGCCGTTATGTGCCAGCGATATTTCCCCCGGTTGTGGAAAAGTTCCACCACCAACGAGAGCTACATCGCTGATAGTGTGATGGGGACTGCGGAAAGGTCGTTGTGAAATAAGTGAAGTATTACTGTCTATATTTCCGGCAACTGAATGAATTTTGGTAGTTTCCAGTGCTTCGTGAAGCGTAAGCGGTGGCAAAATAGTAGGAATTCGCTTGGCAAGCATCGATTTTCCCGCTCCCGGAGGTCCAACCATAATAATGTTGTGTCCACCGGCTGCAGCTACTTCCAGAGCACGTTTCACATTTTCCTGACCTTTTACGTCTGCAAAATTAATTTCGATATGATTCAGGTTGCTGAAAAACTCTTCGCGTGTATTCACAACCGTAGGCTCAAGAGTGGATTTGCCGGCAAAGAAATCAATGACTTCAGTAATACTTTCAACTCCATACACGTCCAGATTATTTACCACAGCTGCTTCACGGGCATTTTGTTTAGGCAGGATAAATCCTTTGAAACCTTCTTCACGTGCTTTAATTGCAATTGGCAACACTCCTTTAATTGGTTGTAAACCACCATCAAGTGACAGTTCACCCATAATGACGTATTTTTCAAGTTCCTCCGAATTTATCTTCTCATCAGCAGCCATAATACCTATAGCCAACGGCAAATCGTAAGCCGAACCTTCTTTACGAATATCCGCCGGTGCCATATTAATCACAATTTGCTTCCGTGGAAATTTGTGTCCGGTGTAATCAAGCGCTGATGCAATTCGTTCGTGACTTTCCTTTACTGCATTATCCGGCAACCCAACATGCAGGAAACGAATTCCCTGACTAACGTTCACCTCGATTGTTACAATGGTGGCATTGATGCCCTGAACTGCAGCGCCAAAAGTCTTTACTAACATGCTTTTTTAGTGATAAATGATTAACGATTAATTGGAAATTGGTAATTGAATAATTGGAAATTATTTAAACCAGTTAGTCATAAAAGTTGGTTTGGATTTCAGACTTGGTTTAGCAGAATTATTAAGCATCGCTCTAAGTGTAAAAACCTGTTCATACATCATTTTCCCTTCCGAGAAATGAAGATTCATACTAAGTTTCCCATTCACCGACTGACTACGGATAACATCCAGATACCATTTGCTTTGGAAGTAAAATCCGGCGCGAAGAAATGGATTGTTCCAGTACAGTGCATTGCTGTAATTATTATAAAACACATCCCGTCGATCACCCCAATAAAGCATATTTTGCGTTCCAAAACCTTTGTATTCGGCATTCAAACGAATAACAGCTCCAATCGGGAAATAGCTGCCATTTACAACAGAACGGTCGCGCTCACCACCAGCCAAAACCCCTGCAGCAAAAAGTAAAGTGTCGATTCCGGTCTGATTGGAAAAATCAACACCAACCGATAAATGCGCCAAAATATTATCGCACACACTGTAAGTCGGATTCATGGGACGAGTATCCGCAAAATGAAACATATACGACTGAAAATCGAGGAACATTAATCCAAACTGATGATGAGCAGAAGCTCCTACAAAGAAAGTTTCCCTGACTGTTGCGGTTTGATGCCCGGTCCAGTCGAGCCAAAGATTGAAGAATGAATTATTAGTACCTGCCTGCCAGAAAATCCCCTGAACGGTTGGTTTGAAATACGCCACCGAATCTTGAAAAAACAAATCTGAATAATTGGAAAATAACTCAGAACGAGGGAAAACTCCCGCATAAAAAGTAGATTTCGGGGTATGATAACGATAATATGCTATTGGTTCAATGTAATCGACAAACTTATCAGAACCTGCAACTTTCAGAAAATCGCCCCCGGCAAAAAACGAATGTACTGAATCAAATGCCAGTCCGATTTCGGGAGTGAAATGAACTCCGGTCATTGTTTGATCCTTTGTGATAGAGGATTTGGCGTATTCCGTGTTATCAAAGAAATAATTCACATTCATATTCCAAAGTGGTTTTTGAGCACAAAGAACTGACACGAAAAACACTGAAAATATTACTGTTAATACGGTTGTTTTCATTTTTAAATTAAGAAAATTGTTTTGTGCAACAAATATAATGATTTAATAATATTAATCGTTAATTCTTGACTAAAAAATTTTCAACTAAATAAAAATTTAAGGAATTAGAATAAACCAGAAGTATTTGTGTGATGAAACACACAGAAATATTTGATTTTAAATTTATCAATTATTTTTTTATATGCTATTGACAATATATTACACTCAAGGTGACATACATAACTAACAAATACATCTAATATATTCAATAATCAAAAATTAAATACTACATTTGTTATTTGTAAAATCAATTAAACTACAGATATTCAGGATACTGATGGAGTAAATGATTTGAACTCAGCAAGATTAACACAACTTCCCGGTTGAAGAATAATAGTCATTTTGGATAAAAAAATTACATATTTACCCGGTTTAAACGGACTTCGTGCCATTGCAGCCTTATCCGTGGTAATAAGTCATATCTCCCAAAAAGGAATTGCTGATTTTGGTTTACCGCTTGGTTTTGATTTACTTATGGCCGGATATGGTGTAACTTTATTCTTTGTAATTAGCGGATTTCTGATCACATATTTGTTGTTAAAGGAGCAGAATAAAACAAATACAATTAGTATAAAAAAATTCTATGTGCGTAGAATTCTTCGAATCTGGCCAATATATTATTTGTATATTGGTATTTGTATACTCGTATTATTTCTGCTTAAAAAGTCTGACGAAATTTTTGTTCCTCAAATTTGGTATTATATATTCTTTACAGCCAATATACCTTTTGTTGTTCAACAAGGAATTATTATTCTGGTTCATTATTGGAGTATTGGTGTCGAAGAGCAGTTTTATCTTTTATGGCCTTGGATAGTACGGATTTCAAAAAACATATTATTGAAAACTGCATTTGCAATATTTATCCTTTTATTTGCATTAAAACTATTCATTTGGTTTGAATTTGGAGCAAGTTCTTACCTGTATCGCTTAATAATGATTACACGCTTTCATTGTATGATGATAGGTGCTTTAGGTGCAATTTCATACTTCAGACACAAACATATCGTTACCCGTTTATTTGCGAATAGAATTACTCAATCTGTTTCCTGGATTCTTTTTCTACTCATGGGATTTGGTATTATTCGAATTCCGCCGGTAATTGGGCAGGAACTGGTATCGTTATTATCACTTAGCATGATTATGGGTCAGATTTATGTTGAAAAACGTATAATAAATCTCGAAAACAAGTACTTTGATTTTATTGGTAAAATATCCTACGGTGTGTATGTTATTCATCCTTTGATTATTATTCTTTTATCTCGGGTATATAAATTAATAAGCATACCTGAGTTTATAAAATATCCTTTAGTTTACTCAACAGTTATTTTATCGACAATTTTCTTTGCATGGTTATCATACACCTACTTTGAAGAACCATTTTTAAAACTTAAAAGTAAATTTACTGTTGTGCCAAGCTCAAATACAATGTTGTTTGGGAAAAACTAATATTCAATATCTGCCTGAATATAATATGCGAATTCTTATCTGATAAATAACTCATAAACAAAAAAAAATCGTTGAAACCTAATAAGTTCCAACGATTCTCCAAAAATCAAAATCTAATTTATCTAACTAATCATTTTTCTGACAAATAACTTGCAATACCTTCCTGAGTTGCAGAAAGTGCTTTTTCACCTTTTTTCCAATTGGCAGGACAAACTTCACCATGTTCTTCTGTGAATTGCAGAGCATCAATCATTCGAAGTACTTCGTCAACATTGCGTCCCAATGGCAAATCATTAACTAACTGGTGACGTACAACACCTTGTTTATCGATAAGGAATAAACCACGATATGCTTTGGGTTCACCTACTAATACCACGTTTCCTTCTTCGTCGTATTCATCAGCACCAATGAGCACATCGTAAGCTTTTGATATGTTTAATGACTGATCAACAACCAAAGGATATTTCACTCCTTCAATACCACCTTGTTTCTGTGGAGTTTGAAGCCATTTCCAGTGTGAGAATTCTGAATCGGTTGATGCTCCAATAACTACTGTGTTGCGTGAAGCAAATTCTGCTGCTTTTTCTTCAAACGCAATTAATTCGGTTGGACAAACAAATGTAAAGTCAGCAGGATAGAAGAAAAATACAACGTACTTTTTACCTTCAAACTGCTCCAATGAAAAGTTTTCTACAATTTCGCCTCCGTTTACAACTGCTTTTGCATTAAATACCGGAGCTTTTTTTCCTACTAATACTGACATAATTTTATTGTTTTAATATGGTTATTGTTTTATGCTGCAAAATTAATCATAAGCTTAAACAATACATCATAAAAACCTATAGAGTTTTTGTATGTCTTAATAGGAAAAATAAATTAACGGAGAAAAGTTGTCAGCATTTGTAAATTAATACAGTTGCATAAGCCGCGATACCTTCTTTACGCCCAACAAAACCGAGCTTTTCGGTAGTAGTGGCTTTAATAGAGATTGAATCAGAATCAACACCCAATACCTCAGCCAAACAGGCCTGCATAGCCGGAATATGAGGGTTAAGTTTCGGTTGCTCGGCACAAACCGTACAGTCGGCATTACCTAATTCGTAGCCTTTAGCGCGAAGTAACAACATTGTTTCCATCAGGAGGATTTTACTGTCAATGTTTTTATATTCGCCGGCTGTATCCGGGAAATGGAAACCAATATCACGTAAATTAGCCGCACCAAGCAAGGCATCGCACAATGCGTGAATCAAGACATCGGCATCAGAATGTCCAAGCAAACCAACAGAGTGTTCGATCTTTAAACCACCAAGCCAAAGCTCTCTGCCTTCAGCAAAAGCATGAACATCGTACCCAAAACCAACTCTTATTGAATTCATAATTACAACTCTTAATGAAGAAACGGTTGAAGTCAACCTGTCTGGAAGCATTCAACCGCTATTCTATTATTTAATTCCTTAACAATTATGAATTACACATTCTTAATTGTGAATTATATCTCTTTATTTTACAAGATTCTTCAGTCCAAACAAGTCAAACGAAAGCGAGAAACGAAGTGTTTGGTCCAATGGGTTTGTTTGCGAAGTTGAAATCACATACGATGCATCCAACTGGAAAACATTAAGTTTAAAACCTGCACCGGCAGTAAAATACTGACGATTTCCTTTGTTCACATTTTCGTTAAAATATCCACCGCGAACAAAAAACTGATTATTATATGCATATTCAGCACCAACTGACCACATAATCTCCTCCATCTTTTCAGCAAAACCGCGTGGTGCATAATAAAATGAATTGAAAATACCTGTTAGTGGTGACATGTCGTTATATGCCTGAATGTCTTGAGCGGTAGCATTTTGTTTTGGTGTAGGAACCAATAATTTATTTAAATCGGCACTTACCGAAATTTTATTGTAATTATCTATCGGATAATCAAACGATGCACCAAGTCTCATGTTAGTAGGTATAAAGTTTGATGTTGAATTACCATCATATGAAATTTTCGAACCGATATTAGAGATATTCAACCCCAATCCTAATGTGCCATCAACTCCCGAAAGAGGAATTTGTGTTCTGTAATAGGTTGCAATATCTGCTGCGACCGCCATACCCGGATACATTTCGGTACCTCCGGAAAGATTGATTCCATTATTTAAATCGGAATAAATAAATCGTAAAGCGACAGAAGCAGAAAGTTTATCGGAAAGTTTGCGGGAATAAGCAGCATCCACTGCCAATTCATTCGGATGAGCAGAGCCTTGTGGCATTCCTAACTGATCCATCAATGTAATATCACCCAACGAGAAATAACGTAATGACATACTTAAAGCCTGACGTTGGTCAAACTTGTAATAACCTGACAAATATGCTAAATCGATATCTCCAACCAATTTTCGAAGCCATGGAGTATAGGATAATGATACTCCCGTTTCACTTTCCATAAATACATATTTAGCCGGATTCCAATACTGTGAGTTCACATCAGGAGTGGTTGCTGCACCCACATCACCCATACCGCCACCACGAGCATCGGGAGCTATTGAAAGTGATGGTACTGCCGTAACAATTGGATTATTATTATCATTTTGAGCAAAAGTACTAACAGAAAATAAAGCTAAAACACACAATGTCAAGAGGTTATTTTTCATCTGAAAATTTTATTTTAAAGGTGCAATATTACTAAAAATAATTTAATAAGTAAAAGATTAACGAGAAAAAGAAGATTTTATTATTCAACAATTAGCATTTTGTTCGTTTTTGAGCTTATATCACTATCGGAAGTTTTAATACTGACACGATATAAATAGATACCCGGCTTAACTTTCTGACCAATATTCGAATTTAAGTCCCAAACAATATCATCTGCATTTAACTGACTGAATGACCATATTTTCCGACCTGATAAGTCAAATATATCAACCAATGTACTCAATACCGTTTCAGGTCTATCATGCTTAACAACAATATTCGTCTTCGTTCTTACCGGATTTGGATAATTGTAGATTGAGAAGATATTAGGAGTAAGGCCTGTAACCACTTCAAAATCAGCAGAAACTGTTGTTGAATTATTCAACAAATCAAAAACTTTAAAAGTAAGAGTATGTTTACCATCAAGCATTTGCGGCATTTTATAGGTCAACGTGCCATCTGTATAACTATTGGCAGCAGCCTGATAATAATCATTCAAAACATAAGACTGAGTAGGGTCGTCATCAACAGTTAACCTTATATCATGACCAATTCCACTACCTACAGTATTAATCCCATCGATATCTTTTATATTTGCAATAAATACGGGCGTTTCGTTTACTTTATCACCGGAAACAAATTGGTCTGAATTCAAATATATATTAACAGACGGCCCATCGGTTTCATCAATGAAGTTTTTAGTTGTTCCTCCAATTGTTAGATTTTCGAAATATCCCTGTGCTTCAATATTGTTTATATCATCAGATGCATAATAGTTTATACGTCCACCACCATAATTGTATTTTATATCTTTTGGCAACATGAAAGAGAAGCTGAAAATCCCGTTTTTCACATCAGCCTTCCCTGAAAATAATGTATTTGGTCTGTCCGAATAAGTCATTCCACCATCACCTTCATTATTTAAAGTTGTGACTCTTTGAACTTTATCAAAAACCGTCGCTTGAACTGTACCATTGAAACTTGTGACAGTATCACCACTATCATTTGCAATATAACCAAAAACTGTAGCAACTGATAAAGCTCTTAGAGTATCATTACCAAAAGTCGTACTTTGATTAATTTTTGAAGTTAAAACTTTGTAATTTGTCGGATACTTCAACATCAGTGCAGGATCACCCATATAAAGGTAGGAAAGTTTATTAAGCTGTGTTCCAATAGTATTTTTTGCACTTGAAATAATATCACCGATTCTTTGTTGTTTGTTATTTACTCTTTTGAAAAGATTATCACACACCTGCCTGTTTAAATCGAAATTTTGTGAAGCATAAACAGGACGAGCTGCCGACAAAATACCAATACCACCACCTAAAGGATTAAGTACAAATTGTTCTCCTCCTGAAACGGTCTGAACATCGAATTGTAGAAAATCACAAGTAGCACCAATCATTAAAGGCAAATGAGAGTTAGTCATCTTCTTAACATCTCCGAGTGAAAGAACAGATTCATTTGTCAAGCCTGTAGCACCGGCATGACCAGTAAAATCGAGTAAGAATACACCTTTCTGAATTAAACTCAATAATTGATTTTTAGCAATCGGATATGATTGTCCACTTGCGCTAACCTCTTGTTGATAGGCATCCAGATAGATTTTATTTAGCTGATATGATGGATTATTTTTTGCAATTAAATTAGTTATACTGTCAGCCTGCTTCATGTGAAGTGCCATATCGCCATCATCTGCCAGAAAACACAATTGATTTTTCCAGTTTCCTTTTTCTTTGTTATCAATATAATTTACAATTTTGGATACAACATCCGTTGCTTGTTGAGTTGTAATTACCGGTAAACGACCAATACCTAAATCCATCAAATTAAAGGGAATCTGACTGCCTTCATTATCATCCAGCAAAGTAAAATAATCGTCAGTAGTGTACGAAGTTGTTGTAACCAAGGAGTTTTCGTTTTGATAGGTCAACACCAAATTATCACCCGAATTGCTCAATATTTTTCTATTGTCAAATGTTCCTCTTCCGAAAAGCAATAAATATTTTGGTAAATTCACCTTATTATCCCAATTTCTATCATAAAGCATTTTCATTACCCATCGATATGCCGTTGCATCGGGAGTTCCTGATGAAAATTCATTGTAAACCTGTTCGGTTGTAACTACAGAAACAGTTAGATTGTCTTTGTCGCGATGTGCCTGAGCCAGTGTTTGAGCCTGAGTCAGGAAATTAGGATTTGTTATTATCACTAAATCAGACTGTTTGATAGCATGCAAATTCTGATTATCGATAGCACCTACAATCTCAGGTTTTGGAAAATCCCCGGCTGCAGAAGGATTAATGGCAATATAACTTTTAGATTCATTCCCTGAATCTTTAAACGATAATGTGTCATGGGATAGTGTAGTTGTAATACTGTTTATATTCTGAGGATCAGTAATATCCCAAATCTGAATATTTGAATTCGCATTGCTCAACAAATACTGATTATATCCACCCAAACCTAAATTATCAACATTTTGAAACTGCATTGCTGAACCATTCATAATAAGCTTTCTACGAACATTCAATTCCAGATAATTCAAATATCCAACTGAAGTAGTGCCAGCTTTAGCATAGGAAATATTGAAATTAAAAGCAGGAGTGTCCTGTGGTGTAAACGAAAAAATACCTGATGATGCTTTGGCTTGTTCGTAATTGTCGCCTTGAGTTTTGGCGGCTACTGAAAGAGTTTTTGATTGTGTTCCGTTTAAAGAAAGCATGAAATTAGACGCTGTAGATGATGATGCTGCAACATCCAGTCGGGCAATTGTCGAATTTGTCAAAACCGGGTTAGGGAAATTAAAAATAAAATAGTACGAAAGTATATCATTAAACGTTTCACCATAAAATTCTTTACCGGAACTGATAAGGTTTTGATTTTCTTTTTCCCACACCTGATAATCAACAAATTGATCTACCTGATTAATAGTTGCATCTGTGGGTGGAGTTATTGTTTTAGGAGTAATGGTCTTCCCAACACCTGCATCGGAAGTAATAAAATAATAGCCGTATTTTGAATAGCTGTTAATTGTATGAGTAAACATGGATTTTGAGTTGTCGTAAATCCATTTATTAATCCCCTGTGCGTAAAACAAGATATAACTGCCTGAATTATATATTGCTAACTCAGGTAAATCATCAATCTTAGCAGATGTAAAACTTTGATCCAGCACATTACCTCCATAACCAAAAACCCGCACATTCGACGGATTAACGCCCATCGAAGTCAAATCTTCATTTGTCAGTTTGTAAATTCCGCTGTTGACTATTCTTATTTTCACAAATTTGCCTTGTGCCAAAACAGAATTTTCAACATAAGTCCGGTTATTTATTGATGAAACTTTCTGTGGTGCATCTTCAGTATTAATTTGCAAATCAAACGATTGCAACTTTAAAATTTTCCCTCCTCTGGTTACAAAAGGCAAAACATTAACATCCAGATAACTATTGCCACGACTTTGTAACGAATTCAGGCTAACTTCCGGCTCTGAGCTAAATTTCACATCTCCAATAATCAGTTTTTCTGCCTCTGTAACAGGTATGTAAATTGTATTTGTGACTTTGGCTGAATAAACCTTATGAAGGTCAGTGATTATACGTTTGTTGTAGTATGGTAATTTGTTTTCATAAGGATATTGAGCAGTACGAAAACTTATTATATTAATATATGAGGAATCCAGCGTAATCTTCTCAACACCTTGCCATTCGATAATGCATTGTGTTAACTGCTGATTATTAGCAGACAAAGCAGTTACAAACAAAGTAAGAAACAAAGAAAGAAATAGGAGAAAATTAAATTTGACTTTCATTTAAAAAATGTATTTCCTTAATTAATAAAACAGCCATAAAAGTAACGTATAATGTGTTGTATTATTGCAATAAAGCTTTAATAACAGAATTACTTAACATAAAAATCAAACATTTTATTTTCAAAAATATAACCCTCTAAATGATCGCCAATTGAAACCGGACCAACTCCGACAGGTGTACCGGTGAAAAGGATATCACCAATCTTTATCGTAAAGAAACGACTAACATAGGAAACAAGTTCATTCACAGGAAATATCATATCTTTTGAACAGCCTTTTTGAACTGTTTTTCCATTGATATCGAGGTGAAATTCGATATTTTGAACATCTCCCAGCAAATCAGTTGACATGAAATTCCCGATAACTGCCGAATTGTCAAAAGCTTTACATACTTCCCATGGTTTACCTTCAGCTTTTAACTTGCGTTGCAAATCTCTGGCTGTGAAATCGACTCCAAGTCCAATTTCAGCAAAATATCGGTATGAAAACTTCGAATCAATGTTTTTACCAATTTTGTTGAACTTAATAATCAGTTCAGTTTCGTAGTGTAATTCCTGAGAGAAATCCGGGATAAAGAAAGGTTTGTTGTTTTTTAAAATAGCGGTATCCGGCTTCATAAATACCACCGGTTCAGTAGGGTTTGTACTGTTCAATTCTTTATTGTGTTCAGTATAATTCTGCCCAATGGCAAATATTTTCATTTTAATTTGGGTTGTTTCAGATTAAGTATTCTCTTTTTTTCATCCTCTTTAATTGCATTCAACCTGTTGAACATAACTGCTAAATGGGCATATATAGAAGTGTTTTGTACAATTACATTTTCAGGGACTCTGATTCGATAGGGTGTAAAATTCCAGATAGCCTGAATTCCACCTTCAATCATTAATTCGGACACCATTTGTGCTTTATCAACAGGAACAGTCAACACACCAATATTGATACCGGTTTTTTTCTGAATATCAGCAAAACGATCGATATGATGAATCGGAATATGATTAATGCTTGTGCCTGATAATTCGTATTTTACATCGAATCCGGCAACTATTTCCAGTCCAAACTGTTCCAAACCATTATCATGCATTAATGCCCCGCCAAGACTACCTACCCCAAACAAAAAAGCCTTGTGTGAATTAGTAAATCCTAAAAAGGCTTCGAGAATATCAACCAGTTCTTTTACATCGTAACCAACTCGGGTTTTGCCTGTTATATTCACATAAGACAAGTCTTTTGCAACCATTGATGCGTCAACGGCAATATTTTTTGCAATCTGTGTAGACGAAAGATATAATTCACCTTCTTTTAAAACTAACTGAGCATAAGCAAGATACCACGGCAACCTTCTAAGAGTCGGTTCCGGAACTTTGAATTCTATTTGATGTGGTTGAATTGACATTTAATGCAAGATTTAAAGTTTAAACCCACAAAAATAGTCATTTTTTTCAAACAGCTTTGTCATAGCTGTATTAAAAAACATTGTTTTTCATAATTAGCGTAAAAACCAATTATTTATTCGGCTAAATTGATTAATTTTGCATGTTTTAAAAAAATCAAAAAATACAATTTAAGAAAAGTTTTCTTACTAATTATCAATATGTTATGGAGTACAATTTCGGAGAAATAGAGAAAAAGTGGCAGGATTACTGGAAAAAAAATCAGACTTACAAAACCGACATCGATAAAAACAAGCCAAAATATTATGTTTTGGATATGTTTCCTTATCCATCCGGTGCCGGTTTACATGTTGGTCATCCGCTTGGCTATATTGCATCCGATATTTTCAGCCGCTACAAACGGCTAAAAGGATTTAATGTACTTCATCCTATGGGTTATGATGCGTATGGTTTGCCCGCTGAACAATATGCCATTCAAACCGGTCAACATCCGGCAATAACAACAAAAATAAATATTGCCCGATACCGTGAGCAATTGGAGAAAATAGGTTTTTGCTACGACTGGGATCGCGAAATTCGTACCTGTGAGCCTGATTATTACCATTGGACTCAATGGGCATTTATACAAATGTTCAATCATTTTTTTGATATAAAACTTCAAAAAGCACAATCAATTTCATTATTAATAAAAGCTTTTGAAACGACCGGAACTGAAGGACTTCAGGCTAATTGTACTGAAGAACTGAGCTTTTCAGCAACAGAATGGAACGCAAAATCAGAAAAAGATCAACAGGAAACATTGCTAAATTATCGCATTGCTTATCTGGCCGATTTGAAAGTGAACTGGTGTCCGGCACTTGGAACTGTTTTGGCAAACGATGAAGTAAGCGAAGGTCTTTCTGTACGCGGTGGACATCCGGTTGAGCAACGTGTGATGCGTCAATGGAGTCTTCGTGTTTCTGCCTACGCTCAGCGATTACTCGACGGACTTGATAAAATTGACTGGACTGAATCGTTGAAAGAAACCCAGAAAAACTGGATTGGACGCAGCGAAGGTGCTGAAATGAAATTCAAAGTGAAAGGTCAGGGAGAGGTTTTAGAAGTTTTCACCACCCGTGCTGACACAATTTACGGTGTTACGTTCATGGTTCTTGCTCCCGAAAGTGAGTTGGTAAAAGTCTGCACAACGGTTGAACAAGCTGCTGAAGTGGAAGCTTATCTAGTTTCTACCAAAAAACGTACGGAACGTGAACGTATTGCCGACCGTCGCGTGACAGGTGTATTTTCTGGTTCGTATGCCATAAATCCTGTAAGCGGTACTGAAATTCCGGTATATATTTCCGATTATGTATTGGCAGGCTATGGCACCGGAGCTATTATGGCTGTACCGGCACACGATAGTCGCGATTACGCATTTGCTAAGCATTTCAATCTGCCAATTATTCCATTGATTGAAGGATGCGATGTGAGTGAAGAAAGCCTTGATGCCAAAGAAGGAATCATGATGAATTCCGGTTTTCTGAATGGCATGACTGTGAAAGAAGCTATTATGGCTGCCAAAAAATATGTTGCAGAAAAAGGAATTGGTCGGGTGAAAGTGAACTTCCGCTTGCGCGATGCCATTTTTAGTCGCCAACGCTACTGGGGCGAACCCTTCCCTGTCTACTACAAAGAAGGTATGCCTTACATGCTCGACGAAAGTAAACTTCCCCTTGAATTACCTGAAGTGGATAAATTTCTTCCTACCGAAAAAGGCGAACCACCACTGGGACGTGCTAAAGGTTGGGAAGTGGATGGTTTTCCGCTCGAACTGAATACCATGCCCGGCTTTGCGGGCTCGTCGGCCTACTACCTGCGCTACATGGACCCGAAAAACGACAACGCGCTGGTTAGTCCCGAAGCAAATCAGTACTGGAGAAATGTAGATTTATACATTGGTGGAACAGAACATGCTACCGGTCACCTTATTTACAGCCGATTCTGGAATAAATTCCTGTTTGACCTAGGTGTTGTTTGTGAAGAAGAACCATTTAAAAAACTGATTAATCAGGGAATGATTCAGGGACGAAGCAATTTTGTATATCGTATAAAAGACACCAACACATTTGTTTCGCTGAATTTAAAAGACAACTATGAAACAACTCAACTTCACGTTGATGTAAATATTGTTTCAAATGATATTCTGGATTTAGAAAAATTCAAAAACTGGTTACCCGATTATTCTAATGCGGAATTTATTTTAGAAGATGGTAAATATCATTGCGGTTGGGCAGTTGAAAAAATGTCGAAATCCATGTATAATGTGGTGAATCCGGATGATATTGTTGAGAAATATGGTGCTGACACGCTTCGTCTGTATGAAATGTTCCTTGGTCCATTGGAACAATCCAAACCTTGGGATACTAATGGGATTGACGGTGTTCACCGTTTCCTGAAAAAACTTTGGGGCTTGTTTTTCAAAGAAAATAATCTTTTGCTAACTGACGAACAACCAACTGCTGAAGAATTGAAAACTCTCCATAAAACAATCAAAAAAATCACTTTTGATATTGAGAATTTCTCGTATAATACTTCGGTTTCGGCTTTTATGATATGTGTAAATGAACTGTTTACGCTTAAATGCAGCAAAAAAGCAATACTTGAACCACTTATTGTACTGCTTGCGCCGTTTGCTCCACATATTGCTGAAGAACTATATCACGTGTTGGGCAATGATGGAACGGTTTGTGATGCACAATTCCCTATTTGCAACGAAGTTTATCTGGTTGAAAGTTCGGTGAAATACCCTATTTCGTTCAATGGTAAAGTCCGTTTCATGCTTGAATTGCCTGCTGATATGAGCAAAGAGGACGTTGAAAAAACAGCGTTGGCAAACGAACAAACCATTAAGCAATTGGATGGTAATGCACCTAAGAAAATCATTGTTGTTCCGGGCAAAATTGTGAATATTGTAATCTAATTTACATTTAGAAATGAGTCTGAAATCCATAACCAAACAGACCTGGACAGATATCCGTGAATATTTATTTATTGCATTCGGATTACTACTTTATGCCGGAGCCTGGAAAGGTTTACTGCTTCCACATAAAATTACAGGTGGTGGCGTGACAGGTATAGGAGCATTAGTTTATTATGCAACTGAAGTACCCATCTCAGTCACGTTTTTTGCAATAAATTTTGTTTTACTATTCATTGCAGTTAAGACTGTTGGTTGGAAATTCAGTCTCAGAACTATTTATGGTGTTGGAATAATAACCTTATATTTTACATTTCTACCTCAAGCTCCTCTTGGCACTTTTGTAAATGCAGATGAAAACTTTATGGCGTGTGTATTAGGTGGACTGCTTATGGGAGTAGGAATCGGAATTGTATTTTTGTCAAACGGTAGTTCGGGGGGAACAGATATTATTGCCAAAGTGGTAAATAAATATCGTAATATTACGCTTGGACGGGTATTGCTTTACTGTGATGTATTGATAATTTCAACGTCCTATTTTCTGAAATTCGGAAAGATTGAAACGGTAGTATATGGCTTAACCACACTCGCCATTTCAACTATTTCTGTTGATATGGTTATTAATGGTGTTCGACAGTCTGTTCAGTTTTTTATCTTTTCGAAAGAATATGAACAAATTGCAACACGCATTAACACTGAAGTTCATCGGGGTGTAACTATTCTCGATGGCATGGGATGGTACTCCAAAGAACCGGTAAAAGTTGTTACCGTGGTTGCCCGCAAAAATGAATCTATTAAAATTTTCAGAATAGTAAAAGATATCGACCCCAATGCATTTATTTCACAATCGTCTGTTATTGGAGTGTATGGTCAGGGGTTTGATGTAATTAAAGGAAAATAATCGTGTAAAAAATTTATATTATTAAATGAGAAAAGAAGTAAAAGACGTATTAGGTGTTTATTTATCATATCACCTTATAAATTTCAGAGCAAAATGGTTTCCAAGTAAATCTCAAAAGGAGATTTTAAAGATTGAAGAAGAGGAAAATGCAAAACGGCAGTTATTCTATGGAAGTTTTCTTAGTAAAGACGATTTATGTTTCGATGTGGGTGCAAATCATGGAAACAGAATTACTCCACTTCTGAATTTGGGAGTTAAGGTAGTTGCTGTCGAACCACAGGAAAGTTGTTACAAATATCTTGAAGTAAAATTTGGAAAAAAAATACAGATAGTAAAAAAAGGATTGGGTGAAAAGGAGTGTTTAAAGGATTTTCACATTTCAGATGTCAGCACTATATCGTCTTTTTCAGATGAATGGATAGAATCTGTTAAAGAAAACAGGTTTAAAAACCATAACTGGAATAAGACTGTGAAAGTTGAGATGACTACACTTGATAAATTAATAGAATTATATGGTACACCTTCATTTATAAAGATTGATGTAGAAGGTTACGAATTAGATGTATTAAATGGCCTCTCAGAACCTATAAAAATGATTAGTTTTGAGTACACTGTACCTGAACACACTGAGAAGGTTTTAAAATGTATCGACCGAATTGATAAAAACGGAGACAATTTGGAGTGCAATTATAGTGTCGGAGAAAGTATGGACTTCGAATTAAAAAGTTGGATTTCAGTGAAAGAAATGAAAGAACATATTGCTAAAAAAGATTTTATAGATACTGACTTTGGAGATGTATATTTAAGAATAAAAAAATGAAAGTTCTTTTTGTAACTTCGTGGTATCCAACGAATGAAAATCCCGGTTTTGGGGTTTTCATAAAAGAGCATGCCAAAGCAATACATTCGGCACAGGTTGAAATTGTTGTTTTGGCTGTACTTGTTGAGCGATCAACTTCAATATTACAAGTGGAAGCACATGATTTTAAGGATGAGTCGGGCATTCAAACAGTTCAGATTAATATTTCCTCTCGTTACCGTGATTTGATTTATCATTTTATTCCGTTGTTAAGGTTCATTAGCTATAAATATTATAAAAAACTTATTTCTACAACATTCACCCCTGATATTGTACATTCCAATGTTGTTTTTCCGGCCGGTATGATGGGTGATTTTATTGCAAAAAAAATTCATAAGCCTCTAATTATTACAGAACATTGGAGTAAGGTTGCAGGAATTCTTCAAAAGCCCTATTTATCGGGATTAACAAAGAAATCATACAAACGTGCAGCTCGAATTTTACCTGTTTCAGAATTTCTCAAAAACAATTTAAACGAATTATTGCCATTTTTTAAATCGGATAAATTTCGTGTTGTAGCAAATGTAATTAATACTGAACCATTTACTTACAAAACAAAGAAAAATAATTCGGATGAACTGAAATTCTGTGCTGTAGCAACATGGGCAACTAAAAAAATCCCTGATAAAATACCGGAGCTTTTTATTGAAGCTTTGGCTCAAATCCAGCAAAGAACGGATAAAAAAGTCACTCTGACAATGATTGGTGGTGGCAATCGCTGGGTGGAATTAAAACAACTTTGTGAAAAACAGTCCTATACTACAGTATTAACAGGTTATCTCTCAAAAGAAAAGATAGCAAAAATCCTTCAGGAATCTGATTTCTTTGTACATGCAAGTAACATTGAGACTTTTGGGGTAGTAATAGTTGAAGCTTTAATGACTGGAACACCGGTTATTTGTTCTAATGTTGGTGCTTTGCCTGAACTGATTAATGAATTCAATGGCGTTTTGTGTGAAAATACCATTGAGAATTGGGTTGAGGGAATTGAAAAAGCAACTTCTTTATCTTTTAAAAATGAAGAAATAGCTGAGAAAGTAAAAAATGAATTTAGTACGTTGATTATTGGTGAAAAAATAAAGGCAATTTACGAAGAAGTGCTGAAATAATCACCTGTTTTTCAACTCATTAAACAGGTTATTCCATTTATTCATCACCACTTCCTCCGAAAACCGTTTGCTATTTATTTTTGCCTGCTTACTCATTTCTGTTCTCAATTTTTCATCAGACATAAGTAATTTCAACTTCTCAACAAAAGTTTTCTTATCATCCTCTTCAACTAAAAACCCATCAACACCATCGTTTATAACATCGCGCGGACCACATTTAAAGGTATATGAAACAATAGGTAATCCTACAGAAATTGCTTCGAGCAAAACCATGGGAAGTCCTTCGAAACGGGAAGTCATTACATAAACCGAACTGTCGAGGTATTCGTCTAAAATATTTCTTGTAGCTTTTTTAATTTCAACACTCTCATCAATTCTCAAGTCATTTATTTGCTTAAGCAGCTCTTTATCAACAACATCTCCAATTAGACGTAGTTTCCAATCAGGAAATTCAGAACTTACTTTAGCCCATATATTCAACAGTCGGTCAATTCCTTTGTCTGTTGAAATCCGACCCACACAAAGTACAGTTTTTGCAGTCAAATCAGGGTTTTCTGAAGTTTCAAAAGGCAATGGGTTTGGAATAACCACCACATTATTCTTTTCACTCCAGAAAGTCTTATCTTCTTCAGTTAGAACAACAAACTTATCATAAAACTTCGGTAGTCGGGTTTCATGAAAGAGCCGGTAAACAATCTTGGCTTTTTGAAGAATGGATTTTGTCCTGCGAATTTCGATCGGTGCGCGTGGCTTGAGACAGCGATGCGATTCCAGGACTTTTTTGCTACCATCATTTATCTTATACAGAAATTCTTTTTCATCCCTCGATAATGAAACCACAATATCAGCTTTCTCCTGCATTAAAATCGCTGTAAGAGCCTTTTGGTGTTTAATTAATGCTTTTCGGTAAAGAAAAAACATGTGGAAAAATCCAGGTGTTTTTGCAATATCAACATAATTGATATTTAAATCAATATGCCTGATACTTTTGGAAAATGGATAGAATGACTTACCATCTTTCTGGTCGGTGGTAATTAGTACTACTTCGTAATTCAGAACATCAGCCAAATAATTGGCTTTATTCACAATCACTCGTTCCATTCCTCCTCCACTGGTAGCTGTAGAACTAATATTATAAATGATTTTCATAAATTTCGAAATTAACCTGAGATATATTTACCAAGAGGTAATCGTCGTACAATAAATACCATCAGTCCTGATAGTGAAACACAAAGTATTACTGTAAGCAATATTCCTATGACTGGATGCATAAACATACAATTCAACCTGACAGCAGCTAAGGCTGTGAGTACCAAAACATGTGATAAATAAATACCATAGCTATAATTACTTACCCAATTCAATGCTTTATTTATTATACTGTTTTGAATATTATTCTGGTGAAAAAGCATGAATATACAGATTGTTGCTATAATTACATTTGGTGAGAAAAGCCAATAAAATGTTTGATTTGATTTTCCTAAAGAGTATGACAACCAATATGAACCAAGCATGGTTATGCTCCACGAAAGTAATAATGTGATTAATAAAAGCAGGTTGTTTTTATTACTTTTTGTGATTATTGGAAATTTCGTCAGATAATATCCTAAAACCACATAGCCTATCGGTCCTGTAAAGAAATAAGTTAGCTGGTTGAAGTATCTAAATTCCGAAAAAGATGTAAGACCCAGCATTGTGAAAGTTAACCATAAAATCAGAAAATATTGAAGTTCTTTTCTGGTGCTGTTTCTTGCCCATTTTCCAATTATAGGGACAAACAGATAAATGCCGATTATTACAAAAACGTACCAATAGTGAAATGCAATCCCTGAATTTATTTTGACACCAATATTTGATAACGCATCATTGAAAGTACTGACTTCATGAGTTTTAATTTTGAAAATCAGATTCATAACAATGTGAATTGACGCCCAAAACAAAAATGGATAAATTATACGAAGAAAACGTTTTTTCAGAAAAAGCATAAGTTCCTGTTCTTTAGGCAATAACAATGTTCCTGAAACCATGAAGAATAAGGGAACACTGCTTCGAACGCAGGAATTAAAAACATTAGCCACCCACCACCAGGACGCGTTTACTTTGCCAAACTGGTATATTAATGGCGCAGAAACATGCAAAAAAACAACAGCTATAGTTGCAGTCGCTCTTAGATGGTCAATCCAGGGTTGTTTTTCAGTGAGTTGAATTGTTGACATTTCTTAAAAATTTATTTTAAATATTGCTCTGAGAATTTTTGCTAAAACTAACAATAAACTGCTAATTACATTTTTTCCTGATACAATTTGTTTTAGAATAAAGAATTGCCATTGGCTTAACCCAACTGATTGATATTGTGTCAATAATTCGTTTTGATCAATGACATTTTTATATTTCATTCTTAATTCTGCAGTGGTATGAAGCAAGAGACCGCTAAATTCTGTAATTCTGGCTTTTAAGAGAAAAGTGACATATTCCTCTAATTTATTTTGTTTCTGAAAAAATAAAGTCAGCTTTTCGAATAGTTGAATCATTGAAACAAAATGATTTTCAGACTTATAACCCCTGGTATAGGCATTTATATTGGTCTGATTATAATAATAAAACGGTAACTGAATACAAGAGATTCTTTTTGCAAAATAAAAAAGCTGAATCGTAGCAAAATAGTCCTCACCAAATCTGGAAGAATTTTGTATTTCAATCTGATTATCAATCCATAAGCTTCGTTTTGAAATTGTTCCCCACAAAGCTGCACGAGCCTGATGGCAACCAATAGCCTCTATGTATTTCTTTGAATCGGTTGGGAAATTCTGTCTGAAAATCTTTGTATTATTTTCCCCGTTGTAGAAAAAATAGCTATCTGTAGTAACCAAATCAGCATCGGAGTTTTCAACGTTTTCAACCAATTTTTCTACAGCATCATTTTTAATAAAATCATCACTGTCAACCCAAAAAATATACTTACCTGTGGCTGCATGAAGCAAAGTGTTTCGAGTTGCTCCTATTCCTTTGTTCTGTTCATGATGGATGATTGAAACTTGATTTGCCCGTTTCGGAAACTTTGTTAGTATTCTTTCGAGAACTTCGATGCTGGAATCTGGCGTACAATCGTTTACATAAACATATTGAATAGATTCAAAAGTCTGACTAAAAAGTGAAACAGCACATTTTTCTATATGTGCTTCCACCTTGTAAACCGGAACTAAAATTGAAACTATTGGTTGCATGAAGTCTTTATTAAAGGATTATCCATTCTTCAGGAAGTGTGTGAAAACTATTTCTTATCTCATCTTTGAACCATTGCTTAGGTGCAATTACTGATTTTTGTGGATTAGGATTTAGCCATGCTGCCCACCAGCTAAATGAACTATTTGCAATAATCTGATGTTTGCATCGGCTCATCAACCATAAATCTTCATAATCTTTAAAACCTGTTACATAGTCAACAAAATTTCCAAACTTTTCAGCAGTAAAATTTTTCTTACACCATTCAATATCGTCCGAAAAAACAAAGAAATGAGCGTTGGAATACTTCCTTTTAAGTAATTTAATTGCCTGTAAATAATATTGTAAAGGACAAATATGGAAAATACTTTCATTGTAATCGCCTCGTCGAACATGGACAGCAACCGATTCAACATCCTGAATGTCTGTAATTTTATTTCTCAACTTTGAGGTAATCAAACTATTTTTCAATACAATTTCATCAAGTAAAACTGAGCGGATATTCGAAAAATAAAGTTCGTTTTGCCAATATCCATGAAGAACTGCCGGTTTTTTTAATTTTGGTATTTCTGCTTGAAATCCTGTTTCTTGGTCTATGAAATAGTTCCAACCAAACAGGTCAATGCCCATCTTCCAGAGACGTCTTTTGATTGGTCGAAACCATTCTGCACCCAACACTTCCCGAAAATCATGCTTATCTGCAATTTTATCAACAATATTAAAACAAGACAATTTATAATCTCTTGGCGTTGATTTTCCAATATTAGAGAAAAATGATACATCAAACTTGAGTTCAGCATTCTGATTATAAGCAAGTTGCTTGCCAGCAGAATACTGAAATAATTGGTTTCCCAAACCACCCATTAATTTTGTGATAATCATTTCTTAACCAGTTCAAAAATTCCACAACCATACTGACAGCCGCAATTCGATTGAATATTTTCTTCATTTAAAGTAATATTTTCAACTAAATCACCTTTATCGTTCACGTAAGAAAAAGATTTCAATTCAAAATCTTTTTTAAGTAGTTCTAAAAGATATTTTACAGAAAAAACCCGATGTGCATTAAAGTTAATACGCTGAGGACCAATGGGTACTGAAAAATAAAAAACACCATCTTTTTTTAATACTTTTGTTATATTTTGAATCGCTCTTTCATGTCCGGAATAATCAATCGGATCGCCATATCGTCCTAAACCAAAATGTTCAATGGAGTGTAATGCCGACACTGAATCACAGTAATTGTGCATATTTTCAGGTAATTGCATTAAATCTGCCTGTTTAAAAACTATATTTTTTACATTACTTTTTTGCTGACGAATATCAAAAACTTCAATCTCTCTAAAAACAGCAACATGCGCTACAAATCCATCTGTCCGTGAACCTATATCAACGTGTTTAAGTGGTTTATTTTCGTGTATTTTGCGGGCAACAACTAAATCCTGATGGAAGTAATGACCTGAAGCTGCACCGGATGCATCGAAACGGTCTTCAAACATTGGTTTATTTGAACCCATTGGAAACTTATTGTCAAGTCCTTTTTGTTGGACGAGTTGTTTTCTGTCTTTTAAATAAAAATCTAAGCCTTTGAAGAATCGACCCATTTTTAGCAAATCGATTCCGATGATATTTAGATTTCCAATAATTTTATTTCGAACGAAACTCATATTTTTGATTTTATTTGATTAATTGCCGACTCTATTAGTCTTATCAATTCTATCCAATAATCATTGAACTTTATTCTTAGATTTCTTTTGACTAATTTAGGCCATTTCCAATCCTGATAAACTAATTGTGATATTCCGGGTGCAAGAATCAATCCCCAAATTCCGATTGTTGTAAAATAGAATAACAAAAATAATATGCTAATAGACATAAAACCTGTCAGTAATGCTGATTTCATAAAAGGAACTTCATTTCCAGATAAAAGTAATGAAATTGATATGCTTTGAATAGAGTCCAGATAGGCAAAAATCAAGAGTGCAAAAATCATGAGTGTTGGAAGAAGTTGCGTTTTACTGTGAATCAAGTTCAAAAGAAAAGGACCTGCAATAATAAATCCGATACCACAAAGTAAGAATACTCCCAATAATATCAACCTGCTTTTAATATACATTCGTTTCAAATGAAAAAGATTATCGTTTACTCTGTGATGAGTAATTTTAGGGTAATACGTTGAAAACCAAAGCGCACCAAACGAAACAATTAAATCAATTATTTGCTTGGTAGTTCCGTATGAGCCTATTTGAGAAAGACTTAGAAACAATGGAGCAATAAGTACAATCAGCTTATTAACCAGAAACATACCGATTGTGGTAATCCCGATTTTGACAGCATTAGGCGTCATAATCTTCATTATTTCTTTCACCGGAATAGATACAGATTCTTTGATTCTCTGTTTAATCTCAGAATCATAAAAAGCAATATAACATAAAATCCGGTTTACGATATCGCTAACCAACTGACCAATTACCAAAGAAATAAGACCAAAACCTAAGAGAAGGAATATTATGGAAGATATAATACGACTTGCCTGACCTATAATGGTAATCTGTAGATTCTTCTTAATTAATCCTCTACCTATGAGTAACGAACTATAATAATAGGTATAAAGCTGATATGCTACTAAAACCCCGTAGGTGAACCAAGCAAACCAAACTTCACTTTTATTACCACTATATTTGCCTAAAACAGTGGTTAAATAGATAGGGCTTACAGCAAAAAAAAGAACCAGAAACACAAGTGCCAAAATACCGTAATATCTTCGCATGGAAGATATTACACTTTTCAGTAAACCATAATCAATGGATTTATCATTTTCAGCAACAACTGTATAACCAGTTATCTTTAATTCCTTAACACCACTAAAAATGTATGTAATATTTCTCGAAAAAGAGTTTGAGAATCCGAAATCGAGTAATGCAGCTAAACTTCCTATTATCAAAAAGATATTCCAAAGACCGACTTCTTCACTTGGCAGGAGATGCAAAACCAACGGAAGTACAATTAGTCCGGAAGCTACCCGCATGGTGGTGGCAACAAAGTTCCAGATTACGTCTTTTTTTCCGATTTGCATTTTAAGAATTTAAACTTTTTGGAGTGTTTCTGCTATAACTTTAGCTGCCTGACCTTTACCGTATAAATCAATTGAAAAATCTGACTTTTTGGTCTTGAAAAACTCAAAAGCATCCGCTAATTTACCGGCATCACTTCCTACGATTCGATTGAAACCATTTTCAACCAGTTCCACCCATTCTGTTTGTTCGCGCAGAGTGATGCAATGTTTTCCGAAGAAGAAAGCTTCTTTCTGAACACCACCGCTATCGGTAATAACTAACTCACAGTTTTTCAATAACATAATCATATCAAAATACCCAACCGGTTCAATAAGCATAAATTCAGGGGTAATTTTAAGATGTGTCAGGATGTTTCGGGTTCGTGGATGAACAGGAACTATTACCGGAGTTTGGCGATTAATTTTATTCAGTCCTTGTATGATATTTCTCAGATTTTCAGGTGAATCTGTATTCTCCTGACGATGGATAGTTGCTAAAACGAATTTTGGGAGCTTTATTTTATTGAGAATATCTGATTTTTGTTCAGCTTTGGCAGCGTAAAAAATGGCAGCATCCTGCATTACATCGCCATTTTTGATAATTTGTACCGGCAAATGGTCGAAACCTTCCTGTTTCAGATTATTTACTGCTGTATCGGTGGGACAAAACAGAAAATTTGAAATTCTATCGGTTAGAATACGGTTTATTTCTTCCGGCATTTTCATATTGAAGGAGCGCAATCCTGCTTCAACGTGAATCAGAGGAATGTGTAACTTCGAAGCTGCCAATGCTCCTGCCAATGTAGAATTGGTATCACCATAAACCAGCACTCCATCGGGTTTTTCGTTCAGTAAAATTTCTTCAATACCTTCGAGCATTCTTCCAGTCATGGCACCGTGAGTTAACCCATGAATTTCGAGATTATAGGAAGGTTTGGGGATTTCCATTTCTTCGAAAAAAACTTTCGACATATTATCATCAAAATGCTGGCCAGTGTGAATGATTTTTTCTTCAATACCAAGCAGTTGTAATTGACGACTCAATGTTGCCGCTTTGATAAATTGTGGTCGTGCCCCGACTATCGTGATTATTTTTCGCATAAACTATCTATCAATTTTGCCAATTCTTCTGTAAGTGTACGTCGTGAGTATTTCTCTATTGAAGCAGCTTCAACCTGAATCGAACCCATTTTATAACGATTATAATAGCTTAAAATTGCCTCTTTTGTGGCTTTTTCATCTTCAAAATCAACCATAACACCTGCTCCGGTTTCAGATAATATTTGTGCAGCATCACCATCAGTAGGTCCAATTCCCAGAATAGGTCTTTTCGCCGCTAAGTATTCAAAAAACTTTCCGGTTAGGATTCCCTTTGCATTAGCAGAATTATTGATTAGAAGCAATAAAATCTGAGAGCTTTGTTGTTTTTCAATAGCATCAATGTGAGAAATATTATTGGTTTTGAATAAATTTTGTTCTAAACCGTTTCGTTTAATATCATCAATAACAGAAAAATCCACTTTCCCAATGAGTTGAATTTGTAAATCGGATTTAAATATTCTATTTTCATCACAAATTTCATTTAAGACTTTCCACACTGTTTTTGGGTTACGAGCAGCATTCAAAGTACCAATATGCGAAATTGAAAAACTTTGATCTACATAAACAGCCACTTGTTTGACATCATCTTTATCAAAGCCATTAGTAATCACCTGTAAATTATTGTGTTGTAGTAAGTCGTATTCTTCTTTCATTGAATTAGAAACCACTACCACACTATCGGCAGTCCGAATCACCTTCTTTTCCATTCGGTGATGAATTTTATCTGATATATAACCCAGATTTAGCTCCTTGTAAAAGTCAATATTTGTCCAAGGGTCACGAAAATCGGCAATCCATGGTAATGTTGGAAAGATTTTTTTCAAACCAAGTCCAATCATATGCATCGAATGAGGTGGTCCGGTTGTGATAATTGCATCTACCGGATTCTTTTTCAGGTAGTTGGATAGAAATTTTACAGAAGGTTTAATCCAAAATTTACGTGGGTCTGGAATCAGAAAATTACCACGAATCCATATTGAAAGTTTATCTATCTTCCCTTTATTGTATTTTTCAGAAATAAAACCAACACTAATAGAATCTTTCTTCTTTCCTTTCAGAAAACGATAAATTTGGTAGGGTTCCCAAATAGGCGTTTTAAGAATTGTTATGTCCTCGGGAATGTCTTTATCAAATGAATGGTCGATGGATGGAAATTCAGGATTTTCAGGTGTATAGATTATTGGTTCGTATCCAAACTCACGTAAATATTTTACAAATTTCACCCAGCGTTGTACACCTGCACCTCCGCTTGGAATCCAATAATATGTTATGATGAGTACTTTTTTCACAACTTATTGTATTGTAATGAGATAATATCCGCAGGTTGTAATGAAATTGCGAAAATAGGGTACTGCGAAAATTCCTGATAAAACTCTCGGCTTCAATCCAAATTTAATTTCATAATTTGGATTAATCAGATACAAAGTTCTTTGTATTTGTTTGTAATTGTTTTTAGCCACTAACTTTTCAAACCTTTCTAAGCTTATTCCTGTTTCTTTTATTTCCAATAAACTGGCAATTTTGCCGTCGCTTTCACCAAATATTTTCAAAATAAATTTATATATCATTGCCGGAAGCAAGTGATAATAAGGCAAAGCAGACAAAATCTTATTTTCACAAATTTGTTGATGCCCTCCAAATGGATTTTGCCACGGCGGGAAAGCAAAGAAAGCAACTCCATCAGCAGTCAACAGATTTTTCATTAGTCCTAAAAACTTATTCTGATCGTGAATATGCTCAATCACATCACGCACAATTATTATATCGAATTTTGCCTGAAATTCATTCGTTTTATAAATATCATCACTAATCAGAGTTATATTTGATGCATTTGGGTGTGTTGAAAAAAAAGCTTTCCCCTTCTCAATTTTCGGAATGCTATAATCTATACCGGTACAAATACATCCCATATCCAGAAATGGTTTCAGATTCCCGGCTTCCCCACAACCAATCTCAAGTACTTGCATTCCAGGCATAACAGGCTTTACATTCTGAATAAAAGGTACAACATATTTCTGTGTGCTGACAATCTGTTCATTCAGATATTGAAGTGGGTCTGTGTGACGTTTTTGCATGATGTTTCAATTAAATCAACCTAATACTTCAACCGCTTTCTTCATTCGTCTAATCGTTTCTTCCTTACCAATTACTTCTGTAATATCAAACATGTGCGGACCTTTTGATTCTCCCACAACTGATAGCCGGAAAGCATTCATTATTGCGCCTAAATTATATTCTTTATCTGCAATCCATTGTTTTACAATCTCTTCGGTATTTTCGGTTGAGAAATTTTCAATTTTGGAAAGTACTTCGCAAAGTTCATTTAGTTGTTGCGGAGTTTCTTGTTTCCAGCGTTTTTGAACTGTTTTTTCGTCATAAGATGTTGGTGCATCAAAGAAGAATGACGATTGTAACCATAATTCAGAAACAAAGTTGGCTCGCTCACGAACCAACGCTACTACTTTCTGTACTTTCTCAAAATCTTCTTTTATATCCTTTTCAATGAGGATTTTCTGAAACAAACCGGCAATTTCTTCAATCGATTTGCTCTGTAGATATTTATGGTTGAACCATTTTCCTTTTTCGTAATCGAATTTAGCGCCACTTTTGCTTACGCGGTCAAGCGAAAACAATTCAATGAGTTCAGTCATCGTAAATATTTCCTGTTCTGTTCCCGGATTCCAACCTAATAATGACAGGAAGTTCACAACTGCTTCAGGGAAATAACCAGCTTCACGGTAGCCTGATGATGTTTCACCTGTCTTTGGGTCAGTCCAGTTAAGGGGAAAAACCGGAAATCCAAGTCGGTCGCCATCACGTTTACTCAATTTTCCGTTTCCGTCAGGTTTCAGTAATAATGGCAAGTGAGCAAACTGTGGCATAACTTCAGCCCACCCGAGGTAACGATATAACAAAACATGTAGCGGTGCCGATGGTAACCATTCTTCCCCACGAATTACATGCGAAATCTCCATTAAATAATCATCCACAACATTGGCCATGTGATATGTTGGGAGTTCGTCGGACGATTTAAATAGCACCTTATCATCAATAACTGACGAATTTATAATCACTTCGCCACGAATCAAATCCTGTACTTTTATTTCTTCATTTGGTTCAATCTTTATGCGAACCACATATTGCTCTCCCTTTGCAATTCGATTTTTCACTTCATCGGCTGATAATGTCAATGAATTCATCATTAAACCACGAGTTGAGGCATCATATTGAAAGTTAGTAATTTCAGTACGCTTAGCATCCAACTCACCGGGAGTATCGAAAGCAATATAAGCCAAACCAGCTTCAAGTAATTGATCAACGTATTTGCGATAAATAGCTTTTCGTTCACTCTGACGGTATGGTGCATGTTTTCCTTCGTTATTATTAGCGCCAATTCCTTCATCTATAGTTATTCCCAGCCAATTGAGTGATTCTACAATGTATTCTTCAGCTCCGCGTACAAATCGTGCTGAGTCAGTATCTTCGATGCGGAGTAACATGTCTCCGTCATGTTTTTTTGCAAAAAGGTAATTGTAAAGTGCGGTACGAACACCGCCAATGTGTAATGGTCCGGTTGGACTGGGTGCAAATCGCACTCTGACTTTTCTATTCATTCTTTAAAATTTGGAACATGCCTACTGCAAACAGGCACAAATTTACGCAAAAAACGCAAATTATAGGAATATATTTTTATTTGTTTATAATCAATTAATTACATGCAAAAATAGCACATTTTGTCGAGATTCAGGCAATGAGTCATAAACAAAAAACCTTTCGATAAAAATCGAAAGGTTTTTTAAATAACTGTCAACTGTCAATTTATAACTGTCAACTATTTTTTACTCCTGATTCAAAGTTACACGTTTGAAAGCGATGCAGGTTAAATGTTTTTTTGCAAGCAGTTCTTTTACTGTTATTTTTCCAGCCTCTTCACCGCCTCCTTCGTACTTTTGTTCTACAAGGGTATATTCTTTGAAGAATTTCGCCATACGTCCAGCGGCAATATTGTTTACTTTCTGTTCGGGTAATGTCGCAGATTTTTCTGCAACGACCGTTGTTTTTATTTCGCGGGCTTTTGCTGCATCTTCTGCGGTAATCCAGCCTTTTGTCATATTTGATTCAATGTGGTCTTCGCTATCAACGTGTGCGGGGTTTATACCTGCTTTTTTCAATGCGACTTCAACTTCTTTTGAAACAAGTTCGATTTTGGTTTTTTCGATAGCAACAGCCAGCTCGTTATCTTTTACCTTTTGAGGTACAGCGGATTCATCAATAGCCACAGGAGACATTGCCGCTATGTGCATTGCTACGCCGCGTATGGTTTCGTATTCTGCGTTTTCTTCAGCAAAGGCAACTAATGTTGCTAACTTATTTCCAGGATGGATATAAGCCGAAGTTGAACCTCCCTGAACGAATTCATAATAGTCTAATTCCATTTTTTCGCCGGTAATACCAATACGCTCAACAATTAAGTCGGCAATAGTTTTACCTCCGATTTGTAAAGCACATAATTCTTCTTTTGTTGCTGGTTTTTGAGCCAGAGCCACTTCAAGAAAAGATTTTGTAAGAGCAACGAAATCAGCATTTTTTGCAACGAAGTCAGTTTCACATTTCAATGCTAAAACTGCTGCAAATCCACCATTAGTTGCTGCCAATACGCATCCTTCAGAAGCTTCACGGTCGCTGCGTTTTGCAGCTACTGCCTGTCCTTTTTTACGAATAATTTCAATTGCTTTGTCAAAATCGTTCTCGGCTTCGATCAGTGCATTTTTGCAATCCATCATACCGGCACCGGTCATCGTGCGCAATTTCGAAATTTCTGCCATTGTTACTGCCATAATACTAATATTTTAAATGTTTTTTATATTTATTTTTTCAAGAAAAACGAGTTACAAGCTACAATAATTATAACCGGTAACTCGTTTATTTTATTAAACTGTCAACTTTAAACTGTCAACTGTTTTTTTATTCTTCTTCTTTGATGAATTTCTTTGCAACATTTAAGTTCAAAGCTTCTTCATCTTCTTTCTGAGTTCTTGGTCTTTTAGAAATTCTTGATTTCTTTTCTTTCACTACGGGAGCTTCAGAAGCTTCAGTATCAACTTTTTCTACTTTGCGTTCTTCCAAACCTTCCTGAATAGCTGCTACCATAGCACCTAAAATTATGTCAACAGATTTAGTTGCGTCATCGTTAGCCGGAATAATGAAATCAATTCCGTTAGGATTTGAATTTGTATCCACAATACCGAACACCGGAATGCCCAAACGTTGAGCTTCCAACACGGCAATGTGTTCTTTCATTACGTCTACAATGAAAAGAGCTGAAGGTAAACGGGTCAAATCAGCAATTGAACCTAAGTTCTTTTCCAATTTTTCGCGTTGACGGGTAATCTGAAGTTTTTCGCGTTTTGAAATATTATCAAATGTACCATCAGTTGCCATTTTGTCAATGGTAGTCATTTTTTTCACTGCTTTACGGATTGTAGGGAAATTGGTCAACATACCACCTGCCCAACGCTCTGTAATGTATGGCATTCCAACAGCTAATGCTTTTTCAGCAACTACGTCTTTAGCTTGTTTTTTAGTTGCAACAAAAAGGATTTTGCGTCCTGATTTTGCAATTTGTTTCAATGCAGCCGCAGCTTCGTCGATTTTCACTACTGTTTTATGCAAATCAATAATGTGAATATCGTTACGCTCCATGAAAATGTAAGGAGCCATAGCCGGATTCCATTTGCGTTTCAGGTGACCAAAGTGACAACCTGCTTCTAATAATTCTTCGAAATTTGTTCTTGACATTTTTGTTGTTTTTTTAATTTGTTTACTTTCTGTGTGAAATCAATTACCGGGTAGCCATTCAATTTACTATGAGTCCCGACAATTTAGATACTAAACCAAATTCAATTTTTCAATCAGCAAATTGCCAATTTCCAATGAATAATAATTGGGAATTGAAAATTGAATAATTGGGAAATGATATTAACGTTTTGAGAACTGGAATCTCTTGCGAGCTTTTGGTTGTCCCGGTTTTTTACGTTCCACTTCGCGTGGGTCGCGGGTCATAAATCCTTCTACTTTTAATGCAGGTTTATCTTCAGGATTGATTTTCACCAACGCACGGGCAATAGCTAAGCGTAATGCTCCGGCTTGTCCGTTGAAGCCACCTCCATCGAGATTAACTTTGATATCATATTTTTCAGCAACTCCTAATTTATTAAGAGGTTGTTTTACAACATACTGTAGAATTTGTGAAGGAAAATATACAGATATATCACGTTTATTGATTGTAATTTTTCCTGTTCCTTCGCTCACGAAAACACGAGCAACAGCCGCTTTTCTTCTTCCTAAGGCATTTATTACTTCCATACTGATTATTTAAGTGAGTTTAAATCGATTTGTTTTGGTTGTTGAGCTTGCATGTTGTGTTCTGCACCTGCAAAAACATACAAATTACCCAATAATACTGCTCCTAAACGGTTTTTAGGCAACATACCTTTTACAACCTTTTTAATCAGTTTTTCAGGGCTTTTTTCCATCAATTTAGCAGGAGTAATTTCGCGTTGTCCACCCGGATAGCCTGTGTGGCTAAGGTAAATGCGATCATTCCATTTATTACCTGTTAATTGAACTTTGTCTGCATTGATAATAATCACATTATCGCCACAATCAACGTGAGGAGTAAAACTTGGTTTGTATTTTCCGCGCAAAAGTTTTGCAACTTTCGTGCCCATACGTCCCAATACCAAATCGGTAGCATCCACAACTACCCATTCTTTCTGCGCCGTAGCTTTGTTGGCAGAAATGGTTTTATAACTTAACGTATCCACTTTATAAAAATGTTTTTTAATTAATAATTAAGTCGTTTTACTTGTTTCAATCTTATTTTGGAAGAGGCTAATCGGCACAAAATAGGATATTTACACTCAATAAATCGATCTTTTATATTGTGATAATAAACGGACTGCAAAAATACTCTTTTTCTTTGGATTACCAAACACCTTGAACATCTTTTTTTTAAACAGTAATTTTCTCGTTTTTTACACCCTGTTTTTAACCTGAAAATTACTATGTTTGCAACATGAAAAAGTTAGAGTTTGAATTCTACAAACAAGATGCAGTGACAGTTGCCGAAAAATTACTCGGTAAAATTTTGGTTCGTGTATGGGATGATGGAACCATTAGTCGCTACCGTATTACCGAAACAGAAGCATATCTGGGTGAAGAGGATAAGGCTTGTCATGCCAGCAAGGGACGAACTCCGCGCACCGACATTATGTATTCCGAAGGTGGAAAAGTGTATGTTTATCTTATTTATGGTATGTACTGGATGTTGAATATAGTTACAGGAGCTGAAAATCATCCTCAGGCAGTTTTGATTCGCGGCATAGACAACATCATTGGTTCGGGTAAGGTAGGACGTGAACTAAAAATAGATAAAAGTTATAATGGCGAAGATTTACTCAATTCCAACCGTTTTTGGCTTGAAGATGCTCCCAATGTTAGTTCTTTTAAAACTGCTCCACGTGTTGGTATTGATTATGCCGGTGACGAATGGAAAAATAAACCGTGGAGATTTATACTAAAATAAAAAAGTCCGGCTGAATCTCTTCTCAGAAATTCAGCCGGATTTGTTTTATCCTAAATTGATAATCATCAACTATTTGATTAATTTTTGAACTTTAATCAATTGTTTGTGTTAAGCTGAAAACATAATTGTAACAATTACAATTATCTCAAAAGTTTCTTAACACAAAATAGTCATGAAAAAATTAATAATTTCTTTATTTCTTATTTTTAATATCATTGCAGTAAATGCCGGCAAACTCAAAGGAAAAATAAGTAAACCTGGCGATAATGGTATGATTAGCGTCTCCTTAAATGGAAATGGTGGAACATCTATGTCATCGGGTGTTTCAAATGCTTTTAGTTTCAATCCAAATGCCGGAATAGAAGTGTCGTGGGGAAACTTTGGATTAGGCTTGGATGCCAGCACATTTAGCAGTATGCCTGATTTTGATTTCAATAATTATATTGCACCATTAAAATCGTTGGATTTTCTATCGGTTTCAGGTTCAAACACCAACTGGAGAAGTACCTCCATAACGTTTGGACCATCCTACACTATTCCACTTGGAATTTCAAAACCAATACCGGGAGTCGGAATAGTGGTAAAAAAGAATAAACCGGGAGCTGCTATTACCCTATCCATAAAAGGTGGTCTTACCTTCAATGAAACTCCGGATTTTTCGGTAATCGTCAACTCTACTCAAAAGAAAATTGCTTTTTACACCCCTTCTGCTGATTACCAAAAAACTACATTGACAATAAAGCCAAGTGTTGCTTTCAGTTACTGGTTTTCTGAAAATGTAGCAGTAAGTGCCAATATACAATATGCTATACAAACAGGTCAAACAGCATTTGCTACCGGCTATAAAGATTTAGCGAATGTAAGTCTGGCAACTCCCTTGTCGCCGGATCAATTCAATAAAAATATCTCTACCGCACCCAATATATCCACAAGCACTGTCGGCCCTGATAAATATCTGAGTTTTGGAGTTGGGTTAACATATTGTTTTGCCAGAAAAGGATGGGATGGATCAGTTAAAGGTGGAAAAGCTGAACGCAAAGGCTGGGACGGAAGTGTAAAAGGAAACGTTTCTGAAAAAAAGGGGATTAATGAAAATGGATTGAAAAAAAATGATGCGGAATATGTTATGTCTGATACTGAAGTAAAAGCTATTGCAGAAACATTAGTCAATATGCGAAAAGGTTGGGATGGTTCTATAAAAGGGACTAAAGTGGAAACCATAGCCAATACAGATGTAAAATCCATTGCTGAAACGTTGGTCAATTTAGCCAGAAAAGGATGGGATGGTTCTATAAAAGGAAATAAGGCCGAATATGTAGCCAGCGAAACCGACTTAAAGTCAGTAACTGAAACTTTAGTCAACATACGAAAAGGATGGGATGGCTCTATTAAAGGAAACAAAGCTGACTATGTGGCAAATGACGCTGAGGTAAAAGCTATTGCTGAAACATTGGTCAATTTGCGAAAAGGCTGGGATGGATCAGTTAAAGGTGGAAATAAAATTTCAAATACATTAAAAACAAAACACGACACAGTAAAAAATTCGGTTGGGAATATCAGATAAATTAAAATAAGTATAAAAAAAACTCCTACTGAATCTCTTCTCAGAAATTCAGTAGGAGTTTTTAAATAGTTATTTAAAAATTAATTTTCAAACAGCGTGAAGTAAACAATAAATGCCTCTAACTGCTTATAATTAAGCACCTTTGAAGAATGTATATAGAATCAATAACGTAAGGATAGTGCCGGTAAGCACTGCGAAGAAACCAAACAATCGCAAGATTATTTCTAAAAACAAATTACCTGGTTTTTCTGCTTCAAACTCTTCTAATCTTCCCTCTTCCTGATAACGTTTCAATTGATCACCACGTTCTTCAATCATTTCTTCTTCAGTAATCTGGCCATTAAAGATTACAAAATCCATCGGGAACTTTTCAGCTCTTAAATGTGTATTAAAGAAGTGAATGGTAAATATAAAACCTACTGCCAATAAGGCTTCATCGGAATGAACTATGGTGGCAATATTGAAAACCCAACCCGGCATAAATTTACCGAAAAATTCTGGTGCCCAAAGTATTAACCCGCTTGAACCAATAATTGCGACCCCCCAGAATACTGCCATGAAATCAAATTTCTCCCAGTAAGTCCATCTATCAAAAATTGGTTTTGGTCCTTTAAAGAAAAACCATTTAAACATAGCTTTAATATCACGTAAATCCTTTAAATTAGGGAATAGTGAATCTGGTCCAAATAGCCGTTTCCAAAATGATTCATTTGAATTTTTCTTATCAAATAAGAAACGCATACTCATAAATAATGTTACAAAGAAATAACCGAAAGTAACAATTGCACCTATTCTATGAATGATACCGGCTGTCTGAACACCTCCTATAGCATCCATTATGGCTTTTCCCCAGGTTGTGTAGTTAAACTTCAATGGAAGTCCTGTTACGGCTAAACCAAGAAAACTTGTTATTACAAAAAGGTGGAGTATAATATGAAGGGTTCTAAATCGCTTATATACCTTGTTCTTTGCCTTCTTAGATGAGTGTTTAGAATTCATAAAGAGTTCATTATTTCTATTTTTGGTTTTTTCAACAAAACCTCTGAAAGCCCATAACAATGAATGAAGCCAGAAAAACAGGAAAGTTACTCCCATTAAGCCATTCATAAAGATGGTTACCCAAAAAAGTGATGGATTTTTTTCATGATTCATTGGTTCTGCATGTGGCAGATATTTGGCAAATCCTGCTGTAGCATTAGTATGGCATTTCCTACAGGTATTTTGCACATTTGCAGCATTTACGGTTGAATGTTTATCGTTTTCAGGTAAAATATTATGAGCACTATGACAATCGGCACATCCGGCAACCCGCTCTGGATATCCCAACCTTATGTTTTTACCATGGTAACTTTCAAAATAAGTTTTTGTGGCAATGTTTGTAACATGATTTTTTGTCATCATTTTCTCATTGCCATGACATTTCAAACAAGCCTGTGTGTGAAATGTACGACCTTCGGACATATTATCAATTCTTTTAATACCGTGTAGTCCATGACAATCGGTGCAGGTTGCAGCATCTTTATTTCCGTTAAGCAATGATTTATAATGAATTGAATTAAAGTATTCTTTTTGCTTTGAATGACACTGAACACATAATTTAGCTGCTTCTATCTTATTTTTTTTGATTGATTTGATTGTATGAATTTCGGCATGACATTCATAGCAGTGAACAGTAAGTCGTTTCGAATTATGAACACTATTATGATATTCATTGCTTATCGTTGAGTGGCAGGAAGCACAATCCATTGGTTTGTAGGATGCAACACAGGTTTTTTTGTCCGGCGATAAGCTTTTATTGGACTGTTTGCCATCAATAATGTGACAAGCCGTACAGTTTAAAGATTTATGCACCGAAGCATTGTATCCTTCAGTTGAAACATGACTTTGATGACACTTCAAACATTCCGAATTTGTTGGATTTATTGAAAGTGATTGTGCTGACAGTGTCGTTGATGTAAATAGAATGACAAGGCAACAAATAATTTCTAATGTCGTTGATATTTTTTTCATAAAAAATTCATTTTTAATTAACCACAAAGTCCACCACCATGTTTCTTACAACTTATTTTTATCTTAGGTGTAAACGTATCCTTCGGAAACAATTCCAAAATGTCAGATGGCGGTGAAGACAAATTAATTGGTTTGCCATGTATTTTCAGATTTCCAAATAATTTCGCCCAATTTTGTAAACCTTCATCAAGAATATAAACATTCACAACTCCCTGTACTTTAAGGTATTGCCATGCTTTGATTGATTCTTCATTTTTATCAGCAATTAGTATAACTACGCCATTTGCCGGTAACTGTGCATATTCTGACACTAATTTTGGGTTTAAGAGGTCGTTTAAATTCAGATTGATAGAACCAAAAATATGAAATGTTTGATATGCCGTGACCGGTCTTAAATCAATTGCTATCAACTTTATACTGGCATCATTGTTCGTTTTTACATATTCTAAAGGGTGAATAAAAACTGCCTTTGACGTTAATTGTTCGGAGTATTTACTTTCCATCATTTTCCATTTCCGAATAGGGTCGGGTTGACCAATAACCAGAATTACAATTGCTGTAAGGATTAAAACAATAGATGAAAAAATATAAGAGCGTTTTGTAATTTTCCACGACCACGGTTCTCCGGTTTCTTTTTTTCTGAAAAATTCTTCTGTTTTTTCTGCCCCGTAGAAAAATACAAGTGCCAATAATGTAACTCCAAGAACTGTAGCTCCAATAGACCAGTCTAACCAATCCGAAACCAGGTAACGTCCTTTGTATGACGAATACCATAAATCTTCAAAATATTTAATTGACTCACCAAAAACACCAGCACCAATAACAGTCCCCGAAAGGAATACAAAACCATCGATTTTAAGACTGGCAGCAGAAACCAATGAAGTGCCGGGGCAATACCCACCTATCACAAATCCAACTCCCATGATAAGCCCACCAATAATACCCGGCCATAAGTATGTTTCATTCACCACTAACTGCGAAAAATCCAAAATGCCAATACTGGAAGACAAAAATATTAAAAGACAAGCCACCAGTATTCCCGTAAACATGGTCTTTAAAACAGTCATATCCTTCAAATAAAACTGAGCAGCCAGTCGACGTGAATCGCCAAATCCGGCAATTTCCAATGCAAAACCAAATCCGGCTCCTATTAAAAAGAACACCAAATATCCAAGTGGTTTGCCTAAATCAGCTAAAACATCTATAGGTAACATAATTGTAATTGTTTAATTTTTAATATTAATTTGTCCAAAGACGACGTACAAAGTAGGCCATGGCATAACCACCTCCAAAAACGCAGAACATAAATACCCAGCTGCCAAATGAGAGAACCGCTCCACCTGTCAGTGCCTGACCCGAAGTGCACCCACGGGCAAACCTGGCTCCATATCCCATAATTATTCCACCAATGAGTGCAAATACAAGCCGTTGTGGATTTGAAATTTTTGGACCTTTGAAAATTTCTAATTTCATTCTACCATTGTACCAGGCAGAAATCATTCCGCCTACAAATGTTCCTAAAAGTAGTAAAACACTGGCATGGTCTAACGGATTACGGTCTCCAGCCCCAATGGCAGCAAAAGTTCCTACCTTATCCACATGGTTTTGAGAAACTACCTTTGTCATGGATACCTGTATGCGACCAATTGCACCCGAAGCTCCCAATCCGCTATGTGTCAATGCAAAAGCTAGGAATAGTACAATACCTAAAATAGTTCCGGCTAAATAGGGGTTTGTAAACGGTTTTAGTGTACGTTTCATGTGTTTATAATTTTTTATTTAAGTTGTCACATGGAACTCGCCAATGGTAATCATCTCTTTGTGTGAGTTATTACTCATGGCTCGTTTCATAATATTTTCAATTTAGAATTTTTGATTTTGGACCTTTAATCGGATCATGTTCATAGCCTAATTCTTTCCAGTTTAATCTTCCATTTGTGGAGTGACACTGAATGCAAGTCAGGGCATTATTTTTGGTTGTTACCATATGATTAATCGGCCAATACATTTTAGTTTTGGTAAATCCATACTTTCCACTGTATGGTAAATGATTTAATTCAGCACCTTTTTTTATAGCAAAAGCCCAATCAAACTTTGTCCAATAACCGCCTTCACCACTTGTTAACGGAGGTATAAGTATATTGTTTACAGGGTCATACGGTTGGGTGGCGTGGTGAATTTTAAATGGCCATATTTTTGAATTTTCATCACTCCGTGAACCTTGCGGGAAATTAATATTATGTTCCATTTCGGCATCCAATTTATCTCCCACAACATACCGGTTCATTCTACCATTATACCAGGCATACGAAGGCACCACATCTTCTTCGTAATGGAATTCGCCTTTAATTTTCAGGTATTCGTGTGGGTTATTTTTTCGGGTGGAATCTCCTGCTTTCGACCAGTCCCATGTCATTTTTGTTGGTAATTTTCGGGCAAATTCAGGAATATGACAAGTTTGACAAGCAATACGCGATGCATGTTCATTGAGGCGATGATCGGCGTGAGGCATTGAAGTGTGGCAATTTTGGCAATCAAAACGATTTACTTTTGTACGATTGCTGTAGGTGGTGTTTAACTTTCCGGCAATGGCATGATGGCTTGTTTTATGGCAGTCGGTGCATTGGAAGTTAAGTTTTCCCATATGAATATCAAGTTCAGCGTTTGCATTTAGTAAAGATTCATCTAAATCACCATGCTTAACACCCATACCACCACCACCACTGAAATGACATGATCCACAATTGTCGCGATTTGAACGTCGGACACTCGAAGCCACTAATTTCAAATTTACTTTGGGTGATGGCATGCCCATTTTTGTTTTTGTATAGGTACCACTTCCATCATGACAAACCAGGCAATCTACATTTTCTTCTTTATTAAAGTCATAACTCATATCACCAAAACCATATCCGGCATGACATGCTGTACAAGATTTCCAGTTTCCAACAACACTGATACAAAAGTTATTAATCTGATTTCTCTTTCCTAATAAAATAACCTTTCCATTGCGTACAGCATCACCACTTATCCAGCTAAAGTGTGGAGTTTTCATAACTTCCTTAGCACTATTAGGATGACATTCCAGGCATTTTTTAGTTACTTCCTGAGGTGTTTTTATAGAATCCTTAAAATAGGCACTATGGTCTAAATGGGCAATTGCCCTTTCTTCCGTGGGATTGATTGGTGTTGGAATATTACCAGGATTATTGTTGCTATGTTTTTTACAAGAATTCATTGTCAGAATTAAGGTAAAAGCAACACTTAAATAGCCCAGTACCTGAAGTTTTAATTGTAGGTTTTTCATTGAATTACAGAAGTTTAAGAATTTAAAATACTTAACTGTGAAAAAAACAAAACTGTATGTTGAAGCTCAATTATCTAAAAATGGTCTTATTCTTTGATTAAAAACAACCGACTAAAGCTTTCTTCGTTGTAGAAACCAAGATATTTATGACCCACATTTTCACACCATTGAGGAATATCATTTTTCGTACCTTCATCAGCTGACAGTATTTCCAATATTTCGCCTGATTTAATTTCTTTAATAGCTTTCTTAGCTGCTATTAGAGGTCCCGGATGAGCTGTTCCCCGTGCATCGACTACCAAAACTGATTTTAAACTTTTGTATTCTTCGGTCGTCATAATGATAAGTTATAATATCCCACATCCTCCTTTTCAGTTGTTTATTTGAATCACAAAAAGTTGAATCTGTCCAAAATAAAAAGATTTCTGCAAATGTATTACGGAAAAATTTATTTATTTGAATTTATCACGTGTAACTGAATACATTATTTTGTGATATGAATCACATTACATATATTTGCAGTTTATTCCCCTAATTCAAAATGCTATGCAAAACGATTGTAGAAATTGTCCGTTCAAAACCAAAGCTACATCTATGCTCAGTGATTGTAGTCTTGAGCAACTGTCAAACAACCATTTGGAATTGAAATTAAAAAAAGGTGATTCGATTATTAAACAGGGAACTTACTCTACCAATGTGGTTTTTCTGCGAACGGGTTTGGCTAAGATTCATATTGCAGGTCCATATACCGAACAAATTGTAAAAATGGTGAATGCTCCAAGTTATTTGGGATTGCCCACCACTTTTGGCAGTAAAATCAATCAGTATTCGGTTACTGCAGTTTCAGATGCTGAGGTCTGCTTTATTGATTTGGAAGTTTTTCAGAATATTCTGGATGAAAATAAGGAGTTTACCCGTGAAATTATTCAGGAATTTTGCAAAAATGAGCTTGAATCATTTCATCGTTGTGCCAACCGTACTCAAAAATTAATTCGTGGAAACATGGCCGATGCGATACTCGATTTTGCTGATAAAATTTTTAAAAGTGATAGTTTTACACTACCTCTTTCGCAATCCGAATTTGCAAATTTGGTGGATACAAGTCGTGAAAGTGTGAGTAGAGTGCTTGCTGAGTTTGATAAAGATGGAATAATAAAAGTAAACGGAAGGCAAATAGAAATACTGAACAAAAAATCATTGTTACTGGTAAGTCAGAATGGATAAAAATAGCGAGTAACCTGAAAAATCAAGTTACTCGCTTTGTTATATAAAGAATTGATTTACAGCAATTCCACGCTACGTTTCACAAAGTTAGCCAGCGCTTCACCTTTCAGCATATTGTTTGCCAGTAAGGCCAAATCAATCAACTGACGAACCTGTTTATTGTCGTTGGCAAATGATTTCAAAACGGCTTTTTTCTTATCGGTCAGTTCCTGAATTTGTTTTTCAAGCTCTTCTACCTGTGCTTTTTCTGCACTAGGAATTTCTTCTTCTTTTTTGCCTTTCTGATTTTCTTTCAAAGCTGATTTTTTGCTTTCAGCCATTGCCAGTTCATCCACGTATGGTGCAATTGCCAATCCACAGGCGGCTTCTTCATCTGCCAGTAATTTTTCTATAACCGGATGAGCAGTATTTACAACCAGATTATAACTGTCAGGCATTTCGCCATAAAAACTCATCATACCGCCCTGCAACGCCGACATTTCTTTCATTCGGCGCATAAACTCGTTTTGAGTTACAAAAACCGGATTTGAAGTCGGAGCCAATTGCTCAAAAGTTACAATAAAGTTGGTTTTATCCAAAACAGGAATCTGTGAATCAAAAACCGTAACCAGTGCATCGCGCTGTTCATCAGTGAGTGACACTTTGGCAACATCGTCTTTCACGATGATTTTGTCAATCACGTCACTATCAACACGCACGAAACGGGTTTTCTCAAATTTCTGTTCCAACTGACTAACCACATGTACATCTAACTGTCCGTCCATAATCAGCACATCATAACCTTTGTCTTTGGCATGTTGAATGTAGCTGAATTGCTCGTCAGAATTGTTTGCATACAAATATATAAGGTCACCGTTTTTGTCTTTCTGATTTTCGCCAACCAGCGTTTTATATTCTTCGAACGTAAAGTATTTACCGTCAATGTTTTTCAGTAACGCAAATTTTTCGCCACGTTCGTAGAATTTCTCATCACTGAGCATTCCGTACTGGATAAATACTTTCAGGTTGTCCCATTTTTCTTCGAAAGCTGTGCGGTCGGCTTTGAAAATTTCAGCCAAACGGTCGGCTACTTTTTTTGTAATATGGCTCGAAATTTTCTTTACATTGGCGTCACTTTGCAGATAACTACGCGAAACGTTCAGCGGAATATCGGGTGAGTCGATAACTCCGTGAAGCAATGTAAGGTATTCAGGTACAATATTTTCTACGTGGTCGGTAACATACACCTGATTGCAATACAACTGAATTTTGTTGCGCTGCATATCAATGTTGTTTTTGATTTTCGGGAAATACAGAATACCTGTCAGGTTGAACGGATAATCCACGTTCAGGTGAATATGAAACAATGGATCTTCGCCCATTGGGTTCAACTCGTGGTAGAATTTGGCGTAATCTTCATCGGTCAGGTCGGCCGGCTTGCGGGTCCAGGCAGGATTGGTATTATTGATAATGTTATCCTCGTCGGTTTCTACGTTTTTGCCATCTTTCCACTCTTTTTTCTTGCCGAAAGCAATTTCAATCGGAAGGAATTTGCAGTATTTTGTCAGCAATTCCTGAATTTTAGATTCTTCCAGAAAATCTTTGTTGTCATCATCGATATGCAATACAATGTCAGTACCGCGGTTGGCTTTGATGGTATCTTCGAGTGTGTATTCCGGATCGCCTTTGCACGACCAGTGCTGAGCCGTAGTGCCTTCTTTATAGGATTGGGTGAAGATTTCCACTTTTTTAGAAACCATAAACGACGAGTAGAATCCAAGTCCGAAATGACCGATAATAGCACTTGCATCATCTTTGTATTTTTCCAGAAACTCTTCGGCACCCGAGAAAGCAATCTGGTTGATGTACTTTTCAATTTCTTCGGCAGTCATACCAATTCCATTGTCGGAAATAGTCAGCGTACCTTTCTTCTTATCCACTGCCACACGAACTGTCAAATCGCCCAGTTCGCCTTTGTATTCGCCTACTGATGTCAGCGTTTTCAATTTTTGGGTAGCATCTACGGCATTCGACACTAATTCACGCAGAAAAATCTCGTGATCGCTGTACAAAAATTTCTTGATAACGGGGAAGATATTAGCACTCGTTACCCCAATGTTTCCTTTACTCATTGTTAGTTCGTTTATAAGTTAATTAGTTGATTATGTTTATTAAGTTGATTGGTTCAGGAGGTTTGAGCCTGCCTGCGGTAGGCAGGTTCCGTCTCCGACCAATAGTTTATCAATGCTTAGTCGGGGCGCAACTTAAAGTTGCACTCCGACTTACGCGACTTTTTCTATTCAAAAAAAGTGCCAAGGGAAAAAACGTGACAGAATGGCAGAAAATGATTGTTATTATGACATAGTCAGAGTTGAAGAACATTCATAATCCCCAAAAAATCACTAATTTACTTACCGACTGAACGAATTTTGCAAAATATTTCCTATCTTTGCGCCCGAAATTTAGATGTATAAAAACAATAATGTAATTTTATGAATGTAGTTACAAAAACTATCACATTGGGTGATGGACGTACCATTTCTATTGAAACAGGAAAATTGGCTAAACAGGCCGATGGTTCTGTTATGGTTCGCATGGGTGATACCATGCTGTTGGCCACAGTTTGTTCTGCTCAGGATGCAGTTCCGGGCACAGATTTTATGCCACTTTCGGTGGATTATAAAGAAAAGTTTGCCTCTTCTGGTCGTTTCCCGGGTGGTTTCCTTCGTCGCGAAGGTCGTGCCTCGGATTACGAAATTTTAGTTTCACGTTTGGTTGACCGTGCCTTGCGCCCGTTGTTTCCGGACGATTTCCACGCTGAAACTTTTGTTACAGTTACCATGTTCTCGGCCGACGGTGTTGATATGCCTGATGCATTGGCCGGTTTGGCCGCTTCGGCTGCATTGGCAGTTTCGGATGTGCCTTTCAACGGTCCTATTTCGGAAGTTCGTGTGGCACGTGTGAATGGCGAATTCGTGGTGAACCCTACTTTCGAACAGCTGGAAAGTGCTGACATGGAAATCATGGTAGCTGCTACCCTTGACAACATCATGATGGTGGAAGGCGAAATGAAAGAAGTGAGCGAAGCCGATTTGTTGAACGCTATGAAAGTGGCTCACGAAGCTATCAAAGTTCAGTGTCAGGCTCAGATAGAGTTGATGGAAGAAGTTGGCAAAACCGTAAAACGCGAATATTGTCACGAAGAAAATGACGAAGATCTGAAAAAAGATATTTGGGCTAAAACTTATGATAAAGTGTATGCTGTGGCTGCTTCGTGCAACACCGACAAACACTCACGCGTTGATAATTTTAAAGCTGTAAAAGCTGAATATATTGAAAGTCTTGATCCTGAAGTAGCTTCTGCTAAAAAAGGATTGATTGGCAAATACTACCACGATGTGGAAAAAGAAGCGATGCGTCGTTCTATTCTGGACGAAGGTAAACGCCTTGATGGTCGTAAAACTACTGAAATCCGTCCTATCTGGTCGGAAGTTGATTACCTCCCCGGAACACATGGTTCGGCTATCTTTACCCGTGGTGAAACTCAGTCACTGACTACTGTTACATTGGGTACCAAAATGGATGAGAAATTAGTTGATGAAGCATTGATCCGTGGAAAAGAACGTTTCTTGTTGCATTATAACTTCCCACCATTTTCTACCGGTGAAGCCCGTGCATCACGTGGTGTTGGTCGTCGTGAAGTAGGTCATGGTAATTTGGCACTTCGTGCATTGAAAAATATGATTCCTGAAAACTATCCTTATGTTGTACGTGTGGTTTCTGATATTCTGGAATCAAACGGATCTTCTTCAATGGCTACAGTTTGTGCCGGAACACTGGCGTTGATGGATGCAGGTGTACAAATCAAGAAACCGGTTTCTGGTATTGCCATGGGATTGATTTCTGAAAATAAAGGTAAAAACTTTGCAGTACTGTCGGATATTTTGGGCGACGAAGATCACTTAGGCGATATGGACTTCAAGGTAACGGGAACAAAAGACGGCATCACTGCTACTCAAATGGACATTAAGGTAGACGGACTTTCGTACGAAATTCTGGAAACTGCATTGAATCAGGCAAAAGCCGGTCGTATGCACATCCTTGGAAAAATTCAGGAAACGCTGGAAGCTCCACGTGAAGATATGAAACCAAATGCTCCACGTATTGTGGCTATGTTCATTCCGAAAGAAATGATTGGTGCAATTATCGGACCTGGTGGAAAAATCATTCAAAACATGCAGGCTGAAACCGGTGCTATCATTACTATCGAAGAACAGGGCGATCAGGGTCGCGTAGAAATTGCTGCTAACAATAAAGCTGCAATCGATGCTGCCATTGCTAAAATTAAAGGTATAGTTGCAATTCCTGAAATTGGCGAAACTTATCCTTCGAAAGTAAAATCAGTTATGCCTTACGGTGCATTTGTAGAATTTATGCCGGGCAAAGAAGGTTTACTTCATATCTCTGAAATCGACTGGAAACGCATTGAGACAATGGATCAGGCCGGAATCAAGGAGGGCGATATGATTGATGTAAAATTGCTTGAAATCGACCAAAAGACAGGTAAATTCAAATTGTCACGCAAAGCATTGATGCCACGTCCTCCACGCGAAGACAAACCACAAGCTTAGTTGACAGTTCAAAGTTGACAGTTAATATAAGAAAAGCTGCAATCCGATTGGATTGCAGCTTTTTTGTAAATAAATAATGCTGTAAAAGAATTATTTAAACTCAAAAATACTTTCTTTGCTTTTTCTTACTTTTGGAGCTTTTGCCAACTGATCATTGGCTTCATCTCTGTAACCAAGAGTCAGAACTGTAACAGCACTCAGATTTTTTTTTTCCAAACCAAGTACTTTATTTAATGCTTCTGCACTAAAACCTTCCATCGGAGTAGCATCTACTTCTTCAATAGCAGCTGCGGCAATTCCAATTCCGAAAGCAATATAAGCCTGACGGGCAGTCCAAACGAAATTTTGCTCTGCTGAACCGGCAACTACACCCCCAAACATAGCTTTGAAACCGCTCAAATCATTTACTGAAATACCTCTGGTGGTGGCAATTAGCTCCATATATTCATCCACCTGTTCCTGTGATACATTTTTGTTTGCAGCAAAAACAAGAACGTGTGATGATTCTTTAATTTGTGTTTGCTGGCAGGCTTCATGGAAAATTTTTTCTTTTAGTTCCTGATTTTCTATAACTATTACTTTTATTGGTTGTAATCCAAATGAAGTCGGTGCCAAGCGGATTGCTTCAAGGATTCTGTCAACTTTTTCCTGTGGAACTTTAGTTCCATTCATTCTTTTGGTGGCATAACGCCAGTTTAATTGTTCAATTAAGCTCATAAATCAGTCTGTTATTTTAATTTATATTGGTTGTATTTTTAAACTATAACGTTTAAAATGAATGTTTGTTCATTATACAACGAATATTTTTCAAATTATTTTGAAATTGCACGCCATGAAGCTTCAAAGGTGTCGATTAAAACATTAGTATCTAATTGATTATTGGTTGAAGCCGATTTTTTCACCATATAATTAATTGGAGAGAACAATAAACTGTATAATAAATCATTTGTAAGGTTTTGAATTAAACCGATATTTTTCGATTGTTCAAAGAAACTCTCAATAGAAGAGCAATAATCAAGTTTTTGCTCGTTCTCAATTTTGTTGATTAACGGACAGTTTGAGAAATTTTCAAGGAAATTGAATTCTTCAATATTATCAGTAATAAACTGATAATGGTTCAGCCACATAGTTCTATAAGTCCCTTTGGATGGTGTAAATTCATTGATATTGTTATGATAAGAACCACCCATTCGTGATTTTAAATGAACGAATAGTTTTTTAATCATATCTTCCTTGTTATCAAAATAAAGGTAGATGGTTGCTGGTGCAACATCTGCTTCGGTAGCTATTTTTGCCATCGAGCTACCTTCGAACCCATCCCGGTTGACTATTTTAATAGCTGCACGGTAAATTTTATTTACTTTTTCATCGTCTTTTACTCTCATGCTGCAAATATAAATGAATACCTGTTCATTTTAATCATTTTTTGAGTTAAATAATTCAAAAATATCAACTTAATACAGTTTTCATTCCATTAAACAATTAAATCGCTACTTTTGTGCTGAAATTTTAAATTTTTGATTTGAATTATTTAGCGCATATATTTTTATCAGGGAATAATCCTGAAATTCAGATTGGTAACTTTATCGGTGATTTTGTAAAAGGAAGCAAACTAAAGAAATACCCGGATGAAATTAAAAAAGGAATAATCCTGCATCGATTAATCGACGATTATACTGACAATCATTCGGTTGTAAAAGAAACGGTATTGCTTTTGCGTCCGGCATTCGGTCGGTATTCTGCCATAATTGCCGATATGTATTTCGATTATTTTCTGGCAAAGAGCTTCCGGTTTTACACGAACGGAATAACACTAAACCGTTTTGCATTCCGATTTTACTTCGCTATTCTGCTTCATTACAAACATTTGCCGACCAAAGTGAAGGGTTTTATATTTCATTTTATCACAACGAACAGACTTGGGAAATACTCTAAAATTAAAGGTTTAAAGAAGTCGTTAGAAATAATGTCGAACTATAAAGTTTCGGCACTCAAGCCTGATCTTATTATCGGGTTTCTGGACGAGCATTCACAGGAAATTGAAACAAAATTTCATCTATTTTTCCCTGATTTAATAGAATTTGTAACTGAGCAATTAAAATCAGATAAATTAAATATCCATTGACATTCAGGTTGGAAAATTTGGCGTTTTTTTGTACCTTTGTGCTCATTAAAATTTACCCTCTGAATTCAATCGGTTAAGATTGAACAATTTAATTACAAAGCATTATGTTTGAATCACTTAGTGAAAGACTCGATAGGTCGTTTAAAATACTGAAAGGTGAAGGTCGGATTACGGAAATTAATGTAGCTGAAACACTTAAGGATGTACGCAAAGCATTACTTGATGCCGATGTTAACTATAAAATTGCCAAATCGTTTACCGAAACAGTTAAGGAAAAAGCCATTGGTCAGAATGTATTGACAGCGCTTAAACCACAACAATTAATGGTGAAAATCGTTCACGATGAGCTTGCTATGCTCATGGGTGGCGAAAGTGTTGATGTAAATCTGAAAGGAAATCCAGCTGTAATTTTGATGTCAGGGTTACAAGGCTCTGGTAAAACTACTTTTTCGGGAAAACTGGCTAACCTGCTTAAAACCAAACGTGGGAAATACCCGTTATTAGTTGCCTGCGATGTATACCGACCTGCAGCTATCGAACAGCTTAAAGTACTTGGAGAACAACTTGGAGTTCCGGTTTACTCTGATTTGACAAGCAAAAATCCCGTTGCAATTGCCGAAGCTGCAATAAAATATGCGAAACAGCATGCCAATGATGTGGTAATTATTGATACCGCCGGTCGTTTAGCGATTGATGAAATGATGATGGCAGAGATAGCTGCCATCAAAAAAGCCATTAATCCTCAGGAAATTCTGTTCGTTGTCGATTCTATGACCGGTCAGGATGCAGTTAATACAGCAAAAGAATTTAATGATAAACTTGATTTTGACGGAGTAATTCTTACAAAACTTGATGGTGATACCCGTGGTGGAGCTGCACTTTCAATTCGTTCGGTGGTAAACAAACCGATTAAGTTTGTAGGTACCGGCGAGAAAATGGATGCGCTGGATGTTTTTTATCCTGAACGTATGGCCGATCGTATTTTGGGAATGGGTGATATCGTTTCGTTGGTTGAACGCGCTCAGGAACAATATGATGAAGAAGAAGCCCGGCGGATTCAGAAAAAAATTGCCAAAAATCAGTTTGATTTTGATGATTTTCTGGCTCAGATAGCCCAAATCAAGAAAATGGGTAATATCAAAGATCTTGCATCAATGATTCCGGGAATGGGAAAAGCGTTGAAAGATGTTGATATTGATGAAAATGCTTTTAAGGGTATTGAGGCAATAATTCATTCCATGACAGCGAAAGAACGAGCTAATCCAACATTGTTGAATGGAAGCAGGAAACAGCGTATTGCTAGCGGAAGTGGTACAACTATTGTGGAAGTGAACCGACTGCTGAAACAGTTCGAACAAACCAGCAAAATGATGCGTATGGCTTCTATGAGTCAGGGAAAATTGAAATTCGGAAAAAAAAGATAATTAATCAGTTGATAGTTGACAGTTGATAATTGACAGTTAGTAGCAATTATTCAACGGAATCAGTAAATCAGCTTTCAATCATATTGGGATGTACACACTTATCGATGGAAAAGCAATTTCCGAACAGGTTAAAACTGAGATTGCTGAAGAAGTAAAAACCATGGTGGCAGCCGGTAAACGCGCTCCACACTTAGCTGTAATCATTGTTGGTCACGATGGAGGAAGTGAAACTTACGTGGCTCACAAAGTTAAATCATGCGAACAGGTTGGATTTACTTCAACAAAAATCACATTTGAAGATAATGTTACAGAAGCAGAATTACTGGCTAAAATAATAGAATTAAATAATGACAAAGGACTGGATGGTTTTATTGTTCAGCTACCTTTACCAAAGCATATTTCGGAACAAAAAGTTATTGAAGCTATTGACTATCGCAAAGATGTGGATGGTTTTCATCCGGTGAATGTGGGTCGCATGTCAATCGGTTTACCTTGTTATGTGTCGGCAACACCTTCAGGCATTATTGAATTACTGAAACGTTATGAAATTCCAACTTCGGGTAAAAACTGTGTTGTAATTGGTCGCAGTAATATTGTAGGAAAACCGGTTGCTTCACTCATGATGCAAAAAGGTTATCCGGGCGATGCCACGGTTACAGTTTGCCACAGTCGCACGAAAAACCTGAAAGAAATTTGCCTGCAAGCTGATATAATCATTGCAGCATTGGGAATGCCTGAGTTTCTGACTGCTGATATGGTAAAAGATGGAGCTACAGTAATTGATGTAGGAACTACACGTGTTCCATCCGACAAAACTAGAAGCGGATTCCGACTGAGTGGTGATGTGAAATTTGATGAAGTGGCACCTAAATGTTCTTTTATAACTCCGGTTCCGGGTGGTGTTGGACCAATGACAATTGTTTCTTTGTTGAAAAACACTTTGCTGGCCGCTAAAGGAGAAATCTATTAGGATAACCTAAGACTCCATTACAGGGCTATTTTCCAGACATAAACTTAACTCTCTTTTTGGAGGGGAAAATATGAATAACGGATTTATACGGGTTGCCGCTGCCATTCCTGAACTTCAGGTGGCTGATTGTGCTTTTAATGCAGCACAAATTGGCGAACTTATGCTGAAAGCGGAAGATGAAAAAGTACAGATTGTGTGCTTTCCTGAACTTTCAGTGACCGGATATACCTGTGCCGATTTGTTTTTTCAGCAGCAATTACTTGACGATGCTCTTAAAGCTCTGACTGAGCTTCAGATGAAAACTTTTTCAACAACCGCTGCTATAATTGTCGGGATGCCACTACGGATACAGAATCAGTTATTTAATACGGCTGTAGTTATGCAAGGTGGTCATATACTGGGAGTTGTCCCAAAATCACATCTGCCAAATAACAACGAATTCTACGAGAAACGCTGGTTTGCACCTGCAACTGCCACCAACAATCAAACGATTTTACTTTCCGGCAAAGAAGTTCCATTCGGAACAAATTTACTTTTCAGTGATGGAAAGTTCTCATTCGGTATTGAGCTTTGCGAAGACTTATGGGTACCTATTCCCCCAAGTTCACAACATGTTATTCATGGTGCTGACGTAATTTTCAATCTCTCAGCCACTAACGAACTTACCGGAAAACATCAATATCTCCGTCAGCTTATTGAACAACAATCAGCTCGCTGTAATGCGGGTTATGTTTACGCATCAGCCGGAGCTGGCGAATCGACTACCGATGTGGTTTATTCAGGAAATGGTATCATTGCTGAAAATGGTAAAATCATTGCTGCTTCTGAACGTTTTTCATTTCTTTCACAACTGATTGTCAGTGAAATAGATATTGAACGTTTACAAGCCGACCGCATGCGTAATACCAATTTTTGCAACGATAGATCTGCAGAAGTTTATCGGACAATAAAAATTGAAGATGCACATTTTACAAAATTTGAACTGAAACGAACTTTTGAAAAGCATCCGTTCGTGCCTTCGCCATTGAATCGTGATGCAAGTTGTGAAGAGATTTTCTCGATACAAGTGGGTGGATTGGCAAAACGATGGAAACATACAAATTCCGAGACAGTTGTGGTTGGGATATCAGGAGGCTTGGATTCTACACTTGCATTGTTGGTTTGTGTGAAAACGGCTGACAAACTTGCTTACGACCGAAAACGGATTATCGGCATAACTATGCCGGGCTTCGGAACGACTGACCGCACTTACAGCAATGCAATCAATCTGATGAAGTCACTTGGAATTACCCAAATGGAAATATCCATTAAAGAGGCTTCATTACTGCATTTCAAAGACATAAATCACAATCCGGATCAACATGATGTAACCTACGAAAACACGCAGGCGCGGGAGCGAACACAAATCTTGATGGACATTGCCAATAAGCACAACGGACTGGTAATTGGAACCGGTGATTTGTCGGAATTAGCATTGGGTTGGGCAACTTATAACGGCGACCACATGTCGATGTATGCTGTAAATTCGGGTGTCCCTAAAACGTTGGTTCGTTATCTGGTTGATTGGGCTGCTCATCAGCTTGATAAAAAATCGGAAGTGATTTTAAAAGATGTACTCGACACCCCTGTTAGTCCTGAACTTTTACCAGCAGACGAAAACGGTGATATTGCTCAAAAAACAGAAGATATTGTAGGTCCGTATGAACTCCACGATTTCTTTTTATATTACTTTGTTCGGTTCGGGTTTAGTCCTGCAAAGATTCTTTTTCTCGCAAACAGAGCATTTGATGGAATTTATGATGAGGAAACCATAAAAAAATGGCTTAAAACCTTTATTCGGAGGTTTTTCGCACAACAGTTTAAGCGTTCTTGTATTCCGGATGGACCCAAAGTCGGGTCAATAAACCTATCGCCACGTGGTGATTGGCGGATGCCGAGCGATGCAATTTCATTCGGATTTCCACCTGATTTTGAAGATTAATATATAAACATTATTAACTGTTTTACGTTATTAATATTATTGAGATTAATAATTCTACTGAAAAACGACTATGGAAATGACAGAAAATGATATTTATTTCAAAACCAGGGAAGCAATTGTAAAGGTTTTCAATTCACTTGGTCCCGGTTTACAGAAATCAACCTATGAATCAGTGTTGTTTTACGAATTATGCAAAATGGGATTTAATGTAAAATCTCAACCTTCATTACCTATTATTTACGACAACACAAAACTCAATGACAGTTATAAGGTTGATTTATTGATAGATAATAAAGTTATAATTTCAATCAAGTCGGAAGAATTTATTACTGAAACTAACCACCAGGAGATTAATACTTATCTGAAACTTTGTGATAAAAAACTTGGCATTATGGTTAATTTTAATACGACCAACATTGAACAATCTATTTATGTAAAAGTAACCGGTTAAAGGGCTTTGACTCATTACTAATTTTTTATATAATATGCAGGAATTAAATATATTACAGGACACATTTTTCGGAAATAAAGTCAGCGATTGGTTGATTTCACTTGCCATTATTTTTGGTGCGCTGATTCTCAATAAGATTATTGTTTTATTGAATAAACATGTCATTCAGCGACTAACCGGAAAAACCAAAAGCAGGTTGGATGATATTCTGTTTCAAATGCTGGAATCCCCGGTTTTATTGGGAATTGCGCTGTTTGCGATTTGGGTTGCAGCCAAACGACTGGACTTAGGATTTCAGGTTGAAAATATTATTTCCAAATCCTATAAAATACTGACTGTTATCAATATAACCTGGTTTGTAGCCCGACTGATCAATGCGCTTATTGAAGAATATTGGGTGCCAAAAGCCGATAACGGGAAAAGTAAAATTCTTGACACACACCTTATTTCGATTCTGAGACGAACCATTTTAGCTGTAATTTGGGCATTAGGAATTGTAATGGCTTTGAATAATGTGGGGGTTAATGTTGGTGCTTTGCTTGGAACACTTGGTATTGGTGGTTTAGCCTTTGCGTTAGCAGCACAGGATACAATTAAAAATATTTTTGGTGGAATTACAATATTCACCGACCGTCCTTTCCGCATTGGTGACCGAATCAAAGTTGATAAGTTTGAAGGGAATGTAGAAGATATCGGCATACGCAGTACCCGAATCCGTACGTTGGAAAAACGACTGGTGACAATTCCCAATTACAAAATGGTGGATGCACCCATCGAAAACATTACTGAAGAGCCGATGCGCAGGGTGCTAATGAAACTTGGTGTGACTTATCAGACTACTCCTGAAAAAATGAATGAAGCACTCGCTATTTTGAAAGACATTCCAAATCGCATAAAACATGTTGACCAAAAGGATATTGTTGCATCTTTTACCGATTTTACTGACTATGCGTTGGTAATTACGTTTGTCTATTTCATTAAGAAACAAGGCGATGTAATGGAAACGCCTTCAGAAGTGAATTGTGAAATTCTGAGCGCTTTCAAAAAAGCAAAAATAAACTTTGCCTACCCAACTCAGACAATTTTTGTTGAGAAATAATTTGAAAGATTTGAGAGTTTGGAATGTTCACTGATTATTAACTACCAGCTGCCAACTATTAGCTAATTTCCCCTGCACCTTCACGCAAAACAACCGGCTCGTCTTCGGTACAATCTACTATTGTAGAATGAAGTGAACCTCCCAGTCCACCATCGATTACCAGATCGACTTGATGACCGTAGGTTTCATCAATTAATTCTGGATCGGTGAAATACTCCTTACTGTCTTCAGTTGTAAAAATGGAACTGGTCATCAGTGGGTTACCCAATTCGCGGACAATAGACAAAGCAATTTCATTATCCGGCATACGAATTCCAACTGTTTTCTTGTTTTTGAAAAGTTTGGGAAGTTTACTGCTACCATTCAGAATAAACGTAAATGGTCCGGGTAAGTTCTTCTTCATCAGCATAAAAGCCACGTCATCCATTTTGGCGTATTCGCTGATTTGACTCAATTCACTGCAAATAAAGGAAAGATTCGATTTGCGCAAGTCTCGGTTTTTCAGTTTGGCAATGAACTCCACACCGGCAGCATTAAAAATACTGCAACCAAACGCATAAACTGTATCGGTAGGTAAAATAATAACACCACCATTTCGCAAAACCTCTGCAATACGGCGTATCTGAGCGGGATTTGGGTTTGTATCGTAAAGTTTGAGGAGCAAGTTGGTTGTATTGTTAATTGGTTAATTGGATGTATCCAAACACAAAAGTACAAAAAATCCTGTAAAGAAACTTTACAGGATTGTTTATTTCCAAAACCGATTAACAAATCAGCCGATTAACAAATTGGCAAAACTCAAAAAGCGTCGATAATAGCTTTGAAATCTTCTACTTTTAATGAAGCACCACCAATCAAACCGCCATCAATATCAGGTTGAGAGAACAATTCAGCAGCATTTTTAGCATTACAACTTCCGCCGTAAAGAATTGAGCAATTGTCGGCAATTTCCTGGCCGAATTTTGCAGCGATGGTAGCACGCAAAAAGGCAAGCATATCCTGAGCTTGTTCTGTAGAAGCGGTTACACCTGTTCCGATTGCCCATATTGGTTCGTATGCAATAACGATTTTCTTGAAATCATCGGCACTTAAATTGAAAACAGTCTCTTCCAACTGGTTTTTTACGTAGTCATTTTGTTTGTTAGCATTACGTACTTCCAATGCTTCACCACAGCAATAAATCGGAGTCAAACCGTTTGCCAGAGCTAGTGCAACTTTGTCATTAAGAATTGCACTTGTTTCGCCATAATATTCGCGACGTTCTGAGTGTCCCAGAATCACATAGTTAGCACCGGTTGATTTTACCATAGATGCACTGATTTCACCAGTATAAGCACCTGATTCTTTGCTGGCACAGTTTTGAGCAGCAACAGCAATCACTTTTGAATCAACAACTGCAGCAACGCTTGCAAGGTGAATAAATGGTGTTCCGATAACTACATCACAATTTAGTTTTGAACCGGCCAATGCACTGTTTAATTCAGTAGCCAAAGTCAGTCCTTCCTGCAGGGTTTTGTTCATTTTCCAGTTTCCTGCAACAATGTTTTTTCTCATCTTTTTTATCTTTAAAATATTTGTATGTAAAAATTCCTTTTTCTATTAAACAATAATTATTCAAAATCTCTCCAGTTCATTTTCTTCAGAATAGTTCCTTTTTGAAGAATAACAATTCCCGGATTAGCCCGAATAATGGTTTTCAGGGTAGTCGGATCAGTTTTCCAGAATGGATAAGTGACTCCTGTTTTAGATATAAATTTCTGAACTTCAGTATCCGATGAGCCTGTCAATGCATAAAATTTGTCACCACTTTTCAGAACTTTCTGATATATCTTTTCTGCTTCCTTTGCTCCGTTTTTCGAGGCATCATCCACATCATACATAATCAGCAGATAAGTTTTTCCCGGATATGAAAGTACTTCCTGAGTTATATCATCAAATTTTTCATTTACAATACTAAAATCATGAATAAGGGGCATAAAACCTTTTTTAATCAACTTCGATTTTTGGTCAACAAAAATCCAGCTGGAATCATTTTTAGGGTAATTTTCAAGTGTAAATTCTTTTTGCTCACCTTCCCGCTCATAAATAAATGTAGTTTGATATTGATCTTTAGGAGCATTTTCCGGAATTTCCATTTCTTTTGGGATATTTACTCCGACTTTAAACGACAGAAAATCGAACATCGGCAAATGACGATAGCTGTATGTTGATAATGCGACACTCGCTAAAATAAAGAAACCGGACATGAAGTATTGAGGTTTCTTTGTGAAATTTGATTTGAATCTGGAACTGTAAATCAACATCACTATCAGCATTCCAAACAAGACTGCATTTTTTGCAAAAGTAGCCCAATTGCTAATTATCAGTGCATCGCCAAAACAGCCACAGTCAGTTACAGGATTTTTTATGGCAATATATAAAGTTAGCGGAGTATAAACCAGCATAAAAAGCAAAGCAAGCACCGAAGTGCTGTTGAAATGAATCTTGAAAATCATATTCAATCCAATAAACAGTTCGAGTGTTGCAAGTGCGATTGCTACTATCAATCCGTAATCAGCTAATGATTCGAAATACCCTCCAAAAGTGCGCAGATATTCTTCAATTTTGAAAGAAAATCCCATTGGGTCTATCGCTTTTACAAAGCCTGAAAAAACAAAAACAGCCCCAAATAAATACCGGCCTACCTGTAATGATATATTGCCGGCAAGTTGCATTGACTTATTCATACGTTAATAGTAATTAGTTGATTGAATATGGGTTAGTTGGTTTCGGCCTCGTGGAATTTTATTAATCCAAACACGGCATAGTTTATCATGTCAAAATAATTTGCATCAACACCTTCCGAAATCAGTGTTTTACCCTGATTGTCTTCAATTTGCTTTGTGCGGTATATTTTCATTAAAATCAAGTCGGTATAAGATTGAGTACGCATTGTTCGCCATGCTTCGTCATAGTCGTGATTTTTATCCATCATCAACTTTTTAGCTTCAAGCAGATACTTTGAATAAAGTTCTTCCCCTTTTTCGAAAGACAAATCATCTGAATCGGAAAAACCAAGTTCGAGCTGAATCAATCCTATTATTCCATAATTCACAATAGCAATCAGTTCGGAACGAATTCCTTCATCAACCTTTGAAATTCCTTTAGTTTCAATGCTACGAATCCTGTTAGCTTTAATAAAAATCTGATCAGTAACAGATTGTTGACGTAGAATGCGCCAGGAAGCACCATAATCTTTCATTTTTTTGATGAAAATGTCGTGACAAATGGCAGTAACCTGATCGAATTGTTGTTCGGTATGGCTCATATTTATAAGCTTATTTTTTGAGCTACAAAGGTACTATTTTTTGTTGAAATCAACAATCCACTTTTTATATTCAAACAACCTAAAATAGCAATCTGAAATTTAAAATCGTTTATTTGCTCATAAAAACATTAAAACAATTTTAGATTCGTTTTTAATTTTCAATTTTTAGTATATTTGTAGATGAAACCGGATGCTCAAATGAGAAGAAAACTGTTCATATCAATGATTTTTTGTTTGTTTTTCAACTATTTCGCTTATTCGCAGCAAGTTGGAAATGCGACATATTACAACAAAAAATTACAGGGTCGGCACACTTCCGATGGTGGGCGTTATCACCCCGACAGTATGACCTGTGCTCATAAAACTTATCCATTGGGAACAATTCTGAAGGTGCGGAATCCGAAAAATGACCGTGAAGTAATTGTAAAAGTCACTGATCGCGGACCTTTTCACCGAAAATTAATGATTGACCTTTCGTACAGTGCCGCCAAAGAACTGGACATAATACGTTTAGGGATTGCAAAAGTAGAAATTACAAGACTTGATTCATTCCCGGTACTTAGGGAAATAAAATGCCCAATAATTCTCACCGGCAAACAAATTAAATTGATCATCTCTCCTATACAAACACCTTATTTGCCAAAGTTGTAATATCTCTGAAAACAAACGCAATCGTTTGCAATTTATATTTTTGAAACTTATAGAGTAAATTAATTATCGCAGATATTTAAAGCCTATTTTTGTAAATTAAATCGAACAAATATGAAAAAAATAACATCGCTTCTATTTCTTTTTATACCACTGTGCATGCAATCACAAACATTTAAATTTCAGCTTCAACCCGAGAAGTTCAGCTCACTACCTGTTGGTTCTGTGCTCCCTGAAGGCTGGCTGAAAACACAAATGCGAGCTGATATCAATGGTTTTGTCGGAAATCTTGACAAAGCAGTACCCGGTTTATTCAATGATTCAATCTACATTAAAAGACTTCACAAAAACAGCATCCAAAAAGATCTTGGAAACCTGAAAGATGACAATGAACAAGGTACTGAACAATACAAATGGTGGAACTCCGAAACACAATCAAACTGGTGGGATGGATATATACGGAATGTGTTATTGTTAAACGATACTGCACAAATTCACAAATTGAAAGAGTATGTTGATAAAATCCTTTCAACTCAGGACGCAGATGGTTATCTTGGAATCTACGATCCCGAACTTCGTTATAAATTTATTTCTGAGAATGGTGAATTGTGGGCTAAAACAACTTTGTGCCGCGGATTATTAGCATATTACGAATACAGCAAAGACCAACGGGTTATGACTGCATTGATCAAAACAGTAGATAATGTTATGAATAATTATCCGATTTACAAATCAAATCCTTTTGAAGCCGGGACTGATTTTTCGGGTGGAGTAGCCCATGGATTGACATTTACTGACATTTGCGACAGAATGTTCAAACTAACCGGTAACGAAATATACAGAAAATATGCCTTGTTTTTGTATGAAAATTATTCATCGAACATTACCAGCGAAAAAGATGTTCAGTTAAATAGTATTTTGAACCCGAACTATCTGCTTCAAAGTCACGGAGTTCATACCTACGAACATATTCGGCCATTGATTCTGGCAGCATACAGTACCAATAATGATACTTTAAAAACTGCTCTAAGCACTTATTTGAAAAGGATTCAGGAAGTTATAACAATTTCGGGCGGACCGATAGGCGACGAATGGATTCAGGGTAAAATTTCAGACGAAACTTTTACAGGATACGAATACTGTTCCATTCAGGAACTAACCGATAGTTATTCAGTCCTTCTGCAAAAAACAGGAGACAATTCAATAGCCGACAAAATTGAAAAAACATTTTATAATGCTGCTCAGGGTGCTCGAAATCCGGATCATTCCTGCATTGCTTATCTAAAAACAGATAACTCCTATGAAATGACCGGAGCAAGAAATGGACAAGGAGAATTTGGTCGAATTCAAACACGGTACAAATATTCGCCGGCTCATCAGGATGTTGCCGTATGCTGTAGTCCGAATGCAGGCAGAATTACACCTTACTTTGTTCAGAATATGTGGATGAAAGAAGGCGAAAACACATTGGTTGCAACCCTATTGGGACCATGTAGCATGAAAACCAAACTTGGAGACAACATTGTGCAAATTCAGGAAGTAACCGATTATCCGTATAAAAATGAGTTCAGCTTTAAAATCACAACTGACAACCCAGCAAAATTCAAACTAAAAATTCATAAACCGGCATGGGCAAAGGCTATTATCTCTAAATCAGATTATATTGTTGATAATGAATATATTGTGATAGACAAGGTATTTACCAATAATGAAATCGTAAATTTATCTTTTGAAGCAAGTATAGAACTTTTAACCAATACAATGGGCGAAAAATACTGCAAATACGGGGCATTACTTTATGCTTATCCAATAGCCTCAAAAGAAATTCAGGGCAGAAGTTATCTGCCTGAATTAAGTGATTATACTTACATACAAGCCTATCCAAAACCTGATTTAGTTATGACAAAAGATCCACAACCGGAATATAAAAAGTGGTAAAATTCAAATTACGCTACTGAACTTTTATGAAGATAAGAAAGTCAGAATCGAACTGGTTCCCTTTTGCAAAACTATCCTCAGACAACTGACTTTCCGACAATAAATTCAAAGTAACATGTTGAAGAAAATCACATTCTTTGTATTTCTTTCCATAGTTTTTCAACTTTCAGCTCAAATTGAGCGAGTAGAACCTACATTTTGGTGGATTGGCATGAAAAACTCACAACTTCAGTTGCTAATTCATGGAACGGAAATCTGCAACCGCCTGCCTGAAATAAACTATCCGGGCGTAAAAGTACTTAAAACCAATCGAGCCTGCAGTCCAAATTATCTGTTTGTGACACTCGAAATCGATTCTAAAAAAGCTAAAGCAGGAACGTTTCAAATCAGACTGAAACAACCTGACAAATCTGACATCTCCATTACTTATGAATTAAAAAAACGACGCAATGGCTCATCCGACCGACAGGGTTTTACGAGTTCCGATGTGATTTACCTGCTTATGCCCGACCGCTTTGCAAACGGTGATCCGAAAAACGATAATATTGACGCGCAGCCTGACAAACTTAACCGTAAGATTGACTACGCTCGTCATGGAGGTGATTTACAGGGAATTGTTGATCATTTGGATTATATTAAAGAACTTGGGGCTACAGCTATTTGGTGTACTCCCGTTCAGGAAAATAATTATGAGAAATACAGTTATCATGGGTATGCCATCAGCGATTATTACAAAATTGATCCCCGCTTTGGCAACAATGCTGAATATTCGAATTTTGTAGAAGCATCGCATCAAAAAGGTCTGAAAGTGATTATGGATTTGGTTTCCAACCATTGCGGAATCTGGAGTTGGTGGATGGCCGATTTACCTTTTGAAGACTGGATTCATCAATGGCCTGCAATGACCTATACGAATCATAAAGCAGGTACAATAAAAGATACACATGCCTCTGAAATTGACAAAAAACTGTTTATCGACGGCTGGTTTGATAAAACGATGCCCGATATGAATCAGAAAAATCCATATTTCTGGACGTATTATATTCAAAATTCCATTTGGTGGATTGAATCGTCAAACCTCGATGGAATCAGAATGGACACCTATCAATACAATGACCGGGATGCCATGGCACAATGGGCAAAAGCGATAACTGATGAATATCCAAGATTTAATATCGTTGGCGAAACTTCATTTGCAAATTCGATGGACATTGCTTTTTGGCAGAAAAATTCCGTGAATCCCTTAAAATATAATTCTGAATTGCTTTCAGTAATGGATTTTATTTTGCAACGATCATTACTTACGTGCTTTAACGAACATGGTAAATACTGGGAAGACCTCGGCATGAACCGGCTTTATAATACCATTGGAAACGATTATTTGTATCCCGATATTAATAATCTGCTCATTTTTGCAGAAAATCATGATACTCAGCGAATTAATGAAAATTATAAAGGAAATTTGAATAAGTTCAAAATGGCTATGTCGGTTTTGATGACTATGCGGGGAATTCCTCAAATCTATTATGGGTCGGAAATTGGCATGAGAGGTAATAAAGATGTTGGTGATGGCGATATTCGTCAGGATTTTCCGGGCGGTTGGGCAGGCGATTCAATCAATGCTTTCAATCCGAAAAGTCGCACCGAAGTTCAGAAAAAGTATTTTGATTTCATGGCAAAACTACTGAATTGGCGTAAATCCAAAACAGTGATTCATACAGGTTCACTAACCCACTATTGCCCTGAAAAAGATGTGTATGTGTATTTCCGTTACAATGACTCTGAAAAAATAATGGTGGTAATAAACAATAATGAAACAGCTACCGATCTGAAAGTCAACAGATACACTGAAAGTATTGTTGATAAAACTACAGGAATAGATATTATAACCGGTGCAAATTACAATCTTAAATCAGATATTTGCATTCCGGCACAAACCGCGTTAATTCTTGAATTAAAATAACAGAATCACTATCAATTAATTAAATTACTTTTTATGAGAAAATACGTTTATTCAATTGCCATCGTCATTGTTTTGGCACTAAGTCTGACTGATATTTTTATGTCATCGTGCAAAAGCCACTCTTTCAAATCTGATAATCTGATGGATTCAATTGACTACAAAAAATTGATGCCCGAATGGGCCAAAGATTGTAATATCTACGAAGTGAATACCCGTCAGTATACTCCCGAAGGTACTTTTGCTGCTTTTCAGAAACACCTGCCCCGACTGAAAGCCATGGGCGTTGATATCATTTGGATGATGCCTATCAATCCGATTGGCGAGAAAAATCGCAAAGGCAAACTCGGAAGCTATTATGCAGTGAAAGATTATACCGCTGTAAATCCCGAATACGGAACGGAAGCTGATTTCAAAATTTTGGTTGCTGAAGCGCATAAACTTGGAATGCATGTGATTATTGATTGGGTGGCAAATCACACTTCGTGGGATAATGTGTGGATAAAACCGCATTCTGATTGGTACACAAAGGATAGTCTGGGCAACATAATCAAACCCAAAGGAACGGATTGGGAAGATACAGCTGACCTGAATTACGACAATCCGGAGTTGCGTAAAGCCATGATTGAAGCTATGAAATATTGGGTGAAAAATACAGATATTGACGGTTTCCGCTGCGATGTAGCCGGTATGATTCCAATAAGTTTCTGGCAACACGCCCGTAAAGCGATTGATGAATTAAAACCAAATTGCTTTTTTCTTGCCGAAGCAGGTGAACCCGTTATTCACAGAGCATTTGATATGACATACGACTGGCCGCTGAAAGACACTATAAATGCCATTGCAAAAGGAAAAATGAATGTAACTTCGCTTGTGAAACATTTTGTAGATGAGAATAAGAAGTTCAAACCCGAAGATTTGAGAATGCAGTTTATCACTAATCACGACCTGAACACCTGGGATGGAAGTGAATACGAACGCTTAGGCGACAAAGCAGTTGATGCATTCAATGTGTTGATTTACACCGTTCCGGGCATGCCGCTAACCTATACGGGTCAGGAAGCAGGGTTGAAGAAACGTCTCCGTTTTTTTGATAAAGACACTGTTGATTTTGGAAAATATGTTCGTCAGGAACTACTCACTCAATTAAACCAACTGAAGAAAAACAATAAAGCCTTGTGGAATTTGAACTATGGTGGTGATTTTACTATATTGAAAAATTCAAAGCCGGAATCCGTATTTGCTTTTATTCGTCAAAAAGAAAATAACAAAGTACTTAGTATGTTTAATTTCTCGGATAAGGAACAAACCTTTAAAATTAGCGATGAAATTACCGGAACTTTCAACACATTTCTGGGTGAAAAAAATACAGTTTCAAAAAACGCTGATTGCAAACTGAAACCGTGGGGCTATGCTATATTAGTATCAAAGTAAATACTATATTCAACAATTATTTTTCAAAACAAACATTGTAGAAAGAGCTAATTTCATTTCTGAAATTAGCTCTTTAACTATAAACTATCAACTGATAACTGTAAACTAAATTACGCTTCACCTCCACCAAAAGCCATTGGTACAGGTGGAACAAATCCATTATCCGGTACTTTTATTTTTCCATTTTGTGATTCGTATTTAGCAATATTGTCCTGCAATGCAAACAACAGACGTTTTGCATGTTCAGGAGTCAGGATAATGCGTGATTTTACGTTAGCTTTGGGAGTTCCCGGCATCATCCGAACAAAATCAACCACAAATTCAGAAGTTGAGTGAGAAATAATTGCCAGATTAGAATAAATACCTTCAGCTACTTCTGCTGAAAGTTCGATGTTGATTTGATTGTCCTGATTTTCCATTGTTGAATTATATTTTGCTTTTATTTGTATTTAATTAAAGTGCTTGCAAAGGTACAATTTTTTGTTGAAGGTAAACAAAATCACGACTGAAAAACGAATAATATGCAAACGGAAATTGAATATTTGTTGATTAAAATATATCTTTGTTCTATCAAGCACAAAAATAGATCTTACATTTTAACAAAGATATGAGTCTTGTTTTTTTCGCAAATCAATTTGAATTCAGAAAGTGGCTGGAAAAGAACCATTTAACTGAGACAGAATTAATTGTCGGATTTTATAAAGTGAGTTCCTGCAAACCATCAATGACCTGGTCAGAGTCTGTCGATCAGGCAATTTGTTTTGGCTGGATTGACAGTATCCGAAGAACCGTTGATAATGAAAGTTACAGCATTCGGTTCACGCCACGAAACCCCAAAAGCATCTGGAGCGAAGTAAATATAAAGAAAGTTGAAACTCTTTTGGAGAAAGGACTTATGGCACCGAAAGGACTGGAACTTTTCAAAAACAGAAAGGAAGATAAATCAGCTTTGTACAGCTATGAAAATAAACCCGGTGAATTTCCGGAAGAATTCAGAATTAAACTTGAATCAAACAAAGAAGCTTTTGAATTTTTCAAAAAACAGTCTATGTCTTATAAAAAGACCGCTTGTTTCTGGGTGTTGAGTGCAAAACTTGAAGAAACCCGAAAAAACAGATTGGAAAAATTAATCGTTAAGAGTGAAATACACCAAAAGATATTTTGAACCAATAAATCTATTACGAAAATGAAAAGGAACTGGTTAATTATCAAATTACTTGTATTTGCAAGTACATGTCAGCTTTTTGCTCAAGATATAATTTCTCCAAAACAGGAGGCTATTATTTACACAATCGGTTACAACAAAGTACCCGACAAATTCAATGTGCCACTCATTGGTTGTATTAATATAGCCAAAGGCAGTTATTCCGGCTTACAAATTGGGTTTCTCAACACAACCGCTTCTAATTTCAAGGGACTTGGTATTGGTTTTGCCAATATAGTTGGAAGCGAAAAAACAGGAGCATTGATTGGATTCCTCAACACAACCGGCTCTTCATCGAAAGGATTAGATATCGGTTTCTTCAATACAACCGGCAATAGTGGTTCAGGTGTAGAAGTGGGTTTTTTCAATACTTTTGGAAATTCTTATCATGGGATTCAGACCGGCTTTTTTAATACGCTTGGAAATAGTGCTAATGGTATTCAAATCGGATTCTCCAATATCTTAGGGAACTCAATGAATGGAGTACAGGTTGGTTTTTCCAATATTATTGGAAACAAAATGAATGGAATACAAGTCGGATTCTCTAATATCGTTGGGAAAGAAACAAAAGGTATTCAAATTGGTTTTTTCAATCGTACACGTGAATTATCGGGATTGGGAATTGGATTTCTGAATATTATCGATACAGTTAAAACCGGAATTCCTTTCGGCTTTCTATCATTCATTAAAAAAGGAGGCTATCAGGCTTTGGAAATTGGTACAAATGAAATGTTCCCGCTAAGTATAGCTTACAAAACAGGTGTAAAACAATTTTACACTTCAATTTTACTTTCTTACAGTCCGGTTGCTGTTAATCATTTTGGCATTGGAATGGGAATTGGAACATTCATTCCATTAAACAACAAGCTGGATTTTAATCCAGAACTATTATCTGAAACTACCTGTACTGTGCTTTGGGATCAAATTTACAGTCTGCACTTAAATCTGAATTACAAATTATCTGATAAATTCAGCATTTTAGCTGGGCCAACGGTTGTTTGGAATCACTTGCAAAACGGAAACATATTCCACAAACCCATTTTTGCACTATATGAAAATGAACTAAATGCGAATAACAAGTTATTAATTGGATTGAAAGCTGCCTTGCAATATCAATTTTAGAAGTAGATTATAAAAACAAAAATCCCGACAATCGTTAGATTATCGGGATTTTCTGTGCGGCTGAAGGGACTCGAACCCCCACGCCTCTCGGCACCAGATCCTAAGTCT
>JBAXPM010000005.1:0-118651 GCA_037132235.1 Paludibacter sp.
GAATGTTGTCTGCTTTGTCGCTTGAAAATGAATTTATAAGGAACGACTAATTAAGATTACAAAGAATACATCTATTCTCACGAACGGATGTACCTTCCCACTGTCAGCTTATAACTAACCTGTGGCAAATCAAAATTTCTTATGTTCTCTCTGATTTGTAGTTTATTATAAATTCCAAAGCCACTTTCTAAAAGCATTTCCAAGAGGTGGCTCTTCTTCTGATTTATTTTCCTTTGAATTCAACTCTAAATTATTGTCGTCTAAAGTCTTTTTTATTGTTGTTGATTTTTTTTGGTCAATTAAATCATATTCATCATTCTTTTCATCCATCATTTCTATTTTAGTTTCTAATAAAGTATTGGTTAAAATAGCCTCATTGGTAATACTAACATCGATTCTATTGATACTCGATTTCCATTTTTTATTTTTTATTGAACCCTTAATTATTGGACTCATTGTTTGCAATCCGGTATTTACTTCATAACCTGTTGCTAACAATTCCACTACCTTTTCATTAAACGCATTAATAATTTCTAATGCAACTTCTTTATTTACAGTTGAATTTTCAGTAATTAGTGTGTCGAAAATTTCTGATATACCATATTTTCCATTTATTATTATTTGCGCATAATAATCACTTTGGTCTATAGATAAAGGGTTTTTTTTTAATTTGGCCTTTATTGTTTTCATGCGATTATTTTTTTATTTTTTTTAGGACACATCGAACTCGCATAATCATGAACTTTCTTGGCAAGCCAAGCGGGTTTAAACCTCTGTTTAAACGCTCGTTTTATGCGTTAATTTTTTAATTATGTTAGTTGTCGCATGGAATTTCGATTCATTGAAAAAAAGATTTGTTACGAACATGTACTTTCCGTGTAGCCAAGCAATTTAATAGGCAGGCATAACCGCCTGTTTCATGGTCGTTTCATAATATTTTTAAATGCAATGATAATAATTCAAAAAAATTACGGAGCGATTTTAGAGTCGCTCCGTAATACATTTAGCTACAGCTCAAAATCTCCTGTAAGCCTTGTGCTAGCGTATGAAATCTTCAACGCGTATTTACCACTACTCAATTCATCAACTGGTATTACCACTTCAGAAGCACTGTAAGTGTCAACAATAGTTTGATAAACTACATTTCCTGTTTCATCTACTACTGATACAGAAGCAGTACCTAAAGCAGAAGTAAAGTCAACAATTAATTCTGAACCAATAATATCTGCCATAACCGGAATAGAAGCAGATGACTTAAACGTAATTGATTTGGTTGGAGCCGGACCTGGAATTGTTCCTGTGCCCGGATCGTCTTTTTTTAGAATAATAGCTGAGAATACCTGATTCGCAAATAAACAAAAAACCACAACAAGTAAAGTTGAAAAATTAAACCTTTTCATAATAATAATTTTTTAGAGAGTTGAACATAATAAATTTTGTAAGTACAATAAACGTACTCTTTTCAAGTTGCTAAATTAATGGAAACGATAGCTGCTCCCAAATTTTAAGGCAAATAAAAGTGAGACAGGTCATTTTCTACATGTCTGATATACAGCGTTTTGCGTGTGGACGTGCAGGAAAAAGTGAGACAGGGAAAAATCGTGGCGAAAAGATAGTTAAAAATGGGCGGGTTTTAAGCAGTTGGTTTATGAAAAACAAAGAATTGGTGAATTATTTGTCTTCTGATAAGCTATGAAGCAATTGTTCCAGTTCTGTTGTAGTACTAAGATGTAGTTTTTGTGTCAATCGTTGTTTCATTTTATACAAACTTCTTTGTTGACAGTCAAGAATTATAATCATGTCGTTGGTAGGAACTCCCAGTAAAAAAAGACAACACCAGATAATTTCTTTGTGATTAATTTCCGGACAACGTGATTCGAGCACTGAAATCAGATTGTTAAAGGTTTTATTCATTAGCTTCCGGAATGTGTCCCAATTATCGAGATGAAGAGAGTTGTTAAATATTTCCTTGTAGATGGTTTCACGCTCTCTCAAATTTGCTTTTTTATATGCATTTGCATTCAATGCTTTGTTCTCTTCTATTTTCTGAATCAGATTGTCTTTCAGAAAGAGCTGTTTTTCGGTCAGTTTTTCTTCCGTTTTTTCAAGTTGAAGTTGCTTTTTTCTACTTTTACGTCGCAGGGTAAATACTATTACAAAACTTAATAGTGATATTATAAAAATAATGATTCCGAGTATTATCAGGAATCGTTTTGATTTGCTCACTGCACCACTAGTTTCATGTAAATTTTCAAGAACAGATGTTTTTGTTTGATTCTCAACCAGGCGAACAGAGTCTGTACATTCCTGAAATTTTGACATATAAATTGCCATTTGTTTAAAGTCTCCCAAACTATAACTTGAGTTTGCAAGAATTCTGTAGCACTCACGCTTTGTGATAAAGTTTGCCTGATATTTTAGTGAATTTAGTGCATAAACAGTGGCTGAATCAAATTTACTCATTTCGAAATAAATATCCGCAAGTTTATAATTGCGAATAGAATAATTATTCCCTTTATAAGGATATTTTAAACTTTTTAGAAGAAACAATTCTGCAGAATCATACTTTTGTGCATCACAAAAATTGATACCTATTTCCTGATAAGCTGAACCGTGTAGAAACGAATCTTTAGTTGATAAAAGTACTTTGTTGTAGTAGATTTTTGCAGTTTTATAATCTTTAAGTAATCGATAAATGCGACCAACATCCAGCATTTTATAATTAGCACTAGTAGAATCACCAGCTTTAATAAAACAATCATAAGACGTTAAATGCTTTGATAAAGCTGATTTATAATCCATTTGCATTGAACAAATATCTCCTAAATCAGAATATATTTTTCCCAGCAATTCTAAATTTTTGTTTTGTAAAATATCTAACGATTTTAAATATAACTCAGTTGCTTTATCATATTGATAAAGCAACTTATATAAACGGGCTTTAAAGTAATAGGCAATACCCAAATGGACTTTGTCATTTGTTTGTTCATAATATCGTACAGAAAAATTGATGACCGAATCTGGTTGAAGTGGTTTGTTACTTTTGTCTAATGCCTGAAAAAGAAGGATTCCATAAAGTGCCCGGTCTGCATCGAGGATTGACTGATTGGGATGCATGCGTTGTAATATGTGCAAAGCTGAATCGGGATTTGAGTCCATAATTCTCTCAGCTGTTTTCATCTCATTGGGCATGAGTGAACAGCCTGTCAGCAAAAAGCCGAGGATTAAATTTAGTAAGAGGACTCTTGGTTGCATATAAATTTTTAATAGTAAATCAAAAATTCGAATGCAAAACTACTAATTTTATTCGTTTAGTACTCCTAAAAATGCTACAAATAAAAAAATATTAATACAATTATGTTACTATAAGGGAAATAATAACGAAGTAGTATTAATAATAGTAGGCTTGCAGTATATTCAGTCGAAGACAATCGTATTTAATAGTATTCTTATTTTTGGTTAAACCAACGAGAGTTATTGAAGACAAAAACCGTTACAAATATTTATGCCACAGCAAGTGTAAAAACACTAATCCTAATCTCAGGACAAAGAAGTAAAGCCAGTATACAAGCCTCTAAGGTAGACCCCGTTGTTAGAACATCATCGACCAAAAGAACATGTTTACCTGCAAACGCTGAGTTTTCAGTGCATTCAAAAATTCCTTCCGTATTTTCGTAACGTTCAAAGACTGATTTTTTGGTTTGTGTCGTATTTTCTTTTGTTCGACGGAGTGTAGTCGTATCTTGAGGTACATGAAGTATTTCCGACATTCCTTTGCCAATCCATTCGCTTTGATTATAGCCTCGCTTTTTGTATTTAGATGGATGAAGCGGAACCGGAATAATTACATCAACAGTATTGAATTCGGCTGATTCTAATAAGTCCAACGCAGCGTATTTCCCGATTTTTTCGCCAATTTCCTTGTTGCCTTTGTATTTCAGGGCATGGAGCAGCTTCTGGAATGATGAGCCTTTCTGGAAAAAGAAAAAAGCAGTTGCCCTATGAACAGGCACTTTACCCCAAAACTTTTTTTCAATAGGATTATCAGGCAGTAAATGATAATTTGTTTTTGGAATGGAACTGAGGCACGAAAGACAAATATGCTGTTCGTTTTTAAGAAGATTCTCGCCACAAACAACACATAAATCGGGATACAGCAAATTAAAAAAGTCGGAGAATGGATTGAACTTCTTCATAACAACACCCACACTTTTGGAGCGAAGATAATCACCCCGACTATTGCTGAAATGACAGCGCAGATTAACACTGCACCGGCAGCAATATCCTTTGCTCTGCCGGCAAGTTCATGTTGTGCCGGTGATGCCAGATCAACAATACTTTCAATAGCTGTGTTTATCATTTCAGTAGTAAAAACAAAACCAAAACATAATAAACACGCCATCCACTCAGACGCACTGATTTGGAAGTAAAATCCTGCAATAACCACCAATACAGCAACGGCAGCATGTATTTTCATGTTCGGTTCGGTACCAATCACAAACCGGATGCCTTTTCCCGCATATCCGAAACTCTGAATACGTTTTTTCATAATTATAGTTGTTAGAGTTATTTATGCAAATTACGTAAAAAAAATTCAGAAAATAAATCTCCCGAAACAAAAAAGTCTGACAAACGTTGGGTTTGTCAGACTTTTTATCCAATATATATTAGAATTACACTCTTACACGACCGAGATATGATCCATCACGGGTATCAATTTCAATAGTTTCGCCTTCTGTGATAAACAATGGTACACGAACGGTAGCTCCCGATTCAACAGTAGCAGGTTTCAGCGTGTTAGTTGCAGTATCGCCTTTCATGCCGGGTTCGGTATAAGTTATTTTCATTTGAACTTTTACAGGCATATCTGCATAAAGTACTGTATCTGTTGATGCATCAGTAACTACTTCAATGCTCATACCTTCGAGCAGAAAGTCAACTCCATTAATCAAATCGTGAGCGATGGGCTGTTGATCGAAAGTTTCCTGATTCATAAAAATGAAATCGGCACCTTCTTTATATACAAATTGATAAGGACGACGCTCTACGCGCACATCTTCCAGTTTTTCACCAATATTAAAACGACGTTCAATAACGCGACCATCAACCACGTCTTTCAGTGTGGTACGCATAAAGGTATTTCCTTTTCCCGGTTTTACATGGAGAAATTCTACAACAAAATAGAGTTTTCCGTCCATACGGATACAGGTTCCGTTTTTGATATCCTGAGCATTCATCATTAGATAAAACTTTTAAAATTATTTTTTAGGCTGCAAAATTACGATTTTTAATTCGATTTTCAAAAAATCAGAAACTCGGAAGCAGGTATTTGTCCCTGGATTCCAGAATTTTATCCACCAGATTTATTTCCAGAAAAGTAGTGCCAAACCCGGAACCAAAGCTGCCACTGAGGAAGCTTACGAAATCTCCGCTGTTGAGCATTTTCTTTTCAATAAGTTTCTGGAGTCCGGTAATGAAATACTTTTGTGTATTCCCTTTTTCAGCCTGAAATATTGGGAATACGCCATACGACAATGCCAGCTCGCGAATGGTCCGTTGATGATAGCACATGGCCAGAATCGGGTTAGTGCCCCGGTAAGCTGCCAGATACAGGGCTGTTTTTCCGCTGAAGGTATCCGTAATAATGGCTTTTGTGCCGATTTTTGCTGTAGCTTCAACTGCCGCATTTGCCAGAAACGAAGTCAGGTCACTTGTATCGATAGAAATTGGAATATCGTTTTCGGTCATCTTGGTTTTTTCGGCTTCTTCAGCAACTTTGGCCATGGTACGAACAGCTTCAACCGGATATTTTCCGTAAGCAGTTTCGCCACTAAGCATCAGAGCATCAGTGCGATAGTAAATTGCATTAGCAATGTCGGTAATTTCAGCACGGGTCGGACGTGGATTCTTAATCATGGTGTGCAACATCTGCGTTGCAACGATTACAGGTTTACGGGCTACCACACATTTGCGAATAAGGCGACGCTGAATACCCGGAATTTTTTCCTGAGCTACTTCAATACCCAGGTCACCACGTGCAATCATAACGCCGTACGTATGTTCCAGAATTTCATCAATATTATCAACACCTTCCTGATTCTCTATTTTCGAAATGATTTTTATCTGACTTTCATGTTCATTGAGTATCTTCTTGATATCCAACAAGTCCTGCTTGTTGCGAACAAATGAATGAGCGATAAAATCAAGGTCGTTTTCGATGGCAAAAACAATATTCTTCTTGTCTTTTTCGGTTAGTGAAGGCAGGTTGATGCGAACACCCGGAACATTTACACTTTTACGGCTTCCCAATACACCATCATTCAATACTTTGCAATAGAGACATTTATCATCTTTCGATTCTACTTTCAGGTCAATTTCACCATCATCAAACAGGATATCGTCATCAATATTTAAATCGCGAACAAAATTTATGTAATTTACTGCAATACAATCTTTTGTTGAAACAAGATCGGGATTCCCAACTACTTTAACAATATCGCCGGTGTGAAGTTCTATTTCATTATTTTCGGCAAAAGTTGTTCTTACTTCAGGACCTTTTGTATCCATCAGAATGGCAATGTCATTACTTACTGCACGGACATTATTTATAATTTTCAGAAAACCTTCGCGGTCTAAGTGAGCTGAATTTAGCCTTACAACGTTCATACCTTCGTTGTAAAGTGATTGAATAAAATCTACCTCACAGCATTTATCGCTGATTGTAGCTACAATTTTAGTGAATTTGGACATGTAAAATTTGATTATTGATTGATAAGAAACTAATATAGCAAGTGAGAGAAATTAAGAAAATGTCAGAATCTAAGGACTGCTTCAACAGCCAGACGGTAAGAATCCATTCCAAAACCAACGATACAACCTTTGCAGGCTTCGGACAAGTAGGAGTGATGACGATACTCTTCGCGTTTAAAAACGTTAGAGATATGTACCTCGATAACAGGAACAGTCACCGAGCGTATGGCATCGGCAATGGCGATGGAAGTGTGTGTGTAGGCACCACCATTAAGCACAATGGCATCGTAGCTGAAACCTGTTTCGTGTATTTTATCGATAATGGCACCTTCGGTATTCGACTGAAAATAATCGAGTTGTGCATCCGGGTACTGCGATTTTAATTCTTCAAGATATGCTTCGAAACTCTGACTGCCGTAAACCGTTGGTTCGCGTTTTCCCAATAAGTTGAGATTTGGACCGTTAATAATCTGAATACGTTTCATTTCTTTTCGTTTTTAGATTTTAAAATATTTCGAAAGGTAATGTAAAGAATATACAAGGAAGGAATTAAACAAACACCATTGGCCAGAATCATAGGAAAATTCTTCAGCATGACTCCGTAAAGAAACCACAAAAGAATTCCTATTGTCATTATAGCATACATTCCCACTGAAATGCTTTGTGTATCACCGGTTTTGATAACCTTAACTGCTTGTGGAAACTGGGCTGTGGCAGTACAGAATCCGGCTATATAACCGATTATAACGATATCGAATGTCATGGCGCAAATTTTTTGCAAAAGTAGCAAAAATATACGACTTGCACAAAAACAGCCCAAATGTGTAACCTGGACTAAACTTTTTATATCGGAATGAAAAGCAAATGAACCACACCCCAACTGTTAGTCAAAACAGTTGGAATGTAGTTCATTTATAACTTTTAGTGTTTTTATTGAATCACTTTTCTTGTAATGCTTTGCGCACCACAGTTCACCTTTACCAAATATAATCCTGATTTTAGCGGCTGATTTATAATTGATTTATTGTTGGTAATTTGCTGATTAGCAACTTCCTGTCCTGTCGAATTATAAACAGTAACATTCGGGTTATTTTTTAAATCATCTTTATATAAAACAGTAATCCGGTTGGCTGAATTCGTGAAAATGAGTGTGTTTTGGTTCAGATTAGCAGCATTATTGCCGGTTATTGACCCAGCCGAACCGAAAATAAGACTAAACCGATCGACCGTGTTTGCGGCTGACGAACTAAAAGTATAAGCATTGCCACTTGTGAGATTAGTCTCCACATTTTCAAGTTTATCCAACAAAATCAATTTGATATCTGCAGGGATATTACTTAATTCATTGGCTCTGATAGTGAAATTATCGGTTGAAAGGGTGACAAAACCCAACGGTAATTCACGGTCAATGCTTATTTTTTGCAAACCATTGATAACTACTTTTTCGCTTCCAACCATTGTATATATTTCGGGTATATTAATGTTGTTGTTACTCATTTTCGGAGAATCGAAATTATCAAAACCTTCCAATGCATTATTGTTGAAATACAAAACTGTTTCGTCGCTGTTAATGCCATTGGATACCTCCAAACGCACAATTTGATTGTTGGTGACTTTTGCCGGAACTTTCAGACGATTTGAACTGCCATCATGCAATCGCATTGAATTATCCAGCGTCAATGTTCCACCACCAATATTTACTCTTACCCAAAAACTTTGTATAGGTGGTATTATTCCTGTTACTTCAACCGGAACACCAATTTCACCATTTGCGTTATATGTTTGAAAAACATATTCGCTCCCTGCCACCGTGCGATACCATATTGTTGATAGTGCATTTGCATTTTGAGCTATCGTTTTTGTCCAGGCTAAGTGTGAAGGATAGGGATTACCCACCAGATTGAATCCTTCTTTATACTGACCGGGTGTACGACTCAGATGAATAGTTTGTGTACCATTATTCAGTACACCTGTGATAGTAAGCATTGGATTCAGGGTTACCGGTGAAATGGCTACATAGCCTTTGAGTGGTGTAAGTGTTGAGTTTTCGGTTAACCATGGTGCAGTTGAGCCATGTACTTCATCGTAACCTGCCAGATATGTACCTGTTGCGTTATTTATGGAACTCACCGATACAGCAGTCACTGGGCTGGAAATATACCAGTTTCGGCCCGGAGTAAGTCGTTGTTTAATGTTTGCTGTTGGTGCATTGGTCGTTCCGTTACTCACATAAGTGCCTATTCCGTTGGTGGCATCACTGTTTATGTTAATGATATTGGCACTTAAAGTTTGTGTTGAATTTAGCGTTAGCTTTGCTCCCGGGTTGATGCTTAGCGTTGAAGCGGTTGAATTGCCGGTAATTGTTACCGTATGCCCGATTGAGATATTGGTTGAAACAGCATTCAATGTTGGTATCTCAATTGCATTAGCCCAGGATGTACTGTCCGGCGAAGATTCCCAGGTTCCATTAGCATTCCAGTTTCCTGAAACTCTGGAACGAAAATGTGAAGGTAAGGTCACTATATTGTTGTGCAGCGAAATTGCTCCGGCGGTTGTGAGTCCTCTTCCATAAAGCGTTGAACTTTCTAAAAGATTAATAGCACCACTGGCAATTACCGTACCTCTGAAAATTGAATTAATTCCTAAATCGAACTGACCGCCAATTTGCCAGAAAATCTTGCTCAATGAGGCTGAATTTGTGAGTAAAATTGTTGAATTTGAGCCTGTTGCCAAAGCACCACCTATTCTGATTATGAATATAGCTTCCGGATTTCCCTGCCCATTCAGAGTTAAAACTCCATCAGCACTTAACGAGGAAGCAGCTCCTGTAGTGTAAACCCCGGGAGTGAGAGTTAAACCATCTAAAACTGTGCTTATAACCGCACCACCCTGATTCAAACTGCTGTACGCCAATGCCACATCGGTAGCAGCCTGAACAGCAACGGCACTGCCCGGCAGAAATTTATTTCCATTTAAAGTTCCCGGAGGAAATGCGGCGAATGCACCGGCATTTGTACTGACATCGCCTGTAACAGTTGAGGATGTTCCAAATTCGTTGAATGCACCTCCAGCTGTAAATAAAGCAAATCCGGAAGTTGCACCCAGTTCAGGCATAGTTTGTCCACTAGTTACATTAAGCACTAAGAACAAAAATGCTAGCGTTAAATGAAGTAATTTCTGTTTCATCTTGTTGAGTTTTATTTGTGTATAAAATTAAACTGTAAAGTTTATCATTAAAATTTGAACCTGTATTACACAATTTCTAAAACAAGTTGCATAATTCACACAATTGTTATATACAAGTAATACAATTGCGGTAAAGCGGCAGAGCCAAGTCGCGTTTAGAATGTTTTTTTTATTAACGGGGTTGATTGGCAATCAGAAATAGATGTTTTTGATTTCAGAAAATAATAGTAATTTTACCCGACAAATTTCAACTTTATGAGTAAACAAAATTCAATACTACACGCATTAAAACCGTCAATTCCTAAACGATATTTGCTTTTTGTGGCAGCGGTAGTTTGGACTTTTGCCGGAGGAATGTTGTTGTTCAGAGGTTTTTCAGTCTTGAAATTCAATTCATTAAGCATTTTGGAAGAGGAGGCTGTGAGCATTGTTCTCGGAGTCGTATTTTATGCCTTTATGTTCTCTCACATTTCGCTGAAACACATTGTCCGCATGAAAAACAACCCCAATGAACATCCGTGCGTGTTCTCTTTTTTCAACTGGAGGAGTTACATACTGATGTCGGGCATGATAAGTCTGGGTGTGACGCTTCGGTTGACAGGATTAGTGCCTGTTCAGTATCTGTCGTTTTTTTATATTTGTATGGGAACGCCGTTATTTTTGTCGTCAATACGATTTTATGGGCACGGGATTAAATCGATAAAGGAAGATCTGAAATAATTCTGCCTGTAAATTTAATACTCTTTGCTTTTTTCACCTCTCAAAACTCTCAATCCGCTCATAGCCAGGGCTTCCATTTCGTCTTCGCCGGGATAAACAGCAACTTTCACCATAGGCGAAATCATTTTTTTGATATATTCCACAATGTACAGACTGTAGGCAATTCCACCCGTAAGTATCACTGCATCAGCCTCGCCATGCAAAACCGCCAGCATGGCACCTATTTCTTTGGCTACATTATAAGCCATCGCTTCCAGCACCAATGTGGCTTTTTCGTCGCCCATAACCGCCTTTTTCTCGGCTACCAATTCTTCATTTATTCCTAAATGAGCCATCAAACCACCATTCCCAACCAGCATTTTTCTGATTTCGTCGTGGGTGTATTTGCCACTGAAACACATTTCCACCAATTGTCCCGCATCAAGTGTTCCGGCTCGTTCGGGCGAAAACGGACCGTAGCCATCCAGTCCCTGATTGGAGTCAATCACTTTGCCGTTTTTGTGTGCCGCCACCGAAATACCACCTCCTAGATGGGCAATCACTAACTTCAGTTTGTCGTAACTTGTTCCGTTGGCTGCTGCGTATTTACGGGCAATGGCTTTGTGGTTCAGTGCGTGAAACTGCGATTTGCGTGGAATTTGTGGTAAACCACTGATACGAGCCACTTCCTGATACTCATCCACCACAATCGGATCGGCAATGTAGGCTTCGCAATTAGGAATGCTGTCGGCAATTTCGCGAGCCAGCACGCCACCCAGATTGCTAGCATGTTCGGCTGTGTGTGGCGATTTTAAATCCGCAATCAGACTGTCGTTTACCTTGTAAACACCTGACTCCAGCGGGCGAACCATTCCACCGCGCCCAACTACTGCTGATAAATCGGATAAATCAATGCCATCTTTTTTCAGATAATCCAGCATCAGATTTTTACGGAATTCGAACTGATCAAATAAGGTTTTGTAAGGTTTCAACTCTTCGGCTGTATGCCGGATGGTATGCAGACAAACTAAAGTTTCATCCTCATATACAGCGAATTTAGTAGAAGTAGAACCGGGGTTGATGGACAGGATTTTATACATGGCGGGATAGTTTATAGTTTATAGTCGGTAGTAGAAAAATACACAATACAATGATTTTGAGTGGTTTAAATGCCCTATTGTTTCTGTTGTGGTTTTAATTATTAAATAGTTTATAAACGATGTTTTATGATTACAAAGATAGAGTATAGATTGGAAATTTATTATAATTATGCAGATAATATTTACATGATTTATCAGGTGCTTTTGCTCAACAAAGTTTGTCTCTGATTCACATCTGTTTATTTTTAAATCAATATATAATCCACATATAAATCATAAATAATACAGATATAACTCATATCTAAAAGCTATGAATTATTATTGAATATAGTTTGTATTTTATATAATTATACTATTTTTGTATCAATTTACAACTAGTTATTTAAGCAGTATGACCAAACTTCATAAACTACCAACTTTTCAAACTTTATGAACTTTACGAACTTTCCAACTTTATAAACTACCGACTATAAACTAAAAATCATGGCACGAGTTAAACAATTTGATGTAATTACAGGCAGTATTGCCAACCTTTCGTTTTATACCCGTAAGGGAAGTACTGAGGTATTTGCACGCACCAAGGGAGGTGCTTCAAAGGAAAAGATTAAGCGCAATCCGGAGTTTGCCAATGTACGGAAGAACAACAAGGAATTTGGCGGATGCTCCAAAATAAGCAAGCAAATCAGACTTAGTTTTTACCCCGTACGGAATGTTGCCGACTATAACTTAGCTCCTGCGCTGAACTCTGTAGTGAAAAATATCCAGAAAATGGATGAAGAATCACCATGGGGTGAGCGCAGCATACGGTTATCGAAATACCGGTCTATACTCACGGGTTTTGACTTCAACCGCACGAACCGTTTTAGCAGTATGGTACGGATACCACTGCATTGGGAGATAAACCGCGAAAATCAACAGGCAGAAATCGTGATACCTGCTTTTGCCTGCAGTTATGGCTTGTACCTGCCGTGGAAATATACTTCCTTCCGGTTGGTAGCCACGTTGGGCATAGTGAGTGATTTTGTGCTGAATCAAGCCAATCAAACCTACGAACCCACGCACGGCGATTTTACCCGTCCACAGAAATACACTGAAACACCGTGGTTCTCCACACAAGCTTCCATCCCGGAACAAAAACTCAGCCTGACTTTAGCCGACCCTGCCGAAGCATTCAACGACGATGATACGCTGGTGCTGGCCATTGCCATTGAATTCGGAACACAGGATGCCTTTGGAAATCAGATACCTCAGAAAGGTGCCGGAGCGGGGATGGTCCTGGGCGTTGGGTAGTTTTTTAGTTGACAGTTTCTATTTTATAGTTGCAGATTTGACTATTTCCAAATTCAAAAAACTGAAAATCAGAATAATAAAGTAATATTAAAGGATGGAATATAAAACTATATGAAACAATCATAGTTATTGCTTGTTTATTGAATTAAAACAAACCTAAAATTAATACTATCTTTGCTCCAAAAATTTTGCTGAATGAGCGGAAAAGAAGACGATATTATTCTCCTGAATTTAATTCGTGAAGGGGATAAATTAGCTTTCAGGCATTTGTTTGAAAGCTATTTTACACCCTTATGCCGGTTTATGCACCTTTATGTTCGCGAATCTACAATTGCTGAAGATCTCGCTCTGGATATTTTTACCTACGTCTGGGAAAACCGCAAAACCCTGCAAATTCAACTTTCATTCAAAGCTTATCTATTTCAGGCTGCTCGTAATAAATGCCTGAATGAACTAAGAAAGAAAAAAAACACTGTTTCTTTAAATCAGGAGGATATCGATATTGAAGAAACCGATGTAATGAGTCTGGAAACCGAAGAACTCTATCGTTTGATTCAGGAAGCGGTATTGGCTTTGCCGGATAAATGTAAAGAAGTATTTCAACTCAGCAGAACAGAAAATCTTAGCAACCAGGAAATTGCCACCCAATTAAATATTTCCGTAAAAACAGTTGAAGCTCAGATAACCAAAGCTTTAAAGCGGATAAAAGACTTCCTGGGAGATTCCTATTCGTTTTTGTGGTAAAAATTTTCAAACAGACGTAAGGGTTGGCACAGTTTTATGTGTCATACAAATAGAACCCTTAAATTGTCGGTTATGGAAAAGAAACTCCCCTGGGATATTATTATCTCTAAACTTCGTGGTAGTCTTACAGTAGAAGATGCAATCAGTTTCGAAAACTGGTTGAATGAGGAAGATAACCGTCAACTATTTCAACAACTTCAAACCGTTTGGGAAAATGTTCAGAATAAGGTGGCTACCTATGAACCTGATCTTGAATATTACTGGAAAGAGCTATCGGCCAGAATTAATCAGGAAGACTCTCAATTAACTTCACCACAACTGGAAGTAAAATCAATACCTCTTAAACGATTCTATCGTATTGTGGCTGCCGCATCTATTTTGTTGGCTATAACTTTTTCAGGTGCCTATTATTTGGGCAGGAATAATATTTCCAATCAATCTGCTCAACAAACTTATTCTTCTTTAACCGGAAAATCAAAAGTCATTCTTCCGGATGGTACTGAAGTATGGCTACATTCAAACACTACTCTTTCATACAATGCAAATTTTTCCAGCAATACACGTGAAGTCAACATGAATGGTGAAGCCTATTTTAGTGTTACTCATGATGCCAACAAACCCTTTATTGTTCACTCAAATTCATCTTCTGTAACCGTTCATGGTACAAAGTTTAACGTAAATTCATACGAATCTTCACAGAATATCTTAGTCAGTCTCTTTGAAGGTTCGGTTTCTATGAAAGCAGCTAACAATAATGTGATGCTGAGACCCGGGCAGGAAGGATATTACGATAAATCAAAGAATAAACTAGAGGTTAAAGAGGGAGATGTAGAGTTTGCAAAATCATGGACGAATGACCAATTGCGTTTTGAAAACAAAAATTTAAGAGAGGTATGCAAATATCTGTCAAAATGGTATTCTGTAGAAATTCAAGTAGATCCTTCAATATCTGATAGACAATCCTATTCATTTACATTACGAAACGAAAGTCTGGAGGAAATTACAAGATTACTTTCAAAGGTAAATACTATTAATTATCAGTTTGTAGAAAATAATAAACTAATTATTAAATCGAAAAAATAAACTGACAATATTAAATAACACCTTTATTAGCTAAATCACGATGAATCTATTAAGAAACATATTATTTTATATTCTTCTGGCTGTTTCGTTATCAGTTTACTCTCAAAATAAGGATAAAATTATAACGGTTTCATTCTCAAATATTGAATTATCTGATGCAATACAACGAATTGAAAAGATGAGTAATTATAGCTTTTTCTATGATTCAATGATAATTGATTTAACACAGAAGGTAAGTTTGAATGTAGTGAATGTAAGCGTTAAACAGGCAATTGCAGAGATGCTTAAAAACAACTCTTTAGATTTTGAAATTACAAACTCACAAATAGCGATTTTTCCAATTAAATCTTTAAAATCAACAACACCCAAATCAGAAAAGAAACGAGTAATAGTAGGAAATGTAGTGGATGAAAAAAATGCAGAAATAATTGGAGCAACAGTAAAGATTAACGGAACAAATACCGGTACAGTTACGGATATTAAAGGACATTTTTCTTTGGAAGTTGACAATTTAGATGTTTTAATGATTTCGTATCTCGGTTATGATTCTCAATTATTTGATGTTGCAGGTAAGACAAATTGTACTGTGAAACTATTACAGTCAGACCGTAAATTAGATGAAATTATCATTACTGCACAAGCACTTGGACAAAAAAATGCTATTCAGAAACAGATAAACTCGAATACTCTTAAAAATGTAATTTCAGCAGAGAAACTTCAACAGAATCCCGATGCCAACACGATTGAAGCAATAGGACGCTTACCGGGAATTTCTGTAAATCGCTCGGCTGGAGAAGGTGCCGGGTTTTTATTACGCGGTTTGGATCAGTCTTATTCCAAAATATTGATAAACGGAGAACCATTGGCAGTTGGGCTTAATGCAATTTCAACTTACTCATTACAAGGTGTTGAAGTTTATAAATCACTTACAGCTAATTTGGAGGGTAACGCTGTTGCAGGGTCTGTTGATCTTACTTTAAGAGAAACTCCTAAAGGATTACACTATTCGGCTATGGTTCAATCGGGTTATAATGCATTGAATAATGATTTTGGAAATTATAACTTCGTAGGGCTTATCAGCAATCGTTTTTTTAGCGATAAGCTGGGCGTTTTTTTCTCTGTGAATGCTGATAGAGTAAACCGAAGTACTAACTTGATTAGCGTGGGATACAACACAAATTATACTACAAATTTGAATGATCCCTTTTATATTAGTAGCCTTAACTTTAATCTCAACGAACGAATAAATTATAAGCAGTCTGCAGTTCTCACGTTGGATTATATAGCAAGCAAATCAACCATTCTGAATTTTCAATCCTTCCTTTCAGCCAGTAATTTTTACTCATCCAGTCAATCAAAAAATTTCAGCCCCGAAGGTAATACAGCTACTGTACCGATTCGGGTGACAATGAGTGAGATCCCCGAATACCGTAACTACGGAATAACCAGTAATTTCAGTGGAAGGACGAAATTAAAATTTCTGAATTCAGTATTAAATTATGGAATTAGTTATACCTACAATAACACCAAAACTCCTGGCACAAGAAACTGGAGTTATACTTCCGAAACAAGAGCCGATGGTTTACATCGCGATAGTTTGAAAGTTTTTACACCCGCTCAGGTTGCCAATAGCTTTGATGAAATTCTGACAAATTTAGCTGGCACTAAATTAGAAAGTATGACTTATGATCAGACAGAGGCATATAATAGCAGTTTTACACCCCGGGTTGATTATGAAATACCATTTAAAAGCACAACAGGTATTCTGCATGGAAAAATTCAGATTGGAGCAAAATACAGGCAATCCCACAACTATTTAGATAGAACTGTCGGGGTTGGATATGCGGGGAATAATGCCATATTTGGTGATTTTATTAAAAACAACTATAACTGGCCGACTGGAATTGTTGAGTTGGTGGTTTCTGGGCAAGAAAATAATTTTATGGGAGGTAATTATCTATTTGGAGATAAATATTCTTTTGAACGCAACAATCTGGTTTTTGATGCATGGCAGTTGAATGGTAAACAAAAATATCTTGCCGGATCGACTGGTGGTTTAGGTGATGACCCCAAATACTCTGGTTTTGTTTACGATTTGAATTCATCAGCAATGAACGATATCAATGAGACTCATTACTATGGAGCAGGATATATTATGCCTGAAATTAATTTAGGGGAGTGGCTTATGATTATGCCCGGATTTAGATATGAATATGAAAAAGCCGATATGAAAGCGGTGAGAGGGAGTGAAGTAACCCGCAGTTATTCTGTTTATGAGAATATAAATACAGCATTCGGATTAAAAGATTCTGTGGCAACCCGCGAAGATAATTTTTTACTTCCAATGCTACATGTCAGGATCAAACCTACAAAGTGGTTTTATGCCCATTTTTCATATACCCATACGGTCAGACGACCTAGTAGTGGAGTTTCGCCGTTTGAGTATTACAATGCACAGGATGCTTCAAACTACTCATATACAGCAGGAAATCCGAAACTAAAGACAGAACTTTGGCGTAGTTATGATTTGCAATTCACATTTCATGCCAAAAAATTAGGGCTTTTTTCTATTACAGGTTTTAGCAAAACAGTTCAAGATAAATTGTGGTCGAGGTCTTATAAACGAATTTCAGGCGAACCGATTCCGAATCCGGTTTTTAAAGACAATGATCTGGTGAATATGACTGTATACGAAAATCACCCTTATCCAATTTTACTGGAGGGCATTGAAACAGAATGGCAAACTTCATTTGGATTCTTACCCAAACCATTTTCTTATTTGACATTAAGCGTTAATTATACTTATACTCACGGAAAATCGCCTAATCCGTACACCCAACTCTATAAATATAAACCTGCAGGATCACGTTATGAGTTGACAGGAAGAAAAGATTCAGTGGTTATTGAACCTATGACCGGTGTTCCAGAGCATGTGGTTAACATAACCATGGGCATTGAAATTAAAAATTTCAAAAGCTACTTGTCCTATCAATATTCATCACAAAAAATATTACAAACTCATCCGAATGATTTAAGACTTTATGTTATTTCTGAACCTTATAGCAGGTTAGATTTTAATGCATCCTATGGTTTTGAACTTAAGAACAAAGGCACATTGGAAATAATATTTAAAGCAGCCAACTTAACAAATAGCGAAGACCGGATTAGATACAGGGATGAAAAACGACCTATTAGCATTGAACAATACGGTGTTACAGCTGACTTAGGCCTGAGATATAAATTTTGAAAATATTAATTACAATTATTGACTTTAAACAAATAATTCACCTTAAAAAAACAATGAAATGAGAAAATTAAATTTACTATTTATTTTATGTTTATTTGCAGGTACATTTATGGTATCGGCTATGGATATTATTGACGTTGCTCCAGGTGTTGGAACTCTCAATGCTGCCATAAAACAGTATAAAGGAGATAAGATTTATCGGTTGAAAGATGGTTATAACGGCTATTATGTGTTGGACGAAATTATCAATAACACTGGATTTGATCTTACCATTATTGGGGGAGGAACACCTGATGTGGGCGATCCAAAACCGACAATGCCGGCAACACTTCAAACCAGTGGAACTGGTGGAACACCTTTCAATTATATGTTTAATGTATTTGCAAACATTACACTCAGAGGTGTTTACTTTGCAAATGCTACTGCTGATGGCGTATTTAATGCTCAGTTCTTTATGGGAATTTCAGGAAATGATATTCGGGTGGTAATTGACAAATGTGTATTAGACCCAGCCGGAAGTCCTATTTACTGCAACGGTGGAAGTCCCAAAATTTATTTGACAAATAATTTGTTTAACCGACTTACTGTTCAGACTACCAGTGTGAATGGTCCGGTAAACTTTTATTTCCCCAATGACCAAAGCGGAGTAGATACTTTATATGTTGAAAACAATACTTTCATTGGTTTAAGTACTGCTGTTTTTTCGGATAACAACGCACCTGTTAAAAGCGGATTCACATGGATAAACCACAACACTTTTATTCAACATAAATGTCAGATAGATTGGATGTCGAATCAGGAAAAGTTCTTTTTCACCAATAATTTATTGTACGACTGCCACGTAATCCCTTATGAAAGAGCATGGGTAGGTGGTTGGGATAATTATGCTACAGGCAATGTTTCGGAATTGCTTTGGTCGGCACCCGATGCCATAGTCAAAGCAAATGGTGTGGATATTGACTGGGGATACAATAAAATGACAAGTTTTGTGGCAAATAATATCGAATTCAAAAACCCAAAGTTTTATACAAACCTGTCTGATTTAAAAACATGGGCAACGAGTGTCGGTGCTGCATGTACCATGTATTATCAACCTCTTGTTTGGACACCCGATGTCCCATGTCAGAACAGAGGTATTGATATAACCACCGCATTAGCAAACAATCCACAATCGGCAATATACAACAGTACACAATTCCCAACATGGAAAGCTGCTAATAATAAATACGACATTGATCCTACATTTACTGATGTGCGGATAAAACAAAAATCCGATATATTGGCTCAATGGGCATTGCCTGCTATCAAAAAAGACTATTTTGGAAGTTATTATACCTCGACTGCTCACACGAGTCTCGACTGGTACTGGGACCCTGATGGAAAACTTGGTCAGAATGATACCTGGCCACTGTTTGATGGTACATACTCAAATACAACTGCTCAAACAGCAGGTTTGGATGGTTTACCTGTTGGGGATCTAAACTGGTTTTCTGCAAAGAAGACGATTTGGCAAAATAATAAAACTGCCATAGATGCCCACATTTTAGCTCTGAATTTAGAAAAAATGAATCTTACTGCTATTAATAATGTCAGTGCTGATAGGGTAAAACTAATTGATAATTTTCCAAATCCTTGCAAAGAAGTAGTTAATTTCAGAATTTCTGAAAATCAAACTACTGAAACAAGAATAGCTATATTTAATACATTGGGACAAACAGTAGAGGTTCTTAATATTGGAAGGGGAATAACTGACTTTGCATGGAATGTAACAAAAATTAAATCGGGTACTTATTATTACGAAACAACTATCAATGGCATCAAGCAAAATGGTGTTTTATTGAAAAAATAAAAAAACAAATTTCTTCCATTGTTTCTAAAAAAGAGACAATGGAAGAAATCCAAAACCAAACAATTATTTATTAATCTTTAAAAAATTACTATTATGAAAATCAAATTATTACTTCTATTATTGTGCGTTTTCTCAATGGTTAATGCCCAAATTACATGGGATTTTAAAACAGGTGTTGAGGGATGGGGCTCATATGGTGATGATGTTACCGTATCTCATGATGGGTCAGAAAATCTTGTTCTGACTTACACCGGTGGAGCCGATGCTACTATTTCATACCCTACAATTTATAATGATACTCCAGTAAATGTTGCCAATGTCAATTTTTTCTACATGAAATTTGCTGCAACCAACTGGCCTAAGTCTTCTGTATTGGTCAATATTTATTTTGAGATGGGAGGCAATAACTATTATGCCAATCAAACGATGAATGTGTCGAGTGGAGAATTCTCGTTTAATATCAGAACGGAAGTACAACACACCTGGAGTGTTTTACCTGCAACCGGAACACCTTCCAGAATAAGAATAGAAATTCCACATAATTCTGAATTAGCCGGTTCAAACTGGAATGGTGCTTCAATCAAAATTGATAAAATTTCATTCTTAAATTCACTTACAACTGGATTGTCTGAAAAGAGCGAGTCTAATATTTTAGTTTATCCAAATCCGGTTTCCGAATCATTCCAAATAAAGGGTGGAAAATTTGATAATCTGTCCATTTACAATGCTACCGGAAAACTTATTAAATCGGTCAATGCAAACCTTAGCTCCATATCGGTAGCTGACTTTGCCAAAGGCTTGTATTTTGTAAAAATTCATTCCAATGGAATTACAAAAGTTGAAAAACTGATTGTTGAATAGAATTTTCTAAAATCATAAACTATTTACTTCACCACGCTGCAATTTGTCTGTTACTAAGACAAATTACTGTGTTGGTATAATTTCACACACTTATATCATGCATAAATTCAGGTTATTACTGTTTTTTTTCTGTCTTGTCTCGTTATCTTCTATTGCGCAAACGTCATGGACTTTTGATACAAACCTTCAAGGTTGGCACGACCTAGGTGATGGGCGCGATGTAACAGCAAGTTGGGAAAACGGGAATTTAAAAATGACTTATTCGGAGCGTTCACCAACAAATGGACCTCAGTTGTGGTTTCCTGCAGTACAGGTTGATAATCTGAATTTTAGTGCAGCTTCCTATCCTTATTTTGAAATTTACTATCAGGCAAACTGGCCAACTGTTTTAAACGGAAAGGTGCTGATGACACTTACAAAAACAGATAATACGGTTGTTCACTCATTTTTTGATTTCGACCCTACCGAGAATTTTATTTCGGTAGATATTGCTGCCAATGTACGTACGGACTGGAATGGAAAGGCTTATGATGGGCAAATAAAATCAATACAATTGGAACTTCCGCACAATTCAAGTACCATTGCTAATCCGGCTACCAATTGGTTTGGGCTTAATACGCTGATTGATAAGATAAATTTAACTGCAACCCAAACACCTAAGCCCGACAACAGAAAGACAGTTAAATGGTCGTTTGAAACCAATTTTACGGATGATGCTGCTCAGTTTGTTTGTGCTACTTCGGGTACTCCGGGTATAAATACCAGCAATTTTAAAAACGGAAAAGCTGCTTTGTATTTAGATGGTGACAGTTATCTTACAATACCCACAAATTCACTTTTCACATCGAAAGAACAAACCATATCATTTTGGATTAAAACGATTGGTAGTGCTCAGAAATACAGTTCGACACCCGCAAACTTGTTCTCGTATAACAATGGAAACTACGATTTAGCCATTAATGGAGGTAAACTTAATTTTCAGAAAACATCACGTATTTGGGACAACCTAACCACATGGAATAGTGGTGATTGGCAGCATGTGTCAATTGTAAACGAAAGGAATGTAATGACTTGTTACCTCAACGGAAAAAAATCAGTTGAATTGTTGAATGTCCCGATGACAAACAGAACTGGTAATATTGTCATTGGAAATGGCGGATTAATGGCATATATCGACGATTTCTCGGTATATAATTATGCGCTCACTTCTACAGAAATTGCTGCTCAAGGGTCGGTACCTTTAAATACAATCAGCGCATGGACATTTGATAAAGACCTTGAAGGTTGGCATGAAATTCAGGATGGAGTTGACAGAGATGTTACATTGAGTTGGGAAGCCGGTGATATGAAACTGACTTATACGAATAAAGCGCTTACAAACGGACCACAATTGTGGTTTCCTCAGGTGGAAGTTGATACCAAGTTTGATGCATCTCTTTATCCTTACTGCGATATTTATTATCAAACTGTAGGTTGGCCGGTTTCCACTCCGGTGAAGGCAGTGCTGGAAATGACCAAAGCAGATGGAACGATAGTATATTCCAATTTTGATATTGATCCAACACTAAATTTTGTTCGTGTTGATTTTTCAAACAGCATTCAAAGTAATGGTTCGGCTTATTCGGGTGAGATAATTAAAGTGCGATTAGAGTTACCTCAAAATACTTCAGCAACACCTGCTGGAAGTTGGTTTGGTGCATCGACAAAAATTACAAAAATTGAATTCAAAGATGTTCAACCTACTGTAGATGCAAATTGGGATAGTTTGCTTGGTAAAAGTGCGTTCATAAAATCTGGTTTGACTAAATTGAATCGAGATGATTATCAATATCAGCCCATAGGTTTAGGTGGAACAACCATGCGTGTCGACCCCTGGGGATTTGGTTTTACAAAAGCACCTATGGCAAATCCGGGTACGTGGCATCCGCACGAACCATACCTTAGTTATCAGTATTGGTGGGATAATGCAGGTCATAGGTTTAATCCTTTCCTGCTGAAAGCAGGATATGGTGCAGCACTCAATCCCGGAACAATTACTGCTTTTAATCAAAAATTAGATATTCGTACCGGTGAACTCAGCATTGATCTGGGACTAACTGTTGATGGAACAACATTCATTTCCAAACGAACAGTACTTGTTACTCCCGATGGTGTATTAGTAATCAGGGTTCAGGATACTGGAGCACCATCGCCATTGCAAGTCAATATAGCAGTAGAGCAGGATGTTCGAATATATAATAATGCCGGCATTTATAATGTGTCGCACGATCCATTTACCGGTTCAGCCACTTCACGCGAACAAAACAGCACAAAAGGAACTGTGGTAACTGCAACCCGACCCAACACCAGCACCGCTTCGTTGGCAGTTGCGGTTGAGAGTGCTTCGAATGTTACAATAAGTACAGATAATCAGATTGTAAGTACAACAGATCCAAACGGCATCGTAACTTACTATATTGCACCGACTTCATCATTCAACCCACTTACTCCAACAGTTACTTGGGATCATGCATGGAATGCTGCATACACAGCAAAACAAAAAGGATACGAAACGCTACGTCAGGAAACGGCAACGTGGTGGACTAACTATTTCAATCGTTCAAGAATTTCAGTGCCCGACGAAACAGTTCAGAAATTGTATATGCAATCGCTATATTATCATGGCGTTTACTTTGGAAATACCAAAATTCCCCCTGGATGTAATTCTACCGATATTGAAAGTTTTGGTGGAGCAGTTTGTCCCGAATATGATTTGGTTCTTAGTCAGTTAGCATTGCTATACACGGGTCATATTAGTGAATCTAAAAACATCGCCGACTGGACGTATAGCGTGTTGCCAACAGCCAAATCAAATGCTGTAAATGGAATTACACACCATAATGTAACCAGAAAGTACGATAACGGTGCTATTTACACTACCTTAATGGGTTATGATGGCGCACTTGGCGTTCAGCCAACAGTAAGTGAAGGAGCTAATCTGAATCAGAATTATCCGGGTGCAAATGCGTCACTAATGGCACTTTCGTATCTCGATTATAGCAATGATGATACTTTTAAGGATAAAGCATTTGATATTCTGAAATCAACGACCTATGTATCGTTGCAGGATTTGACCTTTAATGGAAAAACCTATCAATGCAAAAATATGCCAAATACCGTTCAGCAAGCTTCGATACTTTACGGATATAATCAATGTGTAAAACGTGGAATTGCTGATGTAGCATGGAGCATTTATGACGGAAAAATACTTATTCCTCAATCGACATTATTTGGTGATACGCTTATTGCCGGTGGTGCAGGAGCTTCCAGTCAGGAAGGTGTTGGCGATGCTACCTGGTTAACGCATGTTTGGTTTCACAATGTGGTAGATAAACATGACACCAAGGTATTGCCTAGTTATATCAACTCTGCAAAAACTACTACCGGCGATTACGTCTTCAATAATGGTACTATGGGTGTTGTAGCAGCCAAACTTGGATTGGGAAATGATGCATTATCGTGGTTGCAAAAATACCAGCGTACCGACATTTTGTACGATGAAACCTGTTTTACAGAATCGAAAGGGCAACTGTTTTTGACTCCCGAAATAGGGGCGCATGGAACCTATATCTGCAACCTTACACAAATGTTGCTTGACCCTGATAATGAACAGAAATTAGATGTTTTCCCGGCAATACCAGACAGTTGGGAATATCGTCAGATAGGATTCGACAGCTTAATGGCAAAAGGTGGCCTGAAAATTACCGCCACCCGTGATATCCAAAGTGTCAAAGTTGAACTAAAAAACTGTTCGAAACAGTCAGTAAGCAGAGAAGTAAGTATAAAGATTCCCCGCATGCTTGATGTGGATGGATTGTCATCATCGGATCTAAAAAACGGTTGTATTGTAAATAGTGTTTCGCTTCAACCCAACGAAACAAAGTTACTTGCATATAATTTCACGCCATCAAAAATTATATCCTCAATTCATACTATCACTACCGATACTGATGCGCTGAAATATAAAATCTATCCAAATCCGAATTCAACCGGTTTGTTAAACGTGGCAAATGGTGAAAATGTAGATGAAGTTCAGATTTACTCATTAAAAGGAGAACTCTTAATGTCACGACAGGGCAAAATAAATTCATATTCAATTAGTCAGTTAAACGCTGGAATTTATATTGTGTCTTTAAAGATTAACAAAAATCACTCAGTGAAACACATTTTGCTTGTAAAATAAAAAATAAATTATTCATAAAATATGGCTATTGCCAACAAAAGATTATTCGAAATGAGAAAAACATTTTTATTATCAACGGTTATTCTAGTGACGTTAAGTCAACTAATTTTAGCACAAAAAAAGACCGACCCTTCCAAAAACGGTCGAGCAGGATTCGATTATTTTGTAGGTATTGTAGGTAGTCCTTCGGTTATTGAAGATATAAGATGGGACGACAAACAACTGACAGATTTAAAGGAACTGGGCGTAAATATGCTCCAGTTGAGCATAGCATGGGGTGGAAAACCCGATAACGAAGTAATCAATCTCGAAGATTTGGACGATAAAGTGCAGATTGACAAATGGAAATTCCGAATTGCTCAATGTAAAAAACATGGACTCAAAACGTTGGCTCACTTTGGAATTCCACGCGTTCTGAACGCTAATCCGGTAAAGCCAGCCTGTATTTCTGATCCTGAAGTTCAGCAGAAATACGTTCAAATGATGAATAAGTTTATGGCCACTTTTCCGGAAGTGAACGATGTGTTGATTTATACTTACGACCAGCAAGCATGGATTTGCAGCGAGTTTGGTCCTTGTCCGCGTTGTTCGGGTATTCCTATCAGCGATCGCTTACCTAACTTTATCAATATGTTGAAAAAAGCCATGCAAGAATCACGTCCGGGAGTAAAAACGATGCTCTGGTGGAAACCATGGGAACTCTCCAAAGGACAAACAATAGATATAGTGAAAAAAATTGATTCCGATGGTTTTGGTTTAATGCTGAATTCTTCGACCAGCAACGAAGTATATCCTTTTAACGATGGCTCATTAAAATCGGATTTAGGCGTAAAACGTTTGGTGCAAAATGCTTACGAGCGGAATATCCCTGTTGTGGGTGAGTTTGACCATACGCTTTACAAAGGATTGTATCAAATCGACGATTATTTTCCACGTTTGATTTACGAGCAAATGGCCGGTTGGAAAGAAATTACTGGTGTGGTAGGCGTAAAAGAATATTATGGTTTTGCTCCTTCAACCTATTCGGTGAATTATGCCATGCTTCATGCCTGGATGAAAAACCCGAATGCAACGGTGGGTGAATTGTTGAACCAGATTGCAGCACCTTATGGAAAAAAAACAGCTCCAATCATGATAAAAGCATGGGAATATGTGGCTCAGGCAGTGGAGGCATTTCCGTGGGATGTTACTTATTTGATTGGTCCTATGGGATTAGATAAAGGAGAAAATGGTGAGCACAGCTGGGATTTTGTGAAAATTATCAATGGTACCTGGGATACACCAATTTGGGAGTCGAACCGTAGGGCAAACTTTATGCTGACCGACTCAAAAACTGCTCACCCATGGATATTTGAAGATACCGGTTTGCGGTTAGAAGACGCAGCGCAACTTAATTTCAAAGCTGTTGAATTCTTCAATCAGGCTATTGCTCAAAACGAAAGTAAGGTTGAAGATATTACTAAACAAAGAGATTTTGTACAGCATACTGCCCGCTCTTTAAGAGGGAAAAGCATTCATTACGCACTAACAATTGCTGCACAGGATGCTCGAACAGTGGCTTATGACAAAGCGCAGTTCGAAAAAGTTTGTGCCCGTATAAAAAAACTGTTGGAACTCGATGTAAATAATGGTTACAAATTGGCGGCTGTAAAACTGGAAGAGTTTAATAAAAATCCAAAAACGTGGTTAGAGAGAAATTTCAATCCGCTTACTTATAAGTCTGAAGCAGAACCAAACTGGAGTAAATGGATTGCTCCCTGATATAGTTGAAAGATTGAAAATTGCTTAATAAATTTCAAAATGAACAGGTTTCTTATTCCGGTTTCGGTATTGTTCTTTTCAGCATTGGTGAATGCTGAAAAGAAAGCACAACCTAACATTCTGTTTTTGTTGAGCGACGATCAGCGCTGGGATTCACAGGGCTGTTTTGGAAACAAAACAGTAAATACACCCGAGATTGACCTTCTTGCTGCCGAAGGAGTTCGGTTTAGCAATTCTTTTGTTACTTTTTCGGTGTCGTCGGCTAGCCGGGCAGTTATTCTCACCGGCATATATTCTCGTTCGCGTTCAAATGGTGCGGATGATTTACCGGCAATTTGTACGCCGGAGAATTGGGAAAATACTTTTCCTGCTTTACTAAAAAAGAACGGATATTATACCGGATATATTGGTAAATGGGACATTGGAGTGGGTGAAAATGGGTTTCAACATGGAATGAATTTATTTGATTATTGGGGAGGCGATCGTTGGCATGGCAATTACTGGCACGAAAAGGATTGCAATTTTGTGACCAACGATGGAATAGCTCATAAAAAAGAAATCAGGTGTACGTGTGTAACCGGTAATGCCTGGGATGCTTCGCTTCCGCGAACTGGAAATAATGGCTTGGTTCATCCTATTCACACCGATGTAGAGGTGGTTCCAATGAAAGTCAAAACGTTTTTGGCATCGAGAGATAAACAAAAACCATTCTTCTTACAGGTTTCATTCAGGTCGCCAAAAGATCCGTGGTCTGATTATCCAGTTGAAGTGAAAGATTATTATACCGATGATTCTATTGCAATATCACCAACAGCCAATTTGCAAAATGCATTGTCACAGCCGGAGTTTCTTCAAAAATCAATGGCTGCAAACCATGCAAGAAATTTACTGAGAACAAAAGGATTGTTAGAGAATGAAATACGTAAGCATTATCGACTTGTAACTGGGATTGATATGTCTATTGGCAAACTCCGAAAAATATTGGCAGAGCAAGGCATTGAGGATAATACTATTATCGTATTTGCTTCAGATAATGGCACTTTTTTGGGAGAACATGGTTTTTGGGGTAAATGGCTGCCTTACGAAGAGTCTATGCGCGTTCCCCTGATAATTTATGACCCGCGCATTAAGAAAGAAAGCGGTGGAAAAATAGTTGACGAAATGGTGCTGAATGTGGATTATGCGCCTACTTTTCTCGCATTTGCAGGCATAAAAACACCACGGTATATGCATGGAATGGATATTGGAAAACTTATGGCGGATGAAAAGATTAGCTGGAGAACCGACTGGTATTATGAACACAGCTGGTCTGCCAAAAGTCTTGATTCAACGGTAACACCAATTATTCCATCAGAAGCTGTCAGGACAAAAGAATGGAAATATATTTTATTCCCAAATCAGCAAGTAGAACAACTCTTTAATATTAATAATGATCCCTTTGAAACTGTTGATTTAATCGCTAATCCATCGAATAAAAAGATGTTGGAAAAGCTAAGAGGAAGAATGAATTATTATAGAAAGTTATACGAAAAAAGCAAGTTGAAAATTCGCAACATTTGAAAATTGAAAAACAACTTATAACTAATGAAGACTAAGGTAGGATTATTTGGAATAGGACTTGATACATATTGGGCTCAATTTGAGGGATTACTCGACAATTTGAAAACATATCAGGAAGAAATCAGAAAACGCATCTCAGAATTTGGAGTGGAAGTTGCGGATGCTGGTATGGTGGATAATCCGGTGAAAGCCTGCGAGGCCGCCGACTATCTGAAAGCACAGGATGTGGAAATTGTGTTTCTATACGTTTCCACCTACGCGCTGTCTTCAACTGTATTACCGGTGGCTCAAAAACTAAAAGTGCCTGTTGTAATACTGAATTTACAACCTGTTGCCCAACTCGATTACGAGGCGTTTAATAAGTTGGGAGACCGTGGCAAAATGACCGGTCTATGGTTAGAACATTGTCAGGCTTGCTCAGTTCCGGAAATTGCCAGCGTATTTAATCGCTCAGGAATTCAGTATGATTTTGTAACTGGATATCTTCATGATGAGGATGCCTGGGGTGAAATTGAAGCATGGACGGAAGCTGCACGAGTTGCAAACGCTTTACAAAACAACCGCATGGGAATTTTAGGGCATTATTACGGTGGTATGCTTGATGTGTATACCGATGTAACCAAACAATCAGCTGTGTTCGGAACTCATTTTGAAATGCTTGAAATGTGTGAACTTAAAAAATATCGTGATGACGTTACTGACAACGAAGTTAAGGCAAAAATTGAAGAATTTAATGTTGCTTTTGATATTGCTCCCGAATGTGAACTGAATGAAATAGAACGCGCAGCACGCACTTCCATTGCACTCGACAAATTAGTGGTAAATCATAATTTGGGTTCGATGGCATATTATTACGAAGGAGAATCGGGCAACGATTATGAAAATATCGTCACCTCGGTTATTGCCGGAAATACTTTACTTACTGGAAAGAATATTCCAGTAGCGGGTGAATGTGAGGTGAAGAATGCACAAGCAATGAAAATCATGGCTGAATTTGGTACCGGAGGTTCATTTTCGGAATTCTACCTAATGGATTTCAACGATGATGTAGTCATGCTTGGACATGATGGCCCTGCTCATTTTGCCATTGCCGAAGGTCGTGTACGATTAGTCCCATTACCAATCTACCATGGAAAACCGGGTAAAGGATTATCTATCCAGATGACCGTGAAACACGGGCGGGTTACCTTACTTTCGGTAGTGGAAGGCAAAGATGGAGTGTTTCTGTTAGTTGCTGAGGGTGAATCAGTAGAAGGACCAATACTTGAAATTGGAAATACAAATAGTCGTTATCGTTTCCCAATTGGTGCAAAGCGATTTATGAATGAGTGGTCGAAACAAGGCCCTGCACACCATTGCGCCATTGGAGTTGGACATATTGCGGATAAAATTGAAAAGCTCGGTCAGATATTAGGAATTGAAGTTGTGGAAATTTGTTGAGTTTCAAAAATAGAATTATCATTATGAGTAAACAACTAATTTATATTTCATTGCTTATTGCACTGTTATCCTCTTGTAAACAAGTAGATACAAACCAGTCACTACAATACAAAGTTGGTATTTTGGGTGCTCCCTCTTCGCCCAATGTGGAATGGAACGACAAAAACATGGAGTTGATGAAAGAGCTGGGTTTCAATACCATGCAGCTTAATATTGCGTGGGGATATCGTCCGGCTGATAATGCACTAAATCTCGAAGATGTGATTCCAGTTCCGGCTGAATTTCGATTGCCGGTTGATAACGATTCTACCCTGAATCAGAATAACGGTGGCTCCAAACGGTATTTACACAGTAAAGAACGTATTGCAAAACGTGCTGCAGAACTGAAGCATCGTATTGCTATGTGTAAAAAACACGGGATGCGTACCATATTTCATTTTGGAGCTCCTTATGTGGTTTATCCTGCTGTAGAGCCACTTTCGCAATGCATTTCGGACCCTAAAACTATAAAACGTTATACAAAATTGATTGAAAACTTTCACAAGGAATTTCCCGGAGTCGACGATTTATTGATGTATACTTACGATCAAAATGCCTGGTTGTGTAGCGAAGATGGACCATGCGAAAGCTGCAGTGCTGTTCCGTTGGATAAGCGTGTTTCCAATTTTGTGAATGTTTTAGCACAAACATGGAAAAAGCTGAATCCTGATGGTCGACTTTGGTGGGAACCATGGGAAATTTCTGCCGGACAAACCTACGCTGCTATCGAAAAACTTGATGCCAGTTGCGTCGGTTTATCAATTCATTCGAGCATTACCGAAGTACAAATTGCCACGCCAGCTGATCGTTGGTTTAAAAATGTTCTGACATTGGCAGTTGAACGTAAAATCTCTGTTTTAGGCGAAGTTTGGTTGGGTACTGCTACTGAAGAAATCGAGCCTTATATTTATTTGCCTTCACCGCTTACTACATTGAGAGCATTGCGAGCAATGAATAATGCTGGTAAACTTGCCGGAATAAAAGAGTATTATGGCAATATTCCTGACCGTGAAGACCCAAATCTTCGAATGGCATCCATATTCTTTCACAAACCGGGAATCACCGATGTTAAAGCACTTGAATTGTTAGCTGAACCGTATAAAAATGCTTCAGAAAAAATTCAACTCTATTGGAAATATTCATCCGAAGTTATCGAAATGTACCCCTGGGATATTTCGTGGTTTAGTCGTGAGGTTGGAAGGAGCGATCCACAGCACTTACTTTCTGAAGCCACGTTGAAAGGTGCTTCGTGGGTAACACCATCATGGCTGTCGAACCGCAGAGCAGCATTTATGCGTACGGTAGAAACCGATCAGCCACACTTTTGGATGTTGGAAGATGCACAGCTTCGTTTCGAAGCAACAGCCCGAAAAGTGGATCAGGCATTAGTGGCAGCTGAAGAAGCAAGAAAAGATATTCCAACGAAATATCTTGCTGAATTTGACATGGGAGTAAAAGAGTTGATTGGTTTTAAACAGCGTTGTTTGGCTTATACTTATCACATTAGGGAAACAAATCTTTGTAAAATAATGAGACGTTCGTTGACCAAAACAGGTAAGGTAAATGATGTAAACTTAACTGAATTAAGAACCACACTTTTAAAAGACCAACAAAACCAAGGGGCAAAAAATCGGCTTACACCGGCTGTTGAACTTCTGGACAAAGATGTGAAAAGTTTCTTAAAGAAGTATTTCAATAAACCTTTACCATCAGGTGTAAAAGCAGATATGTATTTTAATGATTCATTGCCACCCAATGTAAAAACAGTGTGGACACTAACATCAAAATAGTTTTTTCTATATCAATTTATATATATACTTAAGTGTTGAATCTAAAATCTAAAAAAATGGAACGAAAGGCATTTAAAATGTACCTCAAACCGGGTTTTGAGAAAGAGTACGAAAAACGGCACAGTGAAATTTGGCCTGAGCTGAAGGTACTTATTCAGCAAAGCGGTATATGTGATTATTCTATATTTTGGGATAAAGAAACTAATAATCTTTTTGCCATACAAAAAGTGAAAGGTGGTGCTGGTTCGCAGGATTTGGGCAAAAATCCAATAGTCCAAAAATGGTGGGCGTATATGGCGGACATAATGAAGACAAATTCAGATAATTCACCTGTCACGATCGAATTGAATGAAGTGTTTTATATGGAGTAAATATCTTAAATTTAATTATATAACAAAACAAATTACTAACTAAAAAAATTACAATCATGAAAAAGAAATTATTTTTATTCTTGTGCTTTTTATCAATTGTTTTGACTGTTAATGCACAGACAGTATGGAATTTTACTTCCGATTTGGAAGGATGGCATGACCTGGGTGCAGGTCGTGATGTAGCCGCAAGCTGGCAATCGGGTGCACTAAAAATGACTTATTTAGATGGTGGCAATGCTGGTACTCAGTTATGGTTTGCAGCTGTTCAGGTTGATAATCTGAGTTTCGCTGCAGCAAATTATCGTTATCTGGAATTAAATTATCAGGCAAATAACTGGCCAACTTCGTCGCCGGTTAAGATGTTAGTAACACTAACAAAGACAGATAATTCACTTGTATATTCATATATTGATATTGATCCTACGAAAAACTTCCTTTCAATTGATATACAGGCGAATAATCCGGGTTGGGGACAGACTTATAGTGGCACAATAAAATCAATTCAACTCGAACTGCCTCATAATGGAGCTGCGGCTTCAAATCCTGCTACAAACTGGTATAGTGCTAGCACATTAATTGATAAGATTAAGGTGACAAATACTCAGACACCACAGGACATAGCATGGGATTTCGCAACAACAATTGAAGGTTGGAATCCTTATGGAGACGATGTTACAACATCTCATAGTGGTTCAAATCTGGTAGTAACTTATACAGGAGGTGGTGATGGTGTATATGCTTACCCAACAATTTACAAAGACGTATCAATTGATGCTGCCAATATTGATCAGTTTTATATGAAATTTACAGCCCATAATTGGGTTAAAACCTCTGTTTTAGTCAATATTGTATTTGAAATTGGCGGTACACCTTATTATGCAAACCAAACTATGACAGTCGCAAATGGAGAATTTACATTCGATATCAGAGATGGCATACTAGCTAATTGGGGTAAGTTGCCACTTACAGGCAATATTTCACGCATACGAATTGAAATTCCTCATAGTAGCCAATCAGGAACTCCTTCGGATTGGAATGGTGCAACCCTCGATATAGACCGAATTGTATTTTCAAAAAAACAGATTCCTGATCCACCTACCAACATTGTTGCAACAGCCGGAAATGCACAGGCATCGGTAGCTTTCACAGCACCAGCAAGCAATGGTGGCTCAACAATTCTTGATTATACCGTTACTTCAAGCCCGGGAGGTTTAACACAAACCGGCGCTTCAAGTCCGATAGTGGTTACCGGACTTAGCAATGGTACAGCTTATACATTTACCGTTACTGCACGTAATAGCGTAGGTAGCAGTGCGGCAAGTTCGGCTTCAAGTGCAATAACTCCAAAAACAGTACCGGGTGCACCAACCATTGGAACAGCTACCGCAGGTAATGCACAGGCATCGGTAGCTTTCACTGCCCCAGCAAGCAATGGTGGTTCATCAATTATTGATTATACAGTAACTTCAAACCCGGGTAGCATAACAGCAACCGGAGCATCAAGTCCGTTAGTTGTAACAGGCCTTACCAACGGAACGGCTTATACCTTTACCGTTACAGCACGTAACAGTGCAGGCAGTGGTTCAGCAAGTGATGCTTCTAATTCAATAACACCCGTGTCACCATCAGTAACCGTATCGAGTGATGCAAATCTTTCAAGCTATTCACCATCTTCAGCAACTGATGTAACTGTTTCAGCCGGAACTCTTACAGTAGATGTTGATGCAACGGTAAAGACGATGACTGTTGCTCCGGGTGCAAAACTGACATTAGCTTCAGGAAAATCATTGTCTGTAGTAGGTGCACTGACTCTTCATAGCGATGCTAGCGCTACAGCTACTTTTGTAGACAATGGAGGAACGCTTACAGCAGGAACTACAAACGTTCAACAATACCTGACTTCAGGTCGTAACTGGTATGTTTCAAGTCCTGTATCAGGAGCAAAAAGTGATGTATTCTCAGCAAGTTCAGGCAGTCCGGTTTATTCGTACGATGAAGTACATGGCAGCACAACACCATGGCCAACTATTACCAATACAACAACTGACCTTACAGTAATGAAAGGATATGTTACTACTGTCCCTTCGAACGGAGTAATTACTTTCAGCGGTACGTTGAATACCGGAGCGCAAGAGATTGGTCTTACCCAAACATCAGGTCAAGTTAAAAATGGATTTAATTTGGTAGGTAATCCATATCCAAGTTATTTAGACTGGAGTAGTATAACAAAAACCAATATGTTGACCACCATGTGGTATCGTACCAAAACATCGGGCGATGTATATACATTTGATACCTATAATGCAAGTGGTAACATAGCAACCTCAAACGGAGCAAAAGCAGTAACCAACCTGATTCCTCCAATGCAGGCATTCTGGGTACATGTTCAAACGGGTTTTGCTTCAAGCACACTTTCTGTAACCAACAATCAACGGGCTCATGCCGATAACAGTTCAAATACTTTCAAAGCTAAAGCAAGTATTGAAGCTCAATCTGTATTACGGTTAGAAGTATCGAACGGAACAAACAGCGATCAGGCATTGGTTAACTTTAATTCAAATGCATCGAATGGTCTTGATAGCTATGACTCACCAAAATTGTCGAATGAGTCAGCGTCTATTCCTGAGATTTATACCCTGGCAGGAACTGAACAGGTTGTAATCAATGGTGTAAACGACCTGAATCAACTGACATTAGGTTTCACAACCGGCGAAGCAAATAACTTCACTATCAAAACTTCTCAGTTTGCAAACTTTGCAAGTGGAACTCAGATTATTCTTCGTGATAATTTGTTGAATTACGAACAGGATTTGACCTTGGGTGATTACAACTTCTATTCCGATGTAACAGCTAACAATGAAACCCGCTTTACAGTATTGTTCAAAGCTCCATCGGTAGCAACCGGTATCAACCCGAACTCAAACGGCAATGTTTGGATTTCAATTGCCAACAATCAGATTGTGGTTAACGGAGCAAGCGCTGGAACTTCAGTAGCAGTTTACAATGCAGTTGGTCAGAAAATTATGTCTGATATGACTCAATTGAAAAAATCATTGGCTACCGGAGTTTACATGGTAACGGTAACCAATGCAGGTAAGAGTGTAACACAAAAAGTAATTATTAAATAGATTATTAAAAAATAATTGTTGATTGATTTAAGTAGTTTTTTCATAAAACCTTAACTATGATTTGTTTACAACCTTTATTTATCATCTGCTCCACGTTGGAGTTGGTGATAAAATAAAGAAAAAATTAAGACTAAAATCAAACCAACTTAAAAATAAAATATTATGAACACAAAAAGCAACCAATACATCGCACCACAAGTGGAACGCATAGAATTAGACAACGAAATTGCTTTACAACTCGAATCAACTCCACCTAAAGCACCGGGAGAAGCTCATTTAAATGCACCAGAGTATTTTAATAATGATCCGTTTAAAAACAATAAAATTTAATCGTGTTATTAAGTTCTCTCTGATAAATTAGTTTAATAAGGTAGAAAGAATGTTTGTTAAATCAAACATTCTTTCTTTTTTTAGTGTAGATAAATTGAAAATTGTCGAAAACTTCTTAGGCTTAAAGTAAAATAATTTCAGACAGGATATATTAATCATTTGTTGTTAATGTACAACTAACTTTACAGAAGTTCATTACAGGTTTATTACAAAAAATCACGGACCGTAGGATACTGGTGTAACGGAACTTGCCTGACAAACCAGAAAGTACAGATTGCTAAAATAGCTTCTCATATGACTGATAAGATACCCTGGTGCTGGCCATTGCCATCGAATTCGGAACACAGGATGCCTTTGGAAATCAGATACCACAAAAAGGCGCAGGAGCGGCGATGGTGCTGGGCTTGGGGTAGACTTTTAATAGGTAGTTTGCAATTGGCAGTATGCAGTGTATTGACATTTACCAAAATTGCCGGCAAATAACATCCCTAATTTATCAAAGACGCTTGGACTTAGAAACCAAGATACTGCAATATAATACAAAAAATACTACATTTGCATATTGATTCAATCAAATCTAATCAAATTGGCCAATCTAAAACAGCTCACAAATGGCTCTCTCTGAAAAAGAAGAATTGGAATTACTTAGGATTGCTTCCAAGCAGTCTTTTGAGGCTCTTTATCATCGGTATAGTGGCAAGCTGTATAATTTCGTAATGAAGATATCCAAGGGAGATACTTACATTGCTGAAGAATTGGTTCAACGTACTTTTATTAAGGTTTGGGAAACCAGAGAGTATATCGATTCAGATAAATCATTTATTTCCTACTTGTGTACCATTGCCAAAAATATGCTTCTAAACGAGTATGAGCATCAAACTGTTCAATTTATTTATAGTGAATATGTGAAAGTAAATACAGCTGATGTTGATAGCTCAACTGAAAAGGAAGTTGATAAAAATTTATTAGAAGAATATATTGATAAGCTAGCGGACAACTTACCTCCCAAACGAAGAGAAATTTTTATTTTAAGCCGAAAGGAAGGCCTTTCCAATAAGAAAATTGCTGAAAGACTTCATATAACTGAAAGTACTATTGAAACACAACTTTCGAAGGCATTGGCATTTATGAAAAGTCAAATGCAAAAACATTATGAGTTGATATTGATAATTTTAATTTCACTATCCTTAAAGTAATGTTAATAGTTTTTGTTGAGTAGTGAAAAAGAAACGAATAGCTGTATACATTAATATAGAACAAAGATTATATGCAAAAGGAAGAATGTATTGACATATTTGAACGTTATATTCAGAATCGGGCAAGTGATGATGAAATAAAACGCTTAAGTAGTTGGATTAGAAATAATCAAGAAATTTCACTGTGGCTTGAACAGCAAATTTTGGCTTCGTCATCTACTATTGATAATGAAGTAAAAATGCGTATGTTGAGAAATATTGAAAGTGAAATAAACTTAGAACCCGAAGAAGATAGCACTCTTTCTGCTCAAACGAATATTCGATTACAGTTTAATAAGTGGTTGCGTGTGGCAGCCATGTTTATCCTTCCTATGCTTACGGCTGCGGGAATGTATTTTTATATGTCTAGGCAATCATCATCAACTGCTCCTTTAGTAATAGCCGTTGAACGAGGACAGAAGGCAAATATAACGCTACCCGATGGAAGTAAAGTGTGGTTGAATTCTCAATCTAAACTAACCTATTCCGATAATTTTAATGTAGAGAAAAGAGAGTTACAGCTAAATGGAGAAGCTTATTTTGAGGTTGCTCATAATCCGAATAAACCTTTTATAGTTCATAGTAATGATATTTCCGTTGAAGCATTAGGTACTGCATTTGGCATTAAGGCATATAATGAGGATAACCTGATTTCCTCTATACTTATGCGTGGTAAAGTCAGAGTTATTACACCCGATGGTGAAGCTATCTTACTGCCAAATGATAGAATAATGTATGATAAGACTTCACATCAAAAAACAACGGGTACTGTAACGAATGCAACTGACTTTACCGGTTGGATTCATAACGAACTGCGTTTTGAAAATGAATCACTTGGTGAGATTGCAAAAAGTATTCAACGTATTTATAATGTTGAAATAATCTTTGCTTCGGAGAAACTCAAGAATCAACGTTACACGGGAACTGTAAATAATAACAGTTTAGAAAGTGTACTTAATATTATAACATTAACTTCTCCCATCTCTTTTGAAATAGACAAGCAACAAGTCAAACTGTATGAGAACAAAAAAATAATGAATCAGTATAACCCTTAAAATCTGAAGGCTATTGGTCGAAATACAAACAGCAAGTTGATATTTGATTCGGCTTGCTGTTTCTTGTTTAAAATTGCTTGTTAAATATAGATTCTGAATAGTGGAAATTTATTTCAGAACTGTAAACTATATAACGACCTGAAAATTTTAATAATTCAACTATATAATAATGAAAAGAAAAATCATCACAAATCCACTCAAAAAGACTTTGCTTAAAGGATGTCTCCTCTTATTCCTTGCACTATTTTCAACAAGTCTGACTGCACAAATTACCGTCGATGTATCCAACAAATCGTTAAAAGAGATTCTAAAGGTAATAGAAACTAAAAGCGAATATCGCTTTTTCTATAATGAAGGTTTAAAGGGACTTGATAATGTCGTTTCTTTAAAGGTGACAAATGCAACTATTGAGAAAACAATGTCTATACTTTTAGAGAATACTGAAATTAACTTCAGACTTGACAAAAATAATTTGGTATTACTTGTTGCTAAAATCAAAATAAATCAGAGTGAGTCAAAAAAAATTAACGGCTTGGTAACCGATGAAAAAGGCGACCCAATTATCGGAGCATCAGTAATGCTAAAGGGTGAAAAGACTGGTACTATTACTAATATAAATGGCAACTTTTCGATAGAAGCAAGTTCCCAATCAACTTTAGTGTTTTCCTATATTGGATATCAAGCCAGAGAAATTAAAATTGACTCTCAAACTTCATTAAATGTCAAGCTTATTGAAAATAATAGGGCACTAGATGAAGTGATAGTAGTTGGTTATGGCACTATGAAGAAAAGTGATATTAATGCTGCAATAGTGTCAATTAAACCGGAAGAATTACAGATGAATTCGGCCTCCTCACTTACCCAAACTCTTTCTGGAAAGGCAGCCGGATTAACGGTTTTAGGCGGCAGTGCTCAACCTGGTGGTGGGCAGCAAGTGTTGATACGTGGAGCAGCATCTGTTGGGGCTGGAAATGATCCATTGTATGTACTTGATGGATTTCCGGTATCAAATGCAAATATTGATCCCGGAAGTGGTACAAGATATTCACAAGGTGATAGAAATTTTCTAAACACACTTAATCCCAATGATATAGCATCAATTGAAATATTAAAAGACGCTTCTGCTACAGCAATCTATGGTGCCAGAGGTTGTAATGGTGTTATATTGATTACAACAAAGCGTGGAAGTAATGGATTTAAAGTTGACTATTCAGGAAATTATTCAGTTCAAACTATTGCCAAACGCCCGGTTATGCTGACTGCTTCAGAACAGATGACAGAGACAAATAACTATATGTACGAAGAATATTTGATGAGATATAAAGCATATCCCTACGGTACAAGGGATGTAAGTACTTTACCCACATTTAAACAAAAATATACTCAAGATCAGATAGCAGCAGCAGGAACAGGAACTGATTGGTATGGGTTAATTACACAATTAGGGATAATTAATCAACAGAATATCTCAATTAGTAAGGGTTCTGAAGATACTAAAGTATTATTCTCTATGAATTATTTCGATCAGCAGGGTGTAATAAAATCATCAGGTTTGAAACGTTATTCCGGCAGGTTAAATGTTGATCAAAAACTAACATCATGGCTTGATTTTAGCATTTCTTTATCTGGTTCAGTTGTAGATAATACCAATGCTGCATTAGGTGGTGGTGAAAATGAAAATTCAGGAATCATTCAGTCTGCGCTTCAATACTCACCTAATACACAGGCCATCAGAGATGATAATGGCGAGTATTTATTAAATCCAAGTCAGGCATTGATTCCTAATCCACTCTCATTTTTAGATATAACGGATAATACCAATGAAAAAAGATGGCTTACAAATGCATTTTTCAATATTCATTTAAATAAATATGCCAGTTTGAAACTTAGCGCAGGTATGGATGATGATAAAGCATTACGTAGTTTGTACTTACCAAAAACTTTTATGTATGGAAAAGGTCAAAATGGTGTTGCATCAATTGTTGATAACTCCAAAACGGATTATTTGACTGAAGCTACATTTTCATACATAAGAGACTTCACGAAAGATCATCATTTTAGTGCTGTATTAGGATATTCATTCCAGCAATTAAATATACTGGGAAACAGTGCCAATACTTACGATTTTTTTACAGATGCCTTTTTATATAATAAATTATCCGTTGGAGCAGGGACTCCAAATGTTGATTCATGGCGTTCCCAATCTGTAATGGCATCCTATTTTGGTAGGGTACAATATTCATTGCTCGACAGGTATTTGTTTACAGTAACCGGTCGTGCAGATGGGAGCGATAAATTTGGAAAAAATCATAAATACGGATTTTTCCCTTCCGGGGCTTTTGCCTGGAGAGTAACACAAGAACCCTTTATGCAAGAACAAAAAATAGTATCAGATTTGAAACTCAGATTAAGTTTGGGGCAAACTGGAAATAGTAATATTGGAAACAATGCATACGAATATTATGCGGCAGATGGCCATAATTATTATATGAGTGGCATTCCAACTATAGGTGTAGGTCTTATTCAGTTAGCTAACCCAGATTTAAAATGGGAAACTACATCCGAAGCAAATTTTGGTATTGATTTTGGTTTTTTAAAAAACAGAATTAGTGGAAGCTTTGAACTCTTCTACAAACAAATTGACGACTTATTATCATCTATGCCTTTAATGTCCAATTCTATCTTAAGCAGTGTTCCTGCAAATATAGGAAAAACTGAAAGTAAAGGATTAGAATTGACTATTAATACTTTTAATTTGACAGGAGTTTTGAAATGGAATACAAATTTTACATTGACAAGCTATAGGGATAAATGGCTTGAACGCAACCCCAATTATATACTTCAACCTTTTGAAAAAGCAGGTGACCCAATTAATGCGGTTTATGGATTTATCCCGGAAGGTTTAATGCAACCGGGTGAAGTTGTCTCAACTATGCCTCAGTTGATACCTGGTCAAATGAAAATCAAGGATGTAAGTGAGGATGGGAAGATAGATAACAAGGATATGGTTTTACTTGGAGTTAACGCTCCAAAGTTCACCATGGGCATAAACAATAGTTTCATGTATAAGAACTTTGATTTCAGTTTTTTCCTATATTCTTCGCTTGGACGACTGGGATGGTCACATATGAATTTTAAATATGGTACAGGTTTCGAAATATTAACTATAAAAAACGGGAATGATTTCTTAACTGATATACAAAATAGGTGGTCAAGTAACAATATGACTTCTACAATGCCGAGTGGATTTAGAAATCCTTACTTACTTGATGGACAATATGCGCATGAAGATGCCTCCTATCTACGATTAAAAAATATAACACTGGGTTATAATTTTAAAGGAAAACTAATCAAAACAAATCATATAAACAATTGTCGATTATATGTCGATGTGCAGAATGTTTTGACATTAACAAAGTTTTCCGGACTTGATCCTGAAGTAGAAAATAATAGTGCTCCCTATCCACTTCAACGAACGTTTTCAGTAGGATTAAATTTAACGTTAAACTAATTAGATTATAATATTATGAAAATTATGAATTTCAAACAAATAATTATACTTCTCTCAATAGGATTCTTAATTTCCTCATGCGAAGGAAACTTAGAACCAAAAATTTTTGATCGGGTTGCTCCAAGTAACTTTTATAAAACCTCTAATGATCTTAAAGCAGCAACCACTTCGATTTATTGGGAACTTAAAGAAAATGGTTGGGGACCTTACATGGTATCCGATGGTAGTCGGTTTATTATGAATGAGGTGGCAACTGAAGAATGGACATGTAAATGGAGTTGGGATGCATTTTTAAATCTCAATTGGATTATTGGAGAAAATATGGCCTATAAATTTTATGGCTCAACGATGACCGCTACCACAAAAGCTACTTATGTTATTGAAAAAATTAAAGAATCTCCGGTTGAAGAATCTATAAAGTCCAAATATATTGCCGAATTGAGATGTTTGAGAGGTTATTTTGCTGCAGATTTATATATGTTGTACGGGCCATTACCCATAATTGTAACAAGAGATGAAGCATTTTATCCTACTTCAACCTACAAACCAAGCCGTCCTACTAAAGAGTGGATGGCAAGCTATGTGGAGAATGAACTGAATGAATGTTCAAAAAGTTTACCTATCACTCAAACAGATTGGGGAAGATGCACTAAAGGTGCCGCTTTAGCAAAATTGCTGAAATTGTATTTATATGAAAATAAATGGCAGCAAGCCGATTCAGTAGCATCAGTCATTATGACATTAGGTTACCAACTTCAGGGTAATTATGCAAGTATTTTTACGGTAGACAATGAAAAAAATTCTGAGATTATTTTTGCAGTTCCATGTGAACCTAAAGACCAGTTTGGACTACTTTGGTTCGATAATGCTTTACCACCTGATTTCAAATCAAGTATCGGTGTAAATTATACCGCATGGAATGGCTGGCGAATTCCATGGGCATTTTATGATAGCTTCGAATCAGGGGATAAACGGAAGAATCTTATTTTTCAGACCTATACAAGTAAAACAGGACAGACAGTAAATCTACGAACAGCTGGTGATGTGGGTGGATTGGCTATGAAATACGGAGAAGATCCAAGTAATCCGGGACAATGGGCAGGCAATGATTATATACAATTTAGATATGCTGACGTACTGCTATGTAAGGCGGAGGCATTAAATGAAATAAACGCTGCACCTACTCAGGAAATCATCGACCTACTTAATCAAGTTCGATCTAGGGCATTTGATAATTTTGACGCTTCAAATCACAAATTAAAATTATCAGCATTTACAACTAAAGAAATAATGCGAGATCAAATTTTAAAAGATCGTGGTTGGGAACTATGGTGTGAAGGTGTTAGGCGTGAGGATTTGCTACGACACGGTAAATATCTTAATGTGGCAACTTCGGTGGGAGCTACTTTTGTGAGTGATAAAAATCTACTTTATCCGATACCTTCTTTTGCTCTTAATGAAAATCCCAATTTATTACAAAATATAGGTTATTAATATTTAATATAACATGAATTTGTCTTGTATGTGCATAATCAATAATTGCCCAATACATTTAATACCCAATATCTATATTCACATAAAATCAATCATTAATTTATAAATTTAGTCATTATGAAAAAGCTACTATTTTCTTTAATCATTTTATTGTCCTCAACAATTCTTTTTGCTGAGAGTCGAATTATCTACAGTCAAGATTTTGAATCAGCTGTAGTAGGAACAGATCTGCTTGGAAACGTGCAGGTTAAAAACTTCAACACAGGTGGAGGTTCAGCATGGACTTACGATATTGCCACTGGGGCTCAAGCACTATCAGGTAGTAAGTCGGCACATTTAAATATTCAGAACCCAGGCAACCAATGGTGGGGCTTACAATTTAAAGTTGAAGATGCTGCATTAACTACAGTTGGAAAAGGAATGAGCTATAATATTACTTTTAAGATAAAGTCATCCACAAGCAATAACAAATTCCAATTTTATGTTCAGACAACAAGTGGATTTGAGAAAGATATTACTGTAACTACTGCAAACGTAGCTCAAGTAGTTTCAATTGATACAACCCCTATGGATAATAGTGGAATGGCCAATTTTCTTTGGGCTTTTGGTAGTAATGCAAATGTTGGAGATGTATGGATCGATGATATTGTAATCAGCGAAATATATACACCTATAAATGTTTTTGAAAACTTCAATACTGTTGTTCCCGGAGCTTCAAATATAGGCGACTTTGATTTAGGAAATTTTGGAAACGGAGTATGGACTTTTGGTGTTGAACAAGTTGGTGCAGATCCTGCCAATAAATGTGCCCGATTGAATATTACTCAAAATAGTGATGATTGGTGGACATTACAATTCAAAAACACTAAATATAATGCAGTGAAAGGGAAACAGTATGTAATTGGATTTCAAGCAAAATCAGATATTTCAAACAGTTTACTTTTCAGAATGGAAGGTGTTGTTTCGTTCGAACAACGCGTCAATCTTACTAATTCATTTCAAAGTTTTTCAATCGAGTCTACAGCGATGGATACAAGTGGGCCAGTCGGTTTTATGTGGGCTTTTGGGCGTCCCACTTTATTAGGTACGATTTGGATTGATGATATTACAATTAAAGAGAAAGGATTAACCACTGCAGTTGAAAAAATCAATAATTCGACAATGGACAAAATCAGGTTCACAAAAGGTGAATTACTATTCCTGTCCGATACTCATGCTGAAGTATTAGTGTATGACCTTACCGGATCACTTATAACCAGACAAAAAGTTCAAGGAATAAATAGTCAAATACATTTGAATAATAATTACAATGTAGTAATTATTAAATGTGTAGATAAAAACGGAAATGTTTCTATCAATAAATTAATCTCACAGAACTAATAATTCTAATACAGTTTAATTGATGTTTTATTATTTGCAGTGGATTTATTCAGACTTAATCATGAGTAAAATTTATTTACTGCAAATATTAATCCATTTCAGTAGAGGAGACGAATATACGCCGACAAATAAAAATGTGTTATTTTTTTGTACATGAAGTATTATTAAACATTACATTGATATTGAATTAAATAATTATTACTAATTAATCATTTAAAATTTACTTTTATGAAAAAACTATTCTTTATTTTTTTGACATTAATGTCATCGATTTCACTTTTTTCTGCTAATGTAGTGGTATATAGTGAAAATTTTGAAAATGCAACAGTTGCTGCAACGACTATAGGTAACGGTGATGCCATGAATTATGGCGGAGGTGCAGTTTGGACTTTTGGATTGGAAACGAATTATCCAATTACTGGTTTAAAATCAGCTTATTTTAATGTTACAAACACCGGATCTGACTGGTGGACATTGCAATATCGGATTGATTCAAGATTTTCGGTTAAACAAGGTGTTCAATATAAAGTTACTTTTAATATTCAATCATCTGTTGCTAATACAATCGGGTTTAATGTTCAAGATGCTGTCGATTTCAAACAAACTTTAAACTTAAAAGGAGCTTATACTATTGAAAAATTTTCAATTACAACAACTCCAATGGATAGAGACGATGCAAAAGCAAATTTTATGTGGGCATTTGGTAAACCAGGAGTTCCGGGAGAAATATGGATTGATGATATCGTGATTGAAGAGTTGGGGTCATCGGCTGTAGATGAAAATTTTATTGAAAAAATAAAGGTTTGGTCAACTGGAAATAAGCTTATCATTGATTCACCTGAGTTGTGTTCTGTTAATGTTTATAGTATTACGGGTCAACAAATTCTTTCAACTCCATTAAATTTTTCAGGCAGAACAAGTATTAATATTTCTGACAACAAATTTGTGCTTGTAAAACTAACATCTACAAATGGAGTTTCGAAAATGATTAAAGTTCTTATGAATTAAATTTTTAGAGGAAACAATTTTCTATTCATAGAATATTGTTTCCTCTGTTATAACTAAAAAAATGTCAGTACACCGCATTATTAAATCTTTTGTTTTAATTACAGTAATCATTATTGGGTCTGCTTTTCATGTAGTAGCAGAGGGTTTCTCAAATCCAATATCACCCTACTTACCTGATGATTTTCCAGATCCTTGTATTGTTTATTATAATGGTTATTATTATGCTGTGCATTCGGAAAATGGATCATCTCAAATAGCCGTTTATAAATCAAAAAGACTTGAAAATCTGTATTATGGATCAAAAACAATAGTTTGGGTTGCACCTTCAGGTACCGACCATTCTGAAGCAATTTGGGCACCTTATTTACAATATATACAAGGCAATTGGTATATATATTATACTGCAACTTCGGGAGGTGTGCTGAAAAATCACAGGATGTTTGCCTTAATGGGAAACACCCAAGATCCACAAGGCTCTTATTATGATTTGGGCAGCATATATGCTACAAACACTAATTTCTATGCTATAGATGGGAAAGTTATTGTAAAACCAACTGATGGATCCATATATTTCGTGTGGTCAGGAGCTTCATCACTTCCAAATCAAAATATTTATATAGCACCTATGGGAGATCCAACGTTTATAAGCGGCTCAGCAGTTATGATAAGTGGTAGTGTCGCAAATTGGGAAAATCAGGTACATGAATCACCGGCATTTATTTATAAAAACGGGAAATCAATTATAGCATATTCAACTGGAGAATTATTGAATCCGGGCATTGATGGATACAAGACAGGAACACTCACAAATACAAACGGAAATTATTTAAATGCAAATTCATGGGTTAAAAGTTCAGGTTCCCTTTTTCAGTATTATTCAGGAGTAGATGGCGAAGTGTATGCACCAGGTGCATGTCGTTTTATTAAATCTCCGGATGGAACTGAAGATTGGCTGATTTATCATGCAAAACACTTTAATGATGCTAATTATAATAGAGAAATAAGAGCTCAAAAGTTTACCTGGGATGCCAATAATAATCCTTTACTAGATCACCCCATCCCATCAGGAATCATTATGGCAGTTCCTTCCGGGCAGGATTCTTTGCCTGCAGAGATTACAAATGGAGGAACCTATAAAATTGTAGCACGTAATAGTTCACTTGCACTATCTGTGCAATTAAGTTCTTCACAACCGGGAGCTTTAATTGAGCAACGGAGTTTTACAGGAGCAAATAATCAAAAATGGGTAATTACTAATTTAGGTAATGGCTTTTATAAAATTATCTCAAAAAATAGCGGACTCGCTTTGGGAATAACTAATAGTACCATTAATAGTGGAGCTACTCTGGAACAACAAACATATACTGGTCTGAATAATCAACAATGGAAAATATGTAATATAGGGAATAGATATTATGTGTTGACTTCAAAGTTTAGTCAAAAATGTATGGATGTAACTGGTGATGTTGTAACTGAAGGTGCTTTAATTGATCAATGGCCTTTTTTTGGAAATTATAATCAGCAATGGGCTTTGGTCAATATAACAGAAACTACAATCTCTGAAACTTATTCTGACTTAAAAAACAGTTTGAAAGTTTACCCCAATCCAACTAGCGATAAATTATTTATTGAATTCAATGAAATTGGTAAAAGTAATTCCTATGAAATTTTAGATGTGACGGGCAAAACCATATCACATAATTCAACTGCTTTAGAAACAAAGTTATTAGAAATAAATGTATCATCATTCCATTCAGGGATATATTTACTCAAATTAATGCAGGACAACAAAGTTTCATATAAAAGTTTCATTAAAGATTAGTATCAAACAGCTTTAAATAAGTTTAAGATGTTGATTTATTTTACATAACAATTATGAATACAGGCAATTACATATTACGTTGATAATTTGTCCTGCAATATCCATAAGACTTGTCAAAAACAATTAGTTTCATGAAAAATGTTTTTATAATCTCACTACTTTTTATCGGTTTAAATTGTTCATGCAATCCAAAAACGAATGAGCCACAAATTAATCCAAAAGATACTACCACAAACCAGGTAGATAAAAGTTATAATATTGACATTAAGGATTTTAAAATGAGAGATCCATTTGTGTTTGTTGATACAATCGGGAAACGATATTTAATACACGCAAGTGCAGGTAATAACAAAACATTGATAGTATATGAGAGTAAAAATCTAACAAAGTGGAAGCTACTTGGAACATCCTTTACTGCACCATCAAATTTTTGGGGAAAACTCGATTTTTGGGCTCCTGACATGTTTGAATACAAGGGAAAGTATTATATAACTGCAACGTTTAGTGCCAGTAATGTGAATAGAGCTTGTGCTATTTTGGTTTCAGATTTACCGGAGGGTCCATATCTCCCACTTGTTAATAATCCTATTACTCCAAGCAGTTGGGCAAGTTTGGATGCAACCATTTATATTGACAATGGACAACCCTATTTACTTTATTGTCGTGAATGGCTTGAAGTAGTAGATGGACAAATTTATATTCAGAAGTTAAGCGACGATTTAAGCAAAACGATTGGAGATCCACAGTTGTTATTTAGTGCTACATCAGCAAATTGGGTAGGAGCGATAACTTCTGGTAATGGTATTACTGGTCAGGTAACAGATGCACCTTTCATATATAAAACTTCTGAAAATAAACTTATTATGATATGGTCGAGCTTTGCAAAAAGTAATGGTAAATATAGTATTGGATTAGCTCGTTCAACCTCAGGTTTGATAACCGGCCCATGGGTTCAGGATCCAAATCCTCTTAACAATGATGATGGTGGACATGCAATGATATTTAAAAGTTTTGATGGAAGAACAAAAATATCATACCATTCACCCAATACTTATCCTAATTATGTAACTATATATGATTTAGATTTATACCAAGGTAATGTAACAATTATAAATCAATAAACATGATATTCAAAAAGTCATTAATAATTATTTCCTTTATTACAGGATTTTTTTCTGTTCATGCATCAAACTCATTGATTCCGGTCGAATGTTCAAAAATCAGTTTAATATTAAGAAAGGAAAGCAATGATAGAATTACTATAGTATTTTTTGGAGATAAATTTGATGGATCCAGTTCACTTTTAAATAAGCACTTTAAAGACCGACCTGATACTGATGAAGAATTCACACCGGTATTATTTCCTGCTTATGGAGGCAGAAATTATTTGGAGCCGATTTTGAAACTTACCCATTCTGATGGTTCTGAAACTTGTGAGATAAAGTTTGATTCCATAGTTCAAACTAAAATCAGCCAAAATATAAAAAGAACGACAATCCTCTTAAGTGATAAAGTTTATAAGTTAAATGTAGCTGTGATTTTTGATGCTTATTGGAACGAAAATATTATTACGCAACAAATAAAAATTTCGAATAACGAAAAAGGCAATGTCACATTAGAGCGGTTTTATTCATCGTATTTACCTGTTTCAGCATCGCAATATTACTTAACTCATTTTAATGGCACCTGGGCGAATGAAATGCAAATTCATCAATCGTTATTGACACAAGGCACTACTGTTATTGAATCGAAGAAAGAAGTTCGTGCAACACAATCAGAAAATCCATCTTTTATACTTTCTCTTGATAAAGAAGTCCAACCGGATTGTGGAGAGGTAATTCTTGGTGCGTTAGCATGGTCAGGTAATTATAAAATCAATTTTGAACTTGATGAATGCAACACTTTAAATATTCTCTCCGGAATAAATCCTTTTGCTTCTTCGTATCGTTTAGCCCCTAAACAGGTTTTGTCAACACCTCAAATGATATGGACTTATAGCAGTTCGGGATATGGACAAGCGTCAAGAAATATGCATGATTGGGCTCGTAACTATGCCTTACGTGGTGGGGATCAACCTGGCAAAATAGTTTTAAATAGTTGGGAAGGTGCCTATTTTTCATTTGATGAGAAAGTAATAAAAGGCATGATTGATAATGCAGCCGAAATGGGTATTGAAACTTTTGTATTGGATGATGGCTGGTTTGGAAATGAATTTCCCCGCAATTCTGATAATCAAGGCTTAGGCGATTGGCAGGTTAACCAGAAGAAACTACCGAATGGAATTAATGATTTGGCAGATTATGCAGTATCGAAAGGACTAAAATTTGGAATCTGGATTGAACCGGAAATGGTTAATCCGAAAAGTAATTTAGCAAAACAAAAACCCGGATGGATCGTAAAGAGCCCTGATAGAGATATACCTACTTTACGTAATCAATGGTTGTTAGATTTAACCAATCCTGAAGTTCAAAACTATGTTTATTCCGTATTTAAAAATACAATTCAACTTTCTCCAAATATCTCTTACGTCAAGTGGGATGCAAATAGACATATTGAGAGTTTTGGTTCCACCTATTTACCGGCAAAAGAGCAAAGTCGTTTTTGGATTGAATATGTAAAAGGTCTTTATTCTGTTTATGAGCGGATTAATAAAGATTTTCCAACCATAGAGATTCAATTATGCTCTTCCGGTGGAGGAAGATTAGAATATGGAGCATTGCCTTTTCACAATGAATTTTGGGCTAGCGATAATACAGATCCTTTTTCCCGATTATATATTCAGTTTGCAACGAATCTGATTTATCCACCAAAAGCAACTGCTTCACATGTAACCATTAGTCCGAATCATCAGACAGGGAATACATCGTCTATAAAATTTAGATTTGATGTAGCCATGATGGGAAGGTTAGGTATTGAACTTCAACCAAAAGACTTATCAATAAATGAGCTGAACTTTGTAAAACAGTCGATTGCGACCTATAAAAAATTAAGACCTATTGTTGATTTTGGAGATTGGTATCCTCTTCGCAGCCCATATAATTCAGATAAATATTCAGCAACACAATTTGTCTCAAAAGACAAAAAAGAATCTTTATTATTCGCATTCAGTTTAGATTTTCATCCCCGAACTTTTATGCCAAATTTTAAATTAGCCGGTTTGGATAAAGATAAGGAATACAAAATTATAGAACAAAATATTTTAAATAAACAATCTTTCTGGGGTAATAATATGTCTTTTACGGGAGATTATTTGATGACTGTTGGTGTAAATCTCAACATCCTTTTAAGAGGAGAAAGTACTTTACTATACCTTCAGGAGCAATAATCTATTATTCAAAATTCAACTAATAATCTTTTATTCTTTTATGATGAAAAAATCAAATTCACTAACTACAATTATAATTTTATTTATTATAGGTGCTTTATTTTTTTCTGCAAATTCATCTTTTTGTCAAGATGCAAAAAATACAAACTCAACTATCCAGGAACAGGTTTGGTCACAACAAAAAGCAAATACATGGTATTCCGCTCAACCTTGGCTTAGTGGTTGTAACTATCAACCTGCCACAGCCATCAATCAAATAGAAATGTGGCAAGCCGATACCTTTGACGCGACTACTATCGACAAAGAATTGGGTTGGGCGGAAGAATTGGGATTTACAACCATGCGCGTGTTTTTGAGCAGTGTTGTTTGGAAAAATGATGCTGACGGATTAAAAAAACGGATAAACCAATTTTTGGACATATCATCTAAACACAACATTAAACCCATGTTTGTTTTCTTCGATGATTGTTGGAATCCGGAATCTTCTTATGGAAAACAACCAGACCCCAAACCGGGCATTCATAATTCAGGCTGGGTACGAGATCCCAGTGTTTCTTTGCGAGAAGACCCTACAAAATTATTCCCAATCTTGGAGAAATATGTAAAAGATATAATAGAAACATTTAAGAACGACAATCGCATACTTCTTTGGGATTTATATAATGAACCAGGTAACAGCAAACACGGTATTACATCCTTGCCTTTATTAAAAAACGTTTTCAAATGGGCTCGTGAAGTCAATCCAACGCAGCCTTTAACCTCAGGGATTTGGTATTTTGGAAGTAATGAACTGAATGTTTTCCAGGTTGAAAATTCCGATATTATCACTTATCATAATTATTCAGGAGTAAAGGATCATCAGTCGGAAATCAATTATTTGAAAATGTTTAACCGCCCATTGATTTGCACCGAGTACATGGCACGAAAACATGATAGTAAGTTCGAAAATATCATGCCTCTGCTTAAAAGAAATCATGTAGGAGCTATCAATTGGGGTTTTGTTTCTGGTAAAACAAATACAATTTTTGCCTGGGATGAACCAATGCCAACTGTCAAAGAGCCTAAATTGTGGTTTCATGATATTTATCGACAAGACAAAACGCCATTTAATCAGGATGAAATTAACGCTATAAAAAGAATAAACTTAAAAGCTTACGGAGAAAAACTCATTCAAAATGATGATTTCAAAGGGACGATTAATGGAAAGGATATTCTTTTATATACTTTGGAAAATAAAAATGGTCTGACAGCCCAAATTACAAACTTTGGAGGAAGAATAGTCACTTTGTGGACTCCCGATCGGAATGGTCATTTTGCAGATATTGTCACCGGATTCACCAACTTAAAAGAATATCTTTCAGGCAAAGAGGTTTATTTTGGTGCATTGATAGGTCGTTATGGAAACCGCATTGCAAAAGGGCAATTTTCATTAGATGGAAAAGCCTATAATTTGCCTATTAATAATGGAGTTAACACTTTGCACGGAGGTCCTAAAGGGTTTAACAATGTCGTATGGGATGCCCGTCAATTTAAGAACTCAAAAAATGAAGATGCGCTGGAATTAAAGTACTTATCGGTTGATGGAGAAGAAGGTTTTCCGGGTAATTTAAATGTTACAGTTATTTATACACTGACAAATGAAAATGAATTAAAAATTGAATACTCGGCGACTACTGATAAAAAAACGGTGATTAATCTCACAAGCCATGCTTTTTTTAATCTTCATGGTTTCTCTGAAGGAAAGGCCGAGTCAATCAATTCACATATATTGCAAATAAACGGATCAAAATATACTCCAACCGACGATGGTTTAATACCTATCGGAAAAATAGTATCAGTAGCCCGAACACCTATGGACTTTACAAAAGCAACTGAAATTGGGAAAAGAGTCAATGAGCCATTCCAGGCATTAATCTACGGAAAGGGTTACGACCATAACTGGATTTTAAACAAAAAACAAGGAGAAATGACTGAAGCAGCAGTTATTTATGAACCGTCAAACGGTCGACAGATGCGTGTTATTACCGATCAACCGGCATTGCAGTTTTATGGTGGAAACTTCTTTGAAGGAAAAGATACAGGGAAATACGGTGAAGTATATAATTATAGAACCTCATTCGCCTTAGAAACACAACATTATCCGGATAGTCCTAATCATGCAAACTTTCCGAGTACAGTTTTAAATTCGGGGGAAACATATAAGCACATTTGTGTATATAAATTTGATATAAATAAATCTAATTATTAACTTTTTAATTTTAGTCATTATGAAAAAACTATTATTAACTTTAATCATTTTGTTGAGCTCAACAATTCTTTTTGCTCAAAGTCGCATTATCTACAGTCAAGATTTTGAATCAGCTGTAGCAGGAACTAATCTACTTGGAAATATGCAAGTTCAAAACTATAATGCTGGTGGAGGTGCAGCATGGACTTACGATATTGCCACTGGTGCGCAAGCACTATCGGGTAGTAAATCAGCACATTTGAATATTCAGAACCCCGGTAACCAATGGTGGGGATTGCAATTCAAAGTTGAAGATGCCGCATTAACAACAGTTGTAAAAGGGATGAGCTATAATATTACTTTTAAGATTAAGTCATCTACAAGCAATAACAAGTTTCAATTTTATGTTCAAGGTCAAAGTGGATTTGAACAGGATATAACAATACCTACTGCAAATGTAACTCAAGTAGTTTCAATTGATACAACACCTATGGAAAATAGTGGAACTGCCAATTTCTTGTGGGCATTTGGTTATAATCCTAATGTTGGTAATATATGGATAGATGATATTGTAATAACAGAGAAATATACACCAATTAATTTCTCTGAAAACTTTAATACAGTAGTTCCGGGAGTTTCAAATATTGGTGACTTTGATTTAGCAAATTATGGAAATGGAGCGTGGACTTTTGGTGTTGAACAAGTTGGTGCAGATCCTTTAAATAAATGTGCCCGATTAAATATTACTCAAAATAGTGATGCATGGTGGACCTTACAATTTAAAAATTCAAAGCTGATCGCAGTACAGGGGAAGCAATATGTAATTAATTTTAAAGCAAAATCAAATATTTCAAACAGCTTACTTGTCAGAATGGAAGGTGTTGTTTCATTTGAACAACGTGTCAATCTTACTAGTTCATACCAAAACTTCTCAATCGAGTCTACAGCAATGGATAATACTGGTCCAGTCGGTTTTATGTGGGCTTTTGGGAATCCCACTTCATTAGGTACAATATGGATTGATGATATTACAATTCAACAGAAACGATTAATAACAGGAGGTACTACAGCTAATTCATTTACTACAACCTACGGTACTGTATCAGCAGCACAAACATTTCCTATTTCCGGAACTGGTTTAATTGCTGATATTACTGCCACAGCTCCAACTGGTTTTGAAGTATCAAGCAATGGTTCAACCTATGGTGCTACAGCTACATTTACCCAAACTTCGGGTAATGTTAGTGGTACATTAAGCGTTCGTTTAGCTGCAAATGCAGCTGTTTCAGGTTCTTATAATTCACAAAACATAGTATTATCAAGTACCGGAACTAGCTCAGTAAATATCATTACTGCCGCAAGCGGAAACACGGTAACTGCCAAAGCCTTGAGTGTCGGTTCAGCTTCTATCGCTTCTAAAGCATATAATGGCAGTGCAACCTCAGGCACAGTAACTCCAGGTTCACTCTCAGGTTTTGTAGGTTCAGAAACCGTAACCATTAATACCGCGGTAGGAACATATGCCGATGCTAATGTGGGTACTGGCAAAACTGCAACTATTGTTTATACCCTTGCTGATGGAACAAATAATGGTAAGGCAGTTAATTATAGTTTGGCAAATGGTTCAGCAAATGGGAATATAACTTCCAAACAATTAAATGTTACAGCTGGCGCTCAATCAGTAGCTTATGGCACAGCAGCTTCCACAGTTACAGCTGCAGGTTCATACACACTGTCCGGTTTAGTAAATGGCGAGTTAGCAGCAAATGTAATTAGTGGTACAGCAACTTATTCAACCAATTATACCAATACTACTACTGCAGGATCATCGGGCGTAACCATAACGTATAGTTCAGGCTTAACATCTGCCAATGGTAATTATTGGTTTCAAGCCGTGGCTGGTTCAATAACCATTCTAAAAGTCAATTCAAGCATATCAGTTACCGGAACTACAAGTTTTAACTACAATGGTTCAGCACAAGGTCCTGCAAGTTCAAACGTAACAGGCTCAACAGGTGCGGTAACTTATAGTTATGTGGGAACAGGTGGAACAATTTATAGTGCAAGTGCAACAGCACCAACAGCAGTAGGAAGTTATACTGTAACAGCTAGTGTAGCAGCTGATGCAAATTATAATGGAGCAAGTTCATCTGCAACCGGCTTTACAATTTCAGCCGTTGCTCCGGGTGCTCCAATAGCAGCGACAGCTACTGCAGGAAATGCTCAGGCTTCAGTTGCCTTTACAGCACCTGGCGATAATGGAGGTTCAGCAATTATTGACTATACTGTAACTTCAAGTCCCGGTGGTTTGACAGCAACAGGAGCTTCAAGCCCGATCGTTGTAACAGGTCTTACCAACGGAACAGGGTATACCTTTACCGTTACAGCACGTAACAGTGCAGGTAGCAGTTCGGCAAGTGATGCTTCAAATTCAGTAACTCCGGTATCACCTTCAGTTACTGTATCATCTGATGCCAATCTGTCAAGCTACACTACTACTTCAGCAACTGATGTAACTGTTTCAGCAGGTGAACTTACCGTTGATGCAGATGCTACTGTGAAAACAATGACTGTTGCTCCGGGAGCAAAACTCACCTTGGCTTCAGGAAAAACACTGACTGTTGCAGGTGCATTAACTCTTCAGAGTGATGCTACAGGAACTGCAACCTTCGTTGATAATGGTGGTACAGTTTCTGCAGGATCAACCAATGTTCAGCAATACCTGACTACCGGACGTAACTGGTATATTTCAAGTCCAGTTTCAGGAGCAACTGCTGCAATATTTAATCCGGCCGGATTGAGCAACTTACTTTACAGCTATGACGAAACACATGGCAGTACAGCACCATGGCCTGCAATTACTAATAATGCAACAGGTCTTACAGTAATGAAAGGTTATGTGGCTAATATGGCTTCAAGCGGAGTAGTAACTTTCACTGGTACGTTGAATACCGGTGCTCAAGAGATTGGTCTTACCCAAACATCAGGTCAGGTTAAAAATGGATTTAATTTGGTAGGTAATCCATATCCAAGTTATTTAGACTGGAGTAGTATAACAAAAACCAATATGTTGACCACCATGTGGTATCGTACCAAAACATCGGGCGATGTATATACATTTGATACCTATAATGCAAGTGGTAACATAGCAACCTCAAACGGAGCAAAAGCAGTAACCAACCTGATTCCTCCAATGCAGGCATTCTGGGTACATGTTCAAACGGGTTTTGCTTCAAGCACACTTGCTGTAACCAATGCTCAACGCGCACATGCTGATAACAGTTCAAATACTTTCAAAGCTAAAGCAGTTACTTCTCAATCTGTATTACGTCTGGTAGTATCGAACGGAATAAACAGCGATCAGGCTTTGGTTAACTTTAATTCAAATGCATCGAATGGTCTTGATAGCTATGACTCACCAAAATTGTCGAATGAGTCAGCGTCTATTCCTGAGATTTATACGTTGGCAGGAACTGAACAGGTTGTAATCAATGGTGTGAACGATGCAACAGAACTTGCTTTAGGTTTCACCACCGGTGAAGCAGGTAACTTCAGCATCAAAGCTTCTCAGTTTGCAAACTTTGCAAGTGGAACACAAATCGTTCTTCGTGACAATTTGTTGAACTACGAACAGGATTTGACCCTTGCAGATTACAACTTCTATTCTGATGTAACAGCTAATAATGAAACCCGCTTTACAGTGTTGTTCAAAGCTCCTTCGGTAGCAACAGGAATTAACCCGAACACAACCGGTAATGTTTGGATTTCAATCAATGGTAACAATCAGATTGTGGTAAACGGAGCAAACGCTGGAACTTCAGTAGCAGTTTACAATGCAGTTGGTCAGAAAATTATGTCTGATATGACTCAGTTGAAAAAATCATTGGCTACCGGAGTTTACATGGTAACAGTAACCAATGCAGGTAAGAGTGTAACACAAAAAGTAATTATCAAATAAATTTTCATAAATAATTGTTGATTGATTTAAGTAGTTTTTTTCATAAAACCTTAACTATGATTTGTTTGCTTTCTTTTCAATCACCTACTCTGTATTGGAGTAGGTGGAAAGGAGAAAATCAATAAAACATAAAATCAAACCAACTTAAAAAATAAATAGTATGGAAACTAAAAACAACCAATACATCGCACCGCAGGTGGAACGCATTGAACTTGACAATGAAATTGCTCTGCAATTGGAATCAACTCCACCAAAAGCACCAGGTGAAGCTCATTTAAATGCTCCTGAGTTTTTCAATAATGATCCGTTTAAATCGAATAAAGTGTAAACTGATTCTTTAGGTTTTCTCTGATAGTTAGTTTTTTAGGTAAGAAAGAATGTTTGTTAAATCAAGCATTCTTTCTTTTTTTAGTTTAGATAAATTGAAAATTGTCGAAAACTTCTTAGGCTTAAAGTAAAATAATTAATTGTAATATATTATTTTTGCACAACCAATATGAAATTAACTGTGTAAAGTGTTTTGGGCAAACAAACAATTGATTAAGCTTAAAAGTAGATGAATTTTGATTATTGTTTTCGACACTCCACCTCGGTTTGTAACGAGGAACACATGGTTCGGCGTTAGTAACGCAAAAGTAGAAACTGAATCTCTCGAGATTGGTTATTGCCGATGCTGATGAATGGGTAGGTAACCCATTCCGCTATGCGGTATTCCCCTTAAAAAGGGGAAAATGGGGGAAGAAGAAAGAGAAATATAAGAAAATATAATATGACCCCCTCCTCCGCCAGCTGGCGGATCGACCCCCTGCAAGGTGGACATTTACTAAGTGCGGGGATTTGTGGCTCTAATTAAAATAAGCTCGTGATTTTGCGGGTTTGATTTGAAATTTGATTAAGTCTAATGTTAGAGTGTTTTTACAAATGCTTATTAATTGTAAATAATCTCGCGTCCAATAAATCTTCCCTTTTGTAAAGGGAAGTACCCGCAGGGGGATGGGATTATATTATATTAAAAAAAAACATACCATGCCTGACCAACTCAACAACCGCCCTGAAATGCTACCATTCCGGCGCAAGCTTCGCAAGCACATGACTGCTGCCGAAGTGGCATTGTGGGTGATGATTAAGGACAGACAGCTGGTAGGCGAACGGTTCAGACGGCAATTTAGTGTGGGGCATTACGTGCTTGATTTCTATTGCCCGAAATACAAACTAGCCGTGGAGCTTGACGGAGCAGGACATTTTACGGAGGAAGGTAAGGAATATGATGCACGGCGAACGGAATATTTGAACTCAGTGGGAATTCGGGTGATACGGTTTGAGAACCTGGAAGTGTTTAATTATCCGGGGCAGGTGCTGGAAGAGATAAAGAAGAACCTGAAGTAAGAAGGGCGGAAAAAATTCTTCAAATAGAACAAAATATGTCAAAGGCAAGCTTAAAGAAATACTTACAATCACTCCCTAAAGAGCAAATGATTGAAACCGTACTGGAAATGTACGATAATATGAAGCCTGTAAAGGAATACCTCGAATTCTTTCTGAATCCGAACGAAAAAGAAATGTTTGAGAAGTACAGAAACGTTATTATCAATGAATTTTATCCAAAAGGAAAATATACCGAACCCAAAACACGTTTTTCGGTAGCCAAAAAAGCCATAGCCGATTTTCGTGCATTGAAACCCTCACCGGAATTATTGGCAGATATGATGCTTACTCTGCCCGAAATGGCTTGTCAGTTTACACACGATTATGGGGATATGTCGGAACAATACTACAACAGTGCTTATAATAACTTTAAAGCCGCATTGGAATATATGCATAAAAATAGCTTATTAGATTCATTCAAACTTCGGTGTGTAGATTGTCTGAAATGGGCCTCCGATTGTGGATATGACTTTACAGGTGACATGTCAGATGTTTATTATCAGTATTATAACGATTAATTTGTAGCGCAAGGACCTAACAGGTTTCGAAAACCTGTTAGGTCTGAATAAATATAAACAAAAGATATGCAAAAACATTTCAAAATAAGTCTGTTTACTTTGATGGCACTATGCCTGTTGTGCACGAATATGGCAGCCCAAAGCATAGTCCGCACCCCCATTTATACTGTAAATTTCAGCAATGCCCTGCATGAGCCCCTGTGGATAAGTTATAAACTTTACCGGGGTGGGGGTGATTGCAGCCGGGCAGGGTTTCGCTTTTATAACGATATTGACAGTCTGCAAACGGCTACCGATAAAGATTATGCCCGTTCGGGTTACGATAAAGGTCACCTGGCCAATGCAGAGGATTTTGCGTACGACTGCACAAAAGACGAGCTCACCTTCCGCTATTACAACTGCCTGCCTCAAACACCCAACCTGAACAGGGGAGTGTGGAAAGTGAACGAAGAGCAGGTGCGCGAGTGGTCCCAGTCGGATTCGCTGTTGGTGGTATGCGGTGGTAGTTTTGGAAAGAAGAAGATAGGCCGCGTGGCTGTGCCCGATTATTGCTGGAAGGTGGTACAGTCGCTCAGCAACAAAAAGGTGCTGTTTTGCGGATGGTTTACGAATACAAGCACGGCCACCGTGGAGGAAGTTTCGGTTGCAGAACTGCTTAAACGTACAGGGATGGTGATAGAATTGAAAAGATAGGAGATTTATTGAAAGTTAGAATAATCAAAAAGTGAACAGACCCTCAGCCTGTTCACTTTTTTTTAGCATTAGGTTGAAAAAAGTGTCGGTAAACTTTGCAGAATAAAAATAACGATGTAAATTTGTAAAAGAAACAGGCAATAGATTTTTAGTTTAACCCAATAAATTGGTAAGGTAGTATGCAATTAGAGAAAACAGATAAGACAGTAGAAATATTAGAAAAGACAATTAAAACGATTTCTCCCTTTAATGATGAAACTAAATATATATTTGATAAAAGTCAGAATTTTATAGCAAGTATTCGGAATGCTTTCGGGGAAATTAAATTAATAGACTTCGAGGGTCTTGATACTGAATTGTGGAATAGTTATTCTACCATAAATCAAACATATAAACTGAAAAATGCAATAAATAAACGGTTTGAGGTGCTATTAAACTGGCAAAAAGATAGTACAACTATAGCACATTTAAACATTATAGTAATAGAGCATTTAAATAGATTTGTTGAAAGACAAAAAACTGTTTTTCAGCGATATACTTCACAGGAATTTACCGAACTACAACATTATTATACAAGAATTTCACACCGCTTGTTTGTAGCAAAATTAGAACTGAATAAACTGAAAGAAGAAATAGAAAAAAGAGAGACTGAGCTACAGAGGAAAAGACATCCGGTATTATCGGAGGTATTGGACTTAGAGGAAATAAAGTTGGCAGATAATAAAAAAGAAGAGTTTAACCTGTTACTTCAAAATATGGCTGATCATCAGTTTTTTGTAAGCAGGTATCATTCAAGTCCGGTGTTAAAGGAGGATGTTTTAAGTTTGTTTGGAAGATTTCTGAACACCCAATTCGAAATAGTTGAAGCAATTACTCCCGAAGAATCGAGTGGCAATATAGAAGTAAAATTGAAAGACTTAAAATCATTCCCTGAATTTATACTTCATGAGAAAAGGGAACAGATAGCAATGGAGATTCGCAAAGAATTTTCGAATGAAAAAGGTAAGGCAATAAGATTGTTGCTGGGTGCTATGGAGCTAAATACACCTCCGTTGCTTACTATAGGCAAAGGGAAGGGGAAGGAAATTTATACGGCAATGTCGGCATACTTTAACAGGGATATTGGCAGCTATCAATCGGTAATCGGTCACATAGTCAATCAGAAAACGAACCTGGAAGGTGTAGATATCAGACTGAATCACCTGTTAAAGAAAGTAGAGAACGAATAGAATAGCTTGATTCAGCTTGATTATTCTTGTTTAAACTTGTTTAAACTTGTTTGTTCTTGAATACAAGATTAAACAAGTAAATGCTTGATTATTAGAGGAATTATTTTATATTACTTTGCAGCACAATTTAATTATTGCGCTGCATTTTTTTTAGGCAGTGCTAAAAGATAAAGTAATATGGCTAAAAAATTTATTGTTTACGAAAAAGACACTCAAAGGTCTTGGGACTCTTTGAGACCGAGGTCACGCTCACCACCAAAATAGAACATGCATCCGAATACAGGTATGTTTGTACGTATTGAACAAAATAATACCAGGGTGAGATAAAGAAACGACACTAACACAGTGGCAAAACAAATAGAAATAACAAACAAATTTAAAATAAAATAAAATGGGAAAAATGTTTTTAGGAATCCTCGGAGGATTCACAGGAACCGTTGGAACCGTAATAGGTTCAAGTAATCGTAAAGGTGAGGATATTATCCGTGCCAAAACCAAAAAGACACGCACTTCTAATAGTGTAGCACAGGTTAATCAGCGTACCAAGTTTGGTTTAGTAACTGCATTTATGCAGGCTATTAATTTCATTCTTAAATTTAGCTTCAAACAAGCGTCAGGCGATGCCATGACTCCGTATAATTACGCATGTCAGTATGCCTTAAAGAATGCCATAGCGGGTGAAGCACCTGATTTTGAGCTGGATTATAGTAAAGTGCTGATTAGTGAGGGACCCTTAGCCCGTGAAGCTGTGGCGAATGCACAAGCTGTAGATGATAAAATCACATTCAGTTGGGATGATATTTCTGAAAATGGATTGTGCGATCCTAAAGACAAGGCTGTTATGGTGGTTTATAACGTCGATAAAGCTGAAATCAGCTACTCAGACAGTGCTGTAACACGTGGAAGCAAGACCGGAACACTGGCATTGCCTTATGCCGAAACAGGAGATAACCTGCTGTTTTATCTGTTCTTCAGGTCAGAAACTGATCCGACTATCGTTTCCACAAGTCAGTATCTTGGATGCCTGACAGTTTCTTAGGTATCTGCTTGTTTTTCAAATGAAAAGCCTCTGCATGAACTTGCAGGGGCTTTTGTGTAAAACAGAATTGCAGTCCCCTGAATTCAAAGAACCGAAAATCATCATTTGATTGAATATTTTCATAAATCTTTGTGTTATAAAGAATTATTTTGTACTTTTGTCCCCGAAATAGAATATGGAGGAGGGGACAACAGTCCCCTCGTTTGTTGTTATAACTCAAATATGATTTTAAAAGAGGCTATAAATCAGATAGTTGAAAATTATCTTGTTGAAACAGATTATTATCTGGTGGATGTGAAAATCACTCCTGATAATCGAATTTCAGTAGAAATTGATTCTTTTGAAGGTGTTTCTATCGACTTTTGCGCCGAGCTAAATAAACATATTGAGGCTCAATTTGATAGAGAAGTGGAAGATTTTGAACTGGAAGTAAGTTCAGCGGGACTGACCGAGCCGTTCAAAGTAATAAAACAGTACGAGAAAAATATTGATAACGAGGTAGAGGTGCTAACCAAAACTGGTAAGAAATTTACCGGAATGCTGGCTGAAGTACGTGAAACGGAATTTGTACTGGAAATTGAGAAAACAGAAAAACCCGAAGGTTCGAAGCGCAAAGTGACAGTGATAGAAAGCCTTACGTTTAAATACGAAGAAATAAAACATACAAAATATATTATTAGATTCAAATAAGCCATGAGCAAAAAAGAAACAGTTAGCTTAATTGATACCTTTTCGGAATTTAAGGAGCTAAAAAGCATCGACAGAAGTACATTAATAAGTGTAATGGAAGAGTCATTCCGTAATGTGATTTCAAAATTGTTTGGAACAGACGAAAATTATGATGTGATTATCAACCCTGATAAGGGTGACTTTGAAATCTATCGTAACCGTACTATTGTTGCCGATGAAGACCTCCAGGATCCTAACACGGAAATAACGCTTACTGAAGCACACAAAATTGAAGAAGACTTTGAAATTGGTGAAGATGTTACCGAAACGGTTGATTTTATGAGCTTTGGCCGAAGAGCAATTCTGACACTTCGCCAAACACTTTCATCGAAAATCCTTGAACTTCAGAAGGACAATGTATTTGCGAAATACAGTGATATGGTTGGCCAGATTGTAAGTGCCGAGCTTTATCAAATCTGGAAAAAAGAAATGTTGCTGATTGACGATGAAGGAAATGAACTTTATTTGCCTAAAACAGAACAAATCCCAACCGATTTTTACCGCAAAGGTGACACGGTACGTGCGGTTGTGGCTGTGGTTGAGAATAAAAATAATAACCCGAAAATTATCCTTTCACGTATTTCTCCCGTTTTCCTCGAAAGACTTTTCGAACTGGAAGTGCCTGAAATTCATGAAGGGTTGATTACCATTAAAAAAATTGCACGCATCCCCGGCGAACGCGCCAAAGTGGCTGTAGAATCGTACGATGATCGCATTGATCCGGTTGGAGCTTGTGTGGGTGTGAAAGGTTCACGTATCCATGGAATCGTTCGTGAGTTACGCAACGAAAATATTGATGTTATCAATTATACAAACAATCTTAGTTTGTTTATTTCCAGATCATTAAGCCCTGCGAAAATATCTTCAATCCGCTTGAATGAAGTTGAGAAAAAAGCTGAAATCTATCTGAAACCTGAAGAGGTTTCACAAGCTATCGGTAAAGGAGGTTTGAATATCAAACTAGCCGGAATGCTTACCGGATATACACTTGACGTGTTCCGCGAAATGGATGAAAATGAAGACACTGAAGATATCTACCTGGACGAATTCAGCGACGAAATAGATCAGTGGGTTATTGATGCACTTAAAGCTATCGGTTGCGATACAGCCAAGAGTGTTCTTGCCATTTCGCGTCAGGATTTGATAACACGTACTGATTTGGAAGAAGAAACCATCGACGAAGTGTTGGCTATTCTGGCTTCCGAATTTGAAGAGGAAGAATGATTCCGTTTCTCGTTTAAAGTTTCACGTTTCGTGTTGAATAGAAAATGGTGAAACTCTGAAAATAAACACGGAACACTAAACATCAAACGTAAAAATATCAAAAATATATGTCTATAAGATTAAGTAAAGCCTGTAAGGATTTGAATATCGGAATACATACCGCTATCGAATCTTTAGCAAAGAAAGGTCATAAATTTCCTCTGGATCCCAATCTGAAATTAGAGGACGATTTATACCTTTTGCTTGCCAAGGAATTTAATAAAGATATGGCTCTGAAACTGGAATCGGAGCGGTTAAGTCAGGAGCGTTCATTGAAAGAAAAAGCTCCGTCTGTTGCAATTGAAGGTTACAATCAACCAAAACCGGTTGAAAAAAAGCCGGAAACTATTTCTGTTTCTGTACCTCAGGACAAATTGCCTCAATTTAAATCTGTAGGACAAATTGATTTGAATGCAAACGCAAAACCTGCTGCACCAAAACAACCTGCCGAAAAAGTTGAGAAAGAAACAATTCAGGAAGTTCAGAAGCCGGTTGTAGAAAAAGCCGAACCTGTTAAGAAAGAAGAGCCTAAAGTAATTGATACGCCTAAACCGGAACCTGTAAAAGCAACACCTGTTGCAGAAGAAAAACCTGCATCAAAAGTTCCGGAAAAACAAGCTGATAAAACTCCGGTAACAGCTAAAGAAGAAGTAAAAGTTGAGCCTGCAACGATTGAAAAACCTATTGCCGAGAAGCAGGAAGTACCGGTAAAAGAGATTGTTGCCGAAAAAGTAGAAGTTATTGAAGATGAGATATTTACATTAGGAAAAAATACAATTGATGTTTCACCGGTTGTAATCGGAACAATTGATCTGGATTTACTGAACCAAAGCACTCGTCCAAAAGCCAAGACAAAGGAACAAAAGCGCAAGGAACGTGATGAAAAGAGTAAAATTTATTCAGATGGCAAAAAGCCCCTTGCAAATGACAAGAAGTTAGTTTTGGGAGGAGCTGCAACGGCAACAGACTCAGGTCATCCAAAGAAAAAACGTGAACGGTTCTCAAATCAGAAAGTTGACATCACAAAAGCAGCTCAGACCAATGTTCAGGGCTTTGCTCAACCGAAGAAAGTTACGCCCGGAAATGCAAAACCACAGCCGGGAGGAAATAACAAGGACAGGACTAAAAAACCTCTGAAAACAGTTGTAAACGAGGAAGATGTACAGAAACAAATAAAAGAAACCCTTGCTCGTCTTTCGGGTGCCAATAAAAAAGGGAAAGGTTCTAAATATCGCCGTGATAAACGAGATAGTGTTAGTGCACGTCAACAGGAACAGGCTCAACGCGAACGCGATGAGGAAAGCGTAATTAAACTGACTGAATTTGTAACTGCCAGCGAATTGGCTGTGATGATGGATGTGAGTGTAAATCAGGTTATTGCAACCTGTATGAATATTGGGTTGATGGTTTCTATCAATCAACGGTTGGACGCAGAAACAATCAACATTGTTGCCGAAGAATTCGGATTTTCGACAGAATATGTAAGTGCTGATGTTATTGAGGCTATTGGTGAAGAAGAAGTTGATACCGAAGAAGATTTGTTACCACGTGCTCCGATTGTAACCGTTATGGGTCACGTCGACCATGGTAAAACTTCGCTGCTCGATTATATCCGTAAAGCCAATGTAATTGCCGGAGAAGCCGGAGGTATTACGCAGCATATCGGGGCATATAATGTGAAACTCGAAAACGGACAACGAATTACGTTCCTTGATACTCCGGGTCATGAGGCATTTACCGCAATGCGTGCCCGTGGAGCAAAAGTGACCGATATTGCCATTATTATTGTGGCTGCCGACGATAACGTGATGCCGCAAACCATTGAGGCAATCAATCACGCTGCGGCTGCAAATGTTCCTATGATTTTTGCCATCAATAAAGTAGATAAACCGGGTGCAAATCCCGAAAAAATCAAGGAAACGCTGGCACAAATGAATTACCTGGTTGAAGACTGGGGTGGAAAATACCAATCGCAGGATATTTCGGCTAAAAAAGGTGATGGTATTGCAGAGTTGCTTGAAAAAGTGTTGCTTGAAGCTGAAATTCTTGAATTGAAAGCTAATCCTAACAAACGAGCTATAGGTTCTGTCATTGAATCAACGCTGGATAAAGGTCGCGGTTATGTATCAACAGTTTTGGTTGAAAACGGTACACTTCGTCAGGGTGATGTAATCCTTGCCGGAACATATTTTGGAAAAGTAAAAGCTATGTTTAACGAACGTAATCAACGTATTACGGAAGTAAAACCAGCTGAACCGGTATTGGTTTTAGGTTTAAACGGAGCACCTCAGGCAGGTGACAACTTTAATGTGATGGCTTCAGAACAGGAAGCTCGTCAGGTTGCCAACAAACGTGAACAACTACAACGTGAACAAAGTATCCGTACTAAAAAGCACTTTACACTCGACGAATTGGGTCGCCGTATCGCACTTGGTGATTTCAAAGAACTTAATATCATTGTGAAAGGTGATGTGGATGGTTCGGTTGAAGCTCTTTCTGATTCGTTGCTCAAACTCTCTACTGAAAATATTCAAGTGAATGTAATACACAAAGCTGTGGGTGCCATTTCCGATTCAGATATCATGTTAGCCGCTGCATCCAATGCTATTATTTGCGGATTCCAGGTTCGACCTACTTCTACAGCCCGCAAAATGGCTGATAAAGAAGAAATTGATATCCGCTTGTATTCCATTATTTACGATGCAATTGAAGAAATCAAGTCAGCTATGGAAGGTATGCTTTCTCCTGAAATTAAGGAAGAAATTACTGCTACAGTTGAAATTATTGAAGTCTTTAAAATCACGAAAGTTGGAACTGTTGCCGGATGTTTGGTTCGTGAAGGTAAAATCAAACGCAGCAATAAAATCCGCATTATTCGCGATGGCATAGTTGTTTATTCGGGAGAGTTGGATTCTCTGAAACGTTTTAAGGAAGATGTAAAAGAGGTTGGTACAAACTACGAGTGTGGACTTAACATCAAGAACTACAACGATATCCGCGTTGGTGATATGATTGAAAGTTACGAAGAAACGGAAGTTAGAAAAACACTTTAAGATATCAAATAAGTAAGCTTAAAAATTTAAGCCGGTAATCTGAAATTCAGATTACCGGCTTTTTTTTGTTGCCAAACAAACCTTCATTATTTTGTTTAATTCTAAATAAAATATAAAAAAAGGAGCATTCACACTGTAACGGTTTATATTTGCAGAATCTTAAAAACGTATAGTTTGCTTAATGTATGTAAGTAAAATGAATTTAATTACGGAAATATTTCAGTAATACGCATGAAAAAATATAAAAATGAAAGTAAATATTAATTGGCTCCGCGTTGTTTATATAGCCGGTGTCGTTGCCATGTGTTTGTCTTCCATAGACCCGATGGAAGGTTCTGTCGGAATTCTGGTTGGTAGTATTCTGGTTGCATTATCAACTTTTCTGACTAAAGATCGTCACTGGAAAGTATTTATATACAGCACTTTTGCAATTATTGTAGGTGTATTTTTCTTATGGCTGTTTACATGGTTGGGCGGTATAGGTGGAAATTCAAGGTATTCTCTCTGGTGGGGTATAACTATGATTCCATATCCACTTGGCTGGCTTGTAACAATAGTATTGTTAATCGCGCGAATTTTCAAAAAACCTGTTCAGGAAACAAATACCTGAGCAAAATCTAACTATAACTTAATAATTTTATACATGAGTAATCCGACAGAAAACAAATTTTATTTTCCATCACAGGATATTGTCAATCAGGCTAATGTGAAAGAATATGATGAGCTTTACAAGTATTCAATTGAAAACCGTGAACAATTTTGGGCTGAACAAGGCGAGAAACTTTCGTGGTACAAAAAATGGGACAAGGTAATTGATGATTCCAATCCTCCGTTTTACAAATGGTTTAGTGGGGCAAAGACGAATATCGTTCATAACGCTATTGACCGACATCAACATACGGAAGTGCGAAATAAACTGGCTTTGATATGGGAAGGTGAACCGGGAGATGTCCGTTCATTCTCTTATCATGCATTGAATCGTGAGGTATGTCAGTTTGCCAATATTCTGAAAAGCATGGGTGTGAAGAAAGGCGATGTGGTGACGATTTATATGCCGCAAATACCCGAACAGATTTTTGCTATGTTAGCTTGTGCTAAAATTGGTGCTGTTCACAGCGTGGTGTATGGTGGTTTTAGTCACGAAGCTCTGGCTGATAGAATCAATGATGCCAATAGTCGGGTGGTAATTACAGCCGATGGCGGTTTTCGTCGTGGTAAAGTGGTTGAAATGAAATCGGTGGTCAACAAAGCCATGGAACTTTCGCCCACCATGGAAATCTGCATTACCGTGAAACGAACCAATGTAGATGTGTATATGGAAAATGGACGTGATTACTGGTATCATGATTTGGCAGCATTACCAATTGCTTCCTCCAAATGCGATACTGAAGAGTTGGATGCCGATGATACACTCTTTTTACTTTATACTTCGGGTTCAACCGGACGCCCTAAAGCTATGATTCATACTCATGCCGGTTACAGTGTTTACACTTCAACCACACATCGCATGGTATTTGATATTAAACCGGATGACCGCTATTGGTGTGCTGCCGATCCGGGCTGGATTACCGGTCATAGTTATATTGTTTACGGTCCATTGATGAATGGTGCCACCATTATTATGTACGAAGGTGCGCCAACCTATCCATATCCCGACCGTTGGTGGAAAATGGTGGAACGCTACGGCATCAACATTTTATATACTTCGCCAACAGCCATTCGTGGGTTAATGCGATTCGGCGACTCGTGGCCTAACCGTAACGATTTGAGTTCGCTGCGTTTGCTTGGTTCAGTGGGCGAGCCGATTAATCCTGAGGCCTGGCGCTGGTATCATGAAGTTATAGGGAACAGTAAATGTCCGATTATGGATACCTGGTGGCAGACTGAAACCGGTGGTTTTATGATTACGCCACTCCCGGTTACTCCTCTTAAACCCGGATCGGGAACAAAACCGTTTTTCGGGAATGAAATTGCTGTAGTTGATGAAGATGGAAATGAGGTGAAAGCAGGTGAGGAGGGAACACTGGTAATAAAATCGCCGTGGCCAGGAATGACAGCAGGAATTTTCAAAGATCCGGATCGCTATCTCGACATTTACTGGTCGAAATACAAAAAGCAGGGCTGGTATCTGACCGGGGACTCGGCAAAAAAGGACGAAGACGGTTATTTCTGGATAATCGGTCGTACCGACGATGTGATAAAAGTGAGTGGCTATCGCCTTGGAAGTGCTGAAATAGAAAGCGTTATGATAAGTCATCCTGCCATTGCCGAATCGGCTGCCATCGCGTTGCCGCACCCTGTAAAAGGGAATTGCATTCATATTTTTGCCATTCTACGTAACGGCTACGAAGCAAGTCTGGAAATGGAACACGACCTTATAAACCATATGGTTACACATATGGGACCAATTGCTAAACCTGAAGCCATAACCATCGTAGATCAGTTACCCAAAACCCGAAGCGGAAAAATTATGCGACGCGTATTGAAAGCCCGTGCATTGGGCTTGCCCGATGGTGATTTAAGTACGCTCGAAGAATAAAGACCTAAAGTAGATAAACTGGAATTTTTAACCGGAGTTTTAATGGTAATATGCCATTAAACTCCGGTTATTTTTTTTTAAACCACTAAAGTCTTGTCTTATTAAATGTTTTGCAACATATTTCAAGAAAAAACAGCCTGTTTTCTTTTTTATTATTGACAATCATAGTAACTTTGTTCGCGATTAAAAATTGGTTGACCAATATATTGTAAAATCATAATAATATGTATAAATCATTACTGATTTCTCTGTTTTTTCTAATCACTTCCTTAGGAATCAGTGCAACCGATTATCATTTTCAGGAAGGATTTGCCAGTTCGTCTCCTGCCGGATGGACAAGGCAATGCAGCTCTACAACTTCAGTAAATCATACCGGACTCACATTCTCAGGAGCGTATGCCATAAAGTTTGATCCTGCTGGTTCGGGTAGGTACGGAAAAAACCTTATCAGTCCTCAGGTGACGGGTGCTGATACTTTATCATTCTACGTTTCAAAAAATGCCAATGCCACTTACATGACGCTTTATGTGGGTAAGGTTGTTGGCACCGATACAACAATAATAAGTACATATAATGCATTTAATTTCCCCAATAAAGCATCAACGCCCGGATTTACAAAGATTTCAATTCCGATAAAAGACTCTTTATCAACATTTAAAGTGATTTTTTACGCCACAGTATCTACTGATCCTAATTTTGTAAATTTAGGCTGGTTTGTGGTGGATGATATTGAATTGTCGAAATACCAGACTACTATTCCTGTTACACCACCAACTTCTGTGGCTAAAATCAGTACTAATTTTGGCGATGGAACGTGGGGAACTATTGCAAGTACAGCCTACACAACCGGTAACTATCCTTCTTCAACCATTAATGGATTTAATCTGGTAAAAGCATATTTGTATACCGGTACAATGACTTGTCCTAATGGCGAAACCCACACAAACCGTATAGCAGTTGATCGGAATACACAATCGGGAGCTATAGAGTTTCCTACACTCACTACCGTTGGTGAAGTGGAGATTCATGCTGTAACGGGTACTACAGCTATGAGTTTCAGGTTGGAAGAATTGGTGAATAATGCCTGGCAGACGGTTGGAACATATACTACCATTAAAACTCCTGATAGTGTTTATGTGATTCCTTTGGTAAGAAACTCTGAAACAAAACTACGAATCGCCAACAATACAGGAAGCGGACTTTATGTCTATAAAATTGTCACCCGCACACTTCAGGAAACACTTGATCTGACACTCAGAAGTTCTTCGCCCGCAGAAGGTGAGATATGCTTTTCGAACCTGAAAAAGACCATTACGCTTACTTTCAATAAAAGTGTTCAGAAAGGAAGTGGTACTATATTACTGAATGGAGTTTTACTTCCGTTGGATAGTTGCAAATTTTCGGGAACAACAGTTACTATGCCGGTAGCGCTGACAACTACAAGTTCAGCCAATAAAAATTACACGTTGAGTATTTCAACCGGAACATTTATTGAAGCGGGAAATGCCACAAACTTATCAAAAGCAATTACAGTAAATTTCCAGACTATTCACTCTGTAGCATATCCTTCCAATTACAATGGATTGCTTGACGTGGTTTACAAAAATGTGAACAGCACGAATTGCCGTATGGATATTTACTATCCAACTGATGCAGTCAAACCGGTTCCGGTAGTTATCAATATGCATGGTGGCGGCTGGGTAAGCGGTGCTAAAGAAGAACAGGGTGGTTTCAATATGTATTTCAATCAGGGTTGGGCAGTGGCCAATGTGGAATACCGCATGCGCAACGAAATTCTTGCTCCTGCAGCTGTTGAAGATGTGCGTGGAGCTATGCAGTATTTGCTGAATCATGCCGATGAATTGCATATTGACCGGACTAAAATTGTATTTCAGGGTGGTTCGGCCGGAGGACATTTGGCACTGACAGGTGGCTATTTGCAAAATAACAGAATCTATGATAATGATTGTCAGCAATATGCAGGCACAATTAAGGTTATGGCCGTGATCGACAAATACGGTGCTGCTGATTTAATGACCTTCGCTCCGGTTTATTCTGGAATGGTTGCTTGGTTGGGATCTCGTTATACTGATTCAGTTTTTGTAAAATCACTATCACCTTACGAAATGATAGATATTAATACACCTCCAACATACATTATTCACGGCGATGCCGACCCAACTATTCCCTACACACAATCGGTACGATTACAGGCAAAATTGCAGGCAGCCGGAGTGAAAAATAAATTTCTGACAGTACCCGGTGGTGGTCATGGTGGTTTCCCCGATGCTTATAATACCCAAATGGAAACTGAAGTAATAGCCTTTTTGGGTGAAGTGATAAATTCACAAGCAATTTCTTCTGTTTGTCAATCGAAAGACAACAATATTAATTTAAATCTTTCTGGAAACAATCTAAATATTATATCCAACGAAAAAACGCTCACTTCAGTCTATGATTGTATGGGTAGATTGTTAGTTCAGAGTCACGAAAATACTATTAAACTCAACCAATCAGGTTTGTTTATCGTGAAAGTGAAGACCGCACTTTCAGAATCAAATTATAAAGTAATTATTAAATGAGAAAATATTCGAAGCATACTGTATTTATTTCCGGAATCTGGATAGCACTTTCATTGCTGGCAATTAATTTACAGCCAGTTAAAGCACAAAACAAATCGGTATCGAAGGAGGATAAATATGCAAAAGAAATAGCGCAGTTTGCTCAGGAAGATAAAAAAGGGATTGACTCAAACAATCTGGTGGTATTTATTGGCAGTTCTACATTGAGAAAATGGACTGATATGCAAAGCTATTTTCCGCAATCCAATATCCTGAATCATGGATTTGGAGGTTCACGACTTGCTGAAGCTATTTATTTTGCCGATAAATTCGTTTATCAATACAAGCCGGCTCAGGTGGTGCTCTACGAAGGAGATAACGATTTGGGCGGCGGAATTCCGGTTGAAACTTTATTTGCGGATTTAAAGAAGTTTGTTCAGCAAACCGAGATAAAATTACCAAAAACTCAGATCGTTTTATTGTCGGTAAAATACAGTCCGCGCCGGAATGCTCAACGCGAACAGTTTAAAGAATATAATGCAAAAATGAAAGAATTTGCAGCTACAAAACCGAATCTGAAATATGTAGATATCGCTTCAGTGGTGCTAAACGAAAACGACACTTATCGGAAAGAATTATTCACTGGTGACAGTTTGCATGTAAATGCAGATTGTTACAAACTCTTCGCTAAAAAAATAGAACCCTTCTTAATCAAAAAACAAACTAAATAATCATGAGAAACAATTTCAGAACTCAACTAATTATTGTTGGATTATTCATTTTCAGCCTTGTAAATGCTCAAAATCTAAAACTTGGCGAACTTTTCAACGAAGGCGCTGTACTTCAGCGCAATGCCAAAGTTACTGTTTGGGGAACTGCAGCTCCAACTTCCAGTGTTTCTGTCAGTATTCAGGGAAAACAGCTTCAATCCAAAAGTGATCAATTCGGAAAATGGAGTGTCAACATAGCTTCTTTGAAGGAAGGCGGACCATATGAAATGTCTGTTAGTTCGGCAAAAGAAACCTTGAAAATCAACGAAATATATGTTGGTGAGGTCTGGATTGCCGGTGGACAATCGAATATGGGCTTTATGCTACAAAATGCTGTTGGAGGAAAAGAAGAAGCCGCCAATGCAACGAATAAAAATATCAGATTCGTGATGGTTCCATACAAACCATATGAAGGATATAAAAGTAAAGGTGATATGAACTGGCACACCGCAACATATGAAAATAATGTTGCTGAAATGTCTGCTGTGGGATATTATTTTGCCAAAGACCTTCAGAAAAAACTGAATGTTCCGGTTGGTGTAATTTGCTGCTACAAAGGCGGTTCTGGTGCAGAAACCTGGATGACCCGCGACTGGTTGCTGAAAAGTCCTGTTACTTCGCCCATCGTTGAAAATTATGAAAGCTATTTAAGCGAAATGGGCAAAAAGAAATACGAAGAACTTTTCAGTGCTTATCAGGCTGAAACAAAAGCCTACCGCGATTCGGTAAAAGCCGGAAACACGAAAGTTGTGGCACCAAAGGAACCGATGGGTGAAAAACATTTCAATCGTCCGTATGGACTTTACCACACCATGCTGGAGCGCTGTATTCCGTATTCGATAAAAGGTGTCATCTGGTATCAGGGCGAACATAATTCCGGTCGGGCAGAACAATATCGTACCTTATTTCCTGCATTGATAGCCGAATGGCGTAACGATTTCAAGAATCCCGATATGCCGTTTCTGTTTGTTCAGTTAGCAAATTATGGAAAAGCGGATGCCAACAACCGACCAATCTGGCCGGAACAACGTGAAGCTCAACTTTTGACCTGGCAAAAAGTAAAAAACACAGGAATGGCAGTGACCATGGATATCGGCGAAAAAGACAACATTCACCCTCCCCGAAAAGAACAGGTTGGAAAGCGATTGGCTGCTATCGCGTTTAATAACGTTTATGGTATTACTGTGCCTTATTCCGGACCGGTATATAAAAATGTGGAATTTAAAGGAAATCAGGCTATTTTGTCTTTCGATTTTGTGTACGGTGGCCTGAAAACCGATGGCGAATTGCTGGGATTCAGTATCTGTGCTGATGATAAAAACTTTATTCCTGCCAAAGCTGAAATCAAAGGAAATCAGATTGTGGTTTATGCCGAGAGCATTTCGAAACCGATAGCCGTGCGTTACGGTTGGGCAAATTGGAGTGAAGGAAATCTGTTCAACAATGCCGGTCTGCCTGCAAGTCCGTTCCGTACCGATGATTTTCCTATGCTGACCGCCGGAAAGAAAAGTGATGTTTATAAAATCAGCAAATAAAAGCTTGTATTCTGCTTATCTATGAAAAAATTCGTTTTTAATATCGTATTGTTGTTTTCCTGTTTATCAGCTGTTTTTGGTCAAACTCGTCTGTGGAATATCGACAGACTGAATCAGCAGAAATCACTGACTTCCGAAGCTGCAAAATCAATCCTGAGAGCCGCCGACAGGGCAATGTCGACAGATATCCTTACTGTAATGGATAAGGAAACCTTTCCACCCAGTAGTGATAAACATGATTATATCAGTGCCGGACGTTACTGGTGGCCAGATCCCAAAAATCCCGGTGGTCCGTATATCAGAAAAGATGGGGTTGTGAATCGTGAAATTGACAAATTTGATCGAGGGATTTTAGCTACTATGGCTAAAAGTGTAAAAGATTTATCGGTGGCTTATTATCTGACTTCAGATGAAAGTTATGCCCAAAAAGCTGTTCAGAATCTTCGTAAATGGTTTTTAAATCCTTCTACAAAAATGAATCCGAATATGAATTTCGGCCAAACCATTACCGGACGAAATAATGGAAAAGGGCGTGGAGAAGGCATTATCGATACTTATTCGTTTATGGACATGTTGGATGGTGTGGAATTACTTAAAACGTCAAAACACTTTACTCCGCAAGTTGCAGAAGGATTGAAAAACTGGTTTTCATCCTATCTGGACTGGATGATGACCACTGAAATCGGCAACGAGGAATACACTGCAAAAAATAATCATGGAACAGCTTTTGATGTACAGGCAACACGCTATGCACTTTTTGTGGGTAAGGAAGATATTGCCCGTAAATTTATTGCTGAATTCCCCGAACGCAGGCTTTTCACGCAGATTGAACCTGACGGCTCACAGCCGCTCGAACTTGCACGCACCACCGCGTTAGGATATTCCACCTTCAACCTGACTCATATTTTAGATATGTGTTGTCTGGCAAAATCCCTGAACGTTGATTTATTTAGTGCTAAATCACAGGATGGAAGAAGCATTTTGAAAGCAATTGATTTTCTGACTCAGTTTGTGGGAAAACCGCAAAGCCATTTTCCGTACAAACAGATTAAGGAATGGGACAGCGTTCAGAAAAAGCTCTGCTGGCAACTGTATCGTGCAGATAAATTTCTCACAAAACCTGTTTATGTGAAGTTCTACAGAAACAAAATAAGCGATTCGGATAAAGATGATAATGTATTGTTTTACTAAAACTTATCGATGAAAAAAACCGTTTTTTGCTTCATAATCTTTATCCTGACTATCGGAAGTACTTCCGGTCAGCCGCTGCTTTGGAATATCGAAAAGTTGAATCGGGCAAAAATAGAAAATCCAGGGTTGACAGAGCAGATTGTGAAAGATGCCGACAAACTACTTAAAAAGAAAATTGCTTCGGTAGTTGAAAAAGAGAAACCAGCTCCAAGCGGTGATAAACATGACTATATAAGTTGTGCGCCTTATTACTGGCCTGATCCGGCAAATCCGACCGGGCCGTATATCCGCCGGGATGGCGAATCAAACAAAGCGGTTTTAACACCCGATAAGAAAAATATGGGTTCGCTCATTTATGGGGTTGTTCAATTGTCGCTTGCCTATCAACTCACTTCGGATGAGAGATATGCAGCGAAAGCAGTCGATAATCTGCGTATCTGGTTTTTGAATCCGGCAACCAGAATGAATCCGAATCTGAATTTCGGACAGACCATTTACGGTCGGTTAGGCGGGAAAGGTCGCGGTGCAGGGATGATTGAAACGTATCGGTTTGTTGAACTGCTTGATGGAGTGGAATTGCTCAAAAAATCACCATCGTTAACCGAGGCCGACCTTCAGAAACTGAAAAACTGGTTTTATGAGTACCTGCAATGGATGATGACTTCCGAAGTTGGTAATCAGGAATATAACGCTAAAAATAACCATGGAACAGCATTTGATGTTCAGGCAATTCGGTATGCGTTGTTTGTTGGGAAAGAGGATATTGCACGTAAAAACCTGAATGATTTTCCGGCACGCAGGCTTTTCGCGCAAATTGAGCCGGATGGTAAACAACCGGCCGAGTTGGTTCGAACCAAAGCGCTTCATTACTCAGTATTTAATCTGATTCATATACTTGATATCTGCTTCATTGCCAAGACAATGGATGTTGATTTATATAATCTGAAATCTGAGGATGGCAGAAGTATTAGTAAAGCGTTGGAATATGTGGCCCAGTTTGCAGGAAAGCCGAAAAGTGCCTTTCCATACCAGCAAATTTCCGATTGGGACGGTGCTCAAAAAAAGCTATTTTTACAGCTGTATCGTGCCGACTTGTTATCACAAAGACCATTTTTTGAAATTTATTATAAAGAAAAATTAAAGGACATAAAACAAAATCTGATATTTAATTAAAAATGAAATACAAACTGCTTTTATTTATTCTCACAATTTGCTCACTGACAGTAAACGCCCGAAAAACTCAGGTAACTTCAGCTACACAGGTTAACAGTGGAAGCTGGAGTGCCGGTGATACCATTGAGTGGAAAAACGGAACATGGACAAATCAGGTTGTATCCTTTAAAGCAACAGGTACAGCAGCTCAGCCAATTGTTTTAATGGCTCAGACTCCGGGCTTAGTAATTCTTACCGGTGCTTCACATATTGGATTTTCAGGTAGTTGCATCGAAGTTTCCGGTCTTTTCTTCAAAAACGGAAATCTGAGTACTTCCGAAATAATCGGATTCAGAACTTCTTCATCTGAATTTGCGAACAACTGCCGCGTAACAAACTGTGCAATTGTTGATTGTAATCCGGCCGACAGTACAATAGATACGAAATGGGTTTCGCTTTATGGAGCCAATAACAGGGTGGATCATTGCAGTTTTCAGAATAAAAGCAATATGGGCACCCTGTTGGTGGTTTGGCTTACAGCCGGAATTATACCAAATCATATTGTGGACAATAATTATTTTGGTTACAGGAATTCAAATGTTGATGCCACCGGCGCAGAATTAAACGGTCAGGAAATTATGCGGCTTGGAGATAGTTCAACCTCCATGCAAACCGCAGGAATTCAGGTTACGAATAATTTCTTCGAACATTGCAACGGTGAAATTGAAATTATTTCCAACAAATCCTGTGGGAATTTGTTTAGCAACAATCTTTTTTTCGAATGTCGTGGAATGTTAACTCTGAGGCATGGAAACGCAAGCACGGTAGAAGGAAATTATTTTTTCGGGAATGGTATTTCAGGTTCCGGAGGTGTTCGTATAATTGGCGAAAGTCATAAAGTGTACAATAATTATTTTGACAAACTTCGTGGAACAGATTCCCGATCGGCAATTTGTATGATGAGAGGAAAATTAAATTCGTTGGCAAATGAATATTTTCAGGTAAAAAATGCTTTGGTAACTTTCAATACTATAGTTGATTGTAGCCAGTCATTCAGTATTAATTACAACAGTGGAACCACTTACACCATGCCACCAATTGGTTCTGTAATTGCACATAATAACGTTTACAATAGCACATCTTCAAACGTCAATGTGGATGTTGACCAAATCGATATTGCAATGGATGTAACATGGAAAAATAATTTAATGAATCAGGGGAAATATACTAATTTTACAGCAACCGGAACTCAGGTAATCACCGGAAAAGATACGAAACTTGCGTTGGCTGGCACAAGCATCAACATGTATGAACCTAGCTCAACATCAGCTTTATTATCTTATGTCACAACTGATTATCCCGAAATAACGGTTGATATTCGTGGACGTGATAGAGGTACATCAGCCAAAGTTCCAGGTTGCAGTCAGACTTCAGGGTCAACAAGCCGCATCATGCCAAACCGGTCAACGACAGGTGCTTCGTTTTTCAATGGATTATTGACCGACATAAAAACTATAACATTAGATAGCGGTTTTAAAGCATTTGTTTCAAACCAAATGTTGATAACCAATACAAGCATTTCCGGAAAATTGCGGGTTTTTGATACTTCAGGCAATCAGGTACTTGTACAAAACCTTCAGGAAGGTATTTTGTCAAACAATTTGCAGACCAAAGCAGGTGTATATATTCTCAGTTTCGTTGCGGTAAATGGAAAAAAACATTCTGAAAAAATTATAATCGATTAAGTATGCGTCCGAAATTCAGCTTATTCATCGCTGTTTTATTTGCTGCGTCAAGCACTTTTGCAGTTGAACATCCCAATTTATTTCTGACCGCAAAAGCCGTTCAGGAAATAAAAGCGTCTGTTGGAAAATATCCGGCTTTTGATAAATCGGTCGACGAACTTAAAGTTATTGCCGACAAAGCTCTGGCCGAAAAAATGGAAGTGCCGGTTCCGAAGGATGGCGGCGGCGGTTACACACACGAAAAGCATAAAAGCAACTATTACGCAATGAATGCTGCCGGAATTATGTTTCAGATTAGCGGCAACCCGAAATATGTTCAGTTTGTGAAGGATATGCTGCTGAAATATGCGGCATTATATCCAACGCTCGATCTGCATCCGGTTATCAAATCCGAAGCACGCGGAAAGCTGTTTTGGCAAACGCTGAACGATGCGGTTTGGTTGGTTCACACGGCCAATGCCTACGATTGTGTATACAACTTCATTTCGAAAAACGACAGAGAAACTATAGAAAATAAGTTGTTTAAACCAATGGCAGAATTCCTGTCAAACGGGAATGAGAGCAATTATGAAACATTCAACAAAATGCACAATCACGGCACTTGGGCTTTGTCGGCTGTGGGAATGATTGGCTATGCGATGGGTGATAAAGAACTGGTTGCCAAAGCATTGTATGGCTCGAAAAAAGACGGGAAAAGCGGCTTTTTCCGTCAGTTGGAAATGCTATTTTCGCCCGATGGATATTACACCGAAGGTCCTTATTATCAACGATATGCCATCTGGCCGTTTATGACTTTCGCGCAGGTGATTCAGAATCAGCAACCCGAACTTAATATTTTCAGCTATCGCAACAGAATTCTGGATAAAGCGGTAAATACGGCTTTGCAATGCGCCTATAAGGGCGAATTTTTCTATCTAAACGATGCGCTTTACAAAACCTATCAAACACAGGAAATCGTTTACGCGGTGGATATTGCCTATAAAAACAATCCAGCCAACAAACAACTGCTTGACATTGCCCGTCAGCAAAACTCCTGCATCGTTAGCGGCGAGGGACTGGCAGTTGCAAGAGCCGTTGCTGTTGAAAAAATTCCGACTTTTGAGCTGAAACCTGCATTGCTGCGCGATGGAGCTAAAGGCGATGAAGGCGGAATAGCGATTTTACGTACCAGAAACGGCGATAAACAAAGCTGTTTGACTTTTAAAGCCACTTCACACGGACTGTCACACGGGCATTACGACAAACTTTCGATGGTGTTTTATGATAACGGAAATTGTATATTGCCCGATTATGGTGCAGTGCGTTTTCTGAATATTGAGCCCAAAGACGGCGGCGGCTATACTAAAGAAAATCACAGCTGGGGCTCACAAACCATTGCTCACAATACGGTTACGGTGGATGGAAAAAGTGATTTCAACGGAGATATAAAAACATCGTCGAAATTTCACTCGGATATTAATTACTTTAGTGCCGAAAATCCAGGAATTCAGGTTGTTTCAGGGGTTGAGCGAAATGCTTACAACGGTGTTATACTAAACAGGACTGTCGCTTTGCTGACGAATAAAGCCTTTGAATTTCCGCTTGCGATTGATATTTTCAGGGTAAAATCCGATACGGTTCATCAGCTCGATTTCCCGTTTTATTACAATGGTCAAGTGATTTCGACTGATTTTACGGTTCAAAAAAACACATCCAACCTAAAACCATTTGGCAAGAAAAACGGCTACCAGCACCTGTGGCTGGAGGCAACAGGAAACACTGCTAAACCAACAGCCAATTTTACCTTTGTAAACCAAAACCGGTTTTACAGTATTACAACGCTCGCCGACACACTGACTGAATTTAAACTGACGCGTATTGGTGCAAATGATCCGAATTTCAACCTGCGGAATACAGCTTGCTTTCTGATTCGCCAGCCCGAAGCAAGCAATCATACTTTTGTTTCGGTCATCGAGCCACACGGACTTTACGATTTGACACGTGAAGTGACTGAAGGTTACGAAACAAATCTTTCGGAATTGAATTTGATAAAAGATGATGAAGCATTTTCGGCTGTGAAAATCAGTTTGAAAAACGGTAAGCAATTTCTGTTTATCACAGCCAATAAAGATTTTGATAATGCAAAAACAAGAACAACGATAATAAACGACAAAACTATCACATTTACAGGCAATTATTATTTTTCAGAAATAAAAAACCAATAAATTATGACAACAAAAAGCGAGAATTTTTTATTCGGAACAGAGCTTCCGACCGTGGACGTAGATGGTGGATTAACCCGCAAACTGATGGGTTATGACGGACAGCTGATGCTGCTTGAAATCAAATTCGTAGCCGGAAGCATCGGCTATCAGCATAAACACATCCACTCACAGGCCTCCTATGTGGTAAGCGGTGTGTTTGAAGTAACCATAAACGGTGTCACCAAAATTCTGCGGGCCGGTGATGGCTTTTATGTTGATTCGGATGTCCTTCATGGTGCAACTTGCCTCGAAGATGGCATTCTGATCGATTCATTCAGTCCCATGCGTCAGGATTTTTTGCTGAAATAAAATGAAAATCAAAGGATTACGCTGGTGGATAATCGGCTTGATAATGCTTATTACCATTATCAATTACCTCGACCGAGGCACACTCAATTACATGTGGGTGGCCAATATTGAATACCAACTGGTTGACAAAATTGAAGATTCCCGAAGTGAAAATCAGGCTGAATTTATGAAAACGGAAAATTCATACCGTTTGGTTAGCAAAAAAGGCGAAACTTTAGTTCAAAAAGCAGCTTATGTTTCGTTCAAAAACGGTGGTAAAACAGTGGTGAACCGACAGGGAATTGCCTACGATTTGGGCATTGTAGACTCAAAAGCTTCACCCGAAGTAGCTTCGAAACAAGCCAAAGACTTATTGGGACAAATCACCATTTTCTTTATGATTGCTTATGGTTTCAGTCAGCTTTTTTCAGGAAAACTGTACGACAAAATAGGAACCCGACTTGGATTTTTAGCTTCTGTTCTGATTTGGGGAACTGCTGATGCATTGACTTCGCTTGCGCAGGGAAAGGTAACATTAACCGGCTTCAGAATGATGCTTGGTTTGGGTGAAGCAGGTCCGTGGCCGGGAGCAACAAAAAGTAATGCAGAGTGGTTTCCGCAAAACGAACGGGCTTTTGCACAGGGACTTTTCGGTGCAGCAGCTTCTATCGGCTCCATTTTAGCTCCGGTAGTTATTCTGATGTTGTATATTTCGCTTGGCTGGAAACTTACTTTTGTGGTTGTTGGATGTTTGGGTATATCATGGCTGATTCCATGGCTAATAATTAATAAAAAAGGACCAAAAGAGCATAAATGGATAACCGACGAAGAGCGACATTACATTCTGAGTGGACAACCGGAATCAAAAATGACCAGTGAACGCGCTAAAAGTTGGGGCGAATTATTATCGAACCGGAAAAACTATTCAGTCATTCTCGGACGGTTTTTTTTAGACCCTATATGGTGGATGTTTGTCACTTTTTTGCCGATGTATCTGGTTGAAGAATTCAAACTCAATATCAAAGAACTGGCATTTTCGGCCTGGATTCCTTATGTTGGAGCTATGGTTGGAAGCCTTTTAGGCGGATGGTTTTCCGGTTTTTTAATTCGCAAAGGTGCAACAGTGGATAAAGCCCGCAAAACAGCCATGGTTGTGGGAGGACTCATTATGATTCCTGCAATAATAAGCTCAGTAATGGCTTCAAACGCTATCCTGGCAGTTATTCTAATGGCATTTGTATTGGGTGGTTTTCAATTTACGATAGTCAATATCCAAACTCTTCCAAGCGATTTACATTGTGGAAAGTCAGTTGGTTCATTGGCAGGTTTAGGAGGTGCAGCAGCTGTGTTAGGAACAATCCTAGCCATACTTTTTGCAGGAAAAATTGAAAGTTGGCCTTTACTTTTCGGGTTATTGGCTGCTCTGGTGCCACTTTCACTTATCTCAGTATTCCTTACTGCCGGGAAAATTGAACAAATAAAATAAATGAACTTTTTATCATTGACCAATTACAATTTTAGTTGTTAGGAAAATGATAAAAACAAATTATAAATAGTAAATAAACAAATAGTAAATGAATTTATGAAACTAAAAGGAAAAGTAGCCGTAGTAACCGGTGGTGCACGCGATTTAGGTCGTGCTATTTCGATAAAACTGGCTTCGGAAGGAGCTAAAGTAGTAATCAATTATTTCGATAATCCTGCTGATGCGGAAGAAACCCTTAAAATGGTTCAGGATTCAGGTTCAGAAGGCATTATTGTTCAGGGTGATATGACGAAATCAGAAGATGTAAAACGTGTTTTTTCAGAATCAATAAAAGCTTTTGGTTCGGAAATTCATGTATTGGTAAATGTTGTTGGTGGACTTTTTGGTCGTAAAGCGATAACTGAACAGGACGAAGACTGGTATTATATGTTGATGGATGTAAATATGAAAAGTTGCTGGTTGTGTACACGTGAAGCAGTACCTCATATGCCTGCAGGATCAGCCATAGTGAACTTTTCGTCGTTGGCAGCACGTGATGGTGGTGGTCCGGGTGCTTCTCTGTATGCCACAGCCAAAGGGGCTGTTATGACTTTTACACGTTCTATGGCTAAAGAACTTGGACCACAGGGAATTCGTGTGAATGCTTTAGCTCCGGGAACAATTGCCACCTCCTTCCACGACCGCTTCAATACACCTGAAAACCGGGAACGTATGAAAGGCATTTATCCACTTCGTCGCGAGGGAGATGCCGGTGATATTGCGGATTTAGTTTTATTCCTTGCTTGCTCCGATTCTGACTACCTCACCGGAACAAATGTAGATATAAACGGAGGAATGTCATTCTCCTGATATACAAAACTGATTAAAACAACAAACGCAAAGTAAGATTAAAACCTTACTTTGCGTTTGTTGTTTAATGACTAATATTATTCTCTTATTTGATTGTTAATTTTGTATTTACAGCTTTTCCATTTTGTGCAGTAAAGCTAATCATATAAAGACCTGAACTCAAATTAGCAGATAAATTAGATACACCGACTGCTTCAAGGACTTTAACTCCCTGTACATTATATACTCTCAGGTTGCCAATTTCAGAACAAATAATTTCCTTACCGCTAGCATAAACCATAAGTTTGTATTCAGTATTGTTGACTCCTGTTCCAATATCGGTAGTAACCGGTGATGATTTAGCAGATTCTGCCGAGTTGAAATAAGTTGAATTATCTCCAACCGCAGTAACTGTAAAGGTATATTCAGTAGCATATGCCAATCCGTTTATCTCTACCGATGTTGCATTTGGATCAGCGACATTCACTGTTTTTACCAATGTTGTTCCCTGATATACATTAACATCATAACTCAACACATTAGTTACTACCGCGTTTGTCCAGTTGGCTGTAATTCCAGTTGCAGAAACTGTTCCTGTACCTACTACTGGTGTTGCAAGTTGATGACCCATAGTAAACTGTGCAGAAGATATTGTTTGGTAGGAATCTGAATAGTTCATATCCCCATCACCAATGGCTTTTACTTTATAAATATATGTAGAATCAGCTTGTAAACCAGTAACTCCAATGTTAGTAGTTGTTTGACCACTGGAAGTTATTGCAGTTGCTTTTACAGTTGTGGTTTCTGTTTTTAATCCTGGTGTAGTAGATGATATTATGACTTTATATACTTTTACCTCGTAGTTTGTTCCATTTGCATCAACCGGAGTCCAGTTTGCTGTACAGGTTGTAGCTGCTATTGAACTTGCTGTACCAACAGTCGGGGCTGTCAATAATGTCGGATTTGTAGATCGTGCAATAATTTGAGTCAAATAACAGCTTCCACTGGTATTGTTTTCAATTTTAAACTTTGCATTCAAATGTGGAGTTGCAAATGGAACGATAACTATTTGATCAATCCCTGCATCTTTAGATGCCTGGGTATAAGCATATGTTCCTACTAAATCCCAAGTATTTGTAGTTATGTTAAATTCCCTTACGTTAATTGTGTTGAGGGCAGTACCCATTCCAAAGTGAATTTCCAATTGTCCTGCAGATATAATAGTAGGTAAACTTACACTACTGGCTGTACTCGATTTATCTAAAGAGATACGATTGGTGTGAGATTCTCCTTTTGGACCTTTAGTTGTGTTGGCGTTTAATGTTGCATTATTGAGGTAGAAGCCATTAATTAATCCTGAAGTGAATGCTCCAGTTGACGGTACTGAAGGTGCAATTGTTCCCCAAGTACCATCACTAAAATCTGTACTGAAACTTGATTTTGCATCAGGGTCAGAAGTTGTTATACCAATAGAGGAGGATGAAGCATCAGAGTTAGTATATGATGAATTATCGCCTACAGCAGTTACTTTGTACGTGTATGTCAGCCCTGACATCAACCCCGTTACTACAACCGATGATGTAGATGCTCCTGCAGCAGATGCAGTTGTGTTAATCAGATTCGATCCTAGATACGTTTGAACCAAGTAACTTGAGGCGTTTGCAACGGGTGTCCAATGGGCAGTAAATCCGCTAGATGTTGGAGTATCTCCACTTCCTACTATAGGAGTAGATAATGCAGGAAGGGCAGAAACATACTGAGCAACTGCATCTGACCATGATTGAGAAACTCTTACACCACTTACTGTGAATTTTGCTACACTTGAACCGTTTACTCTAAATCGAATTCCATCAATAGCAGCGGCAACATCTTTCGCACTGTTATTATCAATAACGTCAGGAGTAGGTTCTGAGCCAGAAGCAATCGCTGGATTTACAAATAAAGACGCTGTCTTTGTTGTCCAATCATATTTTACGACAAGTAAAAAAGTTTGATTAATGTCAGAATATTCAGTTGCTGCAAAACGATAATCAGTACTACCTGAACTGGCACGTGTAGTACCAAACCGAAAATTTGAAGTTGATATAACTCCTTTGCCAATCAATACTTTAGGTCCATTACCGCCAGCTATAGAAAGAGCCATAATTTCAGAGTATGATTGAGCCTGTGCAACACCTGGTTTGAATAATAAAGACATATAAATAATACCTGATGAAACAGGGGTTATACTTTTTACCGTTTTATAGTCTGATCCACCTGAAGTGTAATTTGAAGTAACAAGTTTCCCCAAACCAGATAAAACAAATAATTTACTTGAATTTCCATAGGTTAGCGGAGTGGCTGTTAGTCCGCCAATAGTCCCAACTACACCTGTATTAGATGATGTTGTCCATGTTGATTCTGTTGTAAGGCTGCTGCCTGCATAATTGAATGTTTCATCCAATAACACCTGTGCACTCACCATTACCGTTGAAAGCAATACCATAAAGAGTAAAATAGTTTTTTTCATAATAATTAATTTTTATTTGATTGATTTGATATTTTTAATGTAAGAAGTTGGTCAGAATCAACTTTTGATTCTGACCAACTAGTTGAATTATTTAATAATCATTTTTGAAGAAATTGTCTTGCCATCCAATGCTGTGAGGCGAACAATATAAAGCCCTGAGTTCAAATTAACTGATAATTTAGTTATATATTTTGCTTCAAGTACTTTTGCTCCCTGAACATTGAAGAGTTCAATATTTCCCATTTCAGAACAATTAATTTCATTTCCTGATATTTTCAAGGAAATGTCATTTTTAGTTTGGTTCAAACCTGTTGGTAAGGTTTTAATAGCAACAGAATTTGCAGATTCAGAAGAATCAAAATAAGTAACACCATCACCTTTTGCTGTAACCGTAAAAGTATATTCATTCTCGGACAGCAATCCGTTGACAGCTAAAGAAGTAGCATTTGGATCTGTTACGGTTTGTGTTTGAACTAAGCTTGTTCCCTGATAAACTTTAACGATATAACCGGTTGCATTTGCAACAGTCGACCAATTAGTTACAATTCCGAAAACAATAGCAGTTGGTGTCCCTACAACAGGAGTTGCCAGTTGATGACCCGTTGTAAATGAAGCTGAAGCAACGGTCTGGTAAGAATCCAGATAATTCACTTCGTCGCCTAAAGCTTTTACTTTGTATGTATATGTAGAATCGGCTTGTAAACCTGTGACAACCAAACTTGAAGTAGCTTGTTCACCCGTAGTAGTAGCTGTAAGTTTGAGTGTTGTTCCTTTATATACTTTCACTTCATAGTTTGATGCATTTGCATCTACCGGAGTCCAGTTGGCAGTGAATGATGTGGCTTCAACAGCACTTGCTGCTCCAACTGTTGGAGTTGCGAGTTTTACTGGTTGAGATGTACGGGTAATCAGTTTATAAAATGTAAATGCTCCGGAACTTGGATTTGTAATACGGAATTTTGCATTCGTAAGTGGAGTTGCAAAATTGATTAAAAATATCTCTTCCGTATCAATAGTTGTTGGATAAGTTCCATAGGTATCATAAGTACTCGTTCCGGCATTCCAGATATATAAAGTAAATGATCTGCCTGTGGTTGCCGAAGCATGAATTTCAAACTGAGAAACACTGGCAACTACAGGAAAGTCTAATACACCTGCATTCGTAGTTTTATCTAACTTCAGCACATGAGTATATTCTTCACCTTTTAATCCCTTAACTGAGATTGTTTGTACATATGCTTTTGTCAAATCATATCCATTGGCCGAGAAAGTAGGGAATGAACCCAGTGTTAGTGAATTTGGATAAACTGTACCCCAGCTGCCATCTGCAAAATTAGGGTTAATTTGTTTTAAAGTATCGGCAACGGTTTTGACAATACCAGAAGGCAATGAAGGGTCAGAATTAAGATATGTAACACCATCACCGACTGCTACTACTTTATAGGTATAGGTTGTACCCATAGCAAGTCCGGAAATTGCAATATTTGAAGTGGTCTGACCGGTAACATTGGTTGTCTTTACCAGACTGGTAGTTAAGTATGTCATTACTTCATAACCGGTCGCATTGGCTGTCGGAGTCCAGTTGGCTGTGAAACCGGACTTAGTAATATTACTACCAATCGAAACTATTGGGGCAGGAAGTCCAAGGGTTGTAAAATCGGGAGATGCTGAAGATTCGAAGGAAATATCATAATTCATAGCATCGCCTAATGCAGCAACCTTGAAAGTATATGTTGTTGCTGTTTGAAGTCCTGTAATCGCCAAACTTGTGGTAGCTTGTCCGTTAGCTTTGGTTGTGCTTACTAACGTCGTACCCTGATATACAGCTACGTTATAACCAATTGCATTTGGAACTGTTGACCAGTTGGCCGTAAAACCATTTGTTCCAATATTACTTGCAGAACCAACAACCGGAGTATCTAATTTAGGTAATACAGGGTAGTAACTTGTATTTCCGGCAATTAAAGCATCTCCACAAACAAATGAAGATTTATTGGTTAATGAAAAATCAAGTGTTGTTGCATTTGTAAATGCCGGTACGGTAGCAGCTGCAAAGGTATTTGTTGCTCCGGTCGGGACAGTTGTCAGACCTGCCAGATAGCAGTAATCAACAGTTCCGGTTGGTAAAGTAGTAGGTACTGTTACAAAAATGCTATTCTTAATAGTTATCGCTCCATTTGTACTACCGGTAGTTCTTACAACTCCATTTGTAACTGTAGCATCTCCAACTTTATAAAATGTACAATGGTCAATAGTTGTTGTTCCGGTGTTAGCAGCACTGTTGTAAATCACGTTATGTCTTGATGAAAGAGTTGTGGAATTGCAGAAAGTGTTGTTTTTCAGATTTATAGTTGTTGCACTGGCGCCGTTAATATATAATATTCTACCGCTACAAGTATTAAAATTGGAACTCTGAATATCCAGTACCTGTGTTGAAGAAACACCATTCATGCGTATTACTCCATTTCCGGACGCATTTTTGAAATCGTGGAAATAACAATGAGTGATATAAATTTTTGTGTTAGTTACTCCGGTATTCGAATCATAAATTGCTAATGGTTGTCCTGTTCCACCGGTATTTATTCCATCAAATTCCAATCCATCAAATTTGAGTGTTAATCCTAAAGAAGCTGTATTAAAGATATTTGCAGTTGAACCTGTTGTTGTGCTATTCAGCTTAACAATTGGTTTTGCAGCAAGTCCTGAAGCAGCTTTAATAGTGGTGTTTCTAATCAGTGTATTGTTGTTAGATGCTGTTGTAACAAAAGTGTAAGCTCCTCCTGAAGTTGTCAACTCATAAATATCGGCAGCACCACCTTTTAGGTCTGCATTCAATGTTGCAACATCAACATCTGCATATTGCAAAGTAAAAGTTCCTGTTGAAGTTGCAGTTATAAATGATGCAGAATTTGCAGAAGCAACAGAACTTGCATAAATAGTTCCATCGCCAATTGCAGTCACGGTGTAAGTGTATGTTGTTCCGGGTGACAACATAGCTGCAATTGCAAGTGTAGCAGAAGTTGCACCGGTTACTGTTTTTGGAGAGCCGGTAACTAAAGCACCAAGACCATCATAAACATTTACTGAATAGCTAGCAGCATTTGCCACAGCTGTCCAGTTGGCAGTGAAACCGGTCAGTGTTAATCGGCTTGCTGTTCCAACTGCAGGCGTAGTCAACAGTGTTAGAGTTGTTACTGCCGCTGAAGGTGTTGATTCAGCTGAATTTGTATAAATAGTTCCATCCCCAACAGCGATTACAGTATATGTATAAGCCGTTCCCTGAGATAATCCGGTTATCACAGCAGTTGCTGTTGTAGCTCCGGCAACCGGCACTGAAACAGCTAAAGCAGGACTGCTGTCATACACATTTACAATGTAACTTGAAGCATTGGCAACCGCTGTCCAGTTAGCAGTAAATCCTACTGTTGTTGGTAAAGTAGCAGTGCCTACAGCAGGAGCTGTCAACTGTGTTTGCGCAGAAACATTTGCAGTAATTGCAAATAATAATATTGCAAATAATAATGTAATTTTTTTCATCAGAGTATTAATTTGAGGGTTATTTTTTTATATCTGTAAATTGAACATTAGAATACTTATAAATTGGTCGAAAAAAAGCAATCTTTAGGACTAACTTATATAAACTCTATTATTTTACAGGTTGTTTTTTATTTTTTTGAGAAAGAATAAATTTCAATATCCCATATATTTATAGCCGAAGATGAGTTTGGAAGTATTCTCAGAACGTTTGGATTCGCTAAAGAAAGATTAAATGTAAATTCTTTGGTGACCGCTTTTTCACATGGAGTTACAGTATTGGCAACATCTTCAAAATTTTTTCCATCGATAGATGCCTGAATTTTAAATTCTTTCTGATCCGTTCCGGCACTGGCTTTTATAATTATTTTACCAACGTTCGGCAATAGTGGTAATTGCAGGTAGTTTTTAGTTCCTTTTATTATTACTCTCCCGTTTGTTGGTTTACCATTCCCATCGGCACGTCCGGGAGTTCCAATAGATTGTTCAGGTTGAACTACCAACTCGTTGGACGTAAATGTACCCTGCGTTTTACCATCTGGAAGTTTTTTGGTGAAGCTATATTCAACACCGGTTGCCGATTTACTTGGCGGAACGGGCGCAATACCTGCTTCAGGTTTCCAATCCTGAAAATTCTCCTGTAATAAAAGTACTTGTGCATTTGCGAATGCTGCGAATAAAATGGAAAACAGCAATAAGGTTATTCTCATAAATATTAATTTATTTTGTGTTTAAATTGAGAATTAGTCAAAGACTGAAAGTTGGTCAGACATTTCTGTCTGGCCAACTTTAATTGGTTGTATATTAATGATTTATTGCTTATTGAATAAGCATTTTTCTGGTTAATATTTCGCCACTATTTGTTTTGAGTCGAACAATATATACTCCGGCTGCTAAATTTGTGAGTCGTCGGTTTTCAATTGCTTCCTTGTAAATCAAAATACCTTGCAGGTTGTAAATGCTTAGTGTTCCTGGTTCTGAAGTCACGATTGATTTTCCGGTACTGTAAAGTGATACCTTGCTATTGTTTTCAGACAAACCATTGATAACTCCGGATACTTTCACTAACCCAACAGCAAAATAACCACTACCGGTATTGATAATTCTTAATTTGGTAGGATAATTATTGTTAAAGCTAACATTTATAATCGTGTCTTTATTATTCAGAGTATCTTTAGCAGAGTATAAAGAATGATCTGTTTTCCATGTTCCATCAGCAGTCAGTTCCTGTACAAGGAATGTTCTACCCGGGCCACTGGTCCACACATGCAATTCCATACTTCCAACTTGTTTCATCGAAGGTAGTGCCAAATAAGAACCTCCAACTGCTATTGATTTGTCCAGTTTAATCCAGTATTTAATGGTATCTCTCACAGCAGGGTTGTTCGGTAAGTACATTCCGACATGTTTGTTACTGCTGTTCAAACCATTCGATACATAATAATTTCCGTTTGCAAACGAAGGATATGACAACGCTAAAGGTTCAGTTGAACTGTTTGGATAAACTTGGCCCCAGGTACCATTGCTGAAATCTGGTAGAACTTCCATTACACCATCCAACGTTGTGAAACCTGCTGAAGCAGCAGAAGGAGTAGAATTTCCGGTGGTTGCTCCATCACCAATTGCCTGAACTTCATAGGTGTATGTTGTATTCGAAACTAATCCTGTAATCTGAACTGTGGAAGTGGCTTTGTCAGCAACAGTGGTTTTACTAAACAAACTTGTACCGTTATAAACCAAAACATTGTATCCGTTTGCGTCTGAAGTTGGAGTCCAGTTCGCCCAGAAACTTTCTGCTTCAACGCCTGAAGCAGAGCCATTGGTAGGAGTTGCAACTTTAGGAAGCGAAGCAGCTTGTACAGCATCTGTCCACGATTGACATACACGGATACCACTTATGTAATAGTTCGCCTTATTAGACCCTTTATTCGCCAACATTACATATTGTAAGGCTGTTCTGTATGCCTCAGCTGTATTTACCGTTGCATTGTCCAACGCATATTCGGTTGGTTCAGATGCACTTCCTACCTGAGGATTAACATACAAATATGCTATATGAGAAGTAAAATCGTATTTCATTACTATGAAATTCACAGTTCCGTAATTGAACTCAGTTTTACCGTTTACAATATCAGATGATCCACCACCTGCACGGGTAAGACCTAATATGCAAGATGAACCGGTTGAACCCGGTCTAATCCAGAGACACATAGAAGAGCGTTGAACAGAGTCAGTTAAACTTAAAGTTTGACCCTGACTTCCACCAGGTGCCACAGGTTGGAATAAAAATGAAACATAAATAACACCTGAGGTTATCGGCGTGTTTGAAAACGGTTTTGAGGTTAATAATGCAGCTCCGGGAGGTGTTTTTGAAGCTGAAACTCCTACAAATACGTTGTGTAATGCAGCTCCCTGACCTGAAAGATAAGGAATACCGTTAAGATCAGCATAGCTCAAACCTTGTTTGTCAAGAATACGATAATCTGTTAAGTTCGGCTCTAACGTATTTCCCGAATAATTTGTCCAGCCATTCACTGTGGTCATGTTGTCGGTTGTTGGAAAATCAAAGAAAGTTTCGTCCAATAAAACCTGTGCTTTAGCAATTAATGCAATAGCACAAAGCATAAAAATAAGCGTAATTTTTTTCATGGGATTTTGTAATTTTAAATGTTAGTATTTATAATGTTATTATTTTTACCTATTAACGTCGCATTGGTCGACCAGATATTTGGTTGACCAAAAATACTACATGCTTAGACAATAAAAAAATATTTTCAGCTATATTTTTCAAAAACTGTTGTAAAACATAAATTGATAGGCCAAAACATGTAAAAATACACCAAATATGTTAAAATAGAAGTGTTTTTTTATGGAATTTATTTTGTGTTATAAATATTAAAAGTGCAAGAAACAGAAGTTGCAGTTTTTACTGAATCATTTTGAGAACCTAACTGATATGCAGTTACTGAGATTTCATAAGGAAATTTTGTTTTAGGCGGTATATTTTCTTTTTCAATTATTAATCGATTCGTAGATTCAATTCGGGCAGCTCCAAATTTCACAAAATACTTCACTTTAAGTCCTGAAGAGCTTGATGCATTGAGTTTTATAGCTTGAATTTGCTTCAGCTCCTGATTTGGAACAGGAGGGAATGTAATCAGATTTTCTTTTCCATGAGTTATGGATTGAAAGTTCAAACGTCCAGGTTGAACAGAACTGCGGAAATTCTCATTTCCTTGTTGTTTGACAATCAGATAGGAGGCTGAATTGAATCGTGGAATATATTCAAATGTCTGATTATCAATTTTATTTAAGTTTCCACTCATCGCTTCAGTTTCAAGTGGATTGCCGGAGTTTTCAAAGTCATCATTCTTATTTGAAAAAGAGTACAGTTTTTCATATTCCGGACTATTCTTGTTATCAGTAAATTTATTTGCATACTGTCCGTTTGGCATTTTGAGGTAAGGAATAGTTTTGATTTTTAATGTCCCGTTAATTTCTAAAAGATATGGAATATTATACATAATAGCCCGCCACCAGCCAGTTTCGTAATTTCCCTGCATATCAGCAAATCCGGCAATTTGAGGCTTTCGGGTCATAGAAACATTAGCCATGTTATAGGCTGCCAATGCTGTTTCGTAAGTTGGATACCATGCGTTTATTTTTTCAGAATCACTTGCCTGAGAATAGGGTTTCGGTTTAAAACCTGTAAATCCAGGGACAGGTAGTTGACAAACCCATCCCTTTTCCAAAGAAATTGTTTTTAAATTGCCTTCAGAATCAAAGCGGATTGCACAAATATCGTCCAACCATTTCGATATGTTTTTCATCAATGATTTACTGCAATCAAAATGTCCTGTATTCGGATCGGAGAAATACGAAACCGGAATGTTAGCCTCCCGGGCTTTCATTATAGCCGGATAAGCTTTATCTTTTGTTCCATTTGTTTTTAAATCAACAGTATAGCTGTCCCATTCCACGAATTCACCATAGGTTGTCAGTACCGGAACTTCAGAACTGTAGCCAAATCCATTGTTGTTTTTATGCATTATCATACATGCAAGTTTATTCATCTTGACTTTGGGCATATCACGAATCATTTTCAAAGTTGCCGAATGTCCAACCGGAATCCAGGGAACTGATTTAAGTTCATCGTAACCCGATATTTCTGAGAACTGTGCCAGAATATCATCGATTTGTTTCAATCCGGTTGTTTCGTCGTGATAAAACTGAGTATCAGACCAAACAATTGCGATTCCATATTTAGCACAAACAGCACGAATACCGGGATCTTCAACAGTAGTTTGTTCCAGTATGGCTGTACTGGAAAACATTACTGCATTAAGCTTCTTACAAGCTGGTGGAACCCAAAGGTAGGGAGAAACTGTATAGTTTCTCCCCTCATTATCAGTTAAATGAAGTGTAGTGTTCCATTGCCAAAGTTGACATTTGTCCGATTCAGCAAAAACGGGATGTCCGTTGACAAAGAGAATCAATACAAGAATATAATCTTTTAAGCGCATAGATAAATCTCACAATATTTATTACTCCGCTGTATTAGTGAATTATAATTTTTTGAGAAACTTCCTGTCCGTTCTCGTTTGAGAAGCAAACAATATACAAACCGGTGTTTAAATCCGTAATCAGTTTGTTCGTATTTTTCACCCGGAGTAGAAGCAAACCCTGCAGGTTGTAAATTCTGAATGTACCGGTTTCGGATGCAAGTATAGTCTTGTCAACAACCCGTAATGAAAGTTGAGATGTATTTAAAGTTCGGGTGGAAATAGAAGTAATTGTAACTTTTTCAACTGCATCAGCCCAGGTATTTGATACCCTTACACCTCCAATAGTCAAATTTTGTGTAACTGTTCCCTGTGCTCTCGACCATAAATTGCTGAGTTTGGTTCGGATGGTGGTCGAAGTATTATCCGAAATTTCAGGAGAAGATGGTTCAGAGTCGCCCAGTTTAGGATTGATGTAAATGGATGATGTAGAACTTGAAAAATCATATTTCAACACAATCAGATTGGTTGCTCCTACGGTTAAGGAGGTTGGAGAGGCGGCGTATTTATAATCAGCAGAGGTAGTTGCTCCACGCACCGTACCAAGTTTGTAAAAACCGGTCGTTGTTTTGCCAATCACAACTTTTGGTCCTGCACTGGTTCCATCAGCCATCCCGAAAGCTTCCTGATTGGTTGACGATACACTCGCATTTACTTTGAGCAAAAAGCTTAAATACAGTACCCCTGAACTGATGGAAGTAGCACTGAATGGTTTGTAAGCTTTAAAATCAGAAACTGTAGTGCCGGATAAAAGGCTAATTGTCATCGATTTTCCAAGTGCTGAAAGGATATACGTTCCATACTCGTCCGAATACGTTAATGCACCGCTGGTTATGGTACGTGTGCCCGTTCCGGTGGTGATAGTTCCGGCTTCAGTCCACGAACCCTGTCCGTTCAATGGTCCTAAAGTATAATCAAAAACCTCGTTGTACAAGCCGGTGGTTGGAATAATGGATGTAACTTTCAATGATTGAGAAACATCCGGAGCAGCATTGTAAATTGCATTGCCTGCCTGTGAAGCAGTTATCGTGGCAGTTCCCGGTCCAACCAAATGTATATTGCCGTTTACAATTGTGGCTACATAGGTGTTTGAACTGGAATAAGTTACTGTGAGACCTGAACTGGCGCTTGCACCCGGACTGTAATCGGCATCGCCATAAACTTTGGCAGATAATGCCGGAAAAGTGATGGTTTGATTGGTACCATTAACAGTAAGCGTCTGACGAACAGAAATGGCTGATTTGTAGGTGTCGTCGCCGGCTTGTGAGGCTGTGATAACTGAAATACCTGCACCGACAATATGGATATTTCCATTTACGATAGTTGCCACTGCGGTATTTGAACTTGTGAGTGTAACGGCTAATCCGGAACTTGCTGTAGCCACAACACTGAAATCGGCATCACCGGGAACTTTGGTAGGAATAGCTGCGAATGTAATCGTTTGACTTGTTTTCGAATTGTCAATCAGTTGAATCGTATTTAAACTCTGAGCCAGATTTACAAGCTGATTCGAACCCAAAATAGCTTGTCCATCGAGGGGTGCATACAATTCTAAGCTCGATTTCAGCATTTTGCCGCTTGTCAAACCGGTTATTTCCATCTGATTCATCCCTGAACGGTAGAAAAACCAGTTTCGATAATCAACCGATGTCGGTGCGTTGGAGTCGAATAGATTAAATGCAATAGCCAGCAGTTTTTCATTGATTGTATTCACTGCAACGCCATCGCAATACAGAACGGTAAAACCTTGTGCATAATAATGACTCAGGGTAGCGTTGTGCCACTGACCATCATTTATAATCGTTGTGCCAGTTATGAATCCTCCGTTTGGCGATTGATACGTAAGAAATCCGGTAGTGGCATCGATTGAAACAATTCCATCAACAGCACCTTGTGGAAAACTCAGAATCGATCCGGTACCGGTAGTTTTAAAATCGACCGAAGTTGTGAACGAATGAAAAGTATTGTCGGGAGTAAAAGCAAGTTGATGATTAGCAGTGGTTTTGTTCAGTGATAAATAAGTGCCTGATTGTTTGACGGGCTGTGCTTTTCCGGCATTTAATGCATCAAAAAGTGTTGGTACAATGCTGTACGATAATTCGGTATGACCGTCGTCGTTGGGGTGCGAATTGTCGTGCTGATAGAGCAAAGGCCATTTGCCTGTTCCATCGTCTATACAGCCTAACAGATTAAAACTGGGCACATCCCATTCGTGAATCAGCATATCTATTTGCTTCACATAATTGTATTCTGTTAAGCCAAAATCGGCTCGTGGATATACATTAGCAATAATAGGAATTTTACCCACCGAACGGGCTTTAGCAATGAGCATCAGCATATTGGTTTTAAACTGATCGTAAATGGCTTGTCCACCGGTAATAATTCCTTCATTTCCAAGTGATAATGCATACACCACATACAAACTTCCATCGTTCAATAAATCCTTATCCCAACGTGCCAACACGTCTTTGGTATCGTTTCCACCAATGGAGATATTCGAAAGCACCCAATTGTTCTGACTTGTTCCTGAAGTGAAGCGTTGATTCAGCAACTGTCCATATTTGTAAGCATAGCCTATGTAAGATGTTGAACCCAAACTATTTGTAACTGTTACCGATGCACCCTGCCCGTTGGAAACCGAAGAACCCATTTGAGAAATTTTGAACGGACTGTTTGGATAAAGTTTATAGGAATTGGTGCCTAAATAAGCCCTAACAACCGCTGATCCTGAAATTGTCGAAGGAATAGGGCTAGCTCCCACAATCAATGTATCAGCTTTAGAACCTGCACCAAATACTGTGGCTGTACCTGCATTTTGTGAACTATAGAAATTAAATGTTCCGGTGTTATTGAGTGTAGTTCCGGTTTCAAAAATTCCGGTATTTAAGCCAATTTTATCGGGTGGAGTGTTTAATAATATTGCAGTACTAATGTTATCGCCATTGCTTGTGGCAGTACCGGATAAGTATAAAGCCGAAAGCTGATTACTGACCGTGATTTGTTTCTGACCGGAAAGCACAACTCCACTTTGGGTAATGGAGGCAGTAACAGTAACTGTACCGTTTTTCTTTGCTGACAGCAATCCGTTTGCATCAATTGATGCTACCGTTGCATCGCTTACACTCCAATTGAACGAGTTTGGAGTTGCATCGGCAGGCAGTACTGTTGCTTTCATTTGTGACTGACCTCCGGTATTAGGAATATCGTTTCCTGATACTGTTATCGATGTAGTACTCACATAAGGAACTGTGTATTCTTCCACTTTCAGCCCATTGATATAAGCATAACCGCCCGAGAAAGGTGTAAGGGTAATATTTATCTCAGCATTTGCATCAGGATATATTAGGCTGGTTTCGAGGATAGTAGTTTTATTTCCATTGTAACCCGTTCCTCCCAGGTTTGTACCTGACGATTGTAAGGTGCCTGCTGCTGTTGTCAATCCAACCAGATTAAATTGGGAAATTCGCGCTGGATCAGCAGTACTTCTGCTGTTGAAAAAATAAAATTTATAAGCTTTTGTTTTTGTTAGTCCTGTCAACTTAAAACTACCTGATGTGGAGGTATAGAAATAATCCTGAGTGACAGTTGGTATGGCAAAAATTCCAATTTTTGAAGCTTCTGGAGCAGTTAACCCACCGGATAAAAGTCCATTGGTCGAAAATTTAGTAACAATTTTCAATGCATAACTTGTCGCAGTATTCGTATTCGTTAGCAATCCTGATACCGTAGCAGAAGCCGACGGATCAATAATATTGTTCCAGTAATTCCCGTTTACGTCCGGATTGCTAGTAATATTCCCATTGGTGACATCATTTGGTCCAAAATCGAATAATAGAGTTTTGCCTAAGGTTTGAGCACTAAGACCGAAAATAGAAACGCTAATACAAATCAGGAGTAGAAGTTTTTTCATAATTTATATGTGTTTATATGATTGAAAATGTTTGTTTATTTATTGAAGTATTGGCATACCAATTATTTGGTCGACCAAAAGTAATTTATGTGTTTCTAATTTCAAAATTATTTAAGAGTTATTTTTACAAATATGTTGTAAAACACAATATTGGTTGACCAATTTGTTTAATGCTACAAAAGTAAATTTAAAGTACCATGTATTCCAATAAATTTCAGTATACTGGTTATTTTTACAAACAAAAAAACCTGAAATAATATCAGGTTTTTTTGTAATAGTTAATAGTTGTCTGATTTATTTTAAATCACAGAATACAGTTTGAATACCGTTGCATTTCACACTGGCAATACTTTTTCCACCATTCAAATTCACACGAATAATAGCACGACCATTTTGAAGTTCAACAACCCGTGAGCCGGATGCAGTTCCGAGATTATCAATTAGTTTTCCATCACCTGTTAGTCCGAACGTCACAATGTTTTTAGCATCGAGACACAAAATTTTATTTGCATCCAATAATTTTACTTCAATGGTGGCTACATCTCCGGTTTGAGCAATTTTAGTCAGTGTCATTTGCGCCGGTTTTTCCCATTTAGCACTCTGATAAGCTTGTTTTATTTCGTCGGTAACTGTTATTTTTCCTTTTTTGGCAATTACTTTCAAGGTGTTTTCACCTTCATTGTAAACCACATTCCAGCGCAATCCGGCTGCGGGGAAATCCTGGCTGTTACGTTTCCTTACTCCCAAGCTTTTTCCATTGAAAATGAGTTCTGCTTCATCGCAGTTGGAATATGCTTTTACCATTTTTTCTTCGCCGGCATTTCCCCAACGTGTTGGCCAACTGTGACCGTAAATATGAACCATAGGTTTTTCAGCCCAGTATGACTGGAATACGAAATACGATTCTTTTTTGGTTTGATCCCGCTCAACAACTCCTTTCTGATTCACATACGGAACAGGATTATCTGGACGAACAGGGGTGGTAAAGTCTTTGAAAGTCCAGAATGCAGCACCGGTCAAATCAGGCATAGTTTCCTGCTCTTTCAGCGTCCAGTCGAAAAGATTGCAAATATAAGTTTCACTCCATTCGCTGTCTTTCGAAACACGCGGTGCACCGCCAACACGTGGAAAATCACCGGCACGTTCGTCTACTCCACCACCCGGTTTAATATCTTGTAAACCTTTGTCAGGTGTTTCGGAATGACGACCGGCATGGCTGTCGCCACCCCATTCGGCATGTAGAAAATGTTTCACGTTCTTGATTTCTTTTTCCGACATATCCTTATATTCGGTATAAATGCCGCGATACCAACCTGCCCATATGGAAGGTGAGTAAACGTCCGGAATATCTTTGGCAAATTCGCAACGACGTATGGATGTTTTCCGTGATGGATCGAGTTTGTGAGCAAGGTCATTCAATGAAGTCATGAAATCACGAACCACCTTGGCATAACTCTTTTTCCCAAGTGTAGGGAAATCACCTTCCCAGTCGTTTTCATTTCCAAGACCCCAAAGAATAATTGCCGGGTGGTTACGGTGCTGAGCAATCATATTGGTCATCATGTCAAAACCTTGTTTTTTGTACTTCTCACCACCAACTCCGCCACGGCACCAGGGAATTTCTTCCCAAACGAGGATTCCCAGACTGTCACAGAGGTTCAGACAAATACGTGATTGCTGGTAATGCCCCAACCGAATAAAATTAGCACCCATATCTTTAATCATGATCATTTCGTCGCGGATTTGTTTTTCAGTCATAGCTGAGCCAACACCGGCATGGTCTTCGTGGCGATGGGTACCTTTCAAAAGTAAACGGCTTCCATTCAGCATGAAAGGACCATTATCAACAAATTCAAAATTCCGGAAACCGAATTTTTCTGTTTGAGTTTGAACGCCGGCATCAGAAGTCAACGTTACTTTGGCTGTGTAAAGATTTGGTTGAGAAGTCGACCATAACATAGGTTTTTTTACAGAGGAAGAATAAATGGTTTTTTCAGCATTTCCGGCTTCAATTTCCTGTGTATTTGATAGGATGGATTTTCCTTTCGGATCGAGAATTTCAATTTTCAATGTTCCTTTTGCCAGGGTCGAATTGTTTATTGTTTTCAAAACGACATCATATTTTCCCAAAACGCCTTTTGAATCGACTTCCGAGTTGATATTTACACGTTCAATGGATAATGACGGAACATAAACAAGGTTCAGATAACGATAAATTCCACCGTTAATATTGAAATCGGAAAGAGCCGACGGCAGCATTTCGGCATCTCGTGAATTGTCGCAGCGGATTGCAACCGGTATTTTTCCTTTAAATGTTTCAGCATTTTTAGTTTGCAAAAACGCGTTGACAGCATCGGTTATATCCAAAGTCCATTCATCGTATCCGCCAATATGTGAACCAACTTTGGTTGTATAAACATACACCTCGGTTTTTTGTCCTGCACCTTCAAAATGAAGTAATGTGCGACCGGCTGAGAATGGGTTTTTTACTTCAATCTGAGTGCGATACCAGCCCGGTCCCTGATAATAATTCATATCAGGATCAACACCATCTGACGCGTTGAAACAATGGGGCAGAGTTACGTTTCCCCACACCGGCATACATTCGGGATTACCGGCTTTGACAATTGGTCTGACGGCCTCCCAGGGACTTCCCAGGTCAGTTTTGATAAATTGCCAGTTGTCGTTTAAACGGACTGAAACATTTTGTGCATTGCTATAATTAGCAATACAAATGCTGAATACTATCAGCAAAAGGGTGATTTTTGATTTCATAAGTTTTGAAAATTATTAAGTTATATATTTGATTATTTTTCTAATTTATATTCAACAACAATATTAAAAAGTGCAATGTCGCTGGTGTTTTTAACGGCATGAACAATTGGTTCGGCATATTTCACTGTGTTTGGCACCTGAATTCCTGAACCCGGTTTGGGAACATCATGAAACCGCGGGTCGGTAAGCTGAACCAGATTCAGCCTGACAACCACCCGTTGCGCATGACTGTGAACTTCTCGGATGTCGTGTGGTGCCAAACGTTCTTCGAAGACACGAATAAAGGCATCATCGTAAACCACAGTATTTTTCGTAGGCTCAATCCATTCTTCCGGGCGTTTCAGATCAGGGTGTTTTTGTTTAAACCCAACTTCAAAAAACTTACCACTGATAACCTGATACGTTTCTTTCGGTTGTAAAACCGCAATTTGTCCCCGTTCAAGCTGAAAATATTTTTTACCGGCTTTAATTTTTACCTGATTTAATGCTACTACTACTCGTTTCCCAACTTCGGAAGTATCTGCCAGAACATTTGCCGACGAATTCCGCAATACATAGAAATATGGATTATTTATTTCTACAGTATCTGTTATTGTAGCAGGTAATTTTTCTGCGGCTTTTGTGGATTGAACCAAGCAGCAGAATAAAAGAACCAATATTTTAAATAAATTCCTGTTCATCTGTTTGATACGATTAATTTTGCGGTGGTTGAAAAACCATCAGTTGTAAGTTTAATAAAATAAATTCCTGAATATAAATTTTGAATATCAAATGATTGTTGATGAACACCGGTTGACTGTGTTTCATTTTGAATAATTGATTTAATATGTTGACCATTAATACCATAAAGCTCCGCCGAAACAGCAGATTCTTTATTCAGATTGTATTCAATTGTAGCGATCGATTTAGTGCTATATGTCTTAAAATCAATGTTATATTCTAATGGATTATTGACGGTGGTCAGATTTGTAAGTCTTTCTTTAAGCTGTTCTTCAAATAACGATTGTGGATTCAGTGATGCACCGGTATTGTTAACCCCTTCCACGTATCCCAATGGATATTGTGGAAAAGGTATTTTGCCGGAACGATTTACATATGCAAATCCACCAATCATATAATTCTGAGCGGTAGGTGGTTGCTGGCAAATCATATCACCGTATGTAGTTGCAGTACGGCGTAAATCGCAGTTCCATGCTACCGAATGTGCCGCAGCCCAGCCGTGGTTTGTTCCATAACTTCCACGATTATATAATCCCAACACAACATCAGTCAGGGTACCATAATCCCGAAAACAATCGTATAAAAGTCCTTGTGACCAGTGAAAATGACCTTCGCTTGGGTTCGTTGAATTAGTAGCAGTGCAACGATGGAAAACTACTCCCGAGGCTTTTGAAGTTCCGCTTACTTCAAAGGCATGGCGTGCGCTGTCGGCAATACATTTTGTTACTAAAATATTGGATGACCATTCATCAATCTGAAAATTGTCGCGATAACTTCCAGACAATGAGGCGCATGGCCAGAGTGCCTGACAACTATCGATGGTAATTCGGTTAGCGGTAAATGTCTGAAAGCCGGATTGTCCGAAATGCAATGCCACCACATTTTTAGCCCACGAATCTTCGATATCAGCCATCACCAAGCCTTCCCAGGCGTGTGCTTCGTCACGGTACGATGTCCAGTTTTGAATGTCAATCCGCAGATTTTCAATGCCTATTTTTGTTTTGGTCGAAGTTTTGTCGATTTTATAAATGTATGATTGAGTCAGCGACAAATCCAAATGGTTCATCACCGGAGCATCGATGGTGATGGTATTTCCATAAATAGCCAGAATAGTTCGGTTAAACTGAATATCAATTTGTCCTGATGTCCATGGAGCAGCTGTATCAACACCACCATTATCAACAGCCGTAATCCAGGCAGCCGAAGAAGGATGGTAAACGCAAATTTCATCACCCACAGCAAATCCAGCCGTACTTGCAACCGTAAATTGTCTTGAACCAACCTGAACAAAGGAACTTGTAATGTTTGTTTTTACCGAACCAACTTGTTTCCATGCGGCAGAAGTTCCACCACCTGCAACAAAAACTGTTCGTTGTGTCGGGGTATTTCCAACAGCTGTCAGAACAGTTCCTGAAGCATCACTTCCTTCTCCTCGTACAGTTACTCCACTGACATTCAGTGCAATGGTGCCATTGATTTGATAATTTCCTTTTTTCAACAGAATCACACCGCGAAAGCCTTTTGCATCGGGCGTTACAGAAGCCGCAGCTTTAATGGCATTATTAATAGCGGTGGTATTATCAGCTCCGACAATAGGTGTCAACGTTGAAATAATATTAGTAATGGTTGGAAGTGCTTCATTGCTGTTTTTGTAGCCTGCCCAGCTGAAATCGACAACCCGGTTCTGGTTTGCATCAGCAACATATATCAACTTACCATCTGTGCCAAATTTTACGATGGTTGATTGCCACGTAGATAGTCCGAAAGCATTTGCATAAATGAAAATGAATCCAATAAAAGTAAGTAAGAACTTTATTTTTTTAAAGTTTGAACTCATATTCTTAGTTTTTGCTAATGATTAGTTTACAACTTTTAGAGGAATTGCCTGATTGCAAGCGAATTAAATAAACTCCGGATTTTAAATCTGAAATATCGGCAGAATTGTGATAGAAACCACTTTCCTGATTTTTTTCGATGAAAATGGATTTCAGCTTCTGACCATTTAACGAATACGCTGCAATTTCAACATTCATTTTATCAGACAAAAAGTACTCAAATAGTAATTTATTGCCACCTGAACTAAGTGCCACTTTGAATTTATTTTCATCCAATGCTGTATTCGAAGCAATTTTTGATGATATATCTTCAGTAATCGAAATATTGTTAATGCGAAGCGTTTCATCTCGCAAATCCTGTGAACTTAACAAGCTTCGATAAATGCCCCACTTTGGACGAATAAATGAATTATCTGCTCTTATAGTCAATATATTGTTATTAGTATAACTCAAAATTGTAGTGCCATCACTTACTTTATTAATTGTAATTGAATAAGTACCACCAACATTATTTACTTTAATACGTTCTGTTGCCTCTACCCATGTGTTTTCGAATAGAGATAGATTAACCGAGGTGAATTTAACGGAACTCAGACTTGAACTTTCATAATAGTTTAGTTCCAATTTATTTGGAGATCCCTTTCGGGCTGTCAATACAAAAAGTGGATCAGATTCATCTCCTCCAACTGCCTTAACCTGATGAATGTGTGTAAAATTTGAAGAGGGTTGAAAACCGGATGGAACTTTAAATCGCCATTTATAAATTACAGTTTCGCCGGAAGTACCTTTTAAATTTGCGGGTGAAGCATCATACGTTTTTATTTCAACTCGTTGCCGGTCGAAATTAATACAACGATCATTATCAGGCGTAACATGTATGTAAAATTCAAAAACGTATTGATTCAAATCGGCATCCCAAACCTCAGCAATATGTCGTCCAAATTCAGGATGCACACATTCCGGATTTTCAACTACATCACCACCATTTGGTGCTAAAACGCTATTAATCAGCTCATACGTATTTCCGGGTCCATCTGCATTAAGCATCGCCTGTGAATAGATAAACTGTGAACTAAATAACGAAATAAGAACCAACGATAATTTTAATATTTTTTCCATTTATTTGATATGTAGTAATTTAATTGCTTTTGAAAAAGTCTGATTTTCTGATTTGACGAAATAAATACCACTTGCTAAATCTGAAATATCATAATGTTGATTCTCATTTGAAGTAAGGTTTTTTATCAATTTTCCTGTTGAATCATAAACCTGAATTTCAGTTTTTTGAGACAATGGCATGTTAAAACATACACATAACTCATCTTTAGCCGGATTCGGATAAATCTTAAAATCTCCATTATTAATCCGTGTTAACTCAGTTGGCACTTGTTTAATAAGTGATAATTTATAGAATTGATTTAACCCGTAAATATTTGCATCAGTACTGCTGTATTGAAGATAATTCCCTGCTTTGAAATAATAGGAATCAGTAGTTCCATAAAATTCAGTGGTATAGGTTTGAGTAGCGCTGACACCATTAATTGTAACCACAATTGTTCCGTTTTTCATTGTGATTGTATAGCTAATCATATCACCAAGCGACAATCCGGTTGCAAGTTTCACTCCGTATTCGGTTTTAGCTGCATCATTCGTTTGAAACCGTGCTTCAACATAACATTTGCCTGCCAGATAACCTGTCCAACGAATTTTAAGGAGTTCGGAGTTTGTTTCGCTTCCATGAATCTGACCAATAATGGTTTGTGGTTTAGCTGTTGCAACTACTATAACTTTGCACTGAGATGTTAAATAATGTTCAGCAGTATCGGTCATATTCCAGTATGCACCATTTTTTACCTGTCGAAACTCCACGCGTGGATAACCACTGCCACTGGTTGTTCCACCATTGCTCGGAACTCTGAAAACCAATGAACCATCAACCGTATTTGTATAAAAAAGGCTGTTTGTAAAGCCGTTTCTTAAATCGGGTGGTAATTTCTCCTCAAATAGATTACTTGTACTTATAGTTTGCAATATCCATGGATCCAAATCAAAATTTGAACCCGGTGGCAATAATGGATCTAAAGCATACAATTGAATGCTTAAAGTTATTAGAAATAATATAATTAATCTTTTTTTCAAGGGTTTATTTAGCAAGAATTTTGGTTGTTATGCTTTTACCTGCATTAGTAACCGAAACGATATAGATACCCGGTATGAGTTGATAATCAATAGCTTGTTTAGTTTCAGTAAAATTCTTTGAAAACAGCTTTTGTCCAACTTCATTAAAAATAGTTACGTTAGTTTCACCTTTTAGCGAGCCATTTAGCGAAATCTGTCCATTGCTATTTATTGAAACCCAAGCAGTGCCATTATTGATTGAATTACTGATTCCGGTTTCTAATGAAGGAGCATGGAATATCAGGGAAAATCGATTGGTGTTATACGTTGACACATCAGAGGAGAATAGATAACTGCTTCCATCACTGAGGTCGGTAATAACAGGATTATTTATATCCAGATAATCCTTCAAAATTATCTGTGTTCCTGAATTAAAATTGTATATCTGTGTAGCTTTAATACTAAATTCCCCAGCTGTAAAAGAATTGAATCCAAGCGGAATTTCAGTGTCATACGGGAGAGAATTTAATCCATTGATAGCTACATTTTCGATTCCCACTACAGTATAAATTTCAGCAATTGTCCCCGAGTCGTTAAACATTTTTGGTGTATCGTAGGCATCAAAATTATTCGATGCAGATGGATTGCTATAAATCAATGTTTCATCGGTATTTGAACCGGTTGATACCTGCAGACGAAGAACACTTTGTGAGTCCATATTTGAAGATGATGACTTGAAAACAGGATCATTTACAGTGCTGCCTAAAATATTGGCATTTCCATTATGTGAACGCATGGTGTTGTCAACCGTTAACGAACCTGTAGAGAAACCATTATCTACACGTACCCAAAATGCCTGCATGGGTGGAATGTGATTATTTACCCCTTTTCCGCTATTATTCAGATATTGTTGACCTGTAGAGTTATAGGTGTCAAATACATAATTATTGGCAGCATTTTTGGTTCGTTGCCAGATAGAAGTCAATAGGTTTGATTTTGAAACCTGATCCCAGTCGAGATACGAAACATAAGGGTTACCTACAAGATTAAATCCGGCTTTTGACTGACCGGTTGTACGGTAAATATTGATAGTTTGCGAACCGTTATTTAAAGTTCCATTAAAAGTAACCACTCCGTCGGAAGCCATTTTAGCAACATAACCTTTCATTACTGAAAGTGGAGTTGATGTGTCAGTAATAGTTGCCCATTGAACAGTACTGCCATGGGCTTCATCGTACCAGTAAAGCGGATACAGTGAACTAGCAGAGAATACATTACTGGTTGCAGCAGAAACAGGACTTGAAATATACCAGTTTCTCCCGGCAGTGAGGTATTGTTGTACAGTAGCTGATTTTGCCTGCAGATTTGAGGTATTGTTATCGACAAAAGTACCTGTTCCGGTTACATCGCTTTGAATGGTTAATGTACTAACATTCAATGTTTGCCCTGAGTTCTGAGTTAGCTTTCCACCACTTGCAACGTTAATGCTTTTCACTGAAGTTGGTGTATCAATAGTAAGTAATCCACCACTTAGCACTTTTACATCACTCGTTTGTGTTAAAGTCAGCGAAGATGCTGCTGTAGTTCCTGTAACTCTTGTAACAACCTTATTTAGAGTTATATAAAGTTGTGGTGCGTTCGAGGCAGCTTCCTTACTATTAAAATGATCAATCACACCATCGTTTACTAAGTTGTTGAAAATAAGACTTATCAGGTTGTCATTGGCTGTAAACTGACTTTGAATGTAAGACGTAATATCCCATTCGTAATACGCTCCGGCCGCTGTAATTGAAACAGAAGTAATATCAGTTCCTTTCCCCGGACAATTGCCGTAGGTAATACCTGTTTCTGTCCAACTATCCGATGCTTGTGAAACAACAACATTAGATGTCCCAACAGTTCCAGTCTTAGAATTGGAATACAATCTTACTTTAGCAGATGAAATTGAATAAATATTTTGTCCGGTAATATCAAATTGCATATAGATTAATCTATCGCCGGTGGAGTTTGCTCCTTTTTTGATTGCTAGATCAGTTGCAGTACCATAATTTGTGGTAGTATTAGTACCCCAAACATAAGCATCAGCTACTGGATTTAATGTAATTGATACGTTCGTAACCTCTTCTACAGTAAATGACTGTGAAACATTTGTGGCGGTATTGTAGCTGGAACTCCCGCTTTGTGAAGCAGTGATAGTTGTCACTCCGGCACCCACAATATGAACCAAACCACTTACGATTGTTGCAATTGAGGTGTTTGAGCTGGAATATGTTATTGTTAATCCTGAACTTGTTGATGCTCCCGGGTTAAAATCAACATCAGCAGTACATTTTTTGGCAAGAGAACCAAAAGTTATGGTTTGAGAAAGTTTATTAACCGTCAATGTCTGAGTAACATCTGAAGCCGCATTATAGGTTGAATTACCCGTTTGCGAAGCAGTGATGGTGGAAGTTCCCGCACCCACGATATGAATCTGTCCGCTCACAATAGTCGCCACAGCCGTATTCGAACTTGCCAGTGAAATGCCTAGTCCCGAACTTGCCGTAGCACCAGCACTGAAGTCGGCATCGGTAATAAGTTTAGTCGCCAATGCCCCGAATGTTATTGTTTGACTTAATTTGTTTACAGTCAGAGTTTGAGGAACATCGGTTGCAGCATTGTTATTCGAATCGCCGGCCTGTGAGGCAGTAATTGTAGTTGTCCCTGCGCTAACTATATGAATCTGATTGCTCACAATGGTTGCCACTGCCGTGTTTGAACTGCTGTATGTAACTGTCAAGCCTGAGCCGGCAGTTGCTCCAGGTGCAAAATCTACATCGGATATTAGTTTCGTAGGTAAAGTGCCAAAGGTAATCGTTTGTAATTTTTTATTTACGGTCAGTGTTTGAATTACATTAGATGCCGCATTGTATGTGACATTTCCGGCTTGTGAAGCTGTAATATCTGAAGCTCCTGCTCCAACAATATGAATTTGACCACTCACAATGGTTGCCACTGACGAGTTTGAACTCGAATACGTTACTGTCAGACCTGAACTTGCCGTAGCTCCCGGCGCGAAATCTGTATCTCCATAAGTTTTAGTTGGTAAAGGATTAAACGTTATGGTTTGTGGAGAAGCAGGATTATTAACCGTTAAAGATTGAGAAATATCCGGTGCGGCATTATATGTTGTATTTCCGGCTTGCGATGCGGTAATGGTTGTAGTTCCAACTCCTATAATGTGAATTTGATTGCTGACAATAGTTGCAACAGCTGTATTTGAACTGGCATAAGTTACTGCCAATGTGGAACTTGCCGTTGCTCCCGGACTGAAATCAGCGTCTGTCGTAATTTTTGAAGCCAAAGCGGCAAATGTGATTGTTTGAGAAAGTTTATTGACTGTTAATGTTTGTGCAACGCTTGTAGCAGCATTATAAGTAGAACTTCCGGCTTGCGAAGCTGTGATAGTGGAAGTCCCGGCACCAACAATATGAATCTGATTGCTTACTATAGTTGCCACGGCCGGATTTGAACTGGTGTAAGTGACCGTCAACGAAGAACTTGCAGTTGCTCCGGGATTAAAATCAGCATCCGAAATAAGTTTTGTTGCAATTGCTCCAAAAGTAATGGTTTGAGATAATTTATTGACTGTCAATGTTTGAGTAACGTTTGTAGCTGCATTGTAGGTAGGATTCCCAGCCTGCGAAGCAGTGATTGTAGATGTACCTGCACCAACGATATGAATCTGTCCGCTTACGATGGTAGCTACTGCAGTGTTAGAACTCGACAAAGAAACAGTAAGTCCTGAACTTGCTGTTGCACCGGCACTAAAATCGGCATCTGTTACCAGTTTTGTTGGCAAAGATCCAAAAGTTATTGTTTGATTTTGTTTGCTTACTGTCAATGTTTGAGTTGCGCTTGTAGCGGCATTATAGGATGAATTTCCTGTTTGTGAAGCAGTAATTGTAGAAGTTCCGCCACCAACGATATGAATTTGACTGTTTACAATGGTGGCAACTGCAGTATTCGAACTTGTATATGAAACTGTGAGACCCGAAGTTGAATATGCTCCGGGAGCAAAATTGGCATCTCCAGCAGTTTTTGAAGGTAGAGGGTTAAAAATAATATTTTGATCTGTAAGCGTGGGAGTGGCAGGTCCACCCAGATAAGATGGTCCTACATTTGTAACTGCCAACGGTTTGTTCAAAACTGTTCCTGTAGCACTATATTCTTCGCAACCAACATCTTTCTGTGTCCTTGTTGTAGGTCTGTATTGACCTTGTATATCGAGTGCCAACGTGTCAATTAATGGAATACTTAGCATTGCCGGGTAGTTTGAACTTGCCGCATTTATTGCAGGGCTGGTTGCTGACAAACCATAATAGCCATCTGAATTCAAAGTGAGTTTAGGATCTGCATTGGTCATTCCACTAGCAATGGATAGTCCAAGTGTTCCTGAGTAAAGATTTCCCAAAAATGTTTCACCGGAGGTAGTGCTAGCGCTCGAAAAAATACTACCTGAGTTTGAATAAAAGGCGTTATTAGCCCAGGTACAGTTTGTCATACCGGACTGTATTTCGCTTTCACCACATTTGTAAAAGGTATTGTGCAAAACATTATAATTGTTGTTGTAACCTGAATAAGTCAGAAAATAAATAGCTTTTGCGCCCGAACCGGGTAGTGAATTGTCTTGTCCGGTACCAGCCATTTCAAAATAATTATTATAAATCCATACATTATTAGCTTGTTTGCAGCGAACTCCACCTGAATTAATGAAGAAATTTCCGTACGCCACATTATTATCTCCGTTGCGAAAGCAAAACATGGCATTAGGATTGTTATTCATCGTGTTATAACGTAGCGTATTTTCCATCGATTTTACTGAGATTGCCTCACTGTCGCCCAAACCGGTATCTTCAAAATAGCAGTATTCCACCACAGTTCTCGAAATATAGGTTGAATATACACCATCGCCAATTCGGATACATTCATTTCCAAAGTCACCTCCAAAGCCAGGCATGTGTTGGAAGGAACAATACCTTATTGTATTATAGCCGGGGTTTGTAGCATTTGGAATAATCTGAACCATATCGCCATCACCCCCATGATTTACATTGTTCAGTGCCGGTTTATTTTGAAAATTACAGAAAGAAACAACATTAAACTGACCTTCCAGTTGAATCATTTTACTGGCGGAATATCCGTTGAAATTGAGTTGGGTAATTGTATTTGAGTTTCCTGTTACGGTTACAACATTTGTAGGATTTTCAACAATTTGTCCATTCGATAGTGTATTAGTTGTAAACTGAAAACCACCAAATGTATTGTTATTCCCCGAAATGGTTATAGCATTAGTGCCGTCAAGATAAACACCACCGGCCGTTGCAGCCTGAACGGTGATATTCGATTTGGAAATGCTGATAGTATTGTTGGTGTAATGTCCATTAGTCAGATTAATTATATCACCTGAAGCAGCTGAATTTATTTTGGTTTGTAAATCAGCGATAGAAGTTGCAGTAATGGTTGCTGCATTAATTGTGATATTCCCGGAGAAAAGACAAATGATTATAAATGCAAGATCTTTAATATTTATACATTTTGCCCGAAACAGAATGTTTTTAAAAGTTGTAATGTTGAAATGCATACTTGTTAGATTTGATAGAAAATTATATTGGTCGACCACATAATTGGTCGACCAAAGATAAGGATTTTTATTGAAATAAAAGTGTTTATCAATATAAATGTAGATTTTGTCAGTAAAAACCTAATTTCCAAGGATAAACTTTACCGTTTTTGATAAATTATCTTCAGAAAACCGAACCAGATACATGCCATTTTGCAAACTTGAAATATCAAGTATTTGTTGCTGATTTTCAGTATTCTTTATATCTATTGATTTGATTAAAGTTCCGTTCAAATTATAAATAGCCAGATTTATTGTTGAATTTTGTGCTAACGTATAATTCAAAACTAATTTTTTTGTTGCGGAATTCACCTGAATATTGAAATTCAAATTTTCTTTCGGAGTTTCAATTATAGTTAAAGGTTTAAGATAGGTTGGACCAACATCCGAAAGTTTCAACGGTCTGTTTGTGATAGTTCCTTGTGCATTAAATTGCTCACAACCAACATCTTTCAGAAGTCTTGACATCGGTCTTGATAAACCTTTCATATCCAATAATAAAGTATCAACTCCGGGAATATTAAGTAATGCCGGATATACATCGCTTGCTGCACCTATAGCCGGACTTGCAGAAGATAAGTCGTAATATCCATCTGAATTCATCACAAGAAGTGGATCGGCTTGAGTCATTCCTGAAGGAATGTTTATTCCAAGTGTGCCGGTATAAATGTTGCCTTTATAAGAAGTTCCGGCATTCGGATATGTGAAAATAGTTCCGGCTTTTTTGAAAATATTATTTGCCCAGGCACCATTGGTAGCACCTATTCCGCCAAAATTAATATTCCCGCAATCCACAAACGTATTATGCAAAAAGTTTATATTATCAAGAACATGGGTTGATGTAGTTGTGTCATATATATAGGTCACAGCTTCCATTGAACCACCAACACCCGATTTTTCAAAATAGTTATTATAACAGAAGATATTGTTTGCTTCCTTTACTCTAATACCACCCGAATTGATAAAAAAGTTACCATAAGCCACGTTATTGTCTCCATTTCGGAATACAAACATCGCGTCTTTATTGTTGTTCATGGTGTTATACCGGAGTATATTTTCTCTGGATTTTACCGAAATGGCTTCGCTGTCGCCCAGTCCGGTATCTTCAAAATAACAATATTCAACCACAGTTCTTGAAATCATTGTAGAATATGAACTGTTTCCAATACGGATACATTCGTTACCAAAATCACCTCCAAGGCCTGGCATGTGTTGGAATGAACAATACCTGATAATATTATTCCCAACATAACTTGCATTTGGCAGAATTTGTACCATGTCACCGGTTCCCCCTTTGGAATTGGTTAGAACGCATAATTTATTTTGGAAATTGCAATGTGAAATCACATTGTCCTTTCCTGAAATCTGGATAAATTTATCGGATGAATAGCCATTAAAATTCATTTCAGTTATTGTATTTCCATCTCCGTAAACATCAAATACATTCCCGGTTTGTGTATAATTTGCAGTAAACTGAAAACCACTGATAGTAGAATTATTCCCCGAGAGATATATTGAATTATACCCATCCATAAAAACTCCGCCCGGTGTGACAGCTTTTATGGTTATATTATTTTTTGATAAATCGAAACTGTTATCGGCATAGTGTCCGTTAGCCAGGCAAATAATATCGCCCGGTGACGAGTTGTCAATCGCAGTTTGTAAGGCCTGAATTGAATTCACGTTAATAATTGCTGCTTCTGATTTAAAAACAGTAGAAAAGAAAATTGACAAAATAATAACTGACAGATTTATTCTGAATTGACTAAAGAATGTATTTCTCATTTAACGATTAGTTTTATAGTCTTTGAAAACTCTGAAGAACTCATTTTTACAAAATAAACTCCATCATTCAACCTCGAAACATCAACAGAATGTAAGTAGTTGCCTGCCGGTTGATGTACATTAGCTAATATCGTCTTAACGCAAATTCCACTTAAGTTGAAAATATCAAGACTAATTTTCGACTGATAGTCAAGAGTATAAGCTATTGAAAGTTCATCTTTTACAGGATTTGGTGAAAGATTCAAATTAAAGCGGTTAACAGTGACTTCGGCAACTGTTGTTAAACCTTTTATATAGGAGGGGCCAACATCAGTAAGTTTCAATGGACGATTGGTGACAGTTCCCATTGCATTAAATTGTTCGCAACCGAGGTCTTTTAATAATCTTGAGGCTGGTCTTGTAAGTCCCTTAATATCCAAAAGCAGGGTGTCTATTTTCGGAAGATTCAACATGGCCGGATACGCAGATGTTGCTGCACCAATAGCAGGGCTCGTGGCTGTTAAACCATAATAACCATCGGAATTCAAAGCAAGTTTAGGGTCAATTTTTGTCATTCCAGAGGGAATTGTTATTCCAAGTGAACCTGTATAAATATTGTTTTTAAAGGTTGTTCCCGAATTTGCATTTGAAAAAATTGTTCCGGTTTTTTTGAAAATATTATTTGCCCAGGTGCCGTTTGTTGCACCTGTACCACCCATATCAATATCTCCACAATCTACAAACGTATTATGAAAGAAATTAATATTATCCAATACATAGGTAGAATTGGCGGTGTAATAAACATAACTAACTGCATTCATTGAGCCGGTTGCGCCGGATTTTTCAAAATAATTATTATAGCAAAATATGTTATTAGCCTCTTTGGCACGTAATCCACCGGAATTTATAAAAAAGTTACCATATGCCACGTTGTTATCCCCACGCCGAAAGCAAAACATAGCTTCGGTATTGTTATTCATTGTGTTATACCTAAGAACATTCTCGCGTGATTTAACGGAAATGGCCTCGCTATCACCTAAACCGGTATCCTCGAAATAACAATACTCTACCACTGTTCGTGAAACAAAAGTTGACATTGTACTTTCACCGATTCGAATACATTCATTGCCATTGTCGCCTCCAGCTCCGGGCATATGCTGAAATGAACAGTATCTGATTGTATTATTGCCAATTACGGAAGCATCTGCATCAACCTGTATCAAATCGCCGGCTGGTGCAGAAACTGGTTTTGACTGAATATTACAATATGAAACAATATTGTTTTGACCAATTAACCGGATATATTTCTGTGCTGAATATCCGTTAAAATTTAATTGTGTCAAGGTATTGAGATGTCCTGTTACATTAATTACGATGCCGGTTATGGTTCCTGAAACAAATTGAAATCCTCCAAAGGTATTGTTTGAGCCGGAAATACTAATTGAGTTCGTTCCGTCCAGATAAACCCCGCCCGACGTTGTAGCCTGAACAGTAATACCGGATTTGGATATGGCAATTGAATTATTAGTGTAATGACCGTCAGCCAGATTAATCACATCACCCTGAACTGAACCGTTAATTGCAGATTGTAAAGCTGCAATAGATGAAACATTGATGGTTGCTGCTTTTAGATTGATAAAACTGAAAGTAAGCAATACCGTCAGAATGATTAGCTTGGATTTCATTACGTTTATTAATTACTTATGATAAGTTTTGAGTGCTTCTGAAATGTTTCTGAAGTGAATTGAATGAAGTAAACTCCTGATTTAATGTTAGATGTATTAAATTTATAAGAATTTACTCCTTCATTTCCTAATTGGTTTGAAAGCAACGATTTTATCGATTTTCCACTTAAATCCGTGAGATTTAGTTTTATTTTTGACGATTTATTCAATGTTAGTTTAACTTCAATCTGATTGGTGGCCGGATTCGGAAAAACCTGAAAATCTGCATTTTCAACTTTTGGAATTTCTACCGAAGTTGTCAGGTTTTTTAACCGTTCCGCCAATTGAGCCTTAAATAGACTTGGAATTGCAGTAATCTTTGTGCCTTTTGATTCTACAATTCCAAGTGGATTTGTCGTCCACTGACCTACGTTTGTAATCGGTCCAACGCATCCTATTGCCCAGTTGCAATGATACGATGGTGGATCTTGAACCACAAAATCCGGAGAAGTACAATTCCAGAACATAATCTGCGCTCCCGACCATCCGTGACCTGAGCCGGAATCAGCACGATCCTGCACCCGAATTTGCCCATCCGTACTAACATTATCAATCAAAATTCCGGTTGACCAGCGGTGATGTGGACCAATATCGGCATGTTCTTGTGTAGCTGTGCTGTTGTAAAACACATTTGGACCCGGTGTGCGACTGCCATCCACGAAATCGTGCCGACCATTGCGTGTTGTACAATTTTGAACCAAGCATCGTTGCCCGTTCAGATTAAACGAATATCGTCGTCCACCGGTAATGATAGAAATTGGGTCAATCATTGAACAACTGTCGACAGTTACAAAAGCACCACCATCATTGACGTTTACACAGGAATAACCAAACCAGTATGCAACTACATTTTTCACCCAACAATTTTCCACATTATCCATATAAATGGCATTCCAACCGTGAAGTTCATCGGTAGAAGAGGTGTAAGTCGAAGTCATTTTCAGATTTTCGACTGCACAATTAGAAATTCGCCCTGAAGTAAATTTTACCACAAATGCAGAGGCATAAACCGGATCAATAATATCCATTACAGGTGCATCAAAAGTCAGGATATTCCCCTGAATACTAAGAATTTTTCGTTCAAAACTGATTTTGTAACCAGAAGCTGTCCAATTGGTTGCAAGTGGGTCAATTTTTGAAAGTGTGTCCATGCCAAGCATATGAATCCAGGCATCATTTGGTTCACGACGAAAATGCACCCAATCGCCAACAGCAAATGGTTGTACACTTTGAACAGTTACACTTTTAACTCCTACCGGAACAAAAGCATCGGTTACCATTTTCTGTGAGGAAGTAATGTCGGTTTTACCTGATGCACCGATAATATGAATTAAATCGTACTGAACCGTTCCGGTTGCTTTAAAAATGGTGGATTGTCCTTCACCGCGCAACACAATACCACTGGCTGTAACATTTATAGTAGTACTCAATTCGTATGTACCGGCTTTAAAAAGGATAGCACCCCGAATTCCATTGACCAACGGCATGGCTGCAACTTCATTAATGGCTGCCTGAACATTAGCAACATTATCGCCAACGACGGCTGTAAGTGTTTTAACCACAGGCACAAACGGAATTGGTTTTTCAGAATTTTGATACCCAACCCCACTGAAATCGGGAATCACCGTTCCTTTTGAATCCGGTTTATAAGTCAACTTTCCATTTGCATCGATTGAAACCAATGTTGTAGACTGACTTAGAGCTAATTGTGATGTAGCAATTGTCAAAGAACATATAAGAAGTATTTTGAAATATTTTTTCATTAGATTCAATTTATTTGTTCCAAGGCCAGGGTTTCGCTGTCGTTCTAATTGCTTCTGTTTCCCATAGTTCAGCCATTTCTTTTACTCTTTTAGGATAAATAGCTGCCAAATTATTTGTTTCGCTTGGATCTTTCTTTAAATCATAAAGCTCCCACGTATTTTCATCAGTTGAAATGAATTTCATAACTTTTGCGGTTTTTGAAACTAATTTCCAATCTCCTACCCGAATAGCTCTATTGCCTTCGTGTTCCCAAAAAATGAATTTCCTGTCAATGGGTTTATTAGTAAAAGCCGGTTTCAGACTTTTTCCTTCGTACGGAATTATCTGATTTCCATTGAATTGTGTTGGGTAATTGAGCCCGGCAATATCAATACAAGTAGCCATGATGTCAATTAGATGAGAAGGCTGACGGCGCAATTCTCCTTTTGCTTTAATGCCAGTCGGCCAGCTAATTATAAGTGGCGAAGCTATACCACCTTCGTGAGTATAATGTTTATAAAGTCTGAAAGGTGTGTTACTCACATTTGCCCATTCTTCGCCATAGGCCACCCACGAGTCGGCAGGGCCAGCCATAACTCCACGACCGCTCCTTACAAAATATCCATCGCGAGAATATTCAGGTCGTTTCCCTAAATAAACTGAATCGACCGACATTGGTTTCAATACTTTTTGTTCTGCTGTAAGCGGAATTTCGGGTTTGTCAGTGTCTTGTGGTTCAGCACATCCACCATTGTCATGCATATAAAACACAACAGTATTATTTAATAAACCATTCTTTTCCAACGCCGATATAATGTGGCCAACCCCTTGATCCATTATATCTATCATAGCGGCGTATACTTCCATTCGTCTCACTTGCCATGCTTTCATTGGCTCGTTTTCCCAGGCAGGAATTTTCACGCCACGTTCCGTCAGCACACAGCGATTGTCAATAATGCCTAGTTTTTTGAGTTTATTGAACCGGTTTTCACGTGTTTTATCCCAACCATTGTTGTAAATCCCTTTGTATTTAGCCACTTCGCTTTCGGGTGCATGCAGTGGCCAGTGGGCTGCAGTAAATGCTACATAAAAGAAAAACGGTTTCTGTTTTGGATGTTGATTAATGAATTTAACCGTGGTATCGGCAATTGCATTGGTATAATAAAACCCTTTGCCTGGTGCAATAAAGGTATTATTGCTGATAAGAGTTCCCGGGTCATAGTAACTTCCTGAGCCATTTAACGTGCCAAAAAACCGATCAAAACCGCGTTGAAGTGGCCAATTGCTTATATCACCTTTCGGAGTTATGCTTTTGGAAACATGCCATTTGCCCGTCATATAAGTAGAATAGCCTGCACTTTTAAAAACTTCGGCCATCGTAACAGTATTTTTACTCAGATCATCTTTGTAACCCGGTTCAGCAAAATTATAATTTGCCAAATGTCCCATTCCTGCCTGATGTGGGTATAAGCCCGTAAGTAAAGAGGCTCGTGTGGAACTTGACCGTGCCGTATTATAATACTGTGTAAATCGCAAACCTGTGCTGGCAAGTTTGTCAATGTTAGGTGTTCTAATTTCCGAACCATAGCAACCAATATCTGAATAACCCATATCGTCAGTCAGAATGACGATAATATTTGGTTTCATAGCTTCCTTTTTTTGAGCATGCAAAGGCATTGCACAAAAACCTAAACAGGCCATTGTAACTAAGTCGCAGGATACTATCTTTTTTTTTGACATGTTGTTATTTGCTGTTTTTCAGAGTGCAAATCATTTTCATTGTTTTAGTAGAATTGACGATTGAAATATTATTGTTCAGCCTGTTTCTTTTTTGCTTCTTTTTTTGCTTTGTTCTTTGTTTTATTTCCATGACGACCTGTTCCATCACCATGATCGATATAACCGGCTTTTGGATTCAAACGGTCAAGTTCGGCCTGAAGACTGGTTCGAGCGGCAATTGCTTCCGGATTTTTAGTATCAGCAGGAACAAGAATTTCTTCAAAAGGAGCTTTACTCATATCAAAAAGTTCGCCATCCTGATTAAGTTTCCATCCCTGACTCCGAACCCAATAATTATTAGCAAGTTGCACAAATAGTGAAGTGCGTGGAGTTCCTTTCTGACCGTGAATCTGAGCGTTAAAACTCTGACCATCCAGAATTATATCTTTAGGTAATGTCGTTCCCGCAATCTCTGAAAATGTTGGAAGAAAATCAGAAGAGCTGATTAAATCGTTGCAAACTTTTCCTTTTGGAGTTACCCCCGGCCAATAAACAATCAGTGGTTCAAGGCTTCCACCTTCTTCCATTGATCCTTTTTGACCAATCAGCCTGCGACCGCCAATAGTAGCTCTGTCAGATTTACCTCCGGCAGTTCCGTTATCACTAAAGAAAATCAATATGGTGTTGTCACTTAGTTTCAGTCGATCAAGTTCGATGCGTAACTGACCTACCAATTTATCCATGTAGGTGATATTATCATCATAATAATCTTTATTGCTCTTGCTGTCAGGTGTTCGTGTAATTTCGCCATGAACATGTGATAACGGATAATAGGCAAAAAATGGTTTGTTTTGATTTTTGGTAAGGAATTCAACCATTTGCTTATGCATCAAATCCGGCATATATTCATTCTCTTTTAGAACCAAATCAGTTCCATTTACTCTGTAATTCTGTTTTTTATCCGGCGTAGTCCAATAAATTCCACTTCCAAAAAAACGTAGATATTCATCAAATCCAAAATCAGAAGGATCGAGAGGCAATTGACCCCATTTACCAATAGAAGTAGAAACGTAGCCGGCTTGTTTTAAGTAAGATGGCAACATTTTTTCGCTTGGTGAGAACACTTCTGAACAGGCATCCTGATTGGTTGCTCCGGTACGAAAACCATATCTTCCGGTAAGAAGTACCGCACGTGAAGGCCCGCTCAATGGATTGGCATACGCATGGGTAAAGCGAAGTCCCTGGGCTGCCAGTTTGTCAATATTCGGAGTTCTGTAAGTGTCTGCACCATTGCAACTTATTTCCGGATAACCCAAATCGTCAG
>JBAXPM010000006.1:0-92390 GCA_037132235.1 Paludibacter sp.
GAATGTTGTCTGCTTTGTCGCTTGAAAATGAATTTATAAGGAACGACTAATTAAGCTTTTTGAAAATATTGTTTAATAGCTCAAAATCACGCACTCAGTAATTGTCCCCTTTCGCAAAGGGGACGAGCGCAGCGGAGGGGTTAAAATAGATTAATCATACAACCTTCCCCCTCACATACTCCAAAACAACCCGTTTTTATTCCTCACAAAATCAGCCTGTTACAAAAAATCTTATACAAGTTGTATTACAAGTTGTACAAGCAAAATTTTGAGCTGCCGTACTTTTGTTTCGTCGGAATCAACGAAGGAGGCGCTGTTGCCATCCGGGTTCAGAGGACGACCAATACAACTATGAGCATCGCTCAAAACCCGGTCATGGGTAAAATGGCAAAATCGTTCGCAAACGTGAACACCTACGTCCACAGAGGTCAAAATGTGGTAAGTGCAAAAGCGTTCAACCGCAAGGACAAAAACTCCGAAGCACAGCAAGCCCATCGGGCAGGTTTCAAACTAATTTCGGATATATACCGGTCGATAGGCGGGTTTATAGACATCGGTTTGCCGATACGTCCCGAAAGGTTGTCGCCCTACAATTATTTTATAGCGCTGAATCTGCCGGGAGCTATTGATAATTCGGGAGAAGTGCCTAAGATGGATTACAGTCTGCTGCAGATTTCCAAAGGTAGTTTACCGGGTATTAATGTGAATACTGCTACCCTGAATAGTGATGGTGTTATGCTTCAGTGTGATTCCTGTCTTGGATATGGAAAAAGTTCTGTAGCCGATGATGTAATTACTGTACTGTGTAAATTGAAAACCGGTGCATTTTATTCAACAACTCAGCAAAGAGGAACTGAAGCTGAATGTACGGTAAATCTACCAATACCGGGCGTGAGTCATGATAATGTTGAGTTTATCTATGCTTTTGTTCTTTCGGCAGATGGAAAGAAAGCATCAAACTCGGTGCATGTGCGACTGACGATGCCCCACATTTAATCCCTGAGTACCTGTTTAGCAATTCAAAAAAATTCCCTGCCGGCTGTGAAGTCAGCGGGGTGTTTTTTGTATAAGAATTCAAATGCAATTGTGTTGGATAGTTAGCAAACTAAATATGTTATAAAAATATTTATCATTTTCTTATTGTCAATTAAAAATCATTCTCTATCTTTGCAGTCCGAAAATTTTATAACAAACAAACGAATTAAATAACAAGTAATTATGATCGTAGTACCCGTAAAAGAAGGCGAAAACATTGAAAGAGCATTGAAAAAATTCAAACGTAAATTTGAAAAAACAGGCGTTGTAAAAGAATTACGTCGTCGTCAGTGTTTCGACAAGCCTTCAGTAGTAAAACGCGAAGAGAAAGTTCACGCGGTTTACGTACAAAAAATGCAATTAGGCGAAGAATAGTCATTTTTATGACGGAAAACTTGTTTTCCTGATTTATTTCTATTATTTTCGTTGCAGATTTGAGCATACGGTCATGATGAACGAATTCCTGCAATATTTACAGTATGAGAAGAATTATTCGCCTCATACTGTTTTGTCGTATCATACGGACCTGCTTCAGTTCTGCGAATTCCTTCAGACTTCACCCGAAGCGCTTCAGCCAAAAGAAATTACTTCAGTCCAAATTCAGCAATGGGTAATTTCAATGATGAATGAGGATTTGTCAGCCCGTTCATTATCCCGGAAAATATCAACGCTCAAATCATTCTGGCGATTTCTGCTTACCCGCAGGTATGTAAGTCAGAATCCGACGTTAAAAATCATCCTGCCTAAAACAAAGAAACCACTTCCGGCGTTTTTTAAACAAAGCGAAATGGCTGAAGTGCTGGGCAATCCAAATATTCCTGATCGGTTTGAACCGGTGCGCGACCAGTTGATTTTGACATTATTTTACCTTACCGGCATTCGGTTGTCTGAGTTGTTGAATATTCGTGACACCGATATTGACCTGAACGAAGGAAATTTGAGGGTTATCGGTAAACGGAACAAACAACGGATTATCCCTGTAGGTCAAACGCTTTGCAAAGATATTGAACGCTATATCAGTCGCCGCAACGAAGAAGTAGAAGTGCTTGAACCTTATCTTTTTGTTCGTGCAAACGGAATGAAGATGTATCCAAAGCTTGTTTACAATCTGGTTCACTCAAGTATGTCGGATGTAAGCAGTCTGCACAAGCGAAGTCCGCATGTATTACGTCATAGTTTTGCTACAAGTATGCTGAATGCTGGAGCGGATATAAACGTTGTAAAAGAATTATTAGGTCACAGTAGTCTGGCAGCAACTCAGGTGTACACGCACACGAGTTTTGAAGAACTACACAATATATATAATCAGGCTCATCCACGAGCTAAATAAAAAAGGAGGCTATTATGAAACTAAGGATCCAGTCCATCAATTTTGATGCAACTACCACTCTTGAGTCGCACGTGAACAAAAGATTACAGAAACTTGAGAAGAATTTTGATGAAATAATGAACGTAGAGGTGTATTTAAAGGTAGTTAAGCCCGAAACGGCCACCAACAAAGAAGCAGAAATTAAGATTTCTATTCCGAATGTTGATTTTTTCGCTTCAAAAACCTGCGATACTTTTGAAGAAGCAATCGATTTATCAATTGAAGCTTTAGACAAGCAAATCCGTAAGCACAAAGAAAAAACAGGTAAAAAATAAAAATTTACAGTAAACGTTTTGTAGTCCAAAATAATTTCGTACATTTGCAAGCCGTTTGAATCACAGTGTTCAAACGGCTTTTTAAACGCAGAAAACGCTATAAATAAGCACTTTGCCTCTTTAGCTCAGTTGGCCAGAGCACGTGATTTGTAATCTCGGGGTCGTTGGTTCGAATCCGACAAGAGGCTCAAAACAGTAAAAAGTTAACAGTTGGCGGTTGTCAGTTGACTTTTTTGGCATGTAAAGACATGTTGAAATAAATATTTTTGAATAAATTTTGGGCAGTTACCAAAGTGGCCAACTGGGGCTGACTGTAACTCAGCTGTCTTTCGACTTCGGAGGTTCGAATCCTTCACTGCCCACAGACCCCCAACCCCTAAAGGGGAGTCATATTTTCCCCTTTAGGGGATTAAGGGGTAAATTTGCGGAAGTAGCTCAGTTGATAGAGCATTAGCCTTCCAAGCTGAGGGTCGCGGGTTTGAGTCCCGTCTTCCGCTCTGAAAAGAGCAAAAATAAAACAATGCCGGCAAGCGTGCCGCAAGCTCTTGAATCTGCTGTTGTAGCTCAGTGGTAGAGCACTTCCTTGGTAAGGAAGAGGTCGCGAGTTCAATTCTCATCAACAGCTCAACTTTGTAAGCTTTTATAAAACATATAAATTAATTATTAAATAATCTTTGAGTTATGGCAAAAGAAAAATTTGACAGGTCAAAACCCCACGTTAACGTAGGTACTATTGGACACGTTGACCACGGTAAAACTACCTTGACCGCTGCAATTACTATGGTACTTGCAAAAAAAGGACTTTCTGAAATGCGTTCATTCGATTCAATCGATAATGCACCAGAAGAAAAAGAACGTGGTATTACCATTAATACTGCCCACGTAGAATACCAAACAGCTAACCGTCACTACGCACACGTTGACTGTCCGGGTCACGCTGACTACGTTAAGAACATGGTAACTGGTGCTGCTCAAATGGACGGTGCTATCATTGTAGTTGCTGCTACTGATGGTCCTATGCCTCAAACACGCGAACACATCCTTCTTGCACGTCAGGTAAACGTTCCTCGTTTGGTTATCTTCATGAACAAATGTGATATGGTTGATGATCCTGAAATGTTGGAATTGGTAGAAATGGAAATGCGTGAATTGCTTTCATTCTACGATTTCGATGGAGATAATACTCCTGTTATACAAGGGTCTGCACTTGGTGGATTGAACGGAGTTCCAGAATGGGAAGATAAAATCATGGAATTGATGGATGCAGTTGATAGCTGGATTTTATTGCCAGAACGCGCTGTTGACAAACCATTCTTGATGCCGGTTGAAGATGTATTCTCTATCACAGGTCGTGGTACAGTTGCTACAGGTCGTATCGAAACAGGTAAGATCAAAACGGGTGAAGAAGTTCAGATTATTGGATTGGGTTCAAGTGCACTTAAATCTGTTGTAACAGGTGTTGAAATGTTCCGTAAGATTCTTGATGATGGACAAGCTGGTGATAACGTAGGTTTATTGCTTCGTGGTATCGATAAAGAAAGTATCAAACGTGGTATGGTTATTACCCATCCGGGAAAAGTAACTCCTCATACTTCTTTCAAAGCTTCGGTATATATCCTGAAAAAAGAAGAAGGTGGACGTCACACTCCATTCCACAACCGCTACCGTCCACAGTTCTATATCCGTACATTGGATGTAACAGGTGAAATCACTTTACCTGAAGGAACTGAAATGGTTATGCCGGGTGACAACTTAGAATTAACTGTAACTCTTATCTATCCTGTAGCTTGTAACGTAGGTTTACGTTTCGCTATCCGTGAAGGTGGTCGTACAGTAGGTTCAGGTCAGATTACAGAATTGTTAGACTAATACCCCTTAATCCCCTGAAGGGGAGATAAAGGAAATTTAATAACCCCCGGCTCCCCTTTAGGGGCTGGGGGTAACACACGGGCGTAGCTCAGTTGGTAGAGCACTGGTCTCCAAAACCAGGTGTCGGGAGTTCGAGCCTCTCTGCCCGTGCAAATTCTATTTTATATGAAGATTATTAATTATTTCAAAGAGTCGTATTTAGAACTTGTTCAGAAAGTTTCGTGGCCTTCACGCACCGAGCTTACCAACAGTGCTGTTGTGGTATTGATAGCTTCCATCATACTTGCAATCGTTGTTTGGCTAATGGATGTAAGTTTTGAATCAATTATGACATTCGTTTATAAACAGTTTTAAATTAATCAATGGAGGTCAAAAAAGTGGCTGAGTCAACAGAATTTAAATGGTACGTGATGCGTGCTATTAGTGGAAAAGAGAACAAGGTAAAAGAGTATATTGATGCAGAAATCAAAAATTCGGATCTTGGTCAATATGTTGCTCAGATATTGATTCCCACTGAGAAAGTTTATCAGGTTCGTAATGGCAAGAAAATTTCGAAAGAACGGAGTTGTATGCCGGGTTATGTCCTAATTGAAGCTAATCTTGTCGGAGAAATTTCTCACCGTCTTCGAAACACACCAAACGTTATCGGTTTCCTGAGCGAAAAAGATCACAGTCCAATTCCAATTCGTGCTTCAGAAATGAATCGCATATTAGGTACTGTGGATGAACTACAGGAAACGGCAGAAGAAATCTTAACACCTTTCTATGTCGGCGAAAGCGTAAAAGTGATTTTTGGACCGTTTACCGGTTTCAGCGGAACGATTGAAGAAGTTCACAACGACAAGAAAAAACTCAAAGTAATGGTTACCATTTTCGGTCGGAAAACACCGGTTGAACTTGGCTTCACTCAAATAGAAAAGGAATAACCGGTTGATGTTACAAACCGCGAAATTCCAAATTAACAACAAAAATAAAGAATAATTATGGCTAAAGAGATTGCTGGACTTATTAAATTACAGATTAAAGGAGGTGCGGCAAACCCATCTCCCCCGGTAGGCCCTGCATTGGGTTCTAAAGGGATCAATATTATGGAGTTTTGCAAACAATTTAATGCCAGAACCCAGGACAAACCGGGTAAAATTTTACCCGCTGTCATCACCTATTATACTGACAAATCATTCGACTTTGTTGTAAAAACTCCGCCTGTTGCCATCCAATTACTGGAAGCAACTAAACTGAAAAGTGGATCGGCAGAGCCAAACCGTAAAAAAGTTGCTGAAATCACCTGGGAACAGGTTCAGCAAATTGCTACAGACAAAATGGTAGATTTGAATTGTTTTGAATTAGAGGCAGCCATGAAAATGGTAGCCGGTACAGCCAGAAGTATGGGTATTACCGTAAAAGGTACTTTTCCTAGTAAAATTAACTAACACTTCAATTAAAAAATGAGTAAACTGACAAAAAATCAAAGGTTAGCTTTAGAAAAAATTGAAGCAGGAAAAACCTACACACTCAAAGAAGCAGCAGCTTTGGTAAAAGAAATTACCAACAGCAAATTTGATGCTTCTGTTGATATAGATGTACGCTTAGGTGTTGATCCACGTAAAGCCAACCAGATGGTACGCGGCGTTGTGTCGTTACCAAACGGAACAGGTAAACAAGTAAAGGTTCTTGCATTATGTACTCCCGATCAGGAAGCAGCGGCTAAAGAAGCCGGCGCTGACTATGTAGGACTCGATGAATATATCGAAAAGATCAAAGGTGGTTGGACAGATGTTGATGTTATCATCACACAGCCTGCTATCATGGGTAAACTGGGTGCTTTAGGACGTGTTTTAGGCCCTCGTGGTTTAATGCCAAACCCTAAAAGCGGTACAGTAACCAATGAAGTTGGTAAAGCTGTAAAAGAAGTTAAACAAGGAAAAATCGACTTTAAAGTTGATAAATATGGTATCGTTCACACTTCAGTAGGAAAAGTTTCTTTTACTGCCGAAATGTTGGTTCAGAATGCCAAAGAATTTGTTTCTACTTTGATGAAACTAAAACCCACAGCCGCTAAAGGTACTTATGTAAAGAGCATTTATCTTTCAAGCACAATGAGTATGGGTATAAAAGTTGAACCCAAATCAATTGACGAACAAAATTAAAAGTTTATGAAAAAGGAAGATAAAAGCGCTATTATAAAACAACTTGAGTCGACTATCGGCGAATATGCTCACTTCTACCTCACTGACATTGCCGGCTTAAATGCTGCTCAAACCAGTGAACTGAGAAGAGTATGTTACAAAGAAGATGTGAAGCTTGTTGTTGTGAAAAATACATTGCTTCAAAAAGCACTTGAAAACTCATCAGTGGATTTCAGTGAACTTTACGGAACGTTGAAAGGAGAAACATCGTTGATGCTTTCTAATCAGGCTAACGTACCCGCAAAGCTTATCAGTGCCTTCAGCAAACAAAAAAGCAACAAACTCAAAAAACCTATTTTGAAAGCTGCTTATGTTGAAGAAAGTTTCTATATCGGTGAAAACCAATTGGAAGCATTGATCCACGTGAAGAGCAAAAACGAACTTCTCGGCGAAATTATTGGCTTATTGCAATCGCCTGCTAAGAACGTTATATCCGCACTCCAGTCAGGAGGATCTACTATTCACGGCGTGTTGAAAACGCTGGGAGAAAGATAATTACAGAATAAAATATTAAAAATAAAATCTATAAAAAATAAAGTAAAATGGCAGATTTGAAAGCTTTTGCAGAACAATTGGTTAACTTAACAGTTAAAGAAGTAAATGAGTTAGCTACAATTTTGAAAGATGAATATGGTATCGAACCAGCTGCTGCAGCCGTTGCTGTTGCTGCAGGTCCAGCCGCAGCTGCTGCTGAAGTAGTTGAAGAAAAAACCGCTTTTGATGTAGTATTGAAAGCAGCCGGTGCACAAAAACTGGCTATCGTTAAATTGGTAAAAGAACTTACCGGTCTTGGCTTGAAAGAAGCTAAAGATTTAGTTGATGCTGCTCCTTCAGTAATTAAAGAAGGTGCATCGAAAGACGAAGCAGAAGCCTTGAAAAAAGCATTGACTGAAGGCGGAGCTGAAGTTGAACTTAAATAATAATTACCTGATTATCAGGTCTTCGGTTTAGATTCCCACATCCCGTGGGATTCTAAACCTTTTGTTGTCTATAAAATAATTGAGTTCTCCGCACCAAATAACCTCTTTGAAAATGTCGTCATTAACAAAATCTCAAAGAATAAATTTTGCTTCTATCAAGAATCAACTGGAATATCCGGATTTCTTGGAAGTACAATTAAAATCATTCCAGGACTTTTTTCAGATGGATACCGCCCCTGAAAAAAGAAAATCAGAAGGATTGTACAAAGTTTTCTCTGAAAATTTTCCAATCGCTGATACAAGAAATAATTTCATTCTAGAATTTCTCGACTATTATGTTGACCCGCCACGTTATTCGATTGACGAATGTGTCGAACGAGGTCTGACATACAGTGTGCCCTTAAAAGCCAAACTAAAACTATACTGTACCGACCCGGATCACGAAGATTTTGATACGGTGATTCAGGATGTATATCTGGGACCTATCCCTTATATGACTGCCAAAGGTACTTTTGTTATAAACGGTGCTGAACGTGTTATCGTTTCTCAGCTTCACCGTTCGCCGGGTGTATTTTTTGGTCAGAGCATTCATGCCAACGGCTCAAAATTGTACTCAGCACGTATTATTCCTTTCCGTGGCTCATGGATTGAGTTTGCTACGGATATTAACAACGTGATGTATGCTTACATCGACCGTAAGAAAAAACTTCCTGTTACTACTTTGCTTCGTGCCATTGGTTTCGAAAGCGATAAAGACATTCTGGAAATATTTAATCTTGCCGAAGAAGTAAAAGTCAACAAAGCAAGTCTGAAAAAAGCCGTTGGACAAAAACTGGCTGCCCGTGTTTTGAAATCGTGGGTTGAAGACTTCGTTGATGAAGATACCGGTGAGGTAGTTTCCATCGAACGTAACGAGGTTATCATTGACCGTGAAACAATCCTGGATAATAGTCATATTGAAGACATTATCGAATCAGGGTCGCAGACTATTCTGCTTCACCGTGCCGATGCTAATCAAAACGATTATGCAATCATTTACAACACGCTTCAGAAAGACCCGAGCAACTCGGAAAAAGAAGCTGTTCTTTATATTTACCGTCAACTCCGTAATGCAGTTCCTGCTGACGATTCAACAGCACGCGAGGTAATCAACAATTTGTTCTTCTCCGAAAAACGCTATGATTTGGGTGATGTTGGTCGTTTCCGCATCAACCGCAAATTGAATCTGGATATTAATCCCGATATCAAAGTGTTGACAAAAGAAGATATTATTGAGATTATCAAGTATCTGATTGAACTTATCAACTCGAAAGCTGATGTGGATGATATTGACCACTTGAGCAACCGTCGTGTACGTACAGTAGGCGAACAACTTTACAACCAGTTTGGTGTGGGCTTGTCGCGTATGGCACGTACAATTCGTGAACGTATGAATGTTCGCGATAACGAAGTGTTTACTCCGATTGATTTGATTAATGCGAAAAGTATTTCGTCAGTAATCAACTCATTCTTCGGTACAAATGCATTATCTCAGTTCATGGATCAACAGAATCCATTGGCCGAAATCACTCACAAACGTCGTATGTCGGCTCTCGGGCCCGGCGGTTTGTCGCGTGAACGTGCCGGTTTCGAGGTTCGTGACGTACACTATACTCACTACGGACGTCTTTGTCCGATTGAAACTCCTGAAGGTCCAAATATCGGGTTGATTTCTTCACTTTGTATTTATGCTAAAATAAACGAATTAGGATTTATTGAAACTCCTTATCGTAAGGTTACCGACTCAGTGGTTGATACTACAGAAGCCGGAATAGAATATTTCACAGCTGAAGAAGAAGAAAGTCTGGTAATTGCACAAGGAAATGCGCCACTGAACGATAAGGGCGGATTTATCCGTACTAAAGTAAAATCACGCTTAGGTGCTGATTTCCCCGTAGTTCCACCGGCAGAAGTAAACCTGATGGACGTTTCTCCATCACAGATTGCCTCTATCGCTGCTGCATTAATTCCTTTCCTTGAACATGATGATGCAAACCGTGCGTTGATGGGATCGAACATGATGCGCCAGGCAGTGCCTCTGTTGCGCTGCGAAGCTCCAATTATTGGTACAGGTATTGAAGCTCAGCTTATTCAGGATTCACGTACACAGATTGCTGCCGAAGGTGAAGGTATTGTTGAATTTGTTGATGCAACCTGCATTAATATCCGTTATGACCGAACTGAAGAAGCTGAATTTGTAAGCTTTGACTCAGCAGTAAAAGAATATAAATTACCAAAATTCCAGAAAACCAACCAAAACACAACGATTGACTTACGTCCGATTGTGCGTAAAGGTGAGCGTGTTACCAACGGTCAGATTCTGACTGAAGGCTATGCAACTCAAAACGGTGAACTGGCAATTGGTAAAAACCTGAAAGTGGCATTCATGCCATGGAAAGGTTATAACTTTGAGGATGCTATTGTAATTAACGAACGTGTGGTTCGTGAAGATGTCTTTACCTCCGTTCACGTGGTTGAGCAATTGCTTGACGTTCGGGAAACTAAACGTGGTATAGAAGAATTTACTTCCGATATTCCAAACGTAAGCGAAGAAGCTACTAAAGATCTCGACGAAAACGGTATTATCCGTATCGGTGCACGCATCGAACCGGGTGATATCATTATCGGTAAGATTACTCCGAAAGGTGAATCTGATCCGTCGCCGGAAGAAAAACTGCTTCGTGCTATCTTTGGTGATAAAGCAGGTGATGTGAAAGATGCTTCTTTAAAAGCAACTCCTTCGTTATCAGGTGTGGTTATCGGTAAACGTTTGTTCTCAAAAGCTCAAAAGAACCGCAAATCAAAACTTGCTGATAAAGCTGTTCTTCCCCGATTGGATGAAGAATTTGAAAATCAGGCTGCTATTCTGCGTAATACTTTAGTTGAAAAACTAATAGCTTTACTTGGTGAAAAAACTTCAGCAGGAGTTAAAGATTATTTGGGAGCTGATATTATCTCAAGAAATTCAAAATTCACCGAAGAACGCCTTCGCGAAATTGATTATACAACCGTTCAGTTAAGCAAATGGACTACCGATTCACATAAAAATGATTTGGTAAAACAATTGATAATGAACTATCTGAGAAAATACAAAGAACTGGATGCCCAGATCAAACGTCAGAAATTCAATATCACCATCGGTGATGAACTTCCAAACGGTATTGTTCAGATAGCTAAGGTATATATTGCCAAAAAACGTAAAATCCGTGTTGGTGACAAGATGGCAGGACGTCACGGTAATAAAGGTATTGTATCACGTATAGTTCGTCAGGAAGATATGCCGTTCTTAGAAGACGGAACTCCGGTGGATATAGTATTAAATCCACTTGGTGTACCTTCACGTATGAACCTTGGACAGATTTTCGAAACTGTTCTTGGTTGGGCAGGAAAAGAACTGGGTGTTAAGTTTGCAACTCCGATTTTCGATGGTGCAAGTCTCGACGATCTGAATGAATGGACTGACAAAGCCGGTGTGCCACGTTACGGAAAAACCCGTTTGACTGATGGTGGAACAGGTGAGAAATTTGACCAACATGCAACAGTAGGTGTGATTTACATGCTGAAACTGGGTCACATGGTTGAAGATAAAATGCATGCCCGTTCAATCGGACCATATTCACTTATTACGCAACAGCCTCTTGGTGGTAAAGCACAATTCGGTGGTCAGCGTTTCGGGGAAATGGAAGTTTGGGCACTCGAAGCATTCGGTGCAGCTCATATTCTTCAGGAAATCCTCACCGTTAAATCGGATGATGTTATGGGTCGTGCCCGCACTTACGAAGCTATCGTTAAGGGTGATCCTATGCCAACACCGGGAATTCCGGAATCGCTCAACGTATTGTTGCACGAACTTCGTGGATTGGGTCTGAGCATTAATTTAGAATAGACCTCCCCCTAAATCCCCTAAAGGGAAATTTAAAGTGAGTTTATTTCTAAATTTAATTTATTCCAATTGTCAATTTGTAAATTGTAAATTGTAAATCAAAAAAAAGTTATGGCTTTTAAATCAGATAATAAGGTAAAAAGTAATTTTAATAAAATCTCGATTGGTCTTGCATCACCCGAAGAAATATTGAAATTATCAAGTGGTGAAGTTTTAAAACCTGAAACCATTAATTATCGTACCTACAAACCCGAACGAGATGGTCTGTTCTGCGAACGCATTTTTGGTCCTACTAAAGACTTTGAATGTCATTGCGGTAAATACAAACGTATCCGTTACAAAGGCATTGTTTGCGACCGTTGCGGCGTGGAAGTGACCGAAAAGAAAGTTCGTCGTGAACGCATGGGACACATTCAACTGGTAGTTCCTGTGGCTCATATTTGGTATTTCCGCTCGTTGCCGAATAAAATCGGTTACCTGCTCGGTATGCCAACCAAAAAACTTGATTCAATCATCTACTACGAAAAATATGTAATTATTCAGGGTGGTATTGTTGAGAATGGAGAAAATATTGCTCAGGGTGAATTGCTTTCGGAAGATGAATATCTCGACATAATGGAAGCACTTCCAAAAGAAAATCATCAATTAGATGACACAGACCCTAACAAGTTTATTGCTAAAATGGGTGCTGACGCTATTCATGATATGTTGAGCCGTTTGGATTTGGATGCATTGTCGTACGACCTGCGTCACAAAGCAAATACCGACACTTCACAACAACGCAAAAATGATGCATTGAAACGCCTGCAAATTGTAGAATCGTTCCGTGCTTCGAAAATGCGCAACAAACCGGAATGGATGATTATCAAAATCGTTCCTGTAATTCCACCTGAATTACGTCCGTTAGTTCCATTGGATGGTGGTCGTTTCGCTACATCCGATTTGAATGACTTGTATCGTCGTGTAATTATCCGTAACAACCGTCTGAAACGATTAATTGAAATCAAAGCACCGGAAGTAATCCTACGTAACGAAAAACGTATGCTTCAGGAGTCTGTGGATTCATTATTCGACAATTCACGTAAATCGAGTGCCGTTAAAACTGACGCTAACCGTCCGTTGAAATCACTTTCCGATTCGTTGAAAGGCAAGCAAGGTCGTTTCCGTCAGAACCTGTTAGGTAAGCGTGTGGATTATTCGGCTCGTTCGGTAATCGTCGTTGGTCCGGAATTAAAAATGCACGAGTGCGGTATCCCAAAAGATATGGCTGCCGAACTATATAAACCGTTTGTTATCCGCAAACTTATCGAACGCGGAATTGTAAAAACGGTAAAATCGGCGAAGAAAATCGTTGACCGCAAAGACCCGGTAATCTGGGACATTTTAGAGTACGTGATGAAAGGTCATCCCGTATTACTAAACCGTGCTCCGACACTTCACCGTCTTGGTATTCAGGCTTTCCAGCCAAAAATGATTGAAGGAAAAGCGATTCAGCTTCACCCGCTATCCTGTACGGCTTTCAATGCCGACTTTGATGGTGACCAGATGGCTGTTCACTTACCACTTGGTAATGAGGCAGTTCTGGAAGCACAAATGTTGATGTTGGCTTCGCATAATATTCTCAACCCGGCAAATGGTGCACCTATTACTGTACCTTCACAGGACATGGTCCTTGGTTTGTACTACATTACAAAACCACGTACCGGCGCATTAGGCGAAGGACTTATTTTCTATTCACCGGAAGAAGCAGAAATTGCTTACAACGAAAAGAAAGTATCTCTTCACTCATGGATTAAGGTGAAAACCAAAGATTTAAATGAAGAAGGTGCAATCGTTGATAAACTGATTGAAACTACAGTGGGACGTATTTTATTTAATAAATGTGTTCCTTCAAGAGTAGGTTATATCAATGAGTTGTTGTCTAAAAAATCATTGCGCGATATTATTGGTAAGGTAATTGATATTTGTGGAGTGGCACGTACTGCTGCATTCCTTGATGATATTAAGGATTTGGGTTACAGTATGGCATTCAAAGGAGGTTTGTCGTTCAATTTGAATGACGTAATTGTACCACCTGAAAAAGATGATCTGGTAAAAGAAGGTAACGCTGAAGTGGAAGAAATCCTGAATAACTATAACATGGGATTCATTACTTTCAATGAACGTTATAATCAGATTATCGATACCTGGACGCACGTAAACTCGAAATTGTCGAACATCTTAATGAAACAACTTTCGAGTGACAATCAGGGATTCAACTCAGTTTATATGATGTTGGATTCAGGAGCTCGTGGTTCGAAGGAGCAGATTCGTCAGCTCTCAGGTATGCGTGGTTTGATGGCAAAACCACAGAAATCAGGCGCCGAAGGTGGTCAGATTATTGAAAATCCGATTTTGTCGAACTTTAAAGAAGGTCTTTCGGTGTTAGAGTATTTTATCTCTACACACGGTGCTCGTAAAGGGTTGGCGGATACGGCTTTGAAGACTGCAGATGCCGGATATTTGACCCGTCGTTTGGTTGACGTTTCACACGATGTGATTATCAACGAAGATGACTGTGGTACATTACGTGGTTTGATTGCCACAGAAATGAAAAATAACGAAGAAGTAATTTCTTCGCTTTATGAAAGAATTCTCGGACGTGTTTCGGTTCATGATATTTATCACCCTCATACCGGCGAATTGCTGGCAGCTTCAGGTGAAGAAATTACTGAAACTCACGCCAGAAAAATACAGGATTCACCAATCGAACGTGTTGAAATCCGTTCAGTATTGACATGTGAGTCGAAAAAAGGTGTTTGTGCAAAATGTTACGGACGAAACCTTGCAACCGGTAAAATGGTACATCAGGGCGAAGCTGTAGGTGTTATTGCTGCACAATCTATCGGTGAGCCGGGTACTCAGCTTACACTGCGTACGTTCCACGTCGGTGGTATCGCTTCGAACATTGCTGCTGAATCAAAAATTGTTCTCCGCTATGATGGTCGTATCGAATTCGACGAACTTCGTACGGTTGAAGCAACTGATAACGGAACTGAATTCTATCAGGTAGTTGTAAGCCGTTTGGCCGAAATGCGCGTGATAGATCAGAAAACCGGAATTGCACTGACAACAACTAACGTTCCATACGGATCTAAACTGTATGTAAAAGATGGCGATTTAGGCACAAAAGGAACACTTGTTTGTGAATGGGATCCATTTAATGCGGTAATTATCTCTGAAACTGAAGGTAAAATCGAGTTTGAAGACGTGGTTGAAAATGCTACTTTCAAAACCGAAACCGATGAAGCAACAGGATTGCGCGAGAAAATTATTATTGAGTCGAAAGACCGTAATAAAGTTCCAAGTGCACACATTGTGGCTAAAGACGGAACTATTCTTCGTACATATAACCTTCCGGTAGGTGCTCACCTTGTACTCGACAACGGCGATAAGATTAAAACCGGTCAGATGCTGGTAAAAATCCCACGTGCAGTTGGTAAAGCAGGTGATATTACCGGTGGTCTTCCACGTGTAACTGAGTTGTTCGAAGCACGTAACCCATCGAATCCGGCTGTAGTAGCTGAAATTGATGGTGAAGTAACTTTTGGAAAAATCAAACGTGGTAACCGCGAATTGACTGTAACTTCAAAAACCGGAGAAGAGAAAAAATATCTAATCCAGTTATCAAAACAGATTCTGGTTCAGGAAAATGACTTCGTGCGTGCCGGAACACCGCTTTCAGATGGTGCTACAACACCTTCGGATATTTTGTTGATTAAAGGACCTACTGCCGTTCAGGATTATATTGTGAACGAAGTTCAGGATGTATATCGCTTGCAGGGCGTGAAAATTAACGATAAACACTTCGAAGTTATTGTTCGTCAGATGATGCGTAAAGTAGAAATACTTGAGCAGGGCGATACACGTTTCCTTGAAAAACAAATCGTTGATAAAAACGAGTTTATGGAGGAAAACGACCGTATCTGGGGTAAAAAAGTTATACTTGATGCCGGTGATTCAACCAATCTTAAACCAGGTCAGATTATTACACCCCGTAAATTACGCGACGAAAACAGTGTGCTTAAACGCCGTGATATGAAGTTGATTGAAACCCGCGACGCTATTGCCGCTACTTCAAATCAGATTCTGCAAGGTATTACACGTGCTGCACTTCAGACTAACAGCTTTATGTCTGCTGCTTCGTTCCAGGAAACTACGAAAGTACTGAACGATGCTGCTATCAATGGAAAAGTTGACCGTCTCGAAGGTATGAAAGAAAACGTAATTTGTGGACACCTGATACCAGCAGGAACCGGACAACGTGACTTCGACAAAATTGTGGTTTACTCGCGTGACGAGTATGACAAAAAAGTTGATGCCCGTCGTAATGTGCTTGATATGGAAGAACGTGAATCTGAATAAAACCAGATTTTCAACTTAAATACAAGAAACCGGATTGTTTAATTACAATCCGGTTTTTTTATAATAAAAAATGAAGAAAATTTGTTATTTTTGCAGCACTAAACTAAGAATTATGAAAGATGTTAAATCAAGTTCTAATATCAAACCTATCATTGCTTTAATTGTACCAAGTATTAATCATCCCTTTTTTTCGAATGTAGCCAATCAGCTAACACTGCTTGTGGCTAAAAATGGTTATATACTAAGCATTTTCCAATCGAACGAAAGCTATGAGCAGGAAGTGGAAATTGTTGATACAATTATTAATCAAAACTTTGCCGGTGTAACTGTATCTATTGCCAAATCAACAACAGATAGCAATCATTTCAGGAGGCTTCAGGATGCAGGAATACCACTTGTGTTTTTTGACCGTGTATGTGAGGACATAAATGCACCTAAAGTATTGATAAACAACTATGAAATAACATATTCAATTACCGAAGATCTTATAAAAAAAGGAAATAAACGAATAGCGTTAATAATAGGCACAAACGAAATTAATGTCTTTCGCGAAAGGCAACAAGGCTATCTTGATGCTCTTCAAAAATACGGATTAGCATACCAAATGCCTGTAATTGAGAATGAGTTTTCGGTCGAAAATGGCAAAGAAGTTTTTAAAAAACTCTGGAGCTCAGACAAAAGACCTGATGCCATTATTTCATCATCACATCAGTTGACATTGGGTGTTTTGATGCAAACAAAACTCTATGATATAAAAATACCTCAAAAACTTGAACTGATTTCTTACGTCAGTCACATTTCATTTCAAATTCTTCAACCACAGATTACAATTATCGATCAACCTGAAAATGAAATTGCCGAATTCACTTTTGATTTGCTTCAAAAACAAATTACTAAACAAGTAATCCAGGGAGATGAATTGATCAGAATGGTAAATGCAAAAATCCATTCTAATAAGATCATACTATAGTTTCATGATTTTTTGTTAGAAGACATCATTTATTGGTAAAAATATGCTTTTCAAAGTTTAAAAAGACTCTGTTTTTTATGAGTCTAAATTTTGGTTTTTAAAAAAATCGTAGTATCTTAGTACGATTTTTAGTACTAACGGGCATTAATTCCCTAACTTATTAGAGCAATGCAAAATAACTATTGTATCATTATGGCCGGTGGCGTTGGTAGCCGTTTCTGGCCTTTCAGTCGTAACGACCGTCCCAAACAGTTTCTTGATTTTTTTGGAACCGGACGTTCACTGTTGCAAATGACATTTGACCGGGTACGTCATTTGGTGCCTGCAGAAAATATACTGATTGTTTCCAATGTGATTTATAAGGAATTGATTTTGGAACAATTACCCGAGATAAATGCTAAACAGGTACTGCTCGAACCAAATCGTCGGAATACTGCACCATGTATTGCATATGCCGTTAACCGCATTAAAGCCATAACAGATAATGCCAATATTATCGTTGCTCCATCCGATCACCTCATTATGAAAGAAGCGGATTTTCTGGATACTATCCGCGCCGGTTTTGAGTTTATCGAAAATAACAATTGTCTCCTAACCTTAGGAATTAAACCGAGCCGTCCTGAAACCGGCTATGGTTATATTCAAATTTCTGAAGGGGATACAAATTTACGTCGTGTAAAAACATTTACTGAAAAACCGAATGCAGAACTGGCACAGGTTTTCTTTGAAACCGGCGAATTTTTCTGGAACTCAGGCATATTTCTATGGAATTTACAGACTATTTCAGAAGCATTTGACAAACTGCTACCGGATGTTGCAAATAGGTTTAATGCCGGAAAAGATTTTTTCAATACCGACAAAGAACAAGAATTTATAGATCAAATGTATCCTTCATGCCCCAATATTTCGATAGATTATGGAATTATGGAAAAGGCGTCTGATGTATATGTTTTGTGTTCTGATTTTGGATGGACTGACCTTGGAACCTGGGGCTCATTATACGAAATGTCGCCAAAAGATGAGCATGAAAATGTGACACTGAAATGTAAAACAGCTTTCTATGAAAGTGAAAATAACATCGTGGTATTACCATCCGAGAAACTGGCAGTTATTCAGGATTTGAAAGGTTATATCGTAGCAGAGTCGGACAATGTTCTGCTTATTTGCAAGCTTGAAGACGAACAACGTATCCGACAATTTGTGAACGATATGAATGTGAAATTTGACGGAAAATTCAACTAATTACTTCTATTTCATAAGTATATGAACAACTTTAGTTTTTATAGTCCCACTTTTTTTGTTTTTGGTAAAGAGCGGGAAAACGAAGCGGGAAAATATGTAAAACGTTTTGGTGGAACTCGTGTTTTAATCCATTTTGGAGGTGGATCTGTCATAAAAAGCGGACTTCTCGACCGGGTAAAAACATCATTATCAGCCGAAAACATCTTTTTTACTGAACTGGGCGGCGTTGTTCCTAATCCACGCAGCGGATTGGTTTATAAAGGAATAGAAATCTGCAAAAACGAAAAAATAGATTTTATACTTGCAGTTGGTGGTGGAAGTGCCATTGATTCAGCCAAAGCCATCGCACTCGGAGCGTTGTATGTTGGTGATTTCTGGGATTTTTATTGCGGAAAACGCATAGAAAGAGCATTGCCCGTTGCAACTATTCTGACTATTTCTGCAGCCGGTAGCGAGGGTTCTATGGGTTCGGTAATTACACATGAAAACGGCATGTTGAAACGTGCTTCTAATCATGATGTAATGCGTCCGGTATTTTCAATTCTGAATCCTGAATTGACTGCTTCATTACCCGATTATCAGATTGCATGTGGTGTTACCGACATGATGGCTCACGTTATGGAACGTTATTTTACTAATACCCAAAACGTAGAAATTACCGACAGACTCAGCGAAGCAATTCTGTTGACTGTGATAAATGAAGCTCCAAAGGCGCTGGCAACAAGAGATTATGATGCGCTGGCTAATATAATGTGGGCAGGAATGGTGGCACACAACGACACTTGCGGCGTTGGTCGCGACAGCGACTGGTCAAGTCACCAGATGGAACACGAACTATCCGGATTATATGATGTAGCTCACGGTGCAGGTCTGGCGGTTATGTTTCCGGCCTGGATGAAGTATGTAATGAATCACGATGTGATGCGTTTTGCACAGTTTGCCGTGCGGGTTTGGGGCTGCGAAATGGATTTCCAGAATCCCGAAAAAACAGCTCTTCAGGGCATTGAACGTTATGAACAGTTTGTATCGTCCATCGGCATGCCAATACGTTTCTCACAACTTGGTGCAAAACCTGAAGACATTCATACACTTGTAAAAACAATGGGCCTTGGTGAAAATACGCTCGGAAGTTTTGTGAAACTTACTGAGGAAGATGTGAGAAAGATTTTTGAATTGGCTGTGTAAAATAATTTATCGAATTTTTTATTAGTTTTTTTGTCATATATGGTGTAAATTGTTATGTTATAGTTTAAATATGGAAATAACTCAAAACCAATTATTTGAATCTATAAAGAATATCGTTCTACAGTCCAGGCAGCGGATTTACAGAATGGTAAATAGCAACTTAATCGATACTTACTGGCAGATAGGACAGTTGATAGTTGAAGATGAGCAAGGCGGAAATATCCGTGCTGACTATGGAAAAAATACATTAAATACGCTTGCACAACAACTTACAACTGAATTTGGAAAAGGTTTTGACGGAAGTAATCTTCGGAATATGCGTGCATTTTACAGAGCATTTCCAATTTGTGACACATTGCGTCACGAATTGAGTTGGTCGCATTATCGATTATTAAGCAGATTGGATTCGGAAGAAAAACGGCAATATTATTTAAATGAAAGTATTTTAAATAACTGGAATAGCAGAACGCTCCAACGCCAAATAAATTCACTGGCTTTTGAACGAATATTAACTCACTCAAATAATCAAACTCCACAAATCACGGTTCAGAACATCATAAAAGATCCTTATATTTTTGAATTTTTAGGGTTGTCTACGGACATTAAAAATACCGAATATGAAATAGAAACTGCAATTTTAGATCATATTCAACACTTCTTACTCGAGCTTGGTAAAGGATTTGCTTTTGTTGCCCGACAACAACATATTATAACTGAAACATCAGATTTTTTTATTGACCTGGTATTCTATAATTATCTATTGAAGTGTTTTGTTATAATTGATTTAAAAACAGGAATACTCACTCATCAGGATATTGGTCAATTGGATATGTATGTAAGGATGTACAATGACCTGAAACTTAGCAACGGTGATAATCCAAGTATTGGTATTTTACTTTGTGCTGATAAAGATGAAACTATTGTTAAATACTCTGTACTCTCAGATAAAAATAAAATGTTTGCAAGTAAATACTTACTTTACCTGCCAAAAGAAGAAGAACTGAAGCAACTAATTGATGAAGATAGAGTAAGATTTGATTTAAACAAAGAAGCCTAAACCGAAATCTCTATGACCACTAAACCCCTCTATATCTCGGCCTCTAATCTCAACCTGGAAATTAATCTTCCTGCATCCAAAAGCATCAGCAACCGTGCATTGATTCTTAATGCGTTGGCTTACAGTCCGTATGATATTGAAAACCTGTCTGATTGCGATGATACACGGGTGACAGTAAAAGCGCTGGATTCAAATAACACGACTTTTGACATTGGTGCAGCTGGGACTGCTATGCGCTTTCTGACGGCTTTTCTGGCAAAAACAGTGGGCGAATGGGTAATCACCGGCAGTGAGCGAATGAAAAACCGTCCGATAAAACTGTTGGTTGATGCGTTGACAAGCCTTGGAGCACGAATTGAATATTTGGAGAAAGAAGGTTTTCCTCCATTACGAATTTTCGGAAGTGCGATGATGGGTGGCGAAATAAGTCTGAATGGAGGTGTGAGCAGTCAGTATATTTCAGCACTTATGATGATTGCCCCTTACATGCAAAATGGTTTGAAAATCAGTCTGGAAGGTAACGTTATTTCCGTACCTTATATCCGCATGACTATGAGCATGATGAAGGAATACGGTGTGGAAGTTGCTTTTGAAAACAACACGATTGATATTAAACCGCAGACTTACAAACCCATTCAATACAAAGTGGAATCGGATTGGTCGGCGGCTTCATACTGGTACGAAATTCATTCAATTGCAGGGAAAGGCAGGATTTTTCTGAGCGGATTGAATAAAAATAGTTCTCAGGGCGACAGTAAAGTAGCTGAACTTTTTGAGCAATTGGGTGTAAAAACGCAATATGAACAGAAAGGTGTTTTACTGACTTCAAATGATATTTGTACGGGTAAATTTGAATATGATTTTATAGACCAACCGGATTTGGCGCAGACTTTTGCAGTGACCTGTTGCATGAAAAATGTACCGTTTCATTTTAAAGGTGTTCAGAGCCTGAAGATTAAAGAAACCAACCGCATTGCAGCGCTGATTAATGAACTTGCGAAGTTGGGATTTGTGCTTTTTGAACCTGCTGAAGGTGAATTAGCCTGGAGTGGTGAACGCTGTGAGTATGAAAAGGAAATCAGTATTGCCACCTACGAAGACCACCGTATGGCTATGGCTTTTGCTCCTGCAGCACTCATTGTACCCATTAATATTGAAGAGCCTCAGGTGGTAAGTAAATCTTATCCTGACTTCTGGAAAGACTTTGATAAATTAACCCCTAACCCCTGAAGCGGGACTAAGTTCGTTTAGTTTTTTTGTTTAATTCTATAAATTTATATAATTCATCAAATCCAAATTCCCCTTTAGGGGTTAGGGGTTGTTTTTGTCAGTTCTTGCAACACTTCATATGCAATCGGACAAGTGTAAGCATTCTTAACTGACAGATTATAAATCTGATAGAATCGTTTGCGGTCGGTATGTGGATATTCCCGGCAGGCTTTGGGGCGATTTTCATAAATGCTGCAATAATTATCACTACCCAGAAACGGACATGGCATAGACAGAAAAACCATATCACCATCCTCATCTATTCTTAAAAACTTCGAAATAACTTCTGCAGCCTTAATACGAAGAGATTTAGCCATTCGCTCCACATCTTTGTCTGTAATTAGGGGACCAAGACTCCTGCAGCAATTGGCACAACTCAGGCAATCTGTTTTATTGGAAGATTTATCGTGCAAAGCATGAATTTGTGTATCCATACCTTCCAGTTTCTTCCTGTTTTTCGCAAAAAAACGTTTCCATTCAGGCTCTGCTTTTGCAGCCAAAACAGGCAATAATTTATAGTCAGTTTGTTTATTCACAGTAAAATAGGTTATTAGTTTCGGGGCACAAATGTATTCATTTCTCTTTTATGATACAAAAAAAATGCTTGTTTTAGTGATTTTTTTTGTATCTTTGCAGCCGTTTTATTCACAAACACACTAAAATCTATGAGTCTATTAAGTGATGTGTTGGGAAAGTTTGATACACCCCAGCAAGTAAAAGCAATGGGTGTTTATCCATACTTTCGACCAATCGAATCTGACCAGGACACTGTCGTAAAAATCAACGGAAAACCGGTATTAATGTTCGGTTCAAACAGCTACCTGGGACTTACAAATCACCCTCGTCTGAAAGAAGCTTCAATAAAAGCTATTGAAAAATACGGAACCGGTTGTGCAGGTTCTCGTTTTCTAAACGGAACTCTCGATATTCATATCGAACTGGAAGAACGCTTAGCTAAGTTGGTACACAAAGAAGCTGCATTGGTTTATGCCACAGGATTTTCGGTTAATGCCGGAGTTGTGTCATGCGTTACCGGTCGTGAAGATTATTTGATTTTTGACGAATTTGACCACGCATCAATTATAGAAGGTAAACGATTGGCATTCTCTAAACAACTGAAATATCGTCACAACGATATGGAAGCTTTGGAAAATATTCTGAAAAAATGTGAACCTGATAAAGTAAAACTTATCGTGGTAGATGGCGTTTTCAGCATGGAAGGTGACGTTGTAAAACTACCTGAAATTGTTGAACTTGCAAAAAAATATAATGCTTCAATCTACGTAGATGAAGCTCATTCATTGGGCGTTTTCGGAAAAACAGGTGCCGGCGTTTGCGAACATTTCGGAGTATCACAGGATGTTGACCTGATTATGGGTACATTCAGTAAATCGCTGGGCACTATCGGAGGCTTTATTGCTGCCGATGAGAATATCATCAACTACCTGAAACACAATTCACGTACTTTGATTTTCAGTGCTTCTATAACTCCGGCTTCAACAGGCTGTGTATTGGCAGCATTGGATGTTATGGCTGAAGAGCCATGGAGAAAAGATCAGTTGTGGGCAAATACAAACCGTGCAAAAGAAGGTTTCCTTAAAGCCGGTTTTGAAATTGGTCATACACAAACTCCAATTATTCCGCTTTATGTGCGAGATAATATGAAAACTTTCCAGATCACAAAAATGTTGATGGATGACGGTGTATTTATCAATCCTGTGGTTTCACCTGCAGTACGTTCGGAAGATTCGTTGATTCGCTATTCTTTGATGGCAACTCATACGTTCGATCAGATTGATGAGTCAGTAGAAAAAATCACACGCGACGCAAAAGCTTTGGGTATTATTAAATAAATAGTTTACAAAGAATTACATTGATATAATTTAAACGGAATAGAACGAGTCTGATTTCAGATTGGTTCTATTCTTTGTTTTGAGAAAAACCTTCCGTTAATTATGATTACAGTTTCAAATTTGGCCATTCAGTTTGGCAAGCGAGTTTTATTTTCAGACGTAAACCTGAAGTTTACTGCCGGTAATTGCTACGGAGTGATTGGTGCCAATGGTGCCGGTAAATCAACCCTTATCCGCATGCTCAGTGGTGATCTTGACCCGACCCGAGGAACTATTCAGTTTGGTCCGGGCGAACGTCTGTCGGTTTTGAAACAGGATCACTTCGAATTCGACGAATTCACAGTTATTGACACCGTGATGATGGGTCATACAGTACTTTGGAAAATAAAAGACGAAAAGGATGCTATTTACCTGAAAGAAGATTTTTCGGATGCAGATGGTATTCGTGCATCGGAACTGGAAGATAAATTTTCTCAGATGAACGGTTGGAATGCCGAAAGTGATGCTGCTTCGTTATTGAGCGGTCTTGGTATCAAAGAGGATACCCATTACCAATTGATGAAAGAACTGAGCGGTATGGAAAAAGTTCGGGTATTACTTGCACGTGCGTTGTTTGGAAAACCGGATAATTTGCTGCTCGATGAGCCTACCAATGACTTGGACGTTGATACTGTTATGTGGTTGGAAAATTATCTGGCAAACTACGAAAATACGGTATTGGTTGTATCTCACGACCGTCACTTTCTTGATGCAGTAAGTACACACACTGTGGATATTGATTTCGGGAAAGTACAACTGTTTGCAGGAAACTATTCATTCTGGTATGAGTCAAGCCAGTTGGCGCTCCGTCAACAACAAAATCAGAACAAGAAAGCCGATGAAAAACGCAAGGAGCTGGAAGAATTTATTCGCCGGTTTAGTGCCAATGTGGCTAAATCCAAACAAGCTACCAGCAGAAAGAAAATGCTTGAAAAACTTAATATCGATGAGATTCAAGCATCAACCCGTAAATATCCCGGTATCATTTTTACTCCTGATCGTGAACCCGGAAATATGGTGCTGGAAATAGCAGGACTTGGAAAAACGCTGGATGACGGAACTGTGCTTTTCAAAGATGTGAATTTCAACGTGGAGAAAAATGACAAAATCGTTTTTCTGTCGCGCGATCCACGTGCTATGACAGCCTTTTTTGAAATCATAAACGACCATGACAAAGCACACGAAGGTACATACAATTGGGGAATAACCATAACACATGCTTATCTTCCTCTTGATAATTCGGAGTTTTTCAATACAGATTTGAATTTAGTTGATTGGTTAGGTCAGTACTCGGATGATACACTGGAATCATATATTCGCGGTTATCTCGGAAAAATGCTTTTTGCAGGGGAAGAAATTTTCAAGAAGGCCAGCGTACTTTCAGGAGGCGAAAAAATGCGTTGTATGATATCCCGCATGATGTTGAAAAATGCCAATGTAATGGTGCTTGATTCACCGGCCAATCACTTGGATTTGGAATCCATTCAGGCATTTAATAATACGCTTGTAAATTTCAAAGGCAATGTATTGATGGCTTCACATGACCGTGAGTTTATACAGACTGTTTGTAACCGCATTATAGAGCTCACTCCAAAGGGAATCATAGATAAACAAATGGATTACGACGATTATGTGACTTCGGATGAGATTAAAGCAATTAGGGAACGGTTGTACAAATAATCCAGATTTCCATTAATCAAAACCAAAAATAATTGTACTTTTGTTTCGTTGAATTTTGTATTAAACTTTAAAATATAAAAAAATGGGCGAAGAGAATAACTGCAATTGTAATAACAGAAACTATCACCATCAGGCTAACGCATCGGGTGGGGCTGTTTACGGATTAGGACTTATTGGTGCTGCTATTTACTTTATTTCGCACGCCACCACTTTCTGGCTCGGTGTTTTGGGATTTCTGAAAGCCATTGTATGGCCGGCAATTCTGGTGTACGAAGCATTGAAAACCTTAGCTGTATAACTTTAAAAAAAGCTTTTCTCATTGAGAAAAGCTTTTTTTGTTTTATCGATTTCTTGTAAGTTCAATTGTAACCCTATTTACCTTCCCACCAAGAGGCGGATTAAGTTTAGAAAGCTTCACTTCTATTTTCTGAATTTGAGGGAATGCATTATAAATGCTATCCAGAATTCGTTGCCCAACATGTTCTATCAATTTAGATGGAATTTCCATTTCGCGTTTGACAACATCGTAAACCAACTGATAATTAAGCGTATGCTCGAGTTCGTCAGTTTTTCCGGCTTGTTCTGTGTCTATTTTTATGGAAATTGTAACCAGAAAGGTATTTCCCTGTGTTTGCTCATGTTCCAGACAGCCATGATAAGCATGGAACTCCATATTTTCGAGAATGATTTGACTCATTAAATTAAAATTGGGAATTGAAAATTTATAAATTAATAATTAAATAATTGGAAATTAAATGGTCTCACTTCCAAAATCACCATCAGCCACAAAGGTACGGATTTTATCTCCTTTCTTTACCTGTTTCACCGAAGTAATTCGTTTGCCATTCAGCGTGGTGATGGTATAACCATGTTTAAGCAGATATGCCGGTGAATGTGTTTCGATATTCTTCTCCAACAAACTCAGCCGATTGTTTTCTTTCAGAATTTGAAGTCGGACAGCCGAACGGAGTCGTGTGTGGATATTTTGTAAAATGTAGGACTTCTGAACAAACAAATTGGTAAGTACTTGTTTAATTCGCATTTCTGAACGGTCAAAATAGCGAAGTTCATTTTCAATTTTGCCCTTTATCTGTTCACTTATATCATAAAACACCGAATCGACTCTGCTTTCTGCCAGTTGAAGGTTTGAAACCAAAAATTCAGCAGCAGCAGTTGGTGTTTTTACGCTGGTATGAGCCACCATGTCCAGAATAGAAATATCGCGCTGGTGGCCAATACCGGACAAAATGGGTAATGGGAATTGAGCACAGTTCAGCGCTAATTGGTATGAATCGAAGCAAGCTAAATCAGTTGTTGCACCACCACCTCGGATAATCACCACTACATCAAAAAGCTCAATATTTTCATAGATTTTTTCCAAAGCAGCGATAATCGAAACTTCAGCCTGATCGCCCTGCATAATGGCAGGAAAGAGTTTGATGTGAAAAGCGTAATTTTCGTTTTTCAACTGGTCGCAAAAATCCCCAAATCCCGCTGCAGTGGCTGAAGAAATAACAGCCAATCGCTGAGGTAATACAGGGAAATCCAACTGCTTATTCATTTCCGCAATGCCATCGGCTTCCAATTGTCGAATAATCTGCAATCGTCGTGCAACCATTTCTCCAATAGTAAAAGTAGGGTCAATGTCGCGTATATTCAGGCTAAAACCGTAAACCCCGTGAAACTCCACCGTAACAGCCACCAAGACATTCAGTCCTGAACGGAGAACTTGTCCTGTACTACTTTCGAAATAGGGTTTCAACATTCGGAATGTATTTGCCCAAATAGTGGCTTTGGTTTTGGCAAGCAATGCATCAGAATTGCTTTCTTTTTCGATCAGTTCCAGATAACAATGACCACCCGGATTTTCGCGCAACTCGCTTATCTCCGCACGAATCCACACCGAAGAATCGAAATTCATTCGTATGGTTTCCTGAATCTGACTGGTTAGTTCGGAGAGGGTTATGGAAGTCATTTTTTTACAATGTTGTAGTGACAGGTCGCGACCTGTCACTACTTTTATTGAATAATAATCTTTGTTGTTTCAGTCATGCCATTTCCAGATACACAAACAGCATAAATTCCGGGAGTAAATCCAGTAGTGCGAATAACGGTTGTCCTGTCTGAAATTGTTTGGCAGACAAGTGAATTTCCGGTTATTGAATAAATCTTTACTGAAGCGTTTTGTGGATTGCCAACGTTGTTGTGATGAATTATCAATGAATGATACTGAGGATTAAACGAAATTGTGAAGTTGTTTTTTTCAAACTTTTGTACCAGATCAAAAGTTGTTAGATTTTGTTCAGCTGCTTTAAAATCGGGGATTCCGTAACCCATTTGAGTTGTAGGACTATTAAAATGATTCCCTGTTTTAAAAACAGATTGCAACAAGGTTGAGATACTCGGATTTTGATTTTGAGACTTATATTTCTGAAGTAAACAAGCCGTCATTCCGGCCATAATGGGTGTTGCAAAGGATGTTCCGTTTCCATAGGTTGGTGTTCCACTAGTGTTCACTAATGCAGAAGAAGTTCCGGTAGCACAGATTTCGGGTTTCACACGACCATCGGAACTCGGACCATACGATGAAAATGTACTTGGTATTCCAGCAGATGTTACTGCACCAACTGCAATAATTCCATCAGCATCAGCCGGTGAGCTTATATAATGCCATGAATTTGTAGGATCACCTTCATTCCCGGCAGCTACCAACACTACCATTCCTTTTTGGCTGGCAATTGTTGCAGCACGGCTTGCACGAGAGACTTTTCCATTCATGTCGGCATAGGTAAAATCCATTTTCGTATCATCAAAAGTAGAATAACCCAATGAAGAAGTTGCAATGTCAGCGCCTACACTGTCGGCAAATTCAATTCCGCTACACCAAAAGTCGGTTTCAACTTTATACTCGGTCGGGCCATATTCAGTTCGAATTAGCCAGTAAGAAGCTTCAGGAGCAGTCCCAAGATATTGTCCCGGCATATTACCGGTCATAGTTGACAACACCATAGCTCCATGAGTATCTTCCGAATAAATATCTGCTAACGGGTTTATAACATTCTTTGTTCCGAGCAATCTTCCCTGAAGACGTAAACTGTCGAAACATGTGTTTATATTTACATTCGTGAATCCGGCATCGATTACTGCAACATGTATTCCTTTGCCCTTAAATCCCTCATCGTGCAGGTAGGTTCCGTTCAGTTGAGTAATTTGTCCGGCAGCAATTCCATAATTCAGGGTAGCTTTTGCATTTTTTTTAGCAGGAGGTGTAAGCGCAGCTCCAACCAATAAACCCGTGTATTGCACAAAACTGACAAAAGGTAATGCCCGAACCTGACTCATTTTGGTTGAATCGGTTAGTTTCACGGTTACTCCATTCATCCATTTACTGGCACAATGAACATGTGCTCCCAGATTCTCAATTTGCTGAACATAAGCCGGATTTACAGGTAAATCTGTGGAATCTGTTGCCACACTAAAAGTAGTCCGACGCGCAATAGCACGAGCCGACAGATATGCTGAAGGATTGGAAAGCGAATAAGGCGAGTTATTCTTATTCTTTAATTGAACATAGAAGTAGTAGTTGGTTTGAGCAAATGCTGCTCCCGAAAACCCCAATAAAACTAACAATATCAGGGCGTATGTAAATATTTTTTTCATAAATTTCTTGTTATAATAGATGCAAAAATACGATTTTTATTGGTAGAAGTCATTTTGTCCGCTAAAATAAAGAAAACAATTAACCACGACCTTAGGTTTGTTAATCATTTTTTGTATTTTTGTTGGGTCAAATTTAGTAAACGTCAAATTATATCCTTATGATAAATCGACCCACTAACTTCAAAATAATTACCTGTGCAGTTATAATGTTATTTATAACAGTTGCAACCGCTCTAAACGCCCAAACTCCACAATCTTCAAACTGTAATGCCGAAAAACCTGTAAAAGTATTTGATGGTAAAGTTATGCCATCCGATTTTGATTTATCAACAGTAAAATCAGAATCAATCGAATCAGTAAATGTAATAAGGCCTGATTCAATCAATAAGGTTGCAGATTTAATTGCCTTATATGGTGAAAATGCAAAGAATGGAGTGGTTCTGATAAAAACAAGAAAGAAAGAGGCTGACTGTATAGAAACAAAACATACCTACGATTCTGATTTAATAGAGACAATACCTGCTGTTGAGATTAACGATAAAATTTATACAGTTATTGAACAAATGCCGCAGTTTCCTGGAGGTGACGGTGCGATGATGAATCTTATAGTTAAATACATCCGCTATCCCGAATCAGCAATCAGAAACGGTATTCAGGGAAGGGTTATTGTACGTTTCATTGTAAGCGAAACGGGTAATGTAAGTAAGACCGAAGTGCTTAAAAGTATCGACCCTGCTTGTGACAAGGAAGCAATCAGAGTGGTTCAGCTACTGCCCAACTTCATTCCTGGTAAGCAAAACGGGAAAAATGTAGCCGTTTGGTATACGCTTCCGGTTACATTTAAGTTAGAAGATAATCAGTCTAAACCCGGAAATCCAAAATTAATTGCAATTGATAATGAAAAGTTACCTTTGAATTTTGATATAAATGTATTGAAAGCTGATGAAATAGATACCGGATATGTAGTATTACCAACATCTACTAATGAAAAAAAAGAGTTGGTGCAAAAATACGGATCCGATGCTGAAAAGGGAGTAATAGAAATCTATTCAAAAAGATTTAAAAGACTTAAACAAGAAATTAAAAATGATCCATGGGATACAATTGCTAGAATTGACCCGAACGACAAAAATGCAATTTATCCGTTAATTTCTATCGATAAGCAGCCTGAATTTAAAGGAGGTAATAAAGAATTTCAAAATTTTATTAGTGTAAATTTGGTTTATCCTGAAATTTGTAAAGAAAATTTGATATCTGGATATGTTGTTGTTCAATTTATAGTTGATAAAAATGGAAAAACAAAAGATGTAGTTGTAAAAAATAAAGTTCATCAATTGTTGGCAGATGAAGCAATTCGTTTAATCCGCAGTTTGCCGGATTGGACACCTGGCGAAAAAGGAGGTGAAAAAGTAAATGTGAGTATTACGGTTCCGATTAAGTTTAAAATAAGAGGAGTGTATCTTTTGGATGATAATTTAACAACTGAAAAAGAATCTTCAGTTGATAGACAATTAATTGTATTGGATAATTCTATATTACCTTATGGATTTGATTTGAACTGGCTGAATTCAGACGAAATCATGACGACAAAACTAATAGTTCCTCAAAATATTGAGGAAGAGAAACGGTTTCGACTCAAATATGGTCCTGCTTCCTTAAAGGGAATTGTGTACGCAACCAGTAAAAAGTATCATGCTGAGCACACAACAGATACTGTTGGGAATAAGATTTATCAGGTTATAGAACAAATGCCCCAGTTTCCTGGAGGAGAATTAGAGTTAATGAAATATATCGCTAATAATATTAAATATCCTGTAATGGCTCAGCAAACGGGAGTTCAGGGTCGGGTTATCGTTCGTTTTGTGGTTGCCAGAACAGGAGAAGTTGACCATGTAGAAGTTATTCGTTCGTTAAATACAGATTGCGATAAAGAAGCAGTTCGGGTTGTTAAGCTTCTACCGAAATTTATTCCTGGAAAACAAAAAGGAGAAAATGTGGCTGTTTGGTACACTTTGCCAATAACATTTAAACTTGAAGTTCATTGATAAATTCTTTTTCTTTAATATACTAACTTTGTATTCTTAGTGTCTTCGAGCTTATAATCCATGCAGCAATACCTTCAAATACTTAAGCAATACTGGGGTTACGACGATTTTCGTCCGCTTCAGGGTGATATTATCCGCAGCATTGCAGCGGGTAAAGATACGCTTGGGTTAATGCCTACCGGTGGTGGAAAGTCGCTGACTTTTCAGGTGCCGACCATGGCTATGGATGGGCTTTGCGTGGTGGTTACACCGCTTATTGCGTTGATGAAAGATCAGGTGGAAAACCTGAAAACGCGAGGAATTGCTGCCGCAGCTATTTTCTCAGGAATGTCGCACAACGACATTTTGATGACACTCGAAAATGCTGTATATGAAGCCTACAAGTTCCTTTATGTTTCACCTGAACGGTTAGCTACCGGCATTTTTATGGAAAAAATCAAACAAACGAAAGTCTGTATGATTGCGGTCGACGAGTCTCATTGTATTTCGCAGTGGGGCTACGATTTTCGGCCATCGTACCTGCGCATTGCCGATATTAGGGAATTGCTACCCGATGTGCCTGTGCTGGCACTTACTGCTACCGCCACGCCCGAAGTGGTAGACGATATTCAGAAACAACTGCATTTCAGAGAACCTAATCTGTTTCAGAAAAGTTTCCATCGGTCTAATCTGGCTTATGTGGTGCGTACAGTCGAGAATAAGGATGAAAATCTGCTTAAAATATTAAATAGCGTTCCCGGAACGTCAGTTGTTTACGTCCGTAATCGTAAGAAAACCAAAGAAGTCGCTGATTTTCTTAATGTGAACGGTATTTCGGCTGAGAACTTCCATGCCGGACTAAAAAACGAAACCAAAGATGCCAAACAAGCTCGCTGGAAATCGGGCGAAACGCGTGTGATTGTTTCTACCAATGCTTTCGGAATGGGAATTGATAAAGCGGAGGTTCGGACAGTAATTCATCTGGATTTACCTGATTCATTGGAAGCATACTTTCAGGAAGCGGGTAGGGCAGGGCGCGATGAACAAAAAGCCTATGCGGTTTTACTGTATAACAACAGCGATGCCACAAAAATAAAGAAACGTATTTCCGACAGTTTCCCTGAAAAGGAAATGATTCGGAAAGTGTATGAGTCGTTGGGAAATTATTTCGAAATTGGTGCAGGTTCAGGTCTTGATAAGGTTTTTGCTTTTGATATTGCCGACTTTTGTACACGGTTCAAATTGCCGATTCTCATTACCTACAACAGTCTGAAAATTCTACAGCAAGCCGGATATATTGAGCTTACGGATGAACAGGATAGTTCGTCACGTGTACTTTTTACAGTAGGTAAAGACGATTTATACAAAGTAAAACACAGCCCCGAACAGGAAAAACTGATACATATTCTACTGCGGTCGTACACCGGATTATTCACCGATTTAGCCACTATAAACGAGGAAACAATTTGTAAACGGCTCGAATGGACACACGATGAGCTTTATCAGCAGTTAGTGGGTTTGGCTAAAGAACGGATTATTCAATACATTCCACGTAAGAGAACGCCTTTTCTCACATATATTCATGAACGGGAAGCAACTGACCGGATTATTCTCAGCAAAGAAACTTACGACAACCGCCGTGATCGTTTTATCAACCGTGTAACCGCTGTGTTGAAATACGCTCAGGAGGAAAATATTTGCCGAAGTCAAATGTTACTTTCGTATTTCGGAGAGAAAGACGCTAAACCATGCGGGAAGTGTGATGTCTGTCTGAAAAAGAAAGAAAACCAAGTGTCTACCAATGAATTTGAAACAATAAGGCAGGCTATCCAACATGTTTTAGAAACCGAAGAACTTACCGTTAATGCATTGGTCAAAAAAATACCTCAGAAAGAAATTAAAGTGCTCGAAGTTATTCGATTTATGCTGGATAACGGAGACATTTTCGAGAATGAAATTATGAAATTAATGCTAAAATAGTCCGATTACTGACAGAATTATCATATCTTTGATAAAAAATTCAACTATAGCTATGAAGAAAGAGGATAAACTAAAATATTACAACTGGAGCTTTGGCGACAGATACGATGGGTGGCGTGTTCGCAAAGTTGATGCACTTTTCTCTGTTTCTCCCTTTATCATGACCAAACGGGCTGATTCCGAAGTGTTTTTTGCGTTGAAAATTCCGGTTGATATAATAGAAAACTTTGTTAGGGAGCATAAAAAAGAGATGCCCGGACTTTCAATAATGGACGTGGTTATTTCTTCGTTTGTCAGGCTTATTTCACAACGACCCTATCTGAACCGGTATATTGTGTGGAACAAAATTTTTGCACGGAATCACGTCAGTTTTTCAATAGCCATAAAACGGTCTATGACTATTGCCGGTGAAGAAACGGTTATCAAACCTTACTATCTGCCTTCTGATACATTGCGGGATGTAGTCCGTAAAACGAATCTGGAACTATTAAACAATCAGCAGGTTGGACAGGAAAATTCGTCGGATGCGATATCTAAATTTATGGGTTATCTTCCTGATTTTCTGTTACGTTCGGTTGTTTTTTGCATAAAAAAACTTGATACTATTGGTCTGATGCCAAAATTCTTTTTTGAGGCCAGTCCGTTTCACACCTCAGTTTTCCTGACAAATTTAGGCTCTATCGGAATTGAATCTATTTATCATCATCTCTACGAATTTGGTACATGCAGCGTTTTTGCTGCCATGGGTAAGAAAAGTACCAAAAAAAGTGTGAATAACGATGGAACTATCGGTTCAACGAAAACGATTGAATTAAAATTTGTTGTAGACGAACGGATATGTGACGGGTTCTACTTTGCAACAGCCATGCGTTTACTTGAGAAAATCCTTGCCAATCCTTCGGCTTTGTTACTTCCACCTGAAGAAGTTTTTGTTGATGAAGGAGTTGGTAAAAAACGTATTGATAAATAATAAATTTCTTACTTTCAGCCATGCTGTAAACCTTCTCTGTATTGTACTTTGTTTTATAATTAAAGATATTGTATCTTTGGCTACAATAATCTTAAATTTAAAGCAATGAATGAACTGAATCAATTAAAATATTTTCGCTGGAGTTTTGGCGACCGTTACGATGGTTGGCGTGTCAGAAAAGTGGATGCAGTATTTTCTGTTATCCCTTATTTTCTGCGTACCCGCATGGATGCACAGAATTTTTTTGAAGAAAAAATTGATATCGACCATATCGAAGCGTTTATCAAAGTGCATAAAGAAGATATTCCCGATTTATCAGTGATGCACGTGATAATGACATCGCTCGTCAGGCTGATTTCACAGCGTCCACACCTCAATAGATTTGTTATCTGGAATAAAATTTTCGCCCGTAATCACGTCAATTTCTCCATTGCCGTGAAACGCTCATTATCCGACGAAGGCGAAGAAACACTGATTAAACCCTATTTTCTTCCTACCGACACTTTGCAGGACATTGTACGAAAGACCCGACAGGAACAGGAAAACAATCAAAAACAAGGTCAGCAAAATTCATCGGACACAATTTCTAAAATTCTGGGTTTATTGCCTGAATTTTTACTGCGGTTTGTGGTTTTTATGTTGCTCCATCTCGATAAAGTTGGATTGATGCCTAAGTTTATCAACAAGGCGAGTCCATGGCACTCCAGCATTTTCCTGACTAATATCGGGTCGATTGGTGTTGAATCAATTTATCATCATTTGTACGAATTTGGCACTTGCAGTATGTTTGTGGCCATGGGAAAGAAGTCGCGCCGACATTCTGTCGACCGGAATGGTGATACGAAATCACATAAAAGCATATTGCTGAAATTTGTACTCGATGAGCGCATTTGTGACGGATTTTATTATGCTTCTTCCATGCGGATTCTTAATAAAATTCTTGCTGATCCTACTGTATTGCTCTTACCTCCTGAGAAAGTAAATGTTGATGAGGGTGTTGGGAAAAAACGGGTAGATTTATAGAAATGACTGGTTTTAATACAGCATCGGCAGAACTTCACAATTGAAATTCAGCCGATGCTGTTATTTTTTACTGGTGTGTACTTTGCTTTTACTTAGTTGTTTTTGTTGCTCCGGTGTAGGCATTAACCGGAGGATTCTGAGTAGTACAACTTGTTGCAGCAAACAAACATAGAACAAACAATGAAATAACTAAAACTGTTTTCTTATTCACGATTTTCATAATCAGAATTGTATTAATTGCAAATATGATATTATAACGCCATAGTTACTTTAAAGTTATAAGTCAGACTAATAATTTGCTCAATATTAATATAGTTTATACAATTACTTAAAATTTATTTTCTTTACTTTGAATCCCATTTCGAGAAGAATGTCTGAAATTTTCACTCTGAAATCACCCTGAACAAGTATTTCACCATCACGCGAAGAACCTCCCGCGCCACATTTCACTTTAAGAAGCTTAGCCAGTTCTTTCAGTTCGTCGTCTTTTCCTTTAAAATCGGTTATAAGCGTGGCCGGTTTTCCGTTGCGCTTGTCTAGTTCTACCCGCAAAGGCTCTGACTGACGTTTTTTACTCGGTTTACTTGTTGTTGCTTCTGGTGTTTCGGCCACTTGAGGAACAATATTCTTTACTTCATTTAGTTTGTCTCTCCAATCCATAAATCCATTTACAATTTAATTATTTACGATTTACAATTTAATGTGTCATTATTCCCCTTCAGGGGTTAGGGGCAATCATTTTGAAGATTTCCCAAATAATAATTCCTCCGGTTACACTCACATTCAACGAATGTTTAGTTCCAAATTGCGGAATTTCAATGCAACCATCACAACCATCAACCACGCTTTGTTGAACGCCTTTTACCTCGTTTCCCAGAATAACAGCGTATTTTTTCGATTTATCCAGTTTTAAATCGGGTAACATCGTACTTCCTTCGGCTTGTTCGATGGCAAAGACCGTGTAACCATCAAACTTTAGTTGTTCTATGGCTTCATGCGTATCTTCAAAATACTTCCAGTCAACTGTATTTTCAGCGCCTAATGCCGTTTTGTGTATTTCGGGTTGTGGCGGTGTGCTGGTGATGCCGCATAAATACACAGCTTCCACCAAAAATGCATCGCCGGTACGAAATACAGAACCTACGTTGTGCAGACTACGCACATTATCAAGTACTACTACAAGCGGCGTTTTCTTCTCTTCTTTGAATTCCTCTACCGTGAGGCGATTCATTTCGGTTATTTTAAGTTTCTTCATAAAGCAGCAGTAAACGGTAAGCAGTAAACGGTAAGCAAAAAATCCTGCTGCTTACAGCTTACTGCTTACCGCTATTTTAAGAGTGTAATTGCTCGTTCAATAATGGTATCAATGCCTTTAGCCTGATCGGCAACTTTAATGCTGTCGCGAATATCTGGGTCGATACCCCATTCGGTGTCATGCATGGTTGCATCGTACATGGGCGAAGATGAAAACCGTATCAGCCAACCGTTTGGTAATTCGCTCGAAAGTGGTAATCCACCGCCTCCACCGGTTTTATCGCCAACAATAATTGCATTTGGAGCTTGTTTCATGCGGTTTACAAAATCATTGGTAGCGCTGTAGGCCTTCCGATTGGTAAGCACAGCCACCGGAAGCTGCCATTGAACATTTTTACTTGCAGGAGTTTTAATATCTACTGGTTCAGATAAGTCGGAATGACCATCACCTGTTTTGTGACGCATATAGCCTGTCACCGTTTCCTCTTTGAAAAAATATGAAGCCAGCTGTTTGGAATAGTCGAGCGAACCGCCGCCATTATTACGTACATCAATTATCAGGCCTTTACAACTACTGAAATACCTCATAATATAAGCTACATTGGTGTCGCTAAAACCATCCGAAAAGTCTTCATAATACATGTATCCAATCGTTCCGTTATTTATTTTTGCATAGTGAAATCCACCTGCAATCATATAATTTGTGCCTAAATACCGACTGTTGGTTATTAGTGTGGTGCTGAAATTTGCCGGATAATCCTGAAACCATTTCCAATAACGACTAATATTGAAATCAGAATAGAGATTCACATGACCGTCTTTTAGTTCATTCAACATGTTGCCCATTAAATTGAAAAATGAGTAATCGTTTTTGACTGTGTCAACACGAGTTCCATAAACCGTATGAATAGAATCCCAGTTGATGTGTTTATAATCCAGATAACAATATTTCGTGTCTATAATTTGCCACAATGCCTCAAAATTACCTTTGTAGGTATTTGGCTGCTGTGTCGGCTCATTCATGCACGATGAAAGTAATAGTGCTGAAAACAGGATAATTAAACTGATCTTTTTCATTCTATTTCATTGGAAACTGAGAATTGATTAATTGAAAATTTAATCTTTGGGTGAAATAAAATTCTTTGGAGCTTTATTTTTTCTCCCGGCAAAATTAATGACATCAAATGTTGTTCCGACTAGCAAACTGAATTCACTGCGGTTGAAAACCAAATTATTGGACGAATATCGTAAATCACTAATTTTCATCCCAAAATTCCACACCGAACGGTTGAAAGGTACATCCACCGAGAAAGTACCCAGCAAGCCACGTTTATTATGTAACGAACTGAAATGAAACGCATCGGTCAGATTTCCGAGTTCAAACATTTCGTAATAGGAAGCTCCTGCTTTAGGTACAAACATATACCCGATGAGCGGAGTTTGCAATGAAAGTTTTAGTTTGAGGGTTTTACGTCGCAACGGAATATCATAGGTTGCCAGTCCGGTCAGATTCAGGTTAGTAGCCATATCCAGATTCACCGGATTATTGATATTTCGCTCCAGGTTTTTTAAGCCGAAATCCACATCCCAAAGACCGCCAACCTGAAGTTTTATTCTATTTACAGGATTAAGTCTGTATTCAATTCCCCACCCGTAATTGGCTCCGAGATACAATAAATCGCTTGTTATTTCAGTGTTTAAAGCTATGCCTGCTCCAAGTCTGAGTTTACTAAGCGTTGAATACCTGGTGTTAGTTTTATTTAAAAATCTCCGCGATTCGCTATCATAGCCCAACCCTATGCCACTGTAAGTAGTAGGTGAAAGATAAGGATCAAAAAAACTGAGCGTTGAAAGGTTGAAAGAGTTGGTTTTTGATGTTAGCAGGTATTTGTTTTCATCAGTGTTTTGGGCTGAAACAACCCCATTCACCAGCAAAAAGAACAACAGAATCCGGATTTTATCCATTGGGTAAATATAACAATGATTAGTTTGCAAAAATAGCGAAAATGTTTCGGATGAAGTCCGGTTTTATGCTGTCGGAATAAAAAACTCCGGTTTGGTCAGAATTTCATCAACCAAACCGGAGTTTCTTTAAGTAAGGTAGTTTAAAATATTTAATGATATATTTCTACCACAATAGATCACATAGAAAAAAGGGAATAAAAAAAACTTAGTTCACATAGCAAAAGTATCTGACGATACTTTTACGTGGTCTTTAATTATCCCGTAATTAGGGATAATGCTATGTGATCTAGGTTTTATCTCTTCAAATCAAAACTATTGTGAACTATGTGATGAAAAACATCTCAATAATAATTGCTATTTACTTAAATTATTCTTTTTCGTGCCAGTCGCCGTTCACTTTTATAAGTTCAACGAGTTTATCCACCGCATCATCTTCGGGGATATTCTTTTCGAGGCAGTTCTTTTTCTTGTACAGACTCACTTTACCCCGTCCTGCACCCACGTAGCCATAATCAGCATCGGCCATTTCGCCCGGACCATTTACAATACAACCCATAATGCCGATTTTCAGACCGGTGAGGTGTGAGGTTCTGGCTTTTACACGAGCCACCACTGTTTGAAGTTTAAACTGGGTACGACCACATCCGGGGCACGAAATAAATTCGGTTTTAGTGATCCGGACACGGGATGCCTGAAGGATTCCAAACGCTACCGAGTTCACTGCTTCCACCGAAATTTCCGCTTTGTTTACAAGGAAAAGTCCATCGCCAAAACCATCGATAAACAACACGCCGAGATCGGCAGCTGCCTTTATTTGAAGATATTGCAGGTCAGTTTCGGCATATTCACTATACAGCACCACCGGAACAGTTGCACCCGCATTGAGCAGTGTGTGTAAAAAGGCTCTCATTTCGCCCACAGGATTTGTATGAGTAGTTCCGAGTAATACCACCACGTCTTTTCGCTCAAGCAATATAGCCAGTACCTGCGGAGTCAAATCGGGATAAGAAAGTTTCAGGAATTTAATGGTTGAACTGTCAGACACCAATGCCTCTATCGTTTCAGGAGTATATATTGAGTAGCTTTCTTCGCTGGTTGAGAGAATTTTGCCTTCGGACAGGATATAATCGGGCACAGTTGCAAAACCACCATCGCCGGCTGCAATTACCACCGGTACATTTTCGCCTCCTATATTTCCAACAGCATGCGTTTTTCGGCGGTTATATTCGAAGCGCGAATGAAGCAGATGTTCGGTAGCTTCAATGGGCGCATGACCAGAACGGGCTGTGATGTACGAAACCAGTAACCGTCCCACAGGAATCTCACATTCAGGCTCTTCGCTCAACGAAACGCGAATGGTGTCGCCAATGCCATCGGCCAGTAAACCGCCGATTCCCACTGCCGATTTAATACGTCCATCTTCGCCGTCGCCGGCTTCGGTAACTCCAAGGTGGAGCGGATAGCTGAATCCACGTTTCTGCATTTCTTCTACTAGTAAACGCACAGTTTGAACCATCATTACTGTGTTGGATGTTTTCATGGATATCACCACGTTATGAAAATTCTCCTCACGGCAAATGTTCAGAAATTCCAGACACGATTCAACCATCCCACGGGAAGTGTCGCCATAGCGGTTCATCATACGTTCGCTCAATGAACCGTGATTTACTCCGATGCGGATGGCAGTGTTGTTTTCCTTGCAGATATTCAGAAATGGAATAAACCGTTCGCGAATTTTCTGATATTCTGCTTCAAATTCTTCTTCAGTATAATCAGTTGTGTCGCCGGGTTTGATGCTTCCCACGTAATTTCCGGGGTTAATGCGCACTTTTTCAACCCGTTGCGCAGCCACATCGGCAGCATTGGCATTGAAATGAATATCGGCCACCAAAGGTACTTTGCAGTTTTTTTCGTGCAACTGTCTGTGAATTAAGCCAATACTTTCGGCTTCGCGAACGCCCTGAGTTGTAAAACGGACAATGTCGCCACCTGCTTCTACAATCCGAAGTGCCTGAGCTACTGAATTTTCCACATCGTTGGTGTCGGTATTAGCCATTGACTGCACCCGAACCGGCTGATTACCACCCAATAAGAGTTTTCCGACATGAATTGTATCCGACAAACGACGATTATAATTGAACTGATTTAATTTCCACATATTTGAGTTTGTAAAGTTTGAAAGTTTATAAAGTGAAAAGTTTTGGGAGTACAAAATTACTCTTTTTGACCATAGAAACGTAAATCGGGGCAAAAAGTTGATAAATTGAACTGAAAATGTCAATCATGGCAATTTTTTTGGACAATTTTTGTTTTAAAGCCGTACCTTTGCATCTCTTTATAATTCTTAACACTATGCAGATTCATTTCCAACCCAAACTGTTTTCCACACTCAAAAACTACACAAAACAACAATTTTATGCCGATGCCATGTCTGGTATTATTGTTGGTATTGTGGCATTGCCACTGGCTATTGCTTTCGGTATTGCTTCGGGTGTAACTCCTGAAAAAGGAATTTTCACGGCTATTATAGCCGGTTTTATCATCTCATTCTTTGGTGGCAGTAAAGTGCAGATTGGCGGTCCTACGGGAGCGTTTATTGTCATTGTATATGGCATTGTACAGCAGTACGGTGTTACCGGACTAGCTATTGCCACCATGATTGCCGGTGTGATGCTTATTGCCATGGGCTTGCTCAGGCTCGGAACAGTTATCAAATTTATTCCTTATCCGGTTATTGTTGGATTCACAAGCGGTATTGCGCTCACCATTTTTGCCACTCAGATAAAAGATTTGTTCGGACTTCACATTGCCAAAGTTCCGGGCGACTTTATAAGCAAATGGATAGTTTATGGACAGCATTTCGATACGGTGAACTTTTGGGCATTGGGGGTCGGTTTGATTTCAATTATTGTGATTGCTGTTACTCCTAAATTCTCGAAGAAAATCCCCGGATCGCTCATTGCCATTGTATTGATGACGGTGATAGTGTATTTTCTGCGGAATAAATTTGGCATTTCGGGCATCGAAACTATTGGTGACCGCTTCACCATCGACCCATCTTTGCCAAAAGCCGCCACACCTCAAATTGATTTCACAGCTATACGAATGTTACTTCCTGCAGCTTTTACTATTGCCATGCTGGGTGCAATTGAATCCTTGCTTTCGGCTACTGTGGCCGATGGTGTGATTGGTGATAAACATCATTCTAATACCGAACTTATTGCTCAAGGAATTGCCAACGTGGTAGCACCTATATTTGGTGGAATACCTGCAACGGGGGCTATTGCACGTACCATGACCAATATAAACAACGGTGGTCGCACACCGGTAGCCGGAATTATTCATGCCGTGGTACTGGCTTTGGTTCTGCTTTTTTTAGGCGGATTGACCAAACATATTCCGATGGCTTGCCTGGCAGGTGTACTGATTATTGTGTCGTACAACATGAGCGAATGGCGCACGTTCAAAGGATTGCTGAAAAACGCCAAATCGGATGTGGCGGTTCTGCTTACCACTTTCTTGCTTACGGTTATTTTCGACCTGACCATTGCCATTGAAATTGGACTGTTGATGGCTGCCGTGCTTTTTATTCGTCGTATTTCCGAAACCTCGTCTATTTCTGTATTCAAGGAAAAAGTGAAAGATGCCGACTTTGTGGAAGGAAGTGCTGATACCGAGAAACTGACTGTTCCGAAAGGCGTGGAAGTATACGAAATCGAGGGACCGTTCTTTTTTGGTGTGGCCAATAAGTTTGAAGAAACCATGAAAACCCTGAGCGACCGAAATAAGGTGCAGATTATCCGAATGCGCAAAGTGCCGTTTATGGATTCCACCGGTGCACATAACCTCAAAAATCTTATCAAGTCAGCACAAAAAGATAAAGTTACGATTCTGCTATCGGGTGTAAATGAAACCGTTCATGCCGTGCTTGAAAAAAATGGCATTGTGGATTTGCTGGGTACTACCAACGTATGCAGTAATATCAACGAAGCGCTGGCAAGGGCAGAGGAAGTTGTGAAGAAGAAATAAGAGTCCAAATACTTAGTGGGAGAGCGACTCAAAGTCACACTCCCACTAAAAAACAAAAGTGGTAGTACTACTCCAAGTCGTGCTGCCACTATTTTTACTGCCTACTGCTACTGCGGACATTTCCCAAGTATTGCGCTGTATCTTCCTTCCGGTTTCAATAAATCAAGCGCCACTTTCAGGTCTTTATCCGTACGAAGTGAAAATTGAATTTCACCTTTTTGGTAATAATAGCGTTTCATTATTTCCAGGCTCAGTAAATCAGAAATGTCCGCTTTGTTTTCTTCCAGACTTTTTGAAACTTCGGGCATTAACTTGGCTTTCAGTGCCGCAAATTCATCTTTTGCTCTCACGTCCAGGCCTTCATATTTTGCAATATCCTGCAATTCTTTAAAATACTTTTCGGTTTGGGTAGTGTAAGTGAATTTTTTGCTCAGTAAATAATCGGTAAATGCCTTGAAATCTTCGTCCGATAACCTGAATTCCTGTGGAGAGGCAATAGTTGGGTGTTTCAAAACATATTGCGTAACGAAATCGAAATAAAGATTTTGAGCAAATATGTAATAGGCAATATTCAATTTACGGTTATCTTTTGTCAGTGTGTCGGGAATAATACCACCACCATCGCGTACTTTGCGTCCGTTGCGGGTTTTAAAATCAGAAGTCAGACTATCGGGAATATGTCCTACACTGCCATCCTCGTTGCGGTGACTGTAATCGATGGCTTGAATGCAACGTCCGCTGGGAATATAATACTTGGCAGTGGTCACTTTCAGATTTCCACCAAAACCAATAGGACGGATATTCTGAACCAATCCCTTTCCAAAAGTACGCTCACCAACAAGTACTCCACGATCCAAATCCTGAACAGATCCGGCTACAATTTCGGAAGCTGAAGCTGATGAACGATTAGTAAGAATAACCAGTTTCATTTGGGGGAAAATAGGTTCGGTCGGCGTTTTGTAAGTTCGGTCGGCTTCTTTGTTTTTCCCTTTGGTAGTAACCACCTCGGTACCTTTTGGCACAAAATACCCGACAATTTTAATGGCTTCATCAATCAATCCGCCACCGTTATTCCGTATGTCGAGTACCAGTGATTCAATCTGGTTTTTGTGAACCATCTCGTTTACTGCGGCTTTGAGTTCGATGGCTGCACGGTCGGTAAATTCACTCAGCATCACATAACCAACTTTATCGGAAACAACAGCCGAATACTTCACCGGATTAATCTGTATTTTTTCACGGAGGAAGGATTTTTCAATCGTGTTTTTCTCACCCGGTCGTTTCAGTTTTAGTTTAATCGTTGTTCCCGGTGTGCCTTTCAGCAAGGTGCTTATTTGAGTTACAGTTTTTCCGGCTACTTTCTGACCATCAATTTCTATGAAAATATCACCGGCACGCAATCCGTTTCGCTGGGCAGGTAATCCTTCGTAAGGTTCGGACACACATACTTCATTGCCACTTTTAGTAATCATGGCACCAATTCCGGCATATTCTCCCGTAGTCATAAAAGTGAGGTCATCGGTTTCTTCTTCCGGCAGATAAACTGTGTACGGATCAAGCTTCTCGAGCATTTCGCCAATGCTTTCTTTCATTATTTTGTCGTAATTCAGCGTATCAACATAAAACAAATCCAGTTCACGCAACACGGAATTAAAAATAGTCAGGTTTTTGCTGATTCGGAATGTGCGTTGCTCAGGTTTAGAAGCTGATGTTACAGAAAATACTAAACAGAAAATGAGTATAATCGAAAGTGTTGTTTTCTTACACATGAAATAATTGGTAATTGAAAAATTGATAATTGAATTAAATCTTCACGTTTGGCGGCAGAAATGCCGAAATATCTTTGCCATACGAGATTAAATCACGTGCTACTGTTGACGAAATATAGGAATATTCAGCCTCGGTAAACAAAATAACTGTTTCGACACCTGTAAGTTTGCGGTTAGCATCAGCTACTGTGCGTTCGTATTCAAAATCGCCTACTGAACGTAATCCACGCAAAATATAATCTGCTTCTACCGATTTGGCAAAATCAACTGTCAGGCTGTTGTAAGAAGCAATTTTTACGCGTGGCTCATCGACGAAAGCCTGCTCAATAAGCTCCCGTCTTTTTTCTACCGAAAAGAGTGTCTTCTTGGCCTGATTTAAACCGATTCCGATAACTATTTCATCAAAAAATGCAAGTCCGCGCTGAACAATGCTGTAATGTCCAAGAGTAAATGGATCAAAAGTTCCCGGAAAAATTGCTCGTTTCATGGTTGTATCTTATTTTGTGGTTCAATTTTTGCTAACAATAATATGAGATTTCAATGGCAAAGATAGGTAAATTTAACGTATGCTGTTTATTTTGAGAACATTAGTTTGATTTTTTTTGTTTTTAGTACAAAATTTGATCATATTAATTATCTTTGTCGTGTTGTTAAACTAGTCATTTATCATTAAAACCATAATTTTAAAACAAATTGTTATGAAAAAAGTATTATTTACAGCAGTACTTCTGCTTGGTTTCTCATTGTCACAAGCCCAGTTTCATTTGGGAGTTATGGCCGGATATAATTCGTCTCTTACCTTAAACAATCTCGGTGATGTAACCAATGGAACTTATAATCTGACCAGCGTTGGTAACGAAATCTGGAATGATTTCCATGCCGGTTTATTTGCACGCATACCTCTTGGCAAGGCCGTATATATTCAACCGGAATTGTTGTATTCTATCCAGAAAAAGAACTTTCAACTTGGAATTCCGGATGTATTAAGTGGTGGGAAAAATATTACAGTTGATAGGTTAGCCAATTTCAGTACTGTCGATGTACCCATTTTGCTTGGATTAAAGATATTGGATTTGAAGATAATCAATTTAAGAGCATTTGCAGGACCTATGTTAAGGTTCGATGCCGGTTCAACTTTATCTTTTCAAAATTTAACATCGGGAAGTAGTTTTGATACTAAATCATTAGTAAACGAGGTTCAGAAAGCAAATCTTGGTCTTGAAGCGGGTCTTGGTGTTGATGTATTGATGTTTGCATTGGATTTACGTTACAATCTAATTGCTGACATGTATAAAAATCCTATCTCATCTTCAAGTCTTACGAGTATTCCTGCCAATACTATCGTTGTTTCACTGGGCTGGAAGTTATTCTAAATTCAGTTTTTAACTAACAAAAAAGCTGTATCGGTCTGATACAGCTTTTTTTATGAAGTTTAAAGAACGTACTTTTAATATCCGCGAATAGCTTCAATGCCCGGCAATACTCGACCTTCAATAGCTTCGAGCAATGCACCACCACCCGTTGAAACGTAAGACACCTGATCAGCAATTCCGAATTTGTTTACACAAGCTACTGAGTCACCACCACCAACGAGTGAGAAAGCACCTTTTTTAGTAGCTTCAACAATAGCTTCACCTACTGAACGTGATCCGTGGGTAAAATTGTCGAATTCAAATACTCCGGTCGGACCGTTCCACAAAATTGTTTTAGACGCTTTGATTACATCTGCAAAGATTTTTTCAGTAGCAGGACCAATATCCATGCCTTCCCAACCATCAGGTATTTCTCCAACAGGAACAAAGTCAGTTTTAGCATCATTACTGAATGAATCAGCAATTTTTGCATCAACTGCCAGTACCATATTTACATTGTTAGCTTTTGCCTTTTCCAATAGTTCCAATGCTAATTCCAGTTTGTCATCTTCACAAATTGAAATGCCGATTTTTCCGCCTAATGCTTTAGTGAATGTATAAGTCATTCCACCGGCAATAATCAGATTATCAACCTTAGTCAACAGATTTTCGATAATTTCGATTTTTGAGGAAACTTTTGAACCACCCATAATGGCTGTAAACGGACGGGCAGTATCAGTCATGACCTTCTGAACTGCTATTACTTCTTTTTCCATCAAATAACCAAACATTTTATTGCTTTCGTCAAAGTATTTTGCAATTAAAGCGGTAGAAGCATGAGCGCGGTGTGCAGTTCCGAAAGCGTCGTTTACATAGCAATCTGCATAGCTTGCCAATGTTGCTGTGAATTTCTTCTGATTTTCTTTGGTAACTTTCTTAGCAGCATCTTTTTCTTCGTCGGTAGCAAATTCACCACGTGGTTTACCTTCTTCTTCTTCGTAGAAACGTAAGTTTTCAAGCATCAACACTTCGCCCGGTTTCAGAGCAGCAGCCATATCGGCAGCCTGAGCACAATCGGGGGCAAATTTTACGTCAATACCTAATAATTCAGATACGTGAGGTAAAATAGCTTTCAACGAATATTTACTGTCCGGATTTTTCTTTGGACGACCCATGTGAGAAGCAATAATAACACTTCCGCCATCAGCAAGAATTTTTTTCAGAGTAGGTAAAGCTGCGCGGATTCGCGTATCATCGGTAATTTGAGCATTTTCGTCTAAAGGAACGTTGAAATCAACACGAACAAAAGCTCTTTTTCCTGCAAAATTAAATTTGTCAATAGTTTGCATAGTTGTATTTATTATGTGATTAATAATTCTGTTGAATTTGACTATTTTATAACAGATTTCCTGAGTTTTTATATCTTTGCATTTCAACTTATCGGAAATCGAGCACAAAGGTAGTAAAAAAGTTATTAATTGCCTCTTTAATCTATCTGATAAAAAGCAGGATTTAAACATAAAAAAGATTAAAGAAATTTTTCTTTAATTGAAAATTAGTTGTATCTTTGCGCTTCGAAACGAAAAATAGAAATAAACAATTAAAATAAAAAATTATTATGTCAAAAGTAACCGTAGTAGGTGCCGGAAATGTAGGTGCCACATGTGCAAATGTTCTAACATTCAATGAAGTAGCTGACGAAGTGGTAATGCTCGATGTAAAAGAAGGCATCTCGGAAGGAAAAGCACTGGATATTATGCAAACAGCATCATTGCTGGGTTTTGATTCAAAACTTGTAGGTTGTACAAACGATTATGCTCAAACAGCCAATTCGGATGTGGTAGTAATCACTTCGGGTATTCCACGTAAACCGGGAATGACTCGCGAAGAATTGATTGGTGTGAATGCCGGAATTGTGAAAAGTGTTGCTGAAAACATACTTAAATTCTCTCCAAATGCTATAATCGTGGTCGTAAGTAACCCAATGGACACCATGACATACCTGGCTTTGAAAGCTACCGGTCTTCCAAAAAACAAAATTATAGGCATGGGTGGAACGTTAGATAGCTCACGATTCAAATGTTACCTGAGTAAAGCCCTTAACGCCAACCCAACAGAAATTGAAGGTATGGTAATTGGTGGTCACGGTGATACAACCATGATTCCTTTAACCCGCTTTGCTTCGTACAAAGGTCGTCCGGTTGCTGATATTTTGGATAAAGAATCTTTGGCAAAAGTTGTTTCCGATACCATGGTAGGAGGTGCTACTCTGACAGGATTACTTGGAACTTCGGCTTGGTATGCTCCGGGAGCTGCTGCAGCTTATCTCGTGGAAGCTATCATTCATGATCAGAAAAAAGTTATTCCTTGTTGTGTTTCACTTGAAGGCGAATACGGTCAAAACGATATATGTATTGGTGTTCCTGTATTAATTGGCAAAAACGGTGTTGAAGCTATCATCGACTATAAACTAAATGCCGAAGAAAAAGCTTTGTTTGAAAAAAGTGCGTCAGCAGTTCGTGGAACTAACGATGTATTGAAAGAAATAAACATGTTGTAACGAACATAACAGAAAAAATAGTCGCAATAATTACAAGATTGCGACTATTTTTTATTCCATTATTTCCAGAAATTGTTATCTACTGTTAAGGAAATCTTTCTTTTTTCGGTTAAGTGAAAATTTCTTTAAATTATTGGAGAAAATTTTCCGCAATTAAAAATAATGCATTACTTTTGTAATGGTTTCAATAAACTAAAAAATACAACTTTATTATGTTAGAATCGCATCAGTATTTAAAGCAATTCTCGATTAAACCATCGGTTCAGCGTTCAGCTGTTATGCATTTCCTGCTTAATAATCGTATTCATCCTACTATTGATGAAATTTATATGGCATTAAGTCCTACAATGCCTACTTTGTCGAAAACCACTGTTTATAACACCCTTGATTTATTTGTCGAAAAAGGGGCAGTGAGAGCGTTGGCAATTGATGAAAAGAATGCACGCTATGATGTTGATATTTCAGCTCATGGTCATTTTTTCTGTAAAAGCTGTGGAAAAGTTCAGGATGTATTTGATTTGAAACCTCATATGTTTCATATACCACATTCTGACAATTATACGGTTGATTCAGTTGAAATATCTTATTTTGGGATATGTAATTCATGTAAAGGCAATTAGTTTAAATAATCATATATTGAAAAGGCATACTTTTTTTAAGTATGCCTTTTTTTATTAAGAAAATATCTATACATTTGAAAAATCTTATATTAAATCCTATCAGTAATATCGGAATATTATGTTGTTAATGATAATTGTTATATCTGTTCTAATATGTTTTTCATATTTTCTAATGATTTTAAAATTCATTCTTGGTTGGAAAAATATACCATCATTTGAACCAAAAGATAGTATTGGTATTAATTTCCCAGTTTCGGTAATTGTGCCGTGTAAAAATGAACAAAAAAACATTCTTAAACTTTTATCCAGCATTGCACAACAAAGTTATCAGAATTTTGAACTAATTATTGTTGATGATCATTCGACTGATAAAACTGTTAATTCGATACAATCCGCAAAAGCTTACCTCCCCCAAATACGTTTAATTCATGCTAAGGGTCAGGGGAAGAAAAATGCTTTGAAGGAGGGTATTGCTGAGGCAGGCTCAGATTTGATAATAATTACCGATGCGGATTGTATACCATCATATCACTGGATTGAGGCAATAGCTTTATTTCAGAAACATTTTCCATCCGATTTAATAATTTGTCCCGTTTGTCTGTCCGGGAAAAATAATATGTTTTCCCGGCTTCAGACACTTGAGTTTTCGAGTCTTGTAGGAGTTGCTGCAGGTTCATCAGGTGCAGGAATGCCTATTTTATGTAATGGAGCTAATTTAGCTTTTCGGAAAAAAACCTGGTTGAAGTTTCAACATAACTTACATGACGATGAACTGTCGGGTGACGATATGTTTTTGCTTGAGAATGTTAAGAAGGCCGGTGGTAGAATCAGTTTTATGAAGTCTGAGGCTGGAATAGTAATCTCTAAAACACCAGATAATTTGCAGAAATTTATACATCAGCGACGCAGATGGGCAGCTAAATCCAAACTCTATACCGATTGGAGTATTATTTTTGTCGCACTTATAGTATTGGCAATAAGTCTGTTGAATTTTGCTTTTCTGGCGTTGACAGCTTTCAAATGGTACTATATTTTTGGTTGTCTGGGTGTTTTTGTTTTTAAATATATAATGGATACCCGTTTTTTGTATTTAGTGCGAAGGTATTCTCAATTAGAACGGATTTGGGGATACTCATTTGTTCTGTCTGTTTTCTATCCCTACTATATTGTTTTTACCGCAATTTCCGCCTTATTATTTAAACCCAAAATCTGGAAATAACAGAGATTTAGCGAGCATTTACGTAAAGTATATCGCCTGAATAAATAGTCTTATACTTTTTCAAAACTTCTCTGGATTTACCCGAAGATGGATTTCCAATCCCGAAACCAATATCGTATACCGAACCACATTTTTCACAGACCGCCTGTCCAACCCCATTAGGATAAACTCTCACCGTTGAAAGATGTTCATACGGACAACTCATATCGAATGCATAATACGCTCCATCAAATCCCGAATAAACCAGAATTCCACCATAACCGGTTCTTTCTACAGCTGTTATAGGTGTTATAAAAGTAAGACTTCTGTTTGTAGAATTTCGAAAGATAGGATAAGTTGTGATAAGATTTAATTCAAGATAAACCGGATAATCAGGGATTGAAGAAATATAGGTGTCATCGCAACTTATTAAAAACAGGCTGATTATTGATGCAAAAACAATATTTGTTGAGTATGATTTCATGGATTGAAATTATGCTCCCAGTTCTCCAATACGCCAAAGTTCGTCAGCTGTAAAATCGAGGTTTTTGAGTGCATCAATATTATCCTGTAATTGTTTCACTGAACTTGTTCCTACAATGATTGAAGTTACCTGCGGTTTATGAAAACACCATGCAACAGCCATTTGAGCCAGAGTTTGACCGCGTTGTATGGCTATATCATTCAATTTGCTTATTTTCTCAATTACCTCAGGTGTCAAACGGCTTTTTTGAAGAAAACCATGACTTTGAGCAGCACGCGAATTTTCAGGAATTCCTTGAAGATATTTATCACTCAACATGCCCTGTGATAGTGGCGAGAAACCAATAAAACCGATTCCGTTTTCTTCAGCCAATGGTAATACATCTTGCTCAATATCACGTGCAAAAATGCTATATCTGTCCTGGTTAATGAGACATGGCGTACCATTTTCGCGCAAAATCCGGTATGCCTCACGAGCTTTATCAAATGGATATTTCGACAATCCAATATAAAGTGCTTTACCCTGTTTCACCATATCCGAAAGTGCTCCCATGGTTTCCTCCAGCGGAGTATTCGGGTCATAACGATGCGAATAGAAAATATCCACATAATCGAGCTGCATCCGTTTGAGACTTTGGTGCAGACTTGCAATTAGGTACTTCCGTGAACCCCAGTCACCATATGGTCCCGGCCACATTTCGTGCCCTGCTTTAGTGCTGATAATCATCTCATCGCGATAACCATTGAAATGACTTTTAAGGATTTTACCGAAGTTTGTTTCTGCACTACCACCGGGCACACCATAATTGTTTGCCAAATCGAAATGAGTTATGCCATGATCGAATGCAAACTGAAGCATGTTGACAGCTTCGGTTTGATTGTCAACATCTCCAAAATTGTGCCACAATCCAAGTGAAATTTTTGGAAGCATAAGTCCGCTGACACCGCAACGGTTATAACCGACTGTATTAGCATAACGGTCAGCTGCCGGAATATAATTTATTTCAGACATTTTTATAGATTGAAAAAACCTATGGCGTATAATGCACCCAAAAGAGTTTTGATTATTTCAAACTCTCAAAGATACAAAAGTACGCTTTGAGGTTTTGGTTTTAAAATTTTACAGCAGGTGCTTTTGCAGCAGCTTTCTCAGCTTCGAAATATGGTTTCTTCTGGAATCCTGTAATGCCGGCAACGATATTTGTAGGGAAACTGCGGATAGAAGTATTGAAACTTTTAGCCACATCATTGAAGCGGTTTCTTTCTACCGAAATACGGTTCTCGGTGCCTTCAAGTTGAGCTTGTAATTCAAGGAAATTCTCGTTGGCTTTCAGATTCGGATAATTTTCAGTAACCATCATCAGTCGACCGATTGCAGAGCCAATCTGACCCTGAGCAGCCTGATATTCCTGCAGTTTTTCAGGAGTAAGATTTTTAGGATCAATAGTAATCTGAGTTGCCTTGGCTCGGGCAGCCATAACGCCTTCCAGCGTTGAACTTTCGTGTGTGGCATATCCTTTTACGGTTTGAACCAGGTTTGGAATTAAGTCTGCACGTCGTTGATACTGACTTTCAACGTTTGCCCACTGACTGTTTACTGTTTCTTCAGAAGTAACTAATTTGTTGTAACTGCCAATACCATAACCAATTGGTAATAAGATAAATAAAAAGAGAAATGCAGCTACTGAAACTAAAATAATAATTGTGCTCTTTTTCATTTTGATTGTTGTTTTAATTAATTTAAACGAATTCTTGAACTATAAATTATAAACTATGAAATATAACTGAGTTTACCAACCACTGGTTGCACCACCGCCTCCGGACATTCCTCCGCCAAAGCTTCCACCACCACTGAAGCCACCGCCTCCTCCACCGCCAAAACCACCACTGCCGCTGAAAATTCCTCCACCCACAACTCCGCCAAGTAATGGAGCGGCTGTGCGATTCAACCGTGGAATGTTGTGGTTGTCATTTTCTTCATATCCACAGAATTTGCAAACGAAAGTAGTTCGTTCTGTTCCTGCACTGATATAAGTTGGTGCAATTACAGTCCGTTTGTCTTTTAATATCAGTGCTTTTGTTCCGCATTTCGGACATTCGGAGTAAGCGCTTGGTTTATCTAATGTGAAAATTGCTTCGTTAGCACATTTATCACATACAAACACATCGTAATCAACTGCATGAAGCTGTTCTTCAAATTGTTGCGAAAGTTTCAGATGTGCATCTTCCTTCTTTTCTGACAATATATGCATAGTTCCTTCACAAACATTGCATGGTATGGGTTTTCTGCGAATTCGAAAAGCTGCTGCTTTGGAATACAGATTTGCAGGAATTGTTGCAAGAGGTATTGGCAATAATAAAAGAATATAAACTGCATTCGAAAAGAAAAGTATCAGTACGAAACCTACAATGGGCAAAATTACTGAAACCATTGTGATTATGCCATTTTTCTGACTTTTAATGACTTTGTATTTTGCAATGTTAGTGGTGAGACGGCTGTCCTTTTTTATTTTCTGAATAGAATTTGCAACCAAAATCCATGTAAATAATGCAATCAGAATGTAAAATGCAACTGCTATTGGCAATACTTCGTTCCAGGCAATTTGTTTTTCAGGCACTTCTACCTTTGCCGATTCAGGTTCTTTGCGAATAACAGAACCAATTCGCTGAATGCCGGCAAGTATTCCTGCATCATAATTTCCAGTTTTAAACTCCGGTATCATAGATTGTATCTGAATTCGTTTGCAGATAGCATCCGGTAAAATACCTTCTAACCCAGAACCTGTTTCGAATGTTACTTTTTTCTGATCGAGGACAAAAAGAACCAGTAATCCATTGTCTTTCTTTGTCTTGCCAATTCCCCACTTTTTGAGCAAGTCGGTGGCAAACGGTTTAATTTCGTTCTGACCAATGGAATTCAGTACCACCACTGCCACTTCAGCACTGGTTTGCTTTTCGAGCGAATCGAGTGTCACATTGATTTGTTGAACAGTTTCGGCTTTCAGAATTCCATCGGGATTGCAAACAAAACCATTATATGCTGTCTTGGGATTGGGAACAGTCTCAATTGTATATTCTGTAGCGTAACACAGAACCGGAATCAGAAATAAAACGAGAAATACCGTTTTTTTCATGCGTTCATTTTTAGTTATTAGTTTTTGTTGCATGGAACTCGCAATGAACATGGTATTTAGTCAAAACCCTTGTTTGAAGCTTGTTTCATAACAATATTTTGATTAATACATTGAGTCATGAAGTCCTATATTGAAAATCAAAACAGAATGTGGTGGTATCTTTACATTTGTTGTTGCAGTGTCGTATGCCAATGCACTTGGAACATATAAAATTATTGAATCGCCGGTATGCATTTTTGGCAATATTTCTCTCCAGCCAGCAATAGTGCCGGACAAAGTAAGCCCAACGGGACTAACTGCTTTGTCAAAAACATATCCATCAACTAATGTTCCTTTGTATGAAACTAAAATACTACTGGTTGGTTTGGGTTGTCTGCCATACGGAGAGCCATGAAAAACATACCTGTAACAAAGTCCTGTGCTGGTTGTAACAAAGCCGGTATCCAGCTTATGAACTGCATACCACTTTTCATTTGTCAGTTTCCAGTCCATGTAAACATTTTCCTGACAGGCTGTAAAAACCAGTGAGGCAATAAAAAGTATAAAAAACCCGATTGAAATTCGTTTCATTTAATTTGAGTGTTTATTTGGTTTTGTTTTTATATTGTTGTGAAAATGATTTGTTGGCAAATTTTGGCATTGAACGGTTTGGTCCCCAGCCCATGTAATTAAATGGTCGTGTCCCAATGGATTTAAGCGCTCCCGGAACAATATCAAAACCGATACGCTTGGAACTTATCAGCCTGAAGCCTTTCATTAGCATTTTCTCAGCTTCCGGTCGTAATCCCTGTTCTACTGTTTTCCGGCGGTTTGCCAGTAAAATATCTGTCAGTGGAATTTTCACCGGACAAACTTCCACGCATTTCCCGCATAGGGTAGAGGCAAAGCTAAGGTGCGAGAAGTCTTTGAATCCACGCAGAAATGGTGTCAGTACTGAGCCAATCGGACCGCTGTATGTTGTGTCGTAAGTATAGCCACCAACTGTTTTGTAAACAGGACAGCCATTCAGACAAGCTCCACAACGTATGCATGAAAGTGATTCGTAGGCTTCATCATCATCGTACACGTTTGTACGACCGTTATCCAGCATTATTACCACCATCTTTTCCGGTCCGTCTATCTCGTCTATAGTTCGTGGTCCGCTGAAAATGGTGTTGTATGCTGTAATCTGCTGACCTGTGCCATGCGCTGCAAGCAATGGGTAAAACAAGCCGAGTTGCTCCAGTTTTGGAATAATTTTCTCAATTCCGGCAATGACTATATGCAACTTTGGGAAAGCTGTAGACATCAACGCATTTCCTTCGTTCTCGGTAACCGAAACGCCTCCAATATCAGCAATCAGAAAATTAGCTCCGGTTACTCCAACCTGAGCCGTTGTATATTTTTTTCGAAGTACCTGACGCACATATTCAGTCATTTCTTCAGGAGTACTGTCTATAGGTGTTCCGAATTTTTCGTTAAAAAGCTTTGCAATATCTCCTTTCGATTTATGCATAGCAGGTGTCACAATATGGTAAGGGCGCTCACCGGCCACCTGCACAATGAATTCTCCCAGATCAGTCTCAATAGACTCACAACCAATTCGTTCAGCCGTTTCGTTCAATTCAATTTCCTCAGTGGTCATCGATTTGCTTTTAACCAGCAAACGGGCTTCGTTTTCAATCAGCAGTTTTTCTATATATTGCGTTGCTTCAGCAGCATCTTTTGCCCATAAAACCTCAACGCCACGTGATTTAATAGCTGTTTCAAACTGAATAAGGTAGTTGTCCCAATTGGCCAACACATCACGTTTGATGGCTGCTGCTTGGTTTTTAGCCACTTCTACATTGTTATAACGTGCCATTCCTTTACTCACCGCCACATCGTAGCGTGAGATATTGAATTTAATCGTATTTCGGTGTTTTACATCGAAAGCGATTGCTTCGGCATCGTGAGTAAATTTATTAGATTGTGACATCAACTAAAGATTATTTTTCAAACTGAAACGAAAAACTTCCTATCCGGTAACCATCTACAAAGAAATCTGCTTTGTAAGTTCCTTTAGGCAATATTTCTCCGACTTTCCAGTAAATTACATCGTTTAATTCTTCACCACTGTATTCAAATTTTTTAATTGAAGAATAAGTGATATTTTTATTCTCAAAGCGGAACACATTTCCTTTGGTCAAAACATCATCATCCGGTCGGGTAATCCGCAAATATAGGATTTTTTCACCGGGTTGCGATGTAACATTCTTAGTAATTGTATAATTGAACTGCATGGTTGCAGTTTGTGAGAACCAACCGGTTTTTTTGCCATTACTGTTAAGTGGCGTCATCCTGAAATTTGTAATTTCAAGAATTGATGCCCTCGTCACTACCTGATTCAGATTTTCTTTCTCTTTAGAAAGTTGTTGAACAGTCTCAGTGGCTGCTTTAAACTTTTTATGAACTTCCACATTCTCAGTTTTCAGGACTTTATTTACAGTATTCAGAGAATCTATCTGGTTAACATACTGAATCATCACTTGACGAACCATTGCGAGTTCTTTTCGCAGTTCGGCAATACGTTTGGCATTAGTGGCTTTCGTAACACGTAGTTCTTCAAGTAATTGCTGAACTTTAGATTTCTGATCCTGAAGTAATTTCACTAATGAGTCATTTTTTATATTGGAGGTATAACCTTCAAATTCCTGATTCATATTGGCAAATTCTTTCTGAACCTGTTCCTTCTCAAAATTCATCATTTGTGTCATTTCTGCCATATCTGCTTCCGACTGACGGGCTTTATACATGAAATAAAAAGCAGAAAATCCGAGTATCACAACAACAACTGATACAGCGGTAATAATTATGAAATTTCGTTTTTTTACCTGATCCATACTTCTAAAAAACAACTAATCTATTTTATAGTTTTGATAATACCTTTTCCAGTTTGATGCCCCGAGAACCTTTTATTAAAATTATCTGATTCTTAATCGGATGATCTTCTAACCATTCTGCCAAATCTTCCACTTTTTCAAAGCAAGTGTATTTATTTGCAGTTTTCATAAAATCCTTACCAACAAGTAAAACGGTTGAGAACCCATTTTGTTGGAGTAAATCCACCACACTTTGATGTTCTGCTTCACTTTGTTCTCCCAATTCAAGCATATCACCCAAAATCAGGGTTTTAGCTTCCACATTCATTTGCGCAAAATTCAAAATTGCAGCTTGCATGCTCGTTGGGTTAGCATTGTAAGCATCCACAACCAATTCATTTCGTTCAGTTAATGTGAGTTGCGACCGATTATTGGTTGGAGTATATTTTACAAGACCGGCTTTTATTTGTGCGTCTGTCATTCTGAAAAAATGTCCGATAGTAACTGCAGCCAACACGTTCTCAGCATTATAAGAGCCAATCAACTGTGTTTTTATTGTGAAATTTTCAGCATTGGTTTTGCAATTCATTTCCAGAAAAGGTGAACAGTCTGTAATTTTCCCGTTTGCCGAAACATTTAAAGCTTTTGTATCAAGCGAATAGGTAACCGGAATCATCTTTTCAAATATCAGCGAATTTCGTGCCATTTCCAACAAATATGGATTATCGGCATTAAGAAAAATATTTTTTCCTGACTGATAAATGAAATCATACAACTCAGCTTTTGTTTTCATTACACCTTCGAACGATCCGAAACCTTCCAGATGAGCTTTACCCACATTCGTAATAATTCCGTAATCAGGCAGTGCAATTTCTGCCAGTTCTTTAATATCACCCGGGTGGTTAGCACCCATTTCCACAACTGCCAGTTCATGTTCAGGTTTGAGTTTCAGCAATGTGAGCGGAACTCCAATGTGATTATTCAGGTTGCCTTGTGTGAAAAGAATATTGAATCTCTCACTCAATACCGAAGCTATTAATTCTTTTGTTGTGGTTTTGCCGTTTGTCCCGGTAATGCCAATTATTATTGTGCCAAGTTGTTTACGATGAAATGTAGCCAATTCCTGAAGACTTTTCAGAACATTCTCAACCAGAATAAACCGATCATCAATAGCATATTCTGCTTCATCAACCACAGCATAAGCACAACCTTTCTCTAATGCCGAAAGAGCAAAAGCATTTGCGTTGAAATTGTCGCCTTTTAGTGCGAAAAAGATTGAACCGACAGGACAATTCCGGCTATCGGTAGAAATCAACGGATGTTTCTGAAAAACAGAATAAAGTTGCATGGTTTTAATGACTGCAGCGTTTTACAGCGTTACCGAAAGTGAAACATACCAACCTTTCTGATATAAGTTACCAATTGAAGCAGATTTGCTGATATTTATCAAGCCCCAATCATACCCACCTTTTAGTTGGTATTTTTTCCATTGAACACCAAGCCCCAAACCAAGTTGTAAATCCAGTTGATTCAGATTTGATTTGTACATGTCAGGTGTGTAGGTTGTCGATATGACGCTATAAGTTGAAATAATTCCCTGAGTTTGCGAAATACCAAAGTTTAAAGTTGGGCCGGCAAACGCATTGAACTTCAAATCGTTTGAAATAGGTAGATTGTAAATAAGGTGAACGGGAACGTTAATGTAGTGTCCATAACTCAAATATTCAGCCGATGTTGAGTTGGGAAATTTCTGCTGTTTATCAGAATAAACCAAATTATACAGGACTCCGGCAAGCAGGCTTAAATTGTTTTTTAATGGGTATTCAGTTGTCAGACCTACCTTCAGACCGTTGAAATAAGTAGAGCTTTTGTCTGCAGCATATTGAGCCGGATTGTTGAATCCTATTTCAAGTCGGTTGGTTAGTTTTTTAAAGACAAGTGAGTCGAGCGAAACTGGAGTTTTTTTATTCGCTATTGTTTTTTTATTTTGTGCTTCTAACGGGAAAATTGACGATAATATTAAGATAATCAGCGAGATACTCAGAGTGCGTTTCATTTTTATTTTTTATTAATCTTAAAGTTGAAAATTCGAACACAAAGATAGATTATTTTTATGCATTTCTGCTAATGTAACGGTTGGTTAGTCAATACATTATCTGTTTTTAACACGGCGAGTCTCGAATCTTAATTTGTATTCAAAAAAAACGTTTAACAACACTAGCTGTCAAACGTTTTTTTAGTGGAGCTGGAGGGAGTCGAACCCTCGTCCAAACAAGGAAATAATAAGCTTTCTACATGTTTATCTTCGCTTAGGTTTTCGTGCGCTGGCAAGACCGAAGCCACCAACCCGCGCCTTATCCTTTTTATTTCATCGTGCCTCCAAGGCTAAGTACGACTATCTTCGATTTATCCGCATCTCCTGATCATTGGCCTCGAAGCGACGGCCGCCGGGAAATGTCTCGTTCCAGTACCTTGTACCGGAATTAAGTTTAATCTACTTGATTCGATTAAGCAGCAAGAGCGTAATTAGTTTCGCCAGTTAGTTGTTTGAGATCCGAGATTAACGAGCCGCTTTCTCAATGCTCGACATGCTTACATATCAGTTCTACCTGCTGTCAAAACCAAACAGCCCCAAATGCTGATTATCTATCTGATAATCAAGAATAAAACAACAACAAAACTAAGAACGAGTAACAAACTGGTAACAAATATGTTCTTTATCTACAATTGTTGATTTATGCTACAAAGATAAGGCTAATTTTCAAAATATAGTTACAAGTACATGTATAGTATTGAAATTACTATATATATTATCAGTAAATCGAAATAAATCATTAGATTGATCCTCAAGAGCTGGCAGTAATTAATTTTTAGCAAAGCCTGACCGCTTTAATCAAAATCTGCTGGAAATATATTCAATCTTTGACACACCTTACCGATACTCCTCGCATTCTAAATCCAAGAGATGATCCAAACTGAGGAGAATCGTAACGAATTGTTTTGCTTAACACCAGCATTTCTTTTGAAGTAGAAAAGCACCACCATTCTCCAACAATTTCACTACGTTTGTAATAGCCACTGTTGTGTCTATATCCTGCAGGCATGGCATTAAAACCTGTTTTGTTGTTGTCATTTGATTGATTGCCAACAGCATAACTTACAGAACTTTCTTTCCAATTTGCTTTTGAGGCGATAAGTTTTGATACATAAACCATAGTATCAGTGCCTGATAATCCAGATAGGTTAAGGTAATGATTCAATTCATCCCAGTCTTCACGTGTAGCTACATGATAACCTATAGGTGCAATATTTCTAGTATCCTGTACGGCATTAAAATTATATAGCATTCCATACTTCGGGATATTATTTTTATCGTTGTTGTAATAACAATAAGCACCAACCTCCTGACCTTCCCATAATGAATCGGTAAGCACGCATGATATTGCATCACCGTTTCTATAATGAGTGGTTTTCAGATTCTCAACCATCCACGTCTGATCACCAATTGTAACTGTATGATACACATTTCCATCAATATCGCTTACTGTTGAACCATTTATAGCTTCAATTTGAGAATTGTTGGAAATCACCTGCTTCAATACAGATTGACCAATTAGCGGAATCAGTATTAAATCAAAAAGTAAAAATAAAACTATTTTTCTCATGTTCGCTTATTTCTTCATGCAATTTGTTACAAATCAAGATTTTAATTTTGGCAATCCATCCAATCAAAAAAGAGTCTTAAGATATTCTATATCATAATATTCATCAATACTCGCACCAGACAAGTCGGCACCAAATAATCTTGTGTTTTCAAGGTGAGCACCGCTCAGGTCAGCTCCTGCTAGCTTAGCATTTGTTAGATTTGTATCGTACAATCGGGTATGAATCATACAGGCATTTTCAAAAGCAGACCATCTCAATTGAGCATTTGATAACACCGTTCTCTTCAGATTAGCTTTTGTGAAGTCTGAATAAGAACTTGTTGATTCTTTTAAATCGGCAGATTCTAGATTGGCTTCAGTAAAGTTGGTATCATTGATAATGACAGTTGAAAAATTAGCATAACGAAGATCTGCTTTACTCAGATTGGAATTTGATAAATTTGAACCGGAAAAGTCCGAGTGAGATAAATCAGCTTTTGTAAAATTAGCATATTCCACCAGATTATTTCTACAATATGATCGGGAAAGGTCTGCATGAGTAAAATCGCAACCCAATAAGATTGCAGTTGAAAGATTGAGGCCAGTAAGATTTGCGCCAATTAATTTTGCACCCGTAAGATTTGATTCTTTAATATTAGCTCCATACAAATAGGTATAATCTAAAATTGCTCCACTCAAGTCAGCACCCACAAAACTTGCACCTTGTAATTTGGCATGTGAAAGGTCAATTTTCCGTAAGTCAGCGTGATCAAAATTAGCACCTCTTAGGTCGGCACTTGTTAGGTCAACGTCTGTAAGTATTGTGCTACGTAAATCTGCATCAGGTAAAACCAAATGTTCTTTCCGTTTTATGTTTTCAAGAAACCGGAGTATTCTTTCAAAGTCGGTCATAGATTTAAGCTCTTTTTCGTGACTATTTTCTATCCTTACATTCCATACATTGCAAAGCAGGAGCAACCAACAATAATCTTCCTACAGGTATTTCTTTTCCACAATATTTACAAATACCATAGGTACCGTTTTTAATTCGTTCCAGGGCTTCCATCAAAAATGGACTTACTGTACCTGTTTTGTAATGTTGGTATGGAGTTAAGTCTCCGGTTTCTTCCAATTGCTCTTTTGCTGTTGAAATACGATTATATCGTTCAAGTCTTTCAAGTATCCGTTCGTGCTGCCATTGTACAAACTCATTCCACTCGGTCGAATGGCGCGAGATGTTTTCTAAAGAATTGATGCTGTATTTTCCGTTAGGATTCATGTTTTCTCAAATTTGACATGATTAACAAATAATCTTATTCATTATCAAAATAATCATTACTTCTTCCATTCTTAAAGTCATTCTAGTCCATATTTCTTGAGACTCGATCTTAGACTCAGCCATAACTAAAAAGATTTTAAAAGCTTGCACTTTTATCACTTTTTTTTTGCCAGAGGTTCGTTTTCCAATAAGTATTTAGTGAAACCACAACTATCTTCATTATCCTGGTATTACTTTTGTAATTCCTAAGAATCACTTCTTAGATAATTAAAAAACCTCTCAAATAATTTGATTTTTAAATTAGTATTAATCAAAAATTCTCAATTTCAATCTATCGTTTAAATAAACCTCGAATCATAATGTAAATCCCAATTAATACAACAAATAAAGTCAATAACTGTGTTACCAGCTGAGAAAACATAGCTTTGTCTCCGTTTGAATAGTATAATACAAATAGGAAAAAAGCTATAACGGTTAAACCAATTTTTGAAATACTACGACCAATCGCAACAAATATTACTACACCTACCATAATTAAAGCTGCTGTTTGAGCAGATATAATACCATTGATTGCGAAACGAATACACGCCATGGCACTGCTAACAATTGTAGCAACATTTACTATTGTCTTTATTGTTGAGTTTCCTCGCTGTATATTTCTATTTCCAAACATAATTAAATTGATTCCATAAAACTCCTTCTGAACTGTAAAGGATTCCTAATACAATGAAATGATTCTCTTGTACCACCTGTGCCTATAATTGTAAGTGCGCCGTAGCCAACAATTCTTCCAAAAATACTTTGTCGAACATTAACTGTTTCAATTCTATCCAGATTCATTTCAAGTGTAAAATAGGAGAGTAGCCCCTTTTTAATTATTATACGTTTGTTTGTTACCACAAATTCATCAGTATAGTATTGAATTGTAGGCCAAATACCTAAGGTAAAAAGTGACTCCAAACTGAAATAATGAATCCAGTGGTATTTGGTTTCAAATACCACTTGCTCATTTCTGAAAAGATTATTGTTGACGTAATTACCCATTGTTCTTTTTACAAATTCAATATTTTTTTGAAGCAACAAATTATAAATCTTGATTTACTTCCAAAAGCATAAGTTCATTTAATTTTGAAACAGAAGCCGAATTATAATCATAAAGTTTAATCTGATTTTTGTCAAAATACTTAGACCAAAAAGATTTAACCAATTTATAATGTTCAGCGGATGATTCCACTTGTTCACCTGTGATAATTATGACAGTAGTTTTTGTCAATTCGACATTTGGAACATTTTCTAAACATTTATCGATCGTATTATAATTGAAGTTAGTATTACTTTCTTCCATTATTAAATTATCTGTCCAATTCATCATATCACTAAACATGATAAGATAATTATCATCTGTAGTTTTCAACTTACCTTTTACAACTTCCAAAACGCCAAAAATATCCGTTCCATTACTTGTTTTATCTCTTTGAGCAATAGCTAATTGAAAATTTTTAGAAAATGAAACACCTAATTTATCTTTAAATAACTTAAGGTTTTCGGTTGTCAATTGTTCAACTTCCATTGGACTTGCCATATTTGGTTCAAAATCAGTTGTTGACATATCAGTTAATAGTATATCAGTGGAGTTTGTAATTGATGCAACATCAACTGGAATGACTGAGATTTTATCATACAATCCTAATTTTGGTATAATGTTATCTTTAATAACTTGCATGTAAAATTGCAATCTTTCTGAAGCATTTTTGCTATCAGAGAAATCAACTACGCAAATAATATTTTTACCTCTTGGTAATTGTTTTTTATGAAACCAACTACAAGATGAAAATGAAATCAGCAATATTATAGACGCTAAAATTATTTTAACACATAATGATTTTTTCATATTATTCAATATTTTTGTTTGTAAAAATTACATTTCTTTATCAATTTCATTTGTGATAACTTGTGGTATTTCATTTTCTGTATTATCTATTGAGGGTTTTGCTTTTTCAGATTCCTCAATAATAGCAACTTTCTCTTGCAGTTTGGAAATAGTATTAACAATATATTTGTTTGTGTCAATTCCATAAACAAATAATTCGTATCTTGTTATGGCAATATCCAAATACCTTTGATAAATCTCATCATTTAAGTTTTTAAGATCTAACTCGTTTTTTGCCAGCTTATCGAATAATTCATCTGATAAAGATTGTTTGTCCTCATCTATTTCAATTTTAAATACTCTCTCTAAATCCTTCATAATTCCCCAATATTTTTCAACTAGAATTGCTCTAACTTCGTAACAATCTTTTAGCATGGTTTTAACCTGGGTATTGTAAATTTTGAGTTCTTTATTTTGGCGTTTCCAATTTGAATAAATTTTATATTTTTCAGATTTCTCTGAAATATCTTTTTCTAATAAAGCCATGACCAATGCAACAATAAAAGTAATTGCAATTGAAAAAACCAATAAAGGTCCATGAATCTTATCAATGAAAGAGCTACTTGAAGTTGATGTTGGTTCTAAAATAGTGGCACGAATAAAACCAGTATATATATTGGTTACAACAAAGAAAACAATTATTATGACAGCAATAACTAGTTTTGTATAAAAAGGATTTAATCGTAATTTATCTAAATTATTTACTTCAATTATATTTTTTGCCTCTAAAAATTCCCATAAATATCTGAATGCGAAATGTAAAGCTGTAACAAAAATCGCAGCAAAACCTAAACCAAAAATATATTCAATCCCGGCAAACTCTTTTAGAGTTTGTCTATTTAGAAATAGATTTGCCATTAAAGAGTATAAAGCAGTTTCAAATAATAGCATTAGCACTAGAACACCTTTATATAAATTCTTATTTTGGCTGAATCTTACAACTTCATTCTCTGAAAAAATAGGATGTTTCATTGTATGCGGTTCACCCAAGATATCTACAAAGTTTTCATGCATTAATTTTTTATGAGCTTTCAACTCCCACCTAGTCCATATATGGTCAAGTTTTGCAGTAATCCGCCCAAACGAATTATTAATATCCTCCCTGCATTCTTGTTGAAAACTAGCAGTGAAATTACGCATTTTGAAAGGCAATTCGCCGTATCGGCCTTTATAAATCCAAGATTTTAGGAACCACATAATGTTTAAATTTTAATTGTTTATAAATAGATTTATTATTAGTTAGTTTTAGTTAGGAGCTTATTTTGCTCCTGGGTAATACTTTTCACAAATATCTGTAATCTTTTGTTCAATACTTTCTAGTTTTTTTGCAGCTTCAACAAAATCAATGTTCAATCGATCATGATCTTCAATTGATAATTTTGTGGAATCAATTTCTTTGTATGATAAAGCATGATGAACTTTACTCCAAGAATGTGCAAAAATGGTCTTAAGTTGAATTTCACATGGTATATCAGAAAGTCCAATATATTCTACTAAATTCAATCTTTTTGAAGGATTTAGCTTTATATCAAAATGAGTTGCTCTGTATCCATCAATTTTACTTTTATCATCAGCCGTTAAAACACCACCGTCTTTCACATCAATAAAGTCATCAGATGATTTAAGTATCTCTATTGCTATTTGCAGATCTGCTGCATTGTAGAAAATTACTCTTATGCCTGCAATGTCAATAATTCTACTAAATGGGTCATCTATAAATCCTTCTGTTTCTTCTTTTTGCTTAAGTTTGTTATAAAAACTATTAAACTCTTTTACCCTCTTTTCATAAGTTGGTGCAAACATAAGTTTGTCTGCAAATAAGTTTCTCAGTATTAATTCCGTAGTATATAGTATTTTATCGTAAAAAATAATTTTTGCTTGAAACTCCTCCTTTAATGAATTATATCTTTCAGATTCCATCTTTTCCAGATATTGTGAAATAGCAATTTTTAAAATATTGAATAAAGAAGGCATTTCTAAAAAGTCCTTTTTAATATAATGAAAGGCTCCATTTCTGATGCAAGTTATGGCTGTATTTAATTCATCAGCAGATACACCTCCTGTAAGAATAATTACCGGTAATAATGAATAAGTATTTTTTATAGTTTCTAATGCATCAACACCCTCATATTTTCCAGGAGAAAAACTTAAATCAAGTAAAACAGCTGCAATTTTATTCTCATTCTCGTTAATATATTCAATGCCTTTATTGATACTCTCATAAGCTATTAATTCAAACCCATTTTGTTTTGCTGCAAAAGAATAACTTTCTCTAAGGCTTTCACAATCATCATCTATTATTAAAATTGTATTTAAATTCTTATTAAAAATATTTTTCATGACTTGTGTTTTTATGTTGTAAGTTGTTTGAAAGCTTTTATGTATTTATTCATTCTTTCAATATCTTTTTCATTCGGATTTATAATTCTATTTTTATCCATATTATCTCTCAAATCTGCCAACTTCACTTTTGTCGCCAATGTATTTTTCTTGATTTCCGAAATATATTCATTATAAGATTGATTTTCATTTTTAGTAAGTAAAGTTAATGCATTCAAAATCTTTTCGGAATAATTTTCTTCTCTTAGATTTTGAATAGTTATATTTGAGTCTTCTAGTACGTCATGAAGTACCGCAACTATTTTTTCTTCTATTGTTGGCATACCGATCATAATTCGAAGTGGATGTAAAATATATGGATTGCCCCCTTTATCAATTTGTCCTTTATGTGCTAATAAAGCAATTGAAATCGCTTTTTCTAATTGTAGTTGCATTGGTCTTTATATATGTATATAAGTCAGTTATGAAGCGTTAGTTGAATTCTTCATCTTTAAGGAAGATTGAAAAATTCTCATCTTCGTTATCATTCTCAAAAAAATTATTATTTCTGAAAGCATCATTAAATGAATATCCAAGTGAATTATTTTCATTATTTATTGCTTTAGTTAATTCGGTAAAGAATTTCACCTTATCCAAAAGAGTTTTTTTCCCTAATTTATCAAGAACGCCTTCACCAGTAATGAAAACAGAAAAAACGTCTGCTGTATCATTTTCGTTAGGCAAAAGCAAATTTACCAGTAATTCATAAGTCCTCTCATACACTTTATTAATGGAATGTTTTGACTTATCTGTAAAAATTGACTTGTCTATGACTTTTGATGAGACATTGGAAAGAATCGTTTGTTCTTTATTTAATATGCGATATAAAGTATTAAAGTATTGAAAAAGGTTTTTTAAATATATCACATAGTCACGGTTTACAAAAAGGGCATGTCTTAACCTAGAAACAAGTGGTTTAATCTGTTCAATTTTCGTATTGTCCTTTTTAATATGTGTTGCAACTATCAAAAACAAAACCCTAACATCGGTTGCAGTTTTAATATCAGGGACAAAATCTTTTGTAAAGCCAATTGAGTAGTTTGCTTGTTTATATTTCAGGTTTAAGGAAAATCTATTTTTAATTATACTCTCTTTTAGTTCATTGTTTGAAGTCAAAAAATCTTTAAAGTATTTCTCAATTTCATTGAATACTGGCTCAATTAGATTAATGTCCCTAAAAATATTCAATTGCATATCATATTGCAACCAACGCCTTTCTTCAATAGTGATATTCTTTGGGAAATCATCCAAACTTAACCCGAGGTTTGTGCTGATTATTTGTCGATAAGCATCAGTGGTATATTTTTGATCTGTAAGAATTTCTGCAATTTTTCTGGAATCAATGTTCACAATCTGCCCTCTTCTGTTAGTAGCATAAAGCCATAAAGCAATTCTTCTAGCTATTAAATAATTGTTTAGACGTTTGAAAAATGCTTCCTCATCTTTCTTCGTTTTCGCCAATGGTGTTTTAATGTTTTCAATTGAACCGATTCTAATTTCTTCTCCAGCATTTATTTGTTGTTTTATTTCCCAAACGTATTCTTTTGCAGTCAGTGATACATTACTTTCCATTTTATAATAGTCAGGATGCATCCTGAAAGCTTTGTATGCATCTTCTATATATTTTTTAAAACCAGCACATTTAGAAGGCATATCTTCAATTACTTCCAAATTTTCTTCTGCCATTTCTATAATTTCATCACAAAAAATTTGTCTGGCTTGTTCTGATGACAAATAATCTGTTTTTGATTTTACTTCAGTTCGAATATTGAAGTGTTTGAAGCTATTTAACAAAAACTTTCGCTGCAAACCAGAAAAAGCCATTAAACGAACCAGATGATCTGAAGATGCAATATCTTTTAGAAACTGATAGCCTTGTATTCTCTGATGTCGTTTGATGCCTTGATTATGTTCATATAAACGATAGTCGGCAATAACTACCATAATTCTATTTTCAGTATTCCAATCATCCAATAATATAGATTTAGCATCCGAAGCATTATTAACACAAATAACGTTTATATTATTATATATCATTAATTTAATCAGTTCATGTTGATCATTAATCTCATCATCCAACAGTAAAACTTTCCACCGGTACTGTTCTGCATTGTCATTCTTAGGTTCTTTTCCATTTATTTTTCCGCCATATTTTTTCAACAACCGGTTTCCTGACTGAATTATGGTTTGAACCGCCTCCGTTATAGTATCTTTGGTAAGTTCAGGGTATTCCGATTGAAAAGAGCGTAAAGCGTTGGTTGAGTCTTCTAAAAATAACTGATGGATGCGCCGTATTGAATTTTCGAGTGTGAAATAGACTGCCTGATGATTCTCTGCTGTAATCGTATAGTTCAAGTACCCACTAAGCTGATGCAACTCATGCGACAAAATACCTTCTTTGCTGCAATAGAAGCTCTGGATATCAATCAATTCCATTTCAGTAAGCCGATTAATTATCCCCTTGTCTTCAAACCGATTGGAAATTGCGGCAGTGAAATCATCAGGAGTAGCAGGCAATTGTAAAAATTCATGCCCGATAGCAGTTATAATTTCTCTCTCGGCATTGATAACAGTGGCAATGGGCAGAAAAGAAACAAACAGGACAGGGATATTAATACAAGATTCTCTCCGTAGGTGTTTTACCAGCTCAATGCCCGATAACTCATGGAGCGCTACTTTATCTTCACTTAGTGACCAACCCAATTCACACAATATAATAAGTGCATCGTAAGTATTTATCCGTTCCACTAACCTGGCGAAATCACTCGACTTCGAAACCACGTTTTCACGACCAAATTGACCAGCTAATACCGTGGCAAAAGGGGTTTTGTTCCAAATGATTAATAAATTTAACATTTAAATGTATTGTATATTGATTATTTGTTAATGAGTTGTTGTTTATATTAAAGAGGTATCAGATACTAAAAGTTTATCTATCAAAAAATTACCGTCTGCATCTTTTTCTCCGTTATTCTTAATAGATATGATTTGACCAATAAGACTTGGATTGTTTTTCTTTAAAATTTGTATTTCGGAATCTGAAATTACTCCCGTATATTTAATTTTATTTTTTTTATCTAAGTTACAGCAATTCAAAACATTAGTCTTTTTAAAATACTCTGATATTTTTACTTGAATAACATCTTTCATTCCACTCTCTGGTTTTTTTTCTTCGGACTCAACGACTATTTTTTTTAGCGGAATAACCTTTCGGGGAGGGGTATGTTGACGCGAAGAGTCATTCAATTGATTTAGGATTTCAGACGGTTTAAGCACTGTTAGATTTTCATTAGTATCTTTTAATTCTATAGCCATTTTGTATGGAGCGTTAACCAGTTCTCCATTTGCCCCTTTTTTATTAGTGCTATCATTGGTTATGAATAAAACCTTGTTCTCTAAATTTAGATAATACTTCAAAGCTGGCGTGAAATATTCGTCGGCAAATTCATTCACTTTGTTTGCGGATAAAAACTCTTTTTTCATCTCACTTAATTCTTTACCGAATATTTCTTTTTGAACAGAAAACATTTCACATTCTTCCGTTAGGTTATAGTAATCGATAAAAAAATCCGCAAGGTATTTCTGATAAGTATTTTTTCTCCTTTCTTCGTGATCGGTTGTATTCCGAATTAACTCCAAATATACTGGATATATAATTTTAATTTTTTCATTCTTTGTAAGTGCAATAAACGGTATTGGATCTTGCATGAGTATATTAGTATCTAAAATTACAATATCATACTCATTTAGTTTATCATTTATTTGTTGTAACTTATTGAATGTGTCAACTGCATCTAATGATTTCCGAAAATATTCAATTTTTTTTTGTGCTAATATATTGAATGATTCTAAGCGTGATTCTTTAGATTCCAAATGCTTGGTATCACATAATTGTTGAATGATATTAATCAGCTTTAAGTAATTATTCACCGAATGATCTGGATCGTAGTTCATTTCAATACCTTCCTTAATAAAAATACGAAAGGGTAAATACTGGGAACCATACAAAGCATTCAACATGTTATCTAATTGATTATTGCCAGTAAACAGAACAAACTTCAGGAAAGGATATTGCAATATTCCTCCTAATTTTTCACCCAGCAATTTAACCATAAGTTTAATGCTATGAAAATCAGCATAGTTGTTGCTATGTTGTTCGTTATCCAATAGTCTTAAATCAATTAGGATTAAATTAGTGTTTTTGGTAGTCTTATAATGTAAAAAATTCGTTTCAAATATTGTGAAATCTTTATCTATTTGTTCTATGGGGAAGGTACAAAGTGATATCTTTTCTGGTAAAAATGTATTCAAAAAAAATTCCCACCCAAACTTGGCTTTATCATCTATATATATGATATTGATTTTTTCTTCTTCACCGTTTTTTCCCTTTTTTATGCTCTTTATTTCTTCTATTTTCTTTTGTATCTGGCTTTTCTTATCTTCTTTTATCTTAACATCAGTGTTACCATATATATATTCAGCTATTGCATAGTTTAATGAGCTCATTAAACTATTTTCATAGTTAATACTTTTATTTTCTATTTTAGCATCATGTACTAAATTATGTACTTCTATTAATCTTTTAAGACCCCAAACATTAGCGAAACTGTGTTTGAATGCAGTTATATCAAACATCGTTTTCATCACGCCTTTCAAATTCTCCATATCCGCTTTGATTGCAATCATCTTTTGCAATTTAGATTTATCTATTTCAAACGGCAACTGCAAAAAACTGATTCCTTTACTTCCAATAATACCGACATGTTTATTTTGCTTCATTATCATGTCCAAAGGGCAAAAGCTAACAGCTAGGATATGGGTCATAATACCTTTTATCCTAAGCCAGGTTATCAACTCCAAACCGCGGAAAGTATCCGGGGAACCAATCACGTTTTCGCTATCCTTTAACTCTAAAGTTACAACTATAAGGTCGCAATATTCTTTTTTAATTTTTTCACAGACACTATGAATATCTCCTGTAATCTGTTCAGGTACAGGTTCAATACCTTCAGTTTTGCAAAAATCGGCTTTACTGCTATTATCTCGTGAAATGATGGCTACCTTCATATCTGTGCTGTTTTATAATTTAGTTTGAAAAACAAAAGGATCTGAAGGAACATTATTTATCATTAATCTAGCAATACAGTTGAAGTTCGGAAGTTTCAGTACATCTTCTCTTTTAAAATCAGGTTCTATATAGTATTTTAATTTTTCGTAATCGTTAACACCCGGTCTAAAGAAAATCAGACTTCCTACATTTCCGATAAGTGATTGAAATATATATTCATCTAATTGTCCGAGAGTTTGATTTGCCAGAATCAAATTTAAACCATATTTGCGTACTTCAGATAAAGCTGTGCCTACATCGCCCTTTACAAAGTTTTGGAATTCATCAATAAAGATATAATGAGGTTTTCTTTCTTCAATACTGATATTGGCTCTTGACATTCCTGCAAGAAATAATTTACTCAAAATCAATTGTCCCAATAAGCTGGCATTGTCAGCACCTATCAACCCCTTATCCATTTTTACTAATAATATATTTCCATTGTCAATAAGGCTACGAAAATCAACATTATTCGTTTTACTTGTTAGAATTGGAGCTAAATAATAATCTTCAACAAACCGGGTGAGTTTACTTGTCATATAAAAAGCCATAGATTCAAAATTATTTTCTCCAAAACGTGCTTGTGCTATTCTAAAAAAATCTGTTACATTTTTATCTTCACATATCAATAATCTTTCTTTTCTATACTCCTCATCGTAGAAAAGAGTTAGTAGGTTTTCTAATGTGCTTTTACCATATCTTTCTTCTACCTTTTCATCCATTATTAAAAGTAAACCATTTTTAAAATACATTTCAAACATGGGACCACCTACATCTCTTTTATCATATAAGCTATAAAATGCGCGCAAAACTTCATTAATCACCAATGACTTAGCTTGTGGCATATTTTCATCATAAAGCAGTGGATTTAATTTAATTGAATTCTCAGCATCAGATGTATCTAAAAGAAACATCCTATTCTTTTTGTTTTTGGGGATTAATTTCAATACCTGATCATATAAATCGCCGTGAGGATCAATAATCGTGAAACCATAATTTTTATCTAAACAGTCCGAAATCATGGTTTTAAGCATAGTCGATTTGCCTGTACCGGTTTGGCCCATAATATATAAATGCCGTGCAAGCGATTCTTTGTCAATACGTATGTCTTTGTCAGAATTTATTAATTTTTTAATTCCCAAAAGCATCCCATCTTCTGAGAGATTATCGGGATGAGAATGAAATTTATGAGATTGTTGTTTAATTCCCGATAATTCTGATAAGCTAGGAATCGGTAACCTAAAAATTTGTATGGCTTCTTCGGCTGAATAATAGAAAGGTAATTGGTTTGCTACTATAATCTTAGAGGTGCAAAATCGCTGCAAATTATCATGTTCTCGAAGTTGATACGATACATCGACATTTGGGCCAAAAAAATAATTTTGAATTCCAGTTTTAAGATGTTGCTCCCAATTTGGACTAGTACGTTTTAAGATGACACTGATTAAAAATTTATCATTAGTTCTTGTAATAAATTTTTTTAGATAATTTGCATAATAAATTCTTTGTTCAAAGTTCAAAACGTCTAGGTCTAACAACTTAGTATCATTTATAACCTTTCTTATCAAATCAATTTCGTCTATCAATAACTGCTTGGGCATTAGCTGAACATCTATTTCGGCATATTCATTCTGATTTAGTAAAGCTTTAAATATTTCGGAGTCATATTGATATTTGACAGGAATAGGAAATAACTCATCAGGTATATTTTTTTCTTGATCCTCAGATATGGTTTTTTCTATAGCAATAAATCCAATATCATTTGTTTTTTTTACTTTTAACGGTCTCCGAAAGAATACGATATGTTTATTATTGTCAGAATAATCATTTGCATTACGCAAATAATCAGGTTCAGACATTTCTTCGAAAATGTATGGATGAGTATCTTCTATTTTAGACGCCGAAAAGAAAACATGAATATCGTGTTGAATGTTATCAATAATTTTATCTAACCCGGTTTCGTCTGTAGCAAATACTGTAAAAATTATACGACACTTTATTTTATTCTTGTTTCCAATATATTTAAGGTTAATCTGCAATTCGTTACGATAAACAAAACTTATGGATTTTAGCAAATTTTCGTGCCATTGAATGGCTAATTTTTCTAAATTTGCAGCTTCTCGGTCATCATCTGCTTTATTTACAGAGATTAATTCAAAACCGAAAATTCCCGAACGAGAATATCTGCCAAATTCACATTTAGTTTTTACTGTGAAAAACCGATGAGATTTGTCTGGAACATTATTCCTTACTCTAAATCGTTCTTGTAATTTCGACTCACCAACTGCTTTCTCAACTACTTGAAACAAATATACTGGGTTGAGCGTGCGTTTACCTATATAGTTATAAGCCCCTTTTCTCATACATTCAACCACCATGTCAATATCAGCAGCAGTATCGCTGTCGGTAAGCATAATAACAGGTAACTCAGGTTGTAGTATTTTGATTTTTTGTAGTGCCTCCAATCCCTGCATTTCGCCTCTTGGAAAATTAATATCCAAAATAATCGCACTTACAATTTCAGTATAGTTTTTTAAATAATTAATGCCATCCAATACATTGTCGGTGGCAAATAACTCAAAACCAGCAGCTTCGGCAGCAAGTTTTAGCGATATAAGATAGATAGAACTGTCATCATCAATAAATAGAACTGTTTGGAAGTTTTGTTCTGTCATAGTGTTAGAATTTTGTTGGAAGTAGCGTTTAATTTATCAATATATGAAATAAGAGAAAAAACATTTATTTCAGGTTCGTTTGCAAGTGATTCTAAATAATACAAACCTTCAACAAATTTTGCCACAATTTGCAAATATTCATCCGGTAAGTTTTTACTAACATTGGACAATTCAATTAATTCGTCTATTTCGTCTATTTTTTTATATAACTCTATTGATGTTCTAAGACATTCCCTTAATACTTTAATATCCTGACCATAGAACAAACAGTTTTGCGCTTCTAATCGTATCTTTAATGTTAGCTTGTTTACTAAATCTAATTTGCCACCATGTTTCAGGACACTTAATTTTTCTTTTAGTAACGCTTTACATGCCCTTATGGCAAATGTTTCCCATTCAGCTCTTGATAGATTGAATTCAGTTTTTTGTTTTTCTAAGAGTGTAATGAAAAATTGATCGTTATAAAATGGAAGCCTGATAAACTCAGTACCTGTCAAGGTTAAGATTCCGAAAGTATCGAATGGAAGTAATTTTTCCTTTGGGAAAAATGATGCAAAAAAAATAAAATGAGTAGGATGTGTAAGGCGATATTTTGTAGCTTCGAGTAACCCGGCATGAATTGGCTGTGAAGCTTTAGGTAGAAAATCAGAAATTATAACAGCATTATTTGGCAATGTTACACATTTCACTCCCTCTTTGCTTGTGGTAAGCAAATTTTCAAGGGCAGGATGGCAAACGAATTGTAACATTTGCAATGGGATTTAAGGTGATTTTTTATTTAAGGCATAAAACAAGTTAGTAGAAGTTAGGTGCCAAGTAAGGTGTTACGGAACTCTGTCAACGCTTCAATATATTTTTCATCAAATAATGTTATTCCTTTTATTTCATCTTTAAATTCAGTAAATACAGTAGCATAAGATGAAAGTAGGTTATCTAATATTTCAGGGATGCTATCAGGGACTAAACAATTATGCAAAAGTTCAAGCTTAGCTTCGAGTTCATCGTTTACATTAAACCAATCTTTAATATGTTGAAGAGCTGCATCATATTTTTGAGATTCAAATTTTCCATCAATCCAAGATTCTGTGAGTGAAAATAAACGAGCATATCCGTATTTTTCATGTTGTACATGTGCACCCTCTTTTATTGACTTATTACTATTTATACTTAAAGAAGCGCATGAATTAGGTGGAGTACTGTGATGCATAAACAGAGTGCTTTCAGTAAATAGACAATGAGAGTATTTATCTATAGGTAATGTGTCACTTACCAAAATTATATCCCAATCATCAGTCTCATTAACATTATCAGCTAACTGTACACCATCTTTATTGATAATTAAATAGCATTTTTTTTCTTGAGGGAAAAAACATTCAATTTCTTCTGTACCTATATTATATTTATATAAGTATTTCTCAATGAAATCATTTTGTTTGTGTGAAAATGTAAGCCTTAGACCATTTTGAGGCGCATTTAAATCATTTTTTACGATACATACTACTTTTTCCATGCTATTTGAATTTAATTAAAATTCCGGGCACTATACAATGCTTCAGTAAATGCAAATTTATTTCTCAAGTCAATCATATATTGAGAAACAATTGAAAAATTGAGATAACGAATATTTGATGGTAAATTATGTGGTTTTCCACGTCCAGATGTAACTACTATTTTGTCGTAATACATACTAATGAGATTCTGGTCTTGAATAATCACTTTTTTTATGAATCTTTCGACATCTTTCCGATCTTCTTTGTTAAAAACTCCTGCTTTGGCATGAATATTATTGTAGGCACTTATTAATTTTTCGATAATACCTAAATGAATAACAATAAATTCTTTATCTAAAATATTGTCATTTATAAATTTCAGTATTTCTTCGTATTCTGTTGTTTTTTGTTTAATTATTTTAGAAAAGCTTTGAGCGTTTAAGTTACAATCATCTTTTTCAGGGACTGTTATATTGGTATTTTTATAAATAATTTGGTAGGGTACACCCTTTTCGTGATAACAATTAGCACTTCCTTTATAAGTACATTCATTTTCTTTTATTTTATATTTTTCTAAAGAATGTGTTTGAATTCTTTCATCAATAACCATAATTTTTTTTGGCAAATCTGACCTTCTTATTTTTTCAAAGATCCCTGAAAGTTGAGTAAACTGTTCTGTAGCTGAAAATCCTATTTCTATAAACTTATTATCGTTATTAGCAACCAATTCACAATAATCAACTCCATGATCACATAATTGTGCATAATAATTCAACTCATTACCAACTCTTTTACCATTAATATCATACAATTCTGCGTCTCTGTAATAATCAGCTTTTTTGTCTTCATCTTGAAAGAAAATGGTCCATAAATCATAAATCAAGTGTTTGTTTAATTTACTTATTTTCTTGAAATTTTTAGAATAAACCACTCTTCTAGAAAATTTTATGTTGTTTAATACATTATTTATTTCGTCTTCTTTATTTACAATTACAACCAATTTATGAGGATATACTTTGTTTACATCAGTATTTTCTACAACCCATATCCCTTGGTTTTTAAGTTCTCTTTTAATTTCATTAATTTTTGTTGTATTCTGTGTAATTTCAGCCTCATTTGTTGTATTCTGTGTAATTTCAGCCTCAAATATGTCTTTATCCTCTCCGACTATCAAAACATCTTGAGGTTTTTTAATGAAGAAGCGATAGCCAATGTACTTATCTTGCTCAACATAAGCTTTAAAGATGACTAAACTTTCCCTATAAGAGCGATCATCATTTATTGAATTAATATTGTCTTCAAATAAATCAATTCTATATTTATCATCGTCTATCTCGTTTACAGGAATTTTTCTTAAGTAGGCTGCCGAAGCATCCATCTCTATCAAACCCCAATTTCCTTGACGTAATGATCCGTCGATTTTTAATATTGACTTATTTAAGCGATTATTTTGTTCGAAAACCAATGCTTCAACCCCATTTAATGAATCTATTTTTTTAAGAAGTTTATGTTTTTTAAAATACTCTCTTTCTTTTTCAACTAATAGTACTTTTTTAGTAGATACAACATTAGTATTGTCAAAAATTGATATAGCATATAATTCTTCGAGTTGTGATTCTATTATCTTTTTTTGTTCAATATGTGTTTTACCAATTTTATCTTTATATTTAAGACCTTCTTCTATCTTAATATTGAAAATTACTGGTTTATTGTCTGTTGTTGCATGTTTTGCAGTATTACGGATAATATTCTCAAGAATAGTATAAAAAGCATGATTGCCTAATATATCATTAGGTATCGATACCGATTTATCGTTAGCTGTGTATGAGAGAATTTGCTTCTTGCAACTTTCGTGTTCTATTTTGCAGTTATGACTTTCATCGTTTTGATAACAAACACTTAGTGAATAAGGAAATTCATTTATTCCACTTATTCTATCATTTACGACTCTATTTTTAACGAAGGGCTCTATAATTCCTTTATAAAAGTCTTTTGTGTGTTCTAATACTGGTGTACTGGTAGTTACATCAGCCAAATAATCCATTCTGGTTTTTAAGTATGAAAAGAAATTGGCTAATAAGTAGTCTTTAGTCTCTCTTAAGTCTTGGTCACTATAGGATAAATTTTCAATTTCTTTTCCGACTGTATTCGTACATTGATAAAATTCTTCTTCTTTTTCTATGAAATGGACTTTTGACAAACTTTCTTTAGTCAATAATTTAGAAAGAACATGACTTCCAATATTGTGGCTCATATTGCGTGCCATTACTTGTGAAATAGCTGCTCCAATGGCCTGACGTTCTTTTTCAATTTCAAGTTCTCTTCTTTTTTTCTCTTCTTCGTCTCGTAAATTTTGTTCTTCAATATTATTAACTGCAGATAATAGTGGAAAAATATTATTGAATCTATTTAACACAACATTGTCTGCATCACTAATATTTGCATTATAAGATCTTGATTTAATTGAATCTTCGATTAGTACAATTATTCCACTCGTTAAAGTAGAATTATTATGAAACTCATTTAAATCTGTATTAATTGGAATAAAACACCAACGTAAAGGTGTAGTAAGAAAAGCCCTAACTATTAAATGAATAGGAGGATTTAGTAATAATTTTTCTTTGAATTTTGTGATTTTATTAATTGTAGGAAAAGTTTCTTTTACATATTTAATATAAATGTCTATAAAATCATTTATTTTAAGTGCTGAGTTAAACTCCTTAATAGCAACCCTGATTGGTTCAATAAATTCATAAATTCCAGCGTTTTCATTTGTACTACTACTATTTTTTATCCAGGTTACTAAATGGTTAAATCTATTTTCGGAATTTTCATTTGATCCCTTTAATCCCAAAAGGTTTAAGTCGTCTTCTAGTGTGCTACTTCTAAGAATATTAGGATTTTGCAATTTTCTCTTAATGAAGAATTTTTTTATTAATTCTTCTCCAAAACCTAAATCGTTTAGTTTATTGAGAAGGTCTAAATTATCTGAATAAATCCAAGTTAAGTTGCTCTTTATATCTGGGTTATTTGAATTAATACTTTTAAAACGTTGTATTAATACCCATGTCAATAACATCCAACTTGCATATCCGTCGCAAACATCTAAAAAACGTATTTCATCATGTTTTTTTGAAAATTCAGATCCATTTTCACATTCAGTAAATATCTTATTTGTATTACTTAAATATGTGTTAGTTAATCGTTGGATAGTGGTAGCATGCCAACGTAGTTGAGGAGAAAATTCTTTCCATCCATTTTCTTCGTTAGTTTGATAAAGTAATTGGATATAGGAATATCCGCTAAAAAATGGATACCAAAACGTTTCTGAACTTTTCTTGCTATAAATATCCCGAAAAAGAGTCGATGCTGTAATAAATCTATTTTCCTTTAAAAGTTCTATAACTTCTTTTTGAGTTACATAACATTGTGCAAATCGAGCGATATTTTTTTCAAATGTTTCAAATTTTTCGTCTTTAGATTTAAAATAAAACGGACAAGCTTTTATCTCACCCCAATAGTTTTTTACGTTTTTAGGGTTAATTTCTTTATTATATTCAGCTTGCATTTCGGGTGTTATACACCCACCCAATGAACAAGGTTTAATATCTCTATGATAATTTCCGGATAAAAGATATTTAGAGTTTTTATTTCTTATGCCAAATGGATTTCCGACCCATTTCCATTCTGGTTCTATTCTTTTTTCAATAAAATTAGGATCCCATGTGTAAGTTGGAGTTTCATTTGCTATGTCTTTATTCGCTCTATAACAATGACACTCTATTAATTTCTGTCTCTCTTTTTCATCTAAATCCTTCCATGCTTTCCATTTTATATTTGCACTAATGTTTGTGCATTGCGCATATTTTTTACAACCGGTAAAGTTTTTTTCTTTAATGGTGATGAATTCTTTATCTTTTTTTACGGGTTCACACCATTGAACTAAAGGACCTCCAAAAAGATAGCCTTGTCGTCGTTTCTGTAATTCAAGAAGAATTTTGTGATTTATTGGTGTTTCCATTTTTAAAAGATTAAGATTAACAAAGATATGGATTATGTTGGAATATATAATCCATTTGTATCAATTTTGTATTTTACTTTAGTGCCAGAATCTATCAATTCTTTTATTGAATCAGCTAATCGAACAATATCATTAGGAGTATTCCCAAGTCCGCAACTTGCACGAGTCAAACCAAAATCGTTAGAGGTGTTAATTCCAGCATTTAAATTATTTTTTATCTGTTCAAAATATTCTTCTGATTTTGGAAAGAATTTTTGTAAATAATGAAATTGACATAAAATACCTGTTCGAACACCTATTGCTTTTTCAAATCCAAGAAATGCTCCAACTATTGAATGGGAATAATCGTTGATGTGAAATGAAAATATAGGAATTTGTTTTTCAAGGTTAATTTCAATATCTTCTACCAGTCTTAATGCTGGTATATCCTTAAATGAATTATGTGCTTGATTAATTAGTTTACTTTCATGTAAAAGAATTTTATCGTAACCTATAGATTCAATAACTTTACATGCTTCAGCTAATGCCACAGCGCCAACATAATTAGGTGTTCCTCCGTTCTCTCTTTTCGTTGTTTCTGACCAAATAATATCATTGCTATCCAACCATTTGACAGTTCCTCCTCCTACCATGTCAGGCCAACCTTTTTCGAAGATTTGTTTATTCCCAACTAATGCACCTACTCCAAATGGCGCATACATTTTATGTGCTGAAAAAACAAAATAATCAATATGAGTACTTGATTCAATATTACCTCTTTTGATTTTTCGATGACCAGCTAGTTGTGAACCATCAACACATATCTCAGCTCCATATTTATGAGTTAAAATTGCAATTGGATCTAAATTAGTAATTTTACCGGAGATATTTGATGCACCTGTGACTGAAACAATTCTCACATTATTTGTTTTTAACAAGAATTCGAGATGATTTAGATCAAAAACATCATTGTCATCACATTTACATGAAAGAACTTCTGCCATCTTTTGCCATGGTAATACATTACTTGTATGTTCACTCTCAGATACTATAACAAATTCATTCTCCTTAAAATCAATTCTACGTGCAAGATGATTTATACAGTCAGTAGCATTAACACCAAATATTAAAATATCATTTGATTTATCACTATCAGCGAAATCAAGTATAATATCTATTGCTTCTTCATATACTGTTGTTGAGTAAATAGATTTATAACCACAACCTCTATGTACACTACCGTATAAAGGAAGTATTTCTTTTACTTTATTAAAAACTTGCTCAAAAGGAGGAGTGGTTGCAGAATTATCCAAATTTAAATAAGGTAGAATTGTACCATCATAAACAGGAACTTTAATATCATTACCCATCAAACGGGGAAAGTGTACACTCATAAAGTAATTATTTTTCAGCAATTATCATTGCTAGTCCATAATATCGAAAAACACAGTTAACATTTCGAAATCCACTATTCTTCAACCAGCCAATTAAATCTTCAATAGTATCCGGAATATTTATATTTTCCCAATGATAAGTCCAATCTTCAACTATTTGTTTATTCGCAACAGACTTATTGGCATGTTTCTCTGCATTTTCAAATGCTTTTCTTTGAATATTATTGCTATTAAACTTTGTCCAGTCAATCATTATAAAAATACCATCATCATTAAGAGTCTTGTATATTTTATCAAACAACTGTTTTTTCTCATTTGGAAGAATATGGTGTAGTGCAAGAGAACTTATACATATATCTATATTTGACTCCCAGTCAGTTTCTCTAAAATCTCCTTGAATATAAGTGATTTGCTCATTGTAATTAACCAGTCGTTTCTTAGCGTGGTTTAACATTTCAGCGAATAAATCAATAGCAATCACTTCGGCATGAGGGTAAAAATCTAAAACAGCTGAAGTTGTTACTCCAGTTCCACATCCAAGGTCAAGAACTTTTGGGCTTTTAATTTCAATATTTAGAAAATTACTAATCTCATTATGCATCTCTTTATAAAATGGAATTGCAAGATCAATATGTTCATCGTAGTTATCATCAACTACATAGAAAAAATCATTTTTAGTTATATCTTTCATGAAAAAATTAGGAATTTTCGATAAACCGGATGAGGGAATCGTTTTGTGGATTATTAAATATTTGATTAGGGGTTCCTTCTTCAAGTATAATTCCGTTTTGAAGATAAAAAACTTTATCAGATATTTTTTTTAAAAAGTTCATCTGATGCGATATAATTAATACCATCCTATCAGCATGTGCATATTCTAATATTATCTTACCAAAATAATCCGTCCACTCAGGGTCAAGAGCAGAAGTTGGTTCGTCTAGATATAAAAATGTTGGTTGCATAGCAAATGTCCTTGCTTGTACTACTCTTTGTTTTAATCCACCGGATAATTGATGAGAAAAAGATTTAAACCGATCTGATATCCCAAATCTTTCTAATTCAATTTCTGCTCTTTGTTTTGCTTCAGAATCATTCAGATTTAAAACTTTTTTCAAAGGTAACATTACATTTTGTAATACATTTAAATGAGGCCAAGGTTCTGGTTGTTGAAATACGAGAGAATATAAAAGGTGATTATTTGATTTAACTTCGGTGGGAGAATAATAAATTTCTCCTGTATCAAGACTTTCTACTTTACTTAAACATTTAAGGAGTGTGGTCTTACCAGATGCATTTGGCCCAATTATTGAATAAATATTATTCGTTTTTAAATATAGTGATACTGGTCCCACACCTTTATTTTCAGAATATCTTTTTACAACATTCTTTGCAACTACTATTTTATCTATTGTTTCATCCATTTAACACTAATTTGCTGTAACTTTCTGCTATTTTATATAGAATCTTATTTTCTTTTAATGTCAGCATAAATTTTTGATGTTCTTCACTACTAATATATTCTGTAATTATTTCCTTTTGTAATTGAGACCAATCTGATGCGTTTCTTAACCATCGTTTATTATCGACTATATTTAGTGATTCATACATTTTGATAGGATTGAGCAGAGGATGTAATGTGTCGAAATCTGTTAACCTATCAGTATTATCTCTTGGATTCACTTCTAACAGTGATTCATATTTTTTAAAATCGCTTGTTCCGAAAATTGGAGTAAAATGATTAATTCTATAGATAGCTTGTGGATGTTTTTTCATATAAGAAAGAAATTTCTCTTTTAATTCATCTCTTGAATATGAGTAATGATTAGGAAGACCTAAAATCAGAAGTGTCCGAACTAATAAATATTTTTTTGCATTTTCTGTAAACTCAATTGCATCTATTGTTTTAGCTCCTTTCTTTAAATTTTCTCTTTCTCCAATAATATCTTCTACACCAACATTTATCATTAAGCAACCAGAGTTTGCCAATCGCTTGAATTGTTGGAGATCTTTGTCATTTCTTACACTATAAAAACATGACCAATAGATTTTTCTTTTAGAATTTTCACTTTCAATATATTCAAGAAAATCATTTAAATGTTGTTTGTTAGAATTTAAAAGTGTATTAGCAATAAAAAAGAAATTTATTTTGTTTTTTATAAAATAATTTATTTCTAATTTCGCTGTATTTAATGTTTCGTTAAATTTGTTTCCCATGAAAAAGTGATTCGTGCAAAAATCACATAAAAAGATGCAACCAGAACCTGTTTGTGTTAGTCCCATTGTCTTAAAAGTAGAATGAAATTCAGGGAATGCTACATGTAATAAATCTTTTGATATATTTAAAACGGGGACAGGTTTTAATAACTCTTTGTCAGTATTGTCATTCAATGCTGGATATGAGGGGTTTTTTAAAACATTTCCACTATTAAAATAGGCAATGGAACCTATTTTTGTTTTTTGAATACCTAATGATAAAGCTAACATTGGAAGTTCTCCTTGCATCGTACAACAAATATCACAACCTGTTATTGATTGATTCTCTAAAATCCATTTAAAATCTAATGCATAATGTTCCGCCCCTCCAATAATTATTTTATCAGGAAATTTATTCTTTATTTTAACGCATAATTTATATGATACATTTATTGAAAAAGAAAAAGAATTTATTCCAATTATATCCGCTTTAGCGACCAATAAAAATAATTCTTCAGTTTTATTTTTGAAATCGTCATATCTAATGATTTTAACTGGCACATTAAATTTATGCAAGTATGCGCCTATTCTATGTATTCCAAGGTTATAGCCAGAGTTATTTTCTTTACTTGAGTAAAAAGAATAATTGCAGTCAATTGCACGAATTGAAGTTGTAAAATCAATAAGTAATATAGATTTTCTCAAACTAGATATACTTATCACACTTTCAATATGTTGCAGTAATATATTTATCATTATAATTAATTTAACGTGAGTTCGATATAAGATTAGAATAATACAAGCTGATCTTGATCAACAAAATCAACATTGATAGACGGTTTTTTAGGTAAAAAGCTGTAAGCAAGTAAACCCGCAATCAAGTTTGTAATGAAATTGGTGAATGAACGATGTCTAGTATGTTCAATTTGACATATGTTTTTCAATTCATCATTAACAGACTCGATAACAGCTCTTTTCCTGAGTATAAGTTTATCTTTTAAAGGAATTTCTCCTCCTTTCATGTTGTTTCTCATTTTGGTTATCAGTTGAATGCCATCAACAAAAAGGAATTCTTGTAGTTTTTGTGAAATATAACCCCTGTCACCAAATAATTTGCCAAAAACACTCTGTGTAAATTCCTTTGAATAAAGTGGTTGTCGGTCATCTATATTGCCTTGCGTAATGACAAAGTTGAGTATTTCTCCTTTGTCATTAATGATAATATGTAATTTGAATCCAAAAAACCAACCTAAGGTTCCGTTACCTTTGGTTGCTATTCCGTCAAAAACTTTATTTTGGTGTTCTCGTTTAATATGACAAACTTTTAAAGCGGTTGAATCTACAAAACCAATACCTGTACATTCACCCATGCGACACATTTTTAAAAATAAAACCAATGGAAATACAACTTTTTGCTGTAATTCTACAAATCGAGTATATGAAACCAAACAAGGGAACTCTTTAGTCATGTGTTTGCAAACATAGAAGAGGTAAAAGTGCTTCAAATTGCGATAACCACCTAGGTGAAATGCAATTAGAATAGTCATAACTTCGCTGTTAGATAGCCTATTAGGCTTATTTCTAGTTCGTTTTCCGTTATCTTCTTTTAAAAGGTGTTTTTGAAAGGTTTTATCAAATTCCTTAGAAAATTCATCATTTAAATAATAAATTTCCGTAACTTCGTTGACTGTTAGCATAGGGCAGAATTATAGTTATCTATTTGTATTTAAGCACTATAAATATAATTCTATTTCTTGTCTTATGCTAACTTTTTAGCAAATTTCTTATATCGAACTCACGTTAATTTATTTCAGATTCTCTTTTTTTTCAAACATTTGCTTTAGTTCAAAACGTTTTGACCATATTGTACCTGGTAATAGAATGATTAAAAATATTAATGCCAAGACAGAATAAAATTCAAGTGGTCTATATGTTTGTGTAATAATATCTTGAGATGTATTTAGTAATTCTGGAACAGCAATGACTGAAGCTAATACTGATAATTTGATTGAGTTAATATACTGACCTACTAATGGAGGAGTCATGTTTCGCAATGCAATTGGTAAAATTATATATCTCAGATTTTGAGTTTTGGATAGCCCTAAAAGGGTCGCAGAATCTTTATGAACTCCTGGAACTGCTTCAATACCTGCATCCACAATTTCAGCTACAAATGCTGATAGATTAATTGACAATACAATCACTGAACTTAAAATTGCATTCATCTTTATTTGAAAAAGGATTGGCACACAAAAATAGAACCAAATTAGTAGAACTAGAGCAGGCAAAGTACGAATTAAATCAATAAATATAACAGCAGATAATTTTAATAACTTTAATTTGCTGCGCTTTAAAATACCTAATAATAGGCCCATTATAGACCCAATTATCAAAATTAAAATATTTAACCAAAGAGTCAACCACGCTGCGTTTAATAATTGACCTTTATAAGTCCATACCCAATCCCAACTCCATATATACATACTTAATTTCAATTAAAATAAAAATATTCTCTTTTTTCATGCATCAATGGAACATTATATTTTTTTTCATATTTATACATTTGTCCAGTATTTATCATATAGTTTATGCAAGTATTTATATAATTAAGCCATTGAACATCATCTTGTCTAACTGCCCATGAAAAACAAGTTGTTGCTAATGGTTCTTTAGGCATGATTTCAATCAGTTCTGGGTGTTCTCTTAAAAAAGTAAAAACTGTAATTTGATTCATTAAACCAATTTCTGCTTGATTTGAACTTACGGCAGCTAAGGGAATCGTAATATCAGATCCCGGATAAGACACAATATTTTTATTGTTTTTGAAATCTGTTTTCACTAAATCAGCAATTGCACTACCTTGCAGAACTGCAATTTTTACATCAGGTTGATCAATAGACGTCCAACTCGTATATTTATTTGCATTTTTCTTATTTGTTACACCTGTATAACCACAATAGAATAATGGATTTGAAAATGCAACTACTGATGCCCTTTTGGGAGTTGCAAAAGTTGCACCGATGCATATATCAAATTGTCCTGAATTAAGTTCAGTGTGAAATGTTGAGAGAGTAGAAGGATGATAAATAATCTTTGTGTTTGGATTAATTGATTTTGCAATTTCTTTAATCATATCAATAAAAACTCCTTGAAGTGAATCTGTTTTGGGGTTTTTCATTACTGTTGGCTCAAAAATGAAATAACCAACATGGAGTTCATTTGTACTTATTATTTTCTTTAGAGTATTTGAAGATTGACTATCACTTGTTTTCAAGTTATTAGTGCAAGCAGAAAAAAGAAAAATTATAAGAAATGATAAGATAAAACTTAATTTGATTTTCATATACATTTGAATTAAATTGTTTGAATATTAATAATGATTTCAATTGTAGTTAGTAACCGTTAGTAATTTTTTTATCTGTTCCTAATCCCAATAAAACAATTCAAGTAACAAGCCCAATCACCAATTAATTTTCGTTCCATTCCAATTGAATTTCGCCAACTATTATCTTCGCCGATTTTAGCTTGTTCTCGGCTAAGAATATTGCAACTATCAATAAACCGGTTATGTACAATCGTTCTTGCTGCATCAACCCGGTCATCAATGCTTTGAAACTCCCATTCAGCACGAATAGTTGCATAGTGAACCGCTGCTTTGTAAAGAGATTTTCGTAATTCTGTGAGTTTACTGTTCTGAACAGATATAAATGCTTGATAAGCTGTTTGATAAACTAATGCCATAATTTCAGTTTATTAGAGTTGGTTTTCTAATATATTTTCTGTTGCAAAATCTGTACTACCGTAGAATTTAGAAAGTGCAGCCTGAATGAGTTCATTATCTGGAGTTGCTCTTAAAAAAAGAGTTAAACTCGAATGAAATTTCAACGAATCTATTTCACCGAATATCCGAACCGGATTACTTGTACTACAACTTAGTACAGCATTCAAGCAGTCTTCAAATCTGATTCTTAAAACTGAATGATCTAAATATGCTTTGGCTTCATTAATGTCTTTTATGGCATAATATTTAGAAATTTCACTTTTACCCAAACCAGCTATTTGCGGGAAGATAAACCACATCCAATGAGATTCTTTTCTTCCGTATTCAAGTTCTCTTAATGCTAATTCGTAAACTGATTCTTGAGCAGTAAGAAATCGTTCTAAGTTGTAAGTTGGAGGCATTATTTGTTGCTACTTAGAGTGAAAAATTAAAATTTAATGTCTATTATTAGTACAAATAAGGATAAAACTGGAAATCTTTAATTTTCGCAGAAGTCGATCTATCTTTTTCCATTTTTAATGAATTTCTTCCATATTTCCATAAATTTATATGAATTTGCTCATTATCAGGATGTGGAACCGCATTTCCTTTGTATGTCCATAATTCAATAATATGTTGTTTTGAGGGTGGAGTTAAAAAATGACCATGTATACTCCAGAAATTAATTTCATCCGGTTTCCAATCAATTATATGCGTTGAATAATCTCCGGAAAGTTCGCTATTATATCTAAATAATTTATCACTAGTTTTACTGGGCTGTACAACATATTGAGAATTTGTTTTTGTTTCATTATCCCAACGGGAGAATTCAATATCAATCTCACAATTATTTGTCAATGCTGAATTACTCCATGTAAAAAGCCCGAATACGAGATTATCACACAATAAATCAATGCGACTTGACAAGAAAAATACATATTTTCCATATCCCAGTGACTCAGTCAAAATTACTTCTCCACAGAGTAGTTTCTTGTCTTTTTCAATAACTTCAAGTGTCAACTCATTGTTTTGAACTGAAACACAATCCAGTGAATAATAATTTGGTCCCGGACCAGCTAATTCTTTGCTCGTCTTAATTTCCCAGTTATATCCTGCAAATTTTATTGTTTTCATAATTCGTATGTTTATAGATTCGGTTTTGTTGATGACAAATAATTATTTGGCAAAAGTACTCTATCCAATATTATTTAGATTGCTGTTGCAAAATATACTTTCCAATACCCACTAATGCAGCATTAACACCAAAGGGTGATTTATATATGTTCGGAGCTTCAAGCCAATCGGGTTTGGAGTGATTGAATTCTGAAAACATAGATGCTTGAAATTCATTCCAATATTTTTCTGTTATTCCTCCACTTATTATAACTGATTTTGGGCGAAAGATACTATAAATATTTACAAGAAAAGATCCCAATCTAAATCCATAATGTTTTACACCTTCTATTTCTCCAAGATTTTTCTGTAATTCTCCAAGACCATTTGAACCTAAAGCCCACCAAACTTGATTATTCGAAGATTTTGTTGGTATGGTCATTGCTCCAATGTCATAATTAATATTAGCCAACGTTCGTACAATGTTACCGTTTTGGTCAGCTATTGCGAAACCCAACGATGTGCCAAGAGAAATGGACATTTGAGAATATTCGTACAAACCTTGATGAGCCATCAAATGTGCTTCTGCATCGTTCAATAAAAAGGCCTTCGCATTTGGCAATATTTGCTTTATTTCATCAACTAAGTTTTTATCGTGCCATCCACCTACTCTAAACATTTTTACCTGTTTATCAGCTTCCACAAAACCAGCACAAGAAATACCAATGACATCGCTATCAAGCAATCCCTTATTTTTCAACCAATTTGTAAAATCTCCCCAATCAGGATTTTTAAAGTGTGTAAATTCAAACGCATCTTCCAAAACAGCTTGTTGTAAATTATGAAATCGGACTGTTTTTACACCTGATCCACCAATGTCGAATAAACGGTAAGTCATGATCTGTATTTGTTTTATGATTAATTTAATCTATCTCAGGTATATAAGTAGAACTTCTCTTCCAAAGTGAAAATAATAGATCGTAGGTATATACCCCAAAAGAAAATTCATTCATATTAAATGAATTCATTTTTTTTATATCTTGTGAGTTATATTTTGGGACCTCGTTTGTAAGAATAAGAGTACCAAGGAAAAATCCGCTTTCTAATCCCTGATTCAATACACTTCTGTACATTCCATTTACTTCGGGTGTTCCAAGTAATTCCAACTCCCTGGTTACTAATTGTTGTTTGAGTTCATTTTGAAACTTTGTCGGATTAGAGTTAAGCTTTTCAATCAATTTATGGGCACGTTGAATAGTGATTGATAAACTATTTGAAAATACGTTGTTTTCGTCTAATGCCGTTTCAATAATTATCAAAGTAACTTTAATTTCGAACTTGTTTAAGTTTCTTCTAGCCCTTACTATTGCAAAATCAGCTATACTGTTGCAATTATACAATAAGTTCGGAATTATATATCCATTTTCGCAGATTGCATCAAACATGAAATAATACTTTTTCATTAAGTTGAAGTAATCAACTTTTCGACTTGATTTTTTTATTGTAGATAATTCTTCTATAGCTTTATCATAAAGTTGTTCTTTCCTCCGAATTTCCGCCTTTTCTTTCTGCTTTTTTCGAAGCACATCGTTCAATGTAAGTAATACTGTTCCCAATCCATTTTTTAACTCAGAGAGTTTATCATTAACAATAGCGTCGTACCATACAGCTAATTGTATGAATTCTCTTGAATAAAAAGTGCCACCAATTACTTTACTTTTAAAAAAAACATAAAATGCAGAATACGTTTCCATTCCAAATCTGCTAAGAATCGATTTATTTAGTTCAATATCAATAATATATGAAGTGTATTTATCCTCTGTAGCTTCATTCAGCAAAACAATTGGTAATTTGAGAGTGAGATCGCTGTAAGGAAAATTCGATGAGGTGAATGCTACAAGTACCGGCTGATTAGAATTTTCAATTTTTTCAAGAAATTCTTTTTCACTTAGAGTGTATAAATCAACTTTACTAAGCAGCCTTTCAGCTTCAAGAATAATTTTATGCAAACAGGTTTCTATACTTTCTTTTTCAGTAGAATTTATTTCTATATCGTCTGATTCTGTATTCAACAGATTGTAGTATCTTTTCTGTAATTCTACGCTTTCTGAATATAATCCACCTTCAGTTTGCTGCATCAAATCTGTGAAATGATTAAAATCTGACAGAGTAAATCCTTCTGCCAATTGCTTTTTATAATAATCCAAATTTAATTCAGCCATGATTCAGAATAATAACAGAAACTTATTGATTATATCACATTGATTTACTTTTTTTCATCCGTTGGTATAACTCCTGATATATAGTGCCGTTATTGCTTCCAATTGTTTTTAAAAATGAAATTAATTGAATATAACGGTTTCTACCTAAGTCAATTGACCCTGAATCTGCAGCTTTGATTAATTCTAAAAAGCGATTTGTATCATTTAACCGGATTAAACTTTCAAGTTCGGAAGAAACATAGTTCAGAATGTCAAACTTAGAAAATTTACTGAATATTTGCTCACTGGTTAGATCTTTAGTTATTTCAATAAATACTACTTCTAATGGTATTGCTTTTCGTCTAACAAAAATTCCGGTCAAATCATCGACCTGTTCATCTTTATAATTGTGTTGTATTATATCATTTAAGTTGATTTGCATTTCCAACCGATTAAGTATTGATATCATATCTGAATCGAATGTATTGATGCAATTATAAAATCCATCTGTAGCCAAAACAAAGCCAGAAATATCTACCGATGATTCTTTGTGAACTTCAATACTCAACTGATTACTTCCTAGTGCATTAGTTATTCCTTCGCGCGTAATTGCAAAACTATCACTCGTGAGAGGTTTGCCACTTCTGTCCCTTAAAATAACTGACTTAGTTTCATCTCGTGTAAGTTGTATGAGCCTATTAAGTTTTAAGCCATAGGTTCTTGAATCGCCTATGTTAACAGAGTAATAAATTTCTTGTACAACATCCCAGACAAGCAAAGTCATGGTAGACATTAAACCTTTGTTTAGTCCTTCAACATCAAGTAATTTTGAATGTATTTCTTTGACAGACTGAGTTATACGGACTTCAAGAGGTGATTCTTTGTGTTTTGTGAATGACGGAATTAACTCTTCACAGGCGATACCTGATGCTAAATAGTCGGCAGGACGAGAACCAACTCCATCGCATACCATACAAATCAATAGCTCTTCATCTGCTATATATTCAATTTTAAAACTATCTCCACATTTTGCTTTTGAGGGTAATTTTAGATTAATATATGCTGTGTCAAATAATTTAGCCATTATATTTAATCAGTTTCTGATATGTATAAAACACCAAAAATACACATTATTCTTAACAGTGAACTATTATTTTCAAAAAATAAACAAACCAGCATTACTTCCTTTGTAAATGTAAAATGAATTTAACAAAAATGACTCTGTTTTGATTTATATTGAATTGTACAATATTTTACTTTATATAAAAAAAAGCTCCGATCTTCACAGACCACAGCAATCACACTACAAAATATTTTATACATAAATGATTTTTCTTTAGTTGTCGTATAGAACTCGTCTTGCCTTCGGCTTTACTCGTTTCATTCATCTCTGCCCTATTTCGGGCGTTTGCGCCTTTTGCTACTTTTGGCGCTACAAAAGTAGTCCAAAAACGGCTTTTCACCCCTTCAAATAAGAAGCGAGAAGCCTATTTTCAGCCCTTTTCAGGCACTTACAGCGTCAAACTTAATCCCTCAATCATCTGCAAAAGTGCGGGGTTTTTCGTTCCCATACAGGTCAAAAGCCCTGTGTCCACATTTTTTTCAATCGTGATTTTGTTCTTTGTAACGCTCACTTTCACAAAATCGCCCTGCTCAAAACCGTACTTTTTCAAATACTCCCCTTTGATGTTTATGGCGTTTGTATATTTGTTCCCTTGTGCAGCCCTGCAAACTGTTAGTAATTTGTCCATTTTTTCAATTATTAATTCAGGCTGTAACGGTCTGTTAATACTTCCATCAGTGCAAAATTTTGCGGTATCAGGTTTGGGATGTCAGTCTTTCCAGGTTTGTACAATTCTGTCGCGATGTTGTAAATATCCCAAAGCGAAAAAACGGTGCTCTCCTGTGCTTTCTCCAAATAATCTTCTGTAAATTCCGAAATTTGCGCCTGTGTCAATGGGTAGGTTTTTACTTCGCTTCTTAGTGCTGCGTTGTCGCTGTCGTGTGCTACTCGTAAAGATGTCAAAAGTCCGATTAATTGAAAAACGTCGTTTTGTGTGCAGTTGATTTCTTTCATTTTCTGAAGTATGCGTAAATCTGTTTCTCTGTAATCGAAAAAGTTAGACATCCAATCTCCCACACTTTCAAAAAGCTGTTCATCTGAAATGCCATCTTTGCCGTAATTGCTTGCGATGCGCTCCTTGTTCAAAATACATTGATTGTGACAAATGCGAACGCATGGACCAAAAGCAATTTGTATTCCGTCCTGATGGTAAGCGATGACGATGTTAGATGTCATTTCGGGCGTTTCTTGGTCGTGTATTCTGATTGTTGTATAAACACGTCTAAGGATGTGCGCTTGTGCTGCGTTTGCTCCGTGTATGGCTTCCACCTGTGGCAAGATAACAACACCCGGATTTTGTCGGCTCCGGTTCTGGGCTGCAAAAATTTCTTCTACTTCGTAATTCAAACCGGAATTTTTGCAAATATCCATTACCCGGTTAATCACTTCATAATGATAAACGCCTCGTAAGGGGTTGCCGTAAATATCATTTTCTTTGTGTGTCGCTTTCAGCGTGTCGAGGTCTAAAACTTCGATGTTGTTGTTTTGAAAATCAAATGTAGTGTTCATAATTTTAAAATTTAAAATATCCAAATTTGCGTTTTACTTCTTTTGCTCTCTCTTTGCCAAAAATATCAATTACGATTTTTATGGCTTCTTCGTCGTCGTTTGTATAACTGCATTCGTGATTTGAAAATTCATATTCATACACTTTTTGCGGTTCGCATTGGGTTGCTATTTCATTGGATTGGTTTTTATAGTAATCGAATAGCTGTGTTATTCCCTCGTGTGTGCCATATAAACCAGCTCCCCCCGAATAGATTTTTTTATCTTTCAAGTTGTTTTTTTCGATTCCTTCCTTGTATTGGTCGTTTGAAAATGCAAAAAAACATTCTACTAATTCGGGCTGTTTGTTTTTTATTTCTTGGTAGTTCATAGCTTTATTTGTTGTTTTCAGAGTTATACACTTGCAAATCAGAAAAAACGGCTAACATAGGAAAGTACTTAATTTCTTTTTCTTCTCCGT
>JBAXPM010000007.1:0-77281 GCA_037132235.1 Paludibacter sp.
ATTAATTAAGAAACAGAACTATTTAAAGCCCTTCCCGAAGGGAATTTAGTTCAACCCCTGCTCCCGCGCGATTTCCCCCTTGCTGCCGCACGATTGCGTGTGGCAATAAGACAGCAAATAAAGGATAACTAAGATAAAAAAACACATCCCACCTCCCCCTCGTTTGTAACGAGGGGTTAATGGTAAAGCGTTTGTAACGCAAAAAAGATTATATTTTTTCAAAAATAAAAAGCTAAAACATGTCGTCTGAGAATTACAGGATTGAAAACCAAAACACTGTATATTTTCTTACTTTTACAGTAACTGATTGGGTAGATGTTTTTACCCGGCTGAATTACAGGAATATTATTGTAGAATCATTAGATTATTGCAAAAAGAAAAAAGGATTAAAATTGTATGCATGGTGTTTAATGACCAATCATATTCATTTAGTTTGTAGCATTGAAGAACCTTTTCGAATGACAGACTTTCTGCGTGATTATAAAAAATTCACAGCAAAAGCAGTGCTTGACGATATTCAGCAATTACCCGAGAGCCGAAGAGAATGGATGTTGTACCGATTTGAATTTGCAGGTAAATTTGATAACCGTATTGAAAAGTATCGGTTTTGGCAGGATAAAAGTCATCCCATTGAGTTGACCACAACTGAAATGATAAATCAGCGTATTAATTATATTCACGAAAATCCGGTAAGAAGTGGTTTTGTTGCTAAAGCTGAGGATTATTTGTACAGTTCTGCACGAAATTACGCGGGGTTAAGCTGTATTATTGATATTGATATGATTTAGTCTTTTGTTTTAAAACAAATAACCAACAACCCCTTGTTGCAAACGAGGGGGGAGAGAGAAATTGATATGATGTAGCATTTTGTTTTTAAACAAACAACTATTAACCCCTCGTTGCAAACGAGGGGGAGAGAGAATATAATTTAATAAACCAACATTATGAAAAAAACCTTGATTTCTCAGGTATTTATTCTGTTTTCATTGCAGGCAATATCGCAGGAAATAAATAACTGCGGGCATTTTATTGATAATAGTGTTGTAAAGTCAAATTCTTCTCCACTTCAACGGGTCAGAAACTCAGCATTAAATTTAAATAAGCAACTTTCGGAGGAAAGATATCTTACGGAAACGGTTGATAAACTAATAACGATAACAACCATCGAACAGAATATTCCTTCAACGCTGCGCATTTATTCATTACAGGGAAAACTGCTGTATGATGAGCAATTCTCTCAGATAATTAATCCGGAACTCACAACTGATAAAACTTTTCTGTCGTTTTACTGCAAAGGAAGTGTATATACAATGAATTTACTAACCTTGTCAGTTGATAAACACACCAGTTCAATACTATATTGCCTGGATGCGGCAGGTAATCCTGTAACTTATGATGACAAAACCTCTGTTGTCAGTTATCTTGGAGAAACTGCAGTGATGCCCGAAATTCCTGTAAAGATGTTACCGCTTAAGGACAGGATTCTTATTTTCAGCAGAAACAACTTATACACTTTCAGCAATAATGAAATAAAGAAAATACTTCCTTTCCACGGTACATTTTTTGACGTGAAAACAGAGATGGATACGCTTAAATATGTGTTGAAAGAGCAGGTTGAAAAGGGATTTCAGTTTACGTTATATAAAACTGATAATCTGCAAAACTTTAAAGAGTCAGCCAAAAGTTTTTATCTGACCACCAATCAAATTGAAAAGCCAACCAGAAACAACTCTAAAAGTTCCGTACAATCAGGGTTGCACGAGAATATCCGTGGACCGCTCAATTACAGCTCTGATAATGTAAAATATCCTATCGGCAACAGTTATGATGAATTACAGGATTATGGCAGCGGTGCTTATCTTCACCCGGGAGTTGATTTTCTGGGCAATCCCAATCAGGAAGTTTATGCTGTAAAAACGGGAGTAATAAAAGCTGTACTAACTACCGGAGGAGATTTGTACTGGAGAGTAGGAGTGGCAAATATCAAAACCAATAGCGAGTCGGTTGGTTATTTATATGCCCACATGAACAAAACATCAATACCTTATGCTGTAGGCGATTCCATTTATGCAGGCCGCGTGGTTGGCACTATTGTTCCGTGGCCTGTGACTGGTTTTAATCATGTGCATTTTGCCAGGATCAAAGAGTCTGGAGCAGTGTGGGATGGTAATTGGTGGACTGTAAACAATCCGCTCAACGATGTAACCAATCTGGTTGACACAATAAAACCGGTATTTGAAAACACTATTGTTACTGACCTTTTAGCATTCAGAGATTTGAGTGGAGTGTATCTTTCTCCAAACAACATTCATGGAAATGTAGATATATTATCAAAGGTTTCCGACCGATGCAACTCAACTTACAAAATAGATGTTTTTGAGCTTTCATATAGCCTTGCGCCGGTTAGTTCGCCGGGTACAAATCTTTTAAATCAACTGGCTTTTCGGTTCGATATGCCTTCCGACGATTATATTGGCTCAAGTGTTTACTCAAAATTGATGACTAATACTATCTATTCGTTTGATCAAACCTGTTTATCGAAAGCAGATTATACTAACAGGCAGTTTTACCATATCATAACCAACTCGAACGGCGGAGATTCTATAACAGCTCAAAGTAAGGATTTGTATTTTAAGTCAACTGATTACCCCGATGGACAGTATTACTTTAAGGTTGTTGCAAAAGATTCCAAAATGAATATGGCAATGGATTCAATGATAGTAACTATTAACAATGAAGGTTCAATAAATACGTCCCTGAAAAAAGAATCAGAAGTTTCCGTATACTTTTATTCCACAAAGAACTTATTGATACTAAAATCATTAAACAATGAAAAGTTCCGATTGACAATTTATAATGCAAAAGGTCAGCAGGTTTATAAAACAGAAAATACGTCGGACAGTGAAATAAAGATAGAAACTCCAAACTGGCAAAACGGTGTTTACATTTTCAAAATGGCAACCAATGATGGAGCTGTAAGAAGAGGGAAATTCATACTAAGTTGATCGCTTATCCGACTCTTCGTTTGTAACGGGAAAGTAAATAAAGAAAAATGCCGGAAATTTCCGGCATTTTTTAATCACTATTTAATCAAAATCTTGTTTGTTTGAACAAATCCGTCAACTCCGGTTATCCGAACCAGACAGACTCCTTTTGGAAGATATTTTCCCTGAATAGTTTGAATATTCGACACTTCATGTTTAGAATATACAATCTTTCCAGTCATTTCATAGACATAAATTGCAGCAATATTCCCTTCTACAACGATATTATTATCTGAATTCAGATGAAGTTGAAAGTCATTATAATGATTAACAGTAGGATTTTGTACAGAAGTAATGTTGTTGTATTCAAATGCACCTAAATCGGGTGCTGTGCCTGAGAAAGCGTAACCTAAGTTCGTCCCTTTGTTTAGCAAATTGCTTGTTGCGGTAAGGTGTAAAAATGTCATATCAGGCAACGAACCATCAGCTTTACGGGCACTCAGCATCTGCGTGTAATCCACGCTTACAAAATCAGAAGTTGCACAACTAAAACCCGAATTCCAGGTATTGTATGCCTGAGTTACCGATTTTGAACTGAAACTATTTGAACCCTTGCTGCTTAACGAAGCACAATTTTTAATTATCAAAGTTCCATTGCTACTGTTTGAATATCCATAATTATTGCCATTGTTGTAACTTGTACAGTTATATACTGTCATAGTTCCGTTATTGTTGTTTTGATCAAAGCCTTTTACCTGATTTGCAACTGCAATGCAATGATGAGCAGTGGCATTGTGTGCGGTATAATTTCCACCCATTTTAAATCCGTTTCCATTACCTGCATTTGGAATAATGTGATTTGCAAAGCCATCGATATAGGTTTTGTCGGTTGCATAACGAATATGATTAGTCATGTCAAATTGTGTCGGTCCCATATTGTAGCACCAGCAACTATCGTAAACCGTATTTCCTATTTTTTCATAACTATCCCAACCATCATCGCTGTTGCTCCATGAGCGGCAACCTTTATAGGTGTTGGTGCCGGTGTTGGTGTATTGTTTGTCAGCAAATCCATCTGCATTTCCTCCAATTGAACCACTGGTTTCGTAGTCAAAATTTTCATACGAATCGCAATTTAATATGTAGTTGTCACTTCCTGTTTTAAACTGAAAACCGGAATCGCAATTCCAGCGTGCAACGCATAATTCAACAAAGTTATTACTTCCTGAGACATAAATGCCGTTATCACCAGCTCCCTGAACAGTAATTCCTTTTACATGCATATAATTTCCCGATAGGTTTAAACCACGGTTGCTGCTATTATATGCCTGTGTTCGAAAATCAAATATTGGAATTTCTGATTTGTAGGCAACATAATGAATCAGATTACCCGCCGAACCAGATTTTGAAAAAGATTGCGATGAACTGAAACTATATGATCCGCCACGAAATATAAGTGAATCGCCTGCCGCCAGTGATTTACCCACTGCTGAAGAAAAACTCAACGGACTTGCAAAAGTTCCTGTTCCTGATCCGGTTGGTGACACATAATAGGTTGTGCCAAAACCTGACAAGGATATTATTGAAAAAAAGAGAAAAAAGGAGATTGTTTTCTTCATGATTGTAATTATCAGATTTTTGATGCTGCAAAATTACTTCCTATTATCATGAATGATGTGGATTTATTGGCATATCATGTGGAAATTATAATTTCTGAGTATAATCATCAGTAGAAAGTCAATGTATTTCAGTGATTTAAAATGGAAAAGCAGAGCAACCAACCGGCAACTCTGCTTTTCTTATTACTTAATCGGGGCACGACTTCAAGTCGTACTCCGACTGTTTTTATTCTACTGAAAACTTATAAATACACCATTCGTCGTATTTCTGTCCCGGACGAAGCAATGAACTTGGGAAATGTGCTACATTAGGTGAGTTTGGAAAACCTTGCGTTTCGAGGCAAATCGAATCCTGACGGTCGTAAAGTTTACCTTCTTTACCGGTTACTTTATCCACCCAGTTGGCTGTGTAAACCTGTACTCCGGGCTGTGTGGTAATGACTTCCATTTTACGTCCTGAAGTTGGCTCGTAGACATAACCAGCCGACACACAATCACCCTGTTGTTCTTTGCGGATACACCAGTTGTTGTCAATTCCCCAGCCGGGAACAAACTCTTCGGCATCGATGCGGTCACCGATTAAAGTAGGTTTACGGAAATCGAAAGCTGTACCTATAACCGGACGAATTTCACCTGAAGGCGCAAATGATTCATCCAACACAGTGTAGAAATCGGCATTCAGTTGCATAACGTGATCTTTTACAGTTCCGTTGCCGGCACCTTTCAGATTGAAATACGAGTGATTGGTCAGGCCAATAACGGTTGGTTTATCCGTGGTGGCTTCGTAGTGCATTTTGATAGCATTATCATCACTCAAAATGTAAGTGCAGGTAATGGTCAGATTGCCCGGATATCCTTCTTCACCGTCGGGCGAGAAAAGTTCCAGCACCAATTCCTGCTGCGAAACCGATTTTACAGTCCACACTTTCTCGTTGTAACCGTGAACACCGCCGTGCAATGAGTTTGTGCCGTTATTTATTGGCAATGTGTATTCCACACCATCGATGCTGAATTTACCATCTTTGATACGATTGGCAAAACGTCCACAAACCGCACCGAAGTAGATTTCTTTTTCAATCACTTCGTCGAGCGTGTCGAAAGCCAGCACCACATCGTCGAATTTGCCGTTTATATCAGGCACCATCAAGCGCAGAATCTTTGCACCGTAGTTGGTTATATCCACCGACATGCCGTTTTTATTGAACAAGGTGTAAAGCGATACCGGTTTACCGTTCAATTCAATTTCTAATTCTTTTACTGTCTTCATTTTTGGGTTGATTGGTTGATTAGTTAATCGGTTAATTAGTTGAAGAAGTCCACTACCAATTAACCAATCAACTTAAAGAACTTATAACTATTAATCAATTTTACACGCTCCGTCGCCAATTTCGGCGATGTAGAACTCCGGTTTGATGCCGATTTTTGCTTCGTAAGCAGCACCAACTTCTTTGATGAACGTATCGATAGCTTCGTCTTTTACCAATGAAACGGTACATCCGCCAAAACCACCACCGGTCATACGTGAACCGATAACACCATTGATTTTCCATGCTTCGGCAGCCATGCAATCCAGTTCAGGACCGGTAACTTCGTAATCGTCGCGCAAAGAAACGTGTGAAGCATTCATTAATTGACCAAACAATGTCAAATTACCTGCTTTCAATGCTTTTACCGCATCCGATGTGCGTTGAACTTCACCAACCACGTGGCGCGCACGTTTGTGAGCTACAGGATCTGTAATGGCGGATTCGATTGATTTGAATTCTGCTTCTGTCAATTCAGCAAGGTATTTCAACGGACGAACAGTGTTCAACTGCTCAACAGCTTTCTTACATTCAGCCACACGTTGGTTGTAAGCACCTGAGTCTAATTTGTGAGGACTATGAGTATTTGAAATTACAATTTTAACTCCTTCTAACTTTACAGGGACGAGTTCAAATTGAAGTGTGTCGCAATTCAAATGTACTGCATGATCTTTCGCACCATTAGCCGAAACAAACTGATCCATTATACCACACATTACCAACGCAAATTCATGCTCGGCTTTCTGACCAATTTGTGCTAACACAGTGCGGTTGAAACCTGTTCCCAATTGATCGTTGAATGCAAAAGCAGTAACTACTTCCAGTGCTGCTGACGAAGAAAGTCCTGCACCATTAGGTACATTACCCCAAATCAACATATCATAACCCTGAGTAATAGCCACACCACGTTTTACGAACTGAGCTAAAACTCCCAGCGGATAATTAACCCACGATTTGTTGAGCGGTGTAGTAAGTTGGTCGAAACCAAGCGAAACGATTTCGGGTTGATTTAACGATTTAAAGTTCATTACTTTTTTATCGTTTTTAGTCATCAACAAATACGTTCCGAAACTCAATGCGCATGGAAATACTGAACCACCATTATAATCGGTGTGCTCACCAATCAGGTTTACGCGACCCGGAGAGAAATAAACGGCTTCGGCTTTCTTGCCGTAAGTTGTTTCAAAAGCTGATTTTAATTCTTGAACTGTCATGATTTCTATGTTTTTTAATTGTACTTTATACAGTTATTAATTTCGGGACAAAATTAGTGGAAATTATGCGGTTTCGTTCATCAGGTATTCATGTTATTGAACATAAAAAGACAAGGTATTTTCTGATGTTAGAAACAATCAAAAAATACCTTGTCTTTAAAATTTCAGTTCGTAATATTAATCCGGAAATTCCATCAGATACGCTTTGATAAATGCATCGATATCACCATCCATCACACCGTTAACGTTGGAAGTCTGATAATTGGTGCGGTGGTCTTTCACGCGGCGGTCGTCGAATACGTAACTGCGGATTTGAGATCCCCACTCAATTTTCTTTTTACCGGCTTCAACCACTGCAGAAGCTGCACGACGTTTTTCCAGTTCCAATTCGTAGAGTTGCGATTTGAGCAAGCGGATTGCATTGTCCTTGTTGCCAAACTGCGAGCGGCTTTCAGTATTTTCAATTACAATTTCGTCCATTAGGTTCGTTACCGGATTCATGAATTTATAATGCAGTCGCACGCCGGTTTCCACCTTGTTTACATTCTGTCCACCCGCACCCGATGAGCGGAAAGTGTCCCACGATAACATGCCCGGATTCACTTCTATTTCAATGGTATCGTCAACCAACGGAACCACATAAACCGAACAAAAAGAGGTCATACGTTTACCCTGAGCATTGAAAGGCGATACACGCACCAGGCGATGAACACCGTTTTCGCTTTTCAGGTAGCCGTAAGCCATTTCACCTTCAATCTGCATGGTTACTGTTTTGATTCCGGCTTCTTCTCCATCCAGCAAGTTAGTGATTTCGCACTTGTATCCCTGACGTTCGCACCAGCGTTGGTACATACGGAAAAGCATTGATGCCCAGTCCTGAGCCTCGGTACCACCGGCACCACCCACAATTTTAATCACTGCTCCCAGCTTGTCTTCCTCGTGCGAAAGCATGTTTTTCATTTCCAGCGTTTCAATCGCCTCCAGGGCATGCCGATAGGCTTCATCCACTTCTTCCTCTGTAACGGCTTCTTCTTTGTAGAAATCGAAACAAAGTTGAAGTTCTTCGGCTGCGGTTTTCACGCTGCTGTAACCTTCCACCCAGTTTTTGAGTTCTTTTATTTTACGCATTTGGGCTTCGGCAGCTTTCGCGTCGTCCCAAAATCCGGGAACATGAGTTCGTAACTCTTCTTCTTCTATCTGAATTGCTTTTGAGTCGACGTCAAAGGTACCTCCTCAACGCGTTCTCGCGCTCCAACAAATCTTTTAGTTGGTCTTGTGTAATCATTTTTTAGTTTATTTGGTGAGTTGTTTAATTGTTGAATTAAAAGAAGAAACAGGGTGCGAAAACCAGCACAAATCCCATAACGAAACCCACCAACACCTGAGAAGGAGTATGAGCTTTCAGTTCGAGGCGCGAAAGGGCAACCAGTCCGGAAATAATGAGTATCACAACAAAAAGCCAAACAGGATTAATGGCAGTTCGATAGCAAACTCCGAAAATGGATGCACAGAAACCGCCCATTCCGGTAGCGTGAGCACTGATTTTCCATTTCAGATTGATAAATGCAATTGACAAAATTGACACCGTAGAACCAATACCCATGGCTACAATAAACGTAGGGAATTGTAAGGTCCGCCACATAAAAAGAGCCCAGAAAACATATGCCAGCAATGAGAAAAGATAGGGCATGGTGCGTTCTTCTTTTTTTGAGATGAACAGGTCATTAACTTCACCGCGTTTCATCAAAAGTAAAATTGGAACAGCCGGCAAAATACCCGTAAAAAGCAATGTGCCAATTATAGCCACCATCCGCCAAAATAATGGCATTACTGCAAAGATATCCATATTCATAAGCAGAATCATGGCGTAGGTTGGCATCAGCAAAGGCTGAAAAACCAGGGAAATTATTTCGTGGAACTTTTTCATAATCTGAATTTTTTGTTCAACCTGCTTCGGGGTTGTTGCTTTGATTTTATTTTAGCCCCGCACTTCGTACGGGGTTATTCATATATAGTCCCTTCGGGACAAAACTACATACTAAAAACCGCTTACTACCGACTAAATTATACTTCTTTCCGCATTCTCGCCACCGGAATATTCAATTGTTCGCGGTATTTGGCCACGGTACGCCGTGCTACAATGTAACCTTTTGTTTTCAGTACTGCAGCCAACGTTTCATCGGTTATCGGTTTCTGTTTATCTTCATTGTCGATGCAATCCTGCAGAATTTTCTTGATTTCGCGGGTCGAAACTTCTTCGCCGGAGTCGTTGGTCATCGATTCGGAGAAAAAGTATTTCACCGGAAAAATGCCAAACTCGGTTTGGATATATTTGCTGTTGCTTACACGCGAAATAGTTGAAATATCGTATCCGGTACGGTCGGCTATATCTTTCAGAATCATTGGTTTCATATAGGTGTCGTCGCCCTCGATAAAAAATTGCTTCTGAAAATTCACGATAGCCATCATAGTGGTCAGCAGTGTTTGCTGACGTTGTTTGATAGCGTCGATAAACCAACGCGCAGAGTCTATCTTTTGTTTCACAAACATCACCGCGTCTTTCATTTCGCGACTCTGATTTTGCTTGTTCCCGGCATAATCCTGAAACATATCGTTGTACGTGCTACTAATGCGAAGTTCGGGTATATTGCTGTTATTCAGCGAAACAGTAAGTTGACCTTCATCATTTTCAAGAATAAAATCAGGGACAATTGTTGTCATCGATTTCTCCAGAATATTTCCGCTCCAGGAATTTCCGGGTTTGGGATTGAGGTGAGTGATTTCTGTCATTACTTTTTTCAGTAATACATCATCCATTTCTAACCCCTTTTGAATTTTATCGTAATGTTTCTTTGAGAACTCCTCAAAATATTCGTTGATAAGTCGTTTTGCAAGATTTACCGTTGTGGTTGATTCTTTCCGATCGAGTTGCAGCAACAGGCATTCCTGCAGATTGGAAGCACCCACTCCGGCCGGGTCAAGTTGACGTACAAGTGCTATAACGCGAACCATTTCCTCGTCGGTGGTTTGCACACCCGCCTGAAACACAATGTCATCCACCATGGCTTCGGGTGTGCGACGCAGGTAACCTTCGTCGTCGATATTCCCAATCACGTATTCAATCAACATGCGTTCATGTTCCGAAACCTGCAGCAGACCTACCTGATCTTCCAGAAATTCATGAAAAGTCATACCCGCAGAAAACGGAATATCCTCGTATTTGTCGTCTTTCGACGTGTTGTTGGCTTTCAGTTTGTAATCTGGGATATCGTCGTCCGACATATAATCATCCACTTCAAAATCATCATTATTACCGCCGTCGTCGATGCTTAAATCATCCATTTCCTCGGTTTCCTTTTCCGATTCAGCTCCTTCTTCCAATGCCGGATTTTCCTCCAGTTCCTGCCGGATGCGCTCTTCCAGCTCCAAAGTAGGCACTTCGAGCATTTTGATAACCTGAATTTGCGCAGGCGAAAGTTTCTGTTGTAATTTTTGCTGTAACTGTTGTCGTAACATAAATCAAAAATCGGCTACTGACCAATAATACAGCGCAAAGATACGTTTTTTTGAGGAGAAAAGAAAGGAAAGAGCTTATACAAACAACAATATTTAATTATCTCGATACCCTTTTTTCAGAATAAAATCCGTAGTTTTGTAATCAAATTTTTCATATCGTAGAGACGTTGCATGCAAGGTCTCTACCAAAAAAATGATTGACCAACCTACCATAGACCGAATTACGGAAGCCGCACAGATACAGGATGTGGTGGGCGATTTTGTCACGCTGCGTAAACGCGGGGTGAACCTACTCGGTCTGTGTCCGTTTCACGGTGAGAAAACACCTTCGTTTACCGTTTCGCCGGCTAAAGGTATTTTCAAATGTTTTGGTTGCGGCAAAGGAGGTAACTCGGTGCATTTCATTATGGAGCACGAGCAGCTCAACTACACTGAGGCGCTGAAATACCTGGCTCGCAAGTACCACATCGAAGTGCAGGAACGCGAACTTTCGCCCGAGGAAATGGCCGTGCGCAACGACCGCGAATCGATGCTGCTGGTCAACGATTTTGCACAAAAACACTTCACTTCCACGCTTCACAACCATATCGACGGCAAATCCATCGGACTTGGTTATTTCCGCGAACGGGGTTTCCGCGACGATATTATACAAAAATTCCAGCTTGGCTACAGTCTCGACCAGCGCGATGCCTTCACGCAGGCCGCTCTGAAAGCCGGTTACAACAAAGAATACCTCGTAAAAACAGGTCTGACGCTCGAAAATGAAAGCGGACAAACCACCGACCGTTTCCGTGGTCGTGTGATGTTTCCGGTTCATTCACTGTCGGGCAAAGTGGTGGCTTTTGGCGGTCGAATCCTGAAGAAGGACGACAAAATGGCGAAGTACGTCAACTCGCCCGAGTCGGAAATTTACCACAAAAGCAACGAACTATACGGAATTTATTTTGCCAAGCAAGCCATCGTCAAACAGGACCGATGCTTTCTGGTGGAAGGTTATACCGATGTGATTTCGATGCACCAGAGTGGCATTGAAAATGTGGTGGCTTCGTCAGGAACATCGCTTACACCGGGGCAAATCCGCCTCATTCACCGCTTTACCGAAAACGTAACCGTTATTTACGACGGCGATGCGGCCGGTATCAAAGCGTCCATTCGTGGTATCGATTTATTGTTGGAGGAAGGGCTGAACATCAAGGTTCTTTTGCTGCCCGATGGCGATGATCCCGATTCGTTTGCCCGCAAAACCAATGCATCTGACTTTATCGAATACGTGGAGGGCAATGCTTCCGACTTTATACGCTTCAAAACTAATTTGTTGTTGGCCGATGCTGGCAACGACCCTGTGAAACGTGCCGGACTGGTGCTGGACATTGTGCGAAGCATTTCCATTATTCCAAACACCGCCATTCGGGGCGAATACGTGAAAGAGTGCAGCACCTTGCTGAACGTTGAAGAGCAAATGCTTTACTACGAAATCAACAAACTCAAGAATTCGGATAGCGAGAAAAATGCGATACGCAGGCAAAATGAAGCCCCGGAAGCACTTCAGGCTCAAGAATCAGAGAATTTGGTTACCCGCATTACTTCCTCGTCAAAATTCGAAGATCAGGAACGTAATATTTTGCAAATACTGGTTAAGCATGGCGAAGTTGTTTTCTGTTTTGCCGACAAAGAAGAAACAATACCTGTTACAGTAGGTGATTTTATTCTGGAAGAACTGGAACGGGATAATTTACTGTTTTATAATGAAGTACATACCCTGATGCTTGAAGAATATAAACTTCAGCATAAGCAGGACGGTTTTGTGGCAGAACGTTTCTTCCTGTATCATCCCGATACCCGCATTAGTTTGCTTACTGCCGATTTGGTGACGGAGAAATACACGCTTAGCAGGGTTCACTCCAAGGTGAAAAAAGTGGAAACCGATGCCGAACGCCTTCTTGAGCTTGTTCCACGAGTGGTTTTTGAATTTAAAAACAGCCTGATTCTGGATATGATTAAGCAAAAACTCATTGAATTGAAAGCGGCCAACGACAGCAAAAACAATGCCCTAATGGATCAAATTATGCAGGAAATGAAACAGTTGGACGAAGTAAAAAAACAACTTTCGAAAACGCTTGGTGAGAGGATAATAATAAAATTGTAAGGCCCCTTCCAACCTTCCCGAAGGGGAGGAGAAAGAAAGGATTTGTTTAATTATCAAAATATTTTAAGTTATGGATAAGGCTAATATTTCTGAATGGATTTATGTGATTGATAATAAAAAGGAAAATTCATACCGTTTTGCCTTAGGAGAAATCGGAGAAAAAATGCTTGGAATTATTGGTGTTAATCCAAGTAAAGCAAAACCTAATGAACCGGATGCAACTATACGGTTTGTAAGGGAAATTTCCAAAAACAATGGGTATGATGGTTGGTTAATGTTCAATGTTTTTCCACAAAAGTCAACAGATCCAAATGGCATGGACTTAACTCCTCAAAACGGAGTTCTGAAATTAAATAACGAAATAGTGTCAAATAAGGTTGATGATTTGAAAATTGAAACTATTTGGTGTGCATGGGGAAATGAAATTGAAAAACGATCATATTTGCCAATTGCTTTGATAAATATGTATCTTAAGAATCTAAAAACAAAGAAATTAATGTTCGTAACTTTAGGATTGACCAATCAGGGGCATCCAAAGCATCCATTAAGACAAAATTATGATAGTAAATTAATTTCTTTTGATATTGAAAAATATATAGATTCAACTTTGAAGCCCTTAATTTTTAATGTTGGAGTTATTTCTATTGATGGTATTAAAATAGATTGAAAAGTTTAAATTTATCTTTCACCTTTAGGGGAATTAAAGGGAGTCTATGTTCTTATTCCACGAAATAATTTTCGGACCTATTCACAGCCGCCGGCTGGGACTTTCACTGGGCGTAAACCTGTTGCCAATCGATGCAAAGATATGCACGTTCAATTGCATTTATTGTGAGTGTGGATTCAATACCAGCATGCAGGAATCGCCTATACCCACTCGTGAGCAGGTACGTGAAACACTTGAAGCCAAGTTGCAAGAAATGGTTGCTGAAGGACAAATTCCGGATGTAATAACCTTTGCCGGAAACGGTGAACCTACACTTCATGCAGAGTTTGAAGGTATTATTGATGATACCATAGCTTTGAGAAATACTTATTGCCCGACAGCGAAAGTAAGTGTACTATCCAATTCTACCCGTGTTCACAAACCACATGTTTTCCGTGCATTGAACAAAGTGGATAATAATATCCTGAAATTTGATTCAGCCATCGACCATACCATGAAACTGATGGATCAGCCGGTTGGAAAGCATATCAACGTGGCGTGGTTTATTGAACAATTGAAGAAATTTGAAGGTCGGTTAATCATTCAAACCATGTTCCTCCGGGGTGAAGTAAATGGTGAAAAACTCGACAACACTACCGATGAAGAAGTGGAAGCCTGGATTTCAGCATTGGAACAAATCCGTCCGCAGCAGGTTATGATTTATAGCCTCGATCGCGAAGCGCCCACCCAAACACTTCAAAAAGTCAGCGTTGAGGAACTGAACGTAATTGCTGAAAAAGCAAGAGCAAGAGGATTTGAAGTTTCGGTGGCAGGATGAAAGTATTAGTTTGCCCACTTAACTGGGGATTGGGTCATGCCACGCGCTGTGTGCCAATAATCCGAAAACTCATTGCTGAAGGTCATGAGGTGGTGATTGTGGCAGATGGTTTTCCGTTGACATTTCTTCAACAAGAGTTTCCAATACTTCGGTTTATAGAATTTTCGTCGTATCAGATTTATTATGCTGCCGGAAAATCGCAGGTAGATGCCATGTTGTTCAATTTGCCCAATATTATCACCGGCATTATCCGTGAGCATTTCTGGTTGAGAGATTTACTTCAAACTGAGCATTTCGATCAGGTTATTTCCGATAATCGTTTCGGAATGTGGAATCGTCGGATTCAATCCATTTACATGACGCATCAGCTGATGGTGAAAATGCCTGAAAACCTGAAGTTTCTCGAACCGCTTGTTCACCGCCTTCATAAAGCTTTTATCAAACAGTATGACGAATGTTGGATTCCCGACCGGGCAGAAAATGGAGGTTTGTCGGGCGATTTGGCGCATAAATATCCGTTGCCCCGCAATGCAAAGTTTATCGGAACACTTTCACGCTTTCAGGGGCTGGAAAATACTAAACCTGATAAAGTTTATGAAGTAGTGGCGATTATCTCAGGAGTTGAACCTCAACGCACTATTTTTGAAGATAACCTGATACAGAAATATAAAAACCGGGATGAAAAGCTGCTGATAATTCAGGGACAACCGCAAGCAAAAAAAAACTCAAAACAAATTGGGAGTATTTCATTGGTTTCGCACCTGCCTGATGATGAATTGGCGGCTGTGTTAATTGGCTCAAAGAAGATTATCTGTCGTTCTGGCTATTCGAGCATTATGGATTTGGATGCGCTGAATTGTCTGAGCAAGGCTGAATTAGTTCCAACACCCGGACAAACAGAGCAGCAATACCTTTACTCAGTTCATAGTTGATAGTGAATCTGTATATCTTTCTCTCTGAAATTATCAACTAACTCGGTGTATATCAGCAAAAGTCCGTTTCACTCCCCGCTTGAAATGAACATCGGGATACCCGAAAATTACAAAAATTCCTTCGCGTGATTTGAATTTTATTCCCCATTTTTCGCGGAAAAGGCGGGCTTTCTTCCCGTTTTGAATAAACGGATGAACAGCTCCGAGCATGCACGTTCCCAGTCCGAGACTTTCACCCGCAATCATAGCATAGGTCGCTGCAATAATCGGGTCGGCGGGATCAGTATAAGGTGAACCGTAGAAATACATGGCTAATGGCGCATCGTAATTTATCCAGTTCTCTCCTTTCTCCATTTCGTCAACGTAAATATCGAATACCGGTTTGATAAATTCCCGCATCATTTCATCGTTTGCTTTGCCCCAAAAAGGTCGCATCAGGCTTAAAAACCATCCGGAAGCCATCCACCGGATACTTTTGAGATAAACTGAATATTCATCGGCAAATGTTCGTACTTGCTTTTTGTTTTCGAGTACAAGTACATGCACATCCGACGGTGGTATTCCCATAGGTGCGGTTTGAGCTGCTTCCAGAATTTGATCTGTTTTTTCTTTCTCAACGGGCTTGTCTTTAAATTTGCGAATACTCCGCCGGCGTTGCAATAACGCCAACAAGCTATCATAAGTTGGAACCGTGTTTTTATCAGGAAGGTTGAATAATTGAACCGGTGCTAATGAGCGTCCTTCAACTGCAATAGCCCCGGTTGGACAAACCATCATACATTGTCCGCATGCCACACAGCCAAAAACGGAATTTTCGCTAAGGGTGGCTTTGCGATCTTTTATCGATAGTCCAAGATCGGAACAAACTTTTACACATAACCCACAACCATCGCACTTTTCGGTGTCGATGCTAACAATACCGGGTTCTTTGGTTCTGGAGGTAGGAATAGCCATTGGGACTTTATTAGATAGTTACAGATTACAAAAGTATGATTTTTCTTTCGGAAAAAAAACAAAAAAGCCGTTGAAAATATATTTCAACGGCTTGAGGAAAACTAAACAAATCAAAATCTAATTTTACAACAACAATCTATTTTCTTTCATTGCTACGGTTAGTATTATCACGTGTTTCAGTACGAGGTTCTCTTTTAACATCAGTAGGATTTGAACTCCTGTTTTCGTTAATTCGGGGTTGAGTTGCCGGAGTGCTGTTCCGGTTTGTATTTTCAGGTCGTACGGTATTAGTTGGTGTTTGAGTTTCAGTTCTTGGGCGCGGTTGATTTATCCGTCCGTTGATATTCGGTGGATTGGTTCTGTTTACCTCAGGATTGGTCGTACGTGGTTGATTCATGTTGTTATTATCACGTTTCAAACCATTGTTTTGTTGATTAGTACTATTGTTTTCTGAATTTCGCTGATTCCAGTTGTTTCGGGTCTGACCCTGATTAGTTGTGTTTCCATTTGTCCTTGGTTGATTTCCACGGTTTTCGTAAGTGTTTGTTGCCGGACGAGTGTATCCATTGCGAACGTTTCCGTTCCGGTTGAATTCAAAGTCGCGTTTATTTCGAACATCTGTATTTCTGTTTGTGAAACTCCGATCAGGATATCTCGTTGCATAGTCGTTACGGCTTATTGTTGTACGGATATTTCCATAAGCTTCATTTCTGATTGAGTTGGAGTAATAATACCGGTGATCGTGATTTATGTGTCCATAAATATTTGACATGTAGATATTCAATTCGAACGGACTGTGATGGCGGTAATAGCTTGGATAATAACCCCAATAATAGGGTGAATACCATCTGTGATAATTCATTCCCCAAAAATAATCGTAGATTAAAGGATTGTGATAATATGCCGGTTCAATAATATAATTTGGACCGTATATATATGGATCACCGATTACCTGAACAGTTGCACTACCGTTATATTCTTTATCAACCACTATGGTTGCAACATCCTGATATATTTCTTTATCCAGAACGGCCTGAATAACAATCACATGAGTATTATTTTGTTTATCTTCCACAACGCGGAGGTAATCTACCTGACCATCATTATTTAGGTCGAGGTTTGAAATATTACTTTCGTAATCGTTCAGTCTTTGCTCAAATTCTTCCAAATTCTTTGATTCTCCAAAAACAGTAGCCACTGCTTTCAAATCCAGATTATTACTGATATCATTGCTTTCTGCTTTTACTGTATAGGTTCTTTGTGCCGCACATTGAGTAGTTAACAACAAAATTACCACTAACAGACCAACTAATTTAAATGGTTTCATGTCCGTATTTATTAAAAGGTTAATACTGTTTATTCCTGTTATTTGAATGAAACGGGAAGTCCAAACTACATATCCAATTTCTGTGCCAAACTTATAAATTGAATGATTTTTGTCGAAAATGGCATATTTTCTATCATAATTTTTCCTCATTCTACATGTATCTACTTTTTTCTTACCTTTGCACTCAAACTATTTTATTTCTATGGGTAACTTAGATCTTATTATTTTGATTCCCATCGTTATGGGTTTTATTTTTGGTTTATTTAAGGGACTGATTAAAGAATTGGCCTCTCTTGCGGCAATAGTTCTTGGTATTTTTGGAGCAAGAGCTTTTGCCCCGATAATATCCGATTTTTTTATCCATACTTTGTCTTTTTCTCCAAAAACCGCATTGCCACTGGCCTATCTTTTTCTTTTTATCCTTATTGCCACTGTACTGATTATTTTGGCAAAATCGCTTGATAAATTTTTTGATTCCATTGCCCTGGGTGGACTGAATAAACTTTTAGGTGGTGTGTTTGCTGCCTTCAAATATGCCTTAGTGGTAAGTGTTTTGCTCAACCTGTTCGAGGCAGTTGATAGCCGATTCCCACTCATTAAACCGAAAGCCAAATCCGAATCGATTGGATACATGCCGGTTTTAAATCTTGCTCCTAAACTGTGGGAAAAAAGTAAAGAATCTGACGTTTTCGACTTTAAGGGAAAAACCAACGATGAAAAAAAGGAAATCAAAGATTACCGCTGACTACTTCGAACTGTTTTCCGAAACTTCAGGTTTGAAAGGTAATTTCTCGAAGTATGAGCTTGAATGTGGTTGCGACGAAGCCGGACGTGGTTGTTTGGCCGGACCGGTAGTTGCAGCAGCTGTTATTCTTCCAACAGACTTCTCAAATCCACTTCTCAACGATTCCAAACAACTTACCGAAGATGAACGCGATGCACTCCGACCAATAATAGAGAAAGAAGCATTGGCGTGGTCTGTAGCTCTGGTTGATAATCATGAGATAGATGAAATAAATATTCTGAATGCTTCAATTCTGGCCATGCATCGTGCCATTGATAAACTTTCCATCCGTCCGGAATTTATCATTGTCGACGGAAATAAGTTTAAACCCTACGCCGACATTCACCATCAAACCATTGTAAAAGGCGACAGTAAATATCTTTCCATTGCTGCTGCTTCGGTGCTTGCCAAAACTCACCGCGATGAAATTATGCAGACTTTACATGCCGAATTTCCGGTTTACGACTGGAGCAACAACAAAGCCTACCCAACGCCGAAACATCGTGCCGGAATCAGAAAATTCGGAACCACACAGTATCACCGTATGACTTATGATTTATTGGGAGAGAAGAAGGCAGAGGCAAAGAATATTCGCAAATCCAGGAAAAAGTGACTTTATAAACTTTTCACTTTCAAACTTTCAGACTCAGAACGGATACCCTATGGCGAAATGTAAAGCCACATCTTCATTGTAATTTGGGGTTAGCCTCCATTTATCATTCCTATTAACGATAGCAGGATCAAATAATTTCACCCCAGCATCGAAACGGAAGATGAAAAATTTGAAATCAAAGCGTAACCCCAACCCGTATGCAATAGCAATTTGATTCAGAAATGTGTCATAATGGAATGCGCCACCGCTTTGTGTATTATAATCTTTGATAGTCCAGATGTTTCCTGCATCTAAAAATGCAGCACCTTCAATCACCCAAATTAATTTTGCGCGGTATTCCATACTCATATTCAATTTTATGTCACCCACCTGGTTAAAATCACGTGGTAATGCAACAATGCGTTTATAAGTTCCTGGTCCCAGTGTTCCTTCAACCCAACCACGAATACTATTTGCACCACCGCTGTAAAAACGTTTTTCAAATGGAATGACATTGTCATTTCCATACGGAACGCCTAATCCCATATCCAAATGATATACAAATCGATTGTTTTTGTCGAAAATCTGATGGTGAGTAATGTTGTATTCGCCTTTTATGTATTGCGCAAACCGGACGTTGAAAATTTTGTAACCGTTGCTGTCAGGCTTACTGACTAAATAACTTATACCTCTCAAAATATTCCCGGCTGTTTCAACAGAATATCGAACCACCGAATAATTCTGAAGCGGACGATTTGCATTATAAGTAGTAAAAGAATTGCCGTAACCCATTCGCCAGATTAGATGATCAACATAGTTATATGGATTTATTATTGGATTGTTAGGATTTAAATAAGTGTCACGAAATGCATCGCTGATGAAGGGGAAATGAACGAAGCTAATATCGAAGAGTTGGAAGTTATTGACATATCCACCCCTGAGCCATGAATAATTTACCCCAGCACTCACATTTGTAGTTGTAAATTCCCCGGGACGCAACTGATAGCTGAAAGATCCTGTAAATTCTGTATTGGCATGCATATTTCGTTTGAAATCGTAACTTCCGAACGGAAACATAAAGCGAGGAAATTTTAATCCAATCTGGGTACCATATTCCTGCGCCCATACGCCTTCTTGCCATTCAGCTGCAAGACGAGCCGAAAGTGTTAATGTTTGAGCGCCTTTAAATACATTCCTATCTGCATAATTGATATTTCCGGCACCACCCCAATATCCGCCGGTATTTGTGCCTTCCAGTTCGGTAGAAACAGATATTGCTTTTGAAGGAATGACAACAATGGAGCAGTCAAGTTCATTGTTTGGTGCTTCTTTAAAGCTGATATTGACATATTTTATTGGACCAAGAGCGTTCAATGATGCATAGGTTTTCTCAACCATCTCATCGCTGTACAATGTTTCGGGATTAATATAAGTGTTTTGAACCAATGCATCAAGGGTCAGAATCCGTTTTTTTGGAGTAATCAGACTGAAATTGCGAAAATGAAGTGTATCCATTTCAGTTTTTTCAGCCAGATTTGTGGTTATATTGGCATCAGTATTGGTATAGAATATAACTTTTCGAATAGTAAATTTTTTGAAAATTATTTTACCGGCTGAATCGATTGCATGTTTCAGATAATCACGCAGTTCGAGAGTCATATTCACTTTATGCGAATTTAGTGAACTGTCGGCTGTATAGGAGAGAAACTCTTTTGTAAAATTATAATAACCCTGTTGTCTAAAACGGGAACTGATTCTTTCCCGTTCGGCATTAAAAGCATCTACATCGAAAAGCATTCCGGGTTTTATCAGCGATTTGGAAGTGTCGGATGCAATCTGTGTTAGCAAATCGTTGTATAAATCTGTTTTGTAATCATTTAGTCGGTAAGGTATATTTGAAGTTACAACATATTCAACGTTAGCTTTTTTCTTGTTGAAAATTACATTGCTTTGTACTTTGGAATTGATATAGCCTTTGTTGCCAAGCAGCAGCTGAAGTTGCTGAACGGTGAATGAAGTAAGTGCCGGATTGTATATGACAGGTGGATCACCGATTTTATGAAAAATCCGATGCCAGAATCGGTTATAGCCCGTTGAAGTATCTTTTGGTGCCCAGTTGTAAAGTCCGAGTTGCATTCTCCATAGTCCAAAAACTGCAGCATTTGGTGTTTGGCGAAGATATTCTTTCATATCTTCACGCTTAATTTCCTTGTTGTCGGATTTGACAGATACTTTGTCGAGAAGGTATTCACCATCGGGTACAAATTTGGTGGCGTTACATGCCGAAAACAGCAAAACAGCCACTAAAAATCCTGCATATTGGTGTAACCTCATACCTCTGAACCAAAATGAATTAAAAATATTCTGCAAATATAGCTTTTTATCGTTTTCTTTGTTAGCTTTGCGCAACAAATTTTAATGCTTTATATTAATCAACAAACTTTGAAAATGATTTCTAAATCCAGAATAAAACTGATTAACAGCCTTTCACAAAAAAAATACCGCGACGAATCCGGACTTTTTATTGCTGAAGGAACTAAACTTGTCAGCGATCTTTTTACCGCGTTTCGCTGTTCTTTTCTGGTTGCAACTTCCGATTGGTTGAAGCAAAATAATTCTATCTCAGTATCAGAAATTGTTCAGGTTTCAGAAGAAGAACTTCGTAAAATTTCTAACCAAAAAACGCCTCAGGGCGTGTTGGCCGTTTTTGAAAAACCTGTATATAAAGTTAACGAGCAAGAATTAAGCCAAAAGTTGAGTCTGGCACTGGATGAGGTTCAAGACCCCGGGAATCTGGGAACAATTATTCGTATTGCCGACTGGTTTGGTATTTCAGATGTGTTTTGTTCTGAAAACTCGGCCGATGCATTTAGTCCGAAAACCGTTCAGGCCAGCATGGGAGCATTGGCTCGTGTATGTGTTCATACCGTAAATCTGGAAGATTTTCTTAAAACCTGTCAGGCAAAAATGCCTGTTTACGGAACATTAATGAATGGCGAAAGTATTTATTCAAAAACCTTAACTCCGAATGGTATAATTGTTATGGGGAATGAAGGTAACGGCATTTCTCCTGAAATTGAAAAACTGGTTACAGAACGATTACTTATTCCTAATTTTCCTATAGGACAGGCTACTTCTGAATCTCTGAATGTTGGAGTTGCTACTGCTCTGGTTTGTGCAGAATTCAGAAGAAGAATGTAATTAGTTATTAATCTTCACCACCCATCATATCGCCGCCACCGGCTTGTTGTTTTTTCATTTCGGATGGTTTTGGTTTCATATTTCCGAAATTATAACTTACAGTCAGCATAGCCATTCTTCCGTGAAAATAAGAACTGGAGTTTTGATAAAAACCTACACCAGAAGTGATTGAATGGTCACGATCGGAATTAAGAAGGTCTCTCACATTCAGACTGACACTGAGTTTACGGTCAAGAAATGTCTGACGTACACCCAAATCGACAGAATATTGAGCATTTCTTGTTCCCTGAGCAATAAGCTGAGGCGATTCATATTCGGCTGTAATCTGACCGGAGAAAGTTTTGCTCAGCATAAAATTTGCCATAATATTGGCACTCCATGAAAAGTTACTTTGTTCAAGTATTGCAATAGCAGAATTATATTTATTTATATATGTTGAAGAATCTAACTTGCTGTAATACAAATTTAAAGAACTGGTTAAATTCAAGATTTTGAACAATCTGTTTTTCGAAATCAACTCCAGTCCGGCATTCTGCGATTTTGTGACGTTGGCAAAGGTACTTTCCATTACTCCATTATGGATAAATCGCACAGACTGAATCACATCGTCGGTATTGTGATAATACAACGAACTCGACAATGATTGACCACCGCCACCCCAGGTTTTGATGTAATTCAGTTCGAGGGATGATGAGTACTGAGGCAGCAAATCAGGATTTCCATACGAAATATTAGTTGGGTCAGAGTAATTTTTAAACGGATTAATTTGCTGTCCACGAGGGCGATTCACACGGTTGGTATAATTCAACTGCAGCTCTGATTCGTTTGGCAGACTGTACGACAAATACAAGCTTGGGAATATATGAAAAAACGATTTTGTAGGAATGGTTTGTAAACCTACAGCACTTGAATCTGTCGATTGTTTAATTAAATCTTCAGCGCGCAATCCTGCCTGAAACGAGAATTTATCTATCTTCTGACCGTAAGTAACATAAGCGGCATGAACCTGCTCTGTATAATCAAAAATATCCAGGTACGATGGTATTGGTGTTTTAATACTTCCAACGATGTCGTCACCCATTGATGTACTTGCCCTATCGCTGATGCGGCTTTCCCAACCGGCTTCCAGCTTCGTATTTTCATTAAATTTCTTAGTATAATCCACTTTGAAATCGTATTCAATGTTTTTCGAATCAATCGTCTGATTTATCTTCGTTTGTTTCGAAGTTAGCGAGTCAAAATTGTTATAATCGGTGTTGCCGGTACGGTTGTGGTTTGAGTATGAGAATGTTCCGGTCAGGAAACTTCCTTTTTTATCAAAATCGTGACGGTAATCCAGATTCAGGTTCAGACTTGGTCGGGTTCCGATGCCAACATTATCCATCGAATAGTTTTTTAACATGTCATTTGCCTGATTTGTAAAGAGATAATCCGAAAAATTATCCTGATGACCACTTCCTGCCATACCAAAACCTGAAAGGCTGATTGTGTTTTTTGCATCTAAATGATAATCAACTCCAGCCCGCAAGAACAGTCCTGAAAATCCCATGTTATTTGTATTGTTCTGATGCAAAAATGTGGTGTCATTGCCATTTGTCCAGTTTTTTCGGTCGGTTTTTCCACCACCCTGAAAATCCATGGCACGGTAACCCATGTTCAAATACGCATCTATTTTTCCACTGTTTAAATTGATGCTTGCCCCTAAGTTTTTGCCAATTTTACCACCGTCAGCATAAGTTAGTCCGGCCGAAACGCTGCCATAATAACCGGCTTTTCGGTCTTTTTTCATAACGATATTGATGATGCCGGCAGAGCCTTCGGGACTGAATTTTGCGGACGGATTGGTCATGATTTCGATGGATTCAATGCTTTCGGCAGGCATTTGCTGAAGCACCTGTGCGCGGTTGTCTGCAGTTAACCCTGATGCTTTTCCATTAATCCACACTTCCACGTTGCCATCTTTGCGAAGCGATACATTTCCCTGATTGTCAACGGTTACCGATGGAATATTTTTCAATACATCGGATGCAGAACCTCCGGCAGCTGAAATATTCTGGTCGACACTGAATACTTTTTTGTCGATTTCAAACCTCATTTGCGATGCTTGTCCGACAACCTCAACTTCTTTGAGTTCCTTCGTGTTTTCGGTCATTGGAATCGTTCCGAGCAAAACCGGACCTTTCACTTCAACGGGTTTCATAACACTTGTATAGCCAACGTAAGTAATCCGAAGCATGTAATTTCCATTTTCAATAGTTGGAATAACAAAACCACCCTTTGTGTCAGTTATTGCTAATGCAATCGGTTTCGGAGAGCCCTTCTTTATCAAAGCAACGTTTACATAATCTAACGGATTTTGATCACCGGCATCCACGATAGTGCCTTTTATACTGCCTTCGGCTGCAAAAGCCTGAAATGTAATAGAAAGAAAAAGGAAAACAGAGAATAGTACTTTTTTCATTTAGAGGATAATAGCTGAAAAATAATTTTGTCTGTTGCTTCGACACAAAAAAAATGCCAGAGTTTAAAACACTCCGGCACAATTAATGTTTAAAAACAGATATGTAAAGCAATGTGAATTGGTTAGATGAGAAATTGGTTCATTATTTGCCATTTCTTTTCTGTACATTGTAAAAGATTTTCATCTGGTTACCCATGATTTTTGTAAACCCTTTTACATCGTCGGCACTCCAGGCACGATTCACTTCACCATATTCACCGAAATCTGTTTTCATCAGGTCGTATGGGCTGTCCACACCAACCAACGTATAGCTATACGGACGAAGTTTTATTATAACTGTTCCGGTTACGTTCTGCTGAGAACTTTGAAGGAATTGTTCGATGTCGCGCATCACCGGTTCCAGGTATTGTGCTTCGTGCAGAAACATGCCATACCAGTTGCCTAGTTGGTCTTTCCAGTACTGTTGCCACTTTGTAAGTGTATGTTTTTCAAGCATTTTATGAGCATTGATTATCAGCAGCGGTGCAGCTGCTTCAAAACCAACACGACCTTTTATACCGATAATGGTATCGCCAATATGCATATCGCGACCAATTCCGTACTTATTGGCGATATCTTCTAATATATTGATTAAATGAACTTTATTGTCGTTGGTTAGTCCGTTTACCGAACAGATTTCACCGTTTTCGAAACCAATTGTTACTGTTTCTTCGCCTTGTTTTTCAACCTGACTCGGATAAGCTGATTCAGGGAGAGTTTGTTCCGATTTAAGTGTTTCTTTTCCGCCAATTGAAGTTCCCCAAAGCCCTTTATTTATGGAGTATTCCATTTTTTTGAAATCGGCTTCAAATCCATGATCTCTCAGGTAATTGATTTCGTACTCGCGGGTTAAAACCATGTCGCGGGTTGGTGTCAGAATTTTAATGTTCGGCGCAAGTACATCAAAAGTCAGGTCGAAACGCACCTGATCGTTACCTGCTCCTGTACTGCCGTGTGCCACGTAATCTGCACCAATCTCTTTTGCATAATTTATTATAGCAATGGCCTGAAAAATACGCTCAGAACTTACCGAAATAGGATATGTTCCGTTACGTAACACATTTCCAAACACCATGTATTTAATGCTTTTTTCGTAGTATTCTTCCGTTACATCGAGTGCTACATGCGTTTTTGCTCCGAGCCGGTACGCTTTATCTTCAATTACTTTCAGTTCTTCATCGCTGAATCCTCCTGTGTTAGCCACTGCGGTATGCACTTCGTAGCCTTTTTCCTGAGCCAGATACATCGCACAAAAGGATGTGTCCAAACCGCCACTAAATGCCAATAATACTTTTTCTTTCATAATCTTAATCTCTTAGTTGTTAGTTATAAAAATAACCAATCAACCAATTACCTAAATCAACTAATTTACTTTTCTTTATCTTTAGCAGGATCGAACAACATTCCCGTGCATAGACAATGTTTTCGGTTAGTACGCTCCAGAATATCATAGTTTACACAACTCTGGCAGCCTTTCCAAAAAGCTTCATCGTCGGTAAGTTCAGAGAAGGTAACGGGCTTATAACCAAGATCTGAATTGATTTTCATCACAGCCAAACCGGTTGTCAGTCCAAAAATTTTAGCATCCGGATATCGTTCGCGTGAAAGTTCGAATGCTTTACGTTTGATGCGTTTAGCTAATCCGTTGCCACGATATTTTTCAACAACTATTAAACCTGAATTGGCAACAAATTTCTTGTTTCCCCAGGTTTCAACATAGCAAAATCCGGCAAATTCATCACCTGCCAGAGCTATTATTGCTTTTCCCTCTTTGATTTTTTGTTTGATATAATCGGGCGAGCGTTTGGCAATACCCGTGCCGCGTACTTGTGCAGCATCAGCAATGGTAGCCAGAATTGTTTCAACATAACTCAAATAATGATCATCTGCTATCAGAATCGATATTTCATCTTCGGCTTTTTCTATTTTCAGTTTCTCATGGTTTGAGCATTTGATTAAAGCCGAAATACTTCTTTTTTTATTAAACACTATCAATCTTCCTCCTTCAAGTCTTTCTTTAAAATCCAACTATTGCCCTTATAAGGCAAAATAATATTAATGGTTTAGATTATTCTCTTTCGGAGAATGTTATCTTCATCATGTCGAGAATATCCTCGCGCGTTACTCCTTCACGGGGTATAACCAATATCGTATCGTCACCGGCAATGGTGCCTAAAACCTGTTCGTTGGCTTTATTGTCAATATCCCAGGCAATAGCACTTGCATAACCGGGTTTTGTTTTTACGACAGCAAGCTGACCTGAAAATTCCAAACTCAATACCGCTCCATGTGCAACTAAGGTGTTGAACGTTCCTGTATTCGGCAAAGGTTTATTGTACGATGGCAATACATACTTGTATGCTCCATTGGAAAGTGGTGTTTTCGCAACTTTCAGCATTTTCAAATCGCGGGAAAGAGTTGCCTGAGTTACTTCACACTGTCGGTTACTTAAAATTTTCAATAATTCTTCCTGACTACCAACGACTGTCGACCGAAGAATTTCTGAGATGGTTTGCAAACGGTTTCTTTTATTCTTCATAAAATGTATATTTATTTAGATTCGCCACAAAAGTACAACATTTTTTGTATATAACAATACAATTGCTATAATAAATTCATAATTATTCGGTAATTCAAGTATTTTACCTGCTTTATTCCGAATAATTGTATATAAATAAATTTTAAACCGCATATTTTATGCATAAGAACTTTTTCCGCTGAAAACAGTTTTAGTCATTATTGAATAAAGGGTCATTAATATTCATTTCTTAAATTGTATCTTTGCAGGTCAAATTTAGTTGATAGTTTACAGTTAATAGTTTACAGAAAAGACAAGTCCTTTTCTGTTTTATTGTAAACCATGAACTATGAATTAATTCTATCATGTCAAAACAGGGAAATATCATTATAAAAGGTGCGCGGGTTCATAACCTGAAGAATATAGATGTTGAAATTCCGAGGAATAATCTGGTGGTTATCACCGGACTTTCGGGTTCGGGAAAATCATCGCTGGCATTTGACACGCTTTATGCCGAAGGTCAACGCCGTTATGTGGAAAGTCTTTCGTCGTATGCCCGTCAGTTTTTGGGGCGTATGAGCAAACCCGAAGTGGATTACATCAAAGGAATTCCACCGGCAATTGCCATCGAACAAAAGGTAAATACCCGCAATCCGCGCTCTACCGTTGGCACTTCCACCGAAATTTACGAGTATATCAAGCTACTTTATGCCCGAATTGGCAAAACCTACTCACCCGTTTCAGGTGAGTTGGTAAAGAAACACGAATCGGAAGATGTTATTGATGCAGCTATGGAATTTGCTGACGGAACAAAGCTCATGGTTCTCACTCCGGTAAATTCCACTGCCGACCGCACACTATCTGAGCAACTCCAAAGTCTTCAGTTGCAGGGTTTCAGCCGTATTGATGTGAACGATGAAACTTTGCAGATATCCGATTTCATTAAAACCAATGAAGCAACTTCCCAAAATCAGGTCGTTCATCTCATTATAGACCGACTGGCTATTTCGCACAATCAGGAAACCATCAGCCGACTTACCGATTCGGTAGAAACAGCTTTTTTTGAAGGAAACGGAATCTGCGTGTTGAAGGTTTTCGTCACCGATACACCTGAAGTTCTTTCCTTTTCCAAACATTTCGAAGCGGATGGAATGCAGTTCGAAACGCCTACCGTTCATACGTTCAGCTTCAACAGTCCGATTGGTGCCTGTCCTGTTTGCGAGGGTTTCGGGCGTGTTATAGGCATTGATGAAGACCTCGTGGTGCCTAACAAAACGCTTTCGATTTACGAAGATGCGGTGGTGTGCTGGAAGGGTGAAGTAATGAGCGAGTGGAAAAATCAACTTATTCACAGCGCAACAAAATTTAATTTCCCGATTCACAAACCGTATTACGAACTTACCGATGAACAACGACAATTAATCTGGACAGGCAACAAGTATTTCGAAGGGCTAAACGCATTCTTTAAAATGCTGGAAGCCAATCAGTACAAAATTCAGTACCGCGTAATGTTGGCGCGTTACCGTGGAAAAACCACCTGTCCGTCGTGCAACGGAAGCCGCCTGAAAAAGGAAGCTTCGTACATCAAAGTGGGCGGAAAATCTATTTCGGAACTTGTGCTGATGTCCGTTCGAACCCTGAACGATTTCTTTGAAAACATTCAGCTCGATGAACAGGATGCGGCTATTGCCAAACGACTTTTGATTGAAATAAATAACCGCATACACTTTTTGCTGGACGTGGGACTTGGTTACCTCACGCTCAATCGTTTATCGAATTCGCTTTCGGGTGGTGAAAGTCAGCGCATTAATCTGGCTACCTCTTTGGGAAGCAGTCTGGTAGGTTCGTTGTATATTCTGGATGAGCCGAGCATCGGGCTTCACTCGCGCGATACGCATTTACTGATAAAAGTACTGAAACAGCTGCGCGATCTTGGCAACACGGTGGTAGTGGTGGAACACGACGAAGAAATTATGCGCGCTGCCGATTATATTATCGACATTGGTCCTTTTGCAGGTCGTAAAGGTGGTGAGGTGGTTTTTCAGGGCGAAACTGAAGCGATAAGCAAAGCCACTGACGAAACCATCGAGAAATCATTTACGCTTAAATACCTCCTAAAAAAAGAATTTATCGACGTTCCAATGCATCGCCGCAAATGGAATAACTACATCGAAGTGCTCGGTGCAAGGGAAAACAACCTGAAAGGCATCAACGTGAAATTTCCGCTGAACGTGATGACGGTAGTTACCGGTGTGAGCGGTTCGGGGAAATCGTCGCTTGTGCGCAACGTGTTTTATTCTGCGCTGAAAAAGCATTACGGTGGTGTAGCCGACCGAACCGGACAATTCGGAATGCTGAAGGGCAGTATGCATCTGGCTAAGGATATTGAATTTGTAGACCAAAACCCTATTGGGCGTTCTTCGCGCTCCAATCCGGTGACTTATATCAAAGCTTACGACGAAATCCGCAAGCTTTTTGCCGACCAGCAGTTGTCGAAGCAAATGAACTACTCGGCTTCGCATTTTTCGTTCAATACCGAAGGCGGACGGTGCGAGGAATGTCAGGGTGAAGGAACGGTAACGGTGGAAATGCAGTTTATGGCCGACCTCGTGCTGGAATGTGAACATTGCCACGGAAAACGCTTTAAACAGGATATTCTGGATGTTCATTACCGGGATATGAATATTTTTGATGTACTTGAAATGACCGTAAATCAGGCTATCGAATTTTTCTCAGCGCATACCGGAAACACCGAAAAGAAAATTGTAAAACGCCTGAAACCCCTACAGGATGTGGGTGTGGGCTATGTGAAACTCGGGCAGTCGAGCAGCACCCTTTCGGGAGGTGAAAGTCAGCGCGTGAAGTTAGCTTCGTTCCTGGCCAATGAAAAACCCGAACCAACTATTTTTGTGTTCGACGAACCGACCACCGGACTTCACTTCCACGACATAAAAACGCTGCTGAAAGCCTTTGACGCACTGATTGCCAAAGGTCACACGGTTATTATTATCGAACACAATGTTGAGATTATTAAATGCGCCGACCATATTATCGACATTGGTCCCGAAGGCGGTGATAAAGGCGGAAACGTGGTGTTCGAAGGAACACCCGAAGAAATCAGATTCTGCGAGAATTCATATACCGGAAAGTTTTTGAAGGAGAAAATTTAGAAATATTACAAAAAGGCAGTTTCAAATAATCTGAAACTGCCTTTTTTATAGAATTTCGCAGAAATTATTTTACTTCCACCACTTCGTAACCGATATTGTCCACGGCAGTTTTGAGAGCGTCGTCGCTGATTTCTTTTGAAAGTGTAAGTTTAGCCGTATTAGACTCCAAATCCACTTTTGCCTGAACACCTTCAAGGGCATTCAATACTTTTTCCACACGTGCTGAGCAATGTCCGCAGCTCATGCCTTTAATTACTAATGTTTTTTCTGTCATAATAAAAAGTTACAAGATTATAGTTACGAGTTACAAGTTTGATTCTCTGAAATAATATTACTTAAGTAGTATAAAAAATTTAACGATATATTTCTACCACAATAGTACCTGCCTACCGCAGGCAGGCACATAGACAAAGGGAATAAAAAGACTTAGTTCACATAGTAAAAGTATCTGACGATACTTTTGCACAGCTTGAAATTATCCCGTAATTCGGGATAATGCTATGTGATCTTAGTCTAATCTCTTCAATTTAAAACTATTGTGAACTATGTGACAAAAAACATATCAATAATAATTACCAGTTACTTAAATATCAAAATTTGGTTTAAATCGGATTAATCGTAAAGCGTTGAGCACCACTGTAACCGAGCTGAAACTCATGGCAGCAGCTGCAAACATGGGGTTTAGTTTCCATTGGAGCATGGTATAAAATACACCGGCTGCCAGCGGAATGCCAATTATGTTGTAAAAAAATGCCCAGAACAGGTTTTGTTTAATGTTCAGCATCACCGATTTGCTCAGTCGGAGAGTGGTAACCGCGTCGAGTAAATCGTTCCGCAAAAGCACAATGTCAGCCGATTCAATGGCCACATCGGTTCCTGCGCCTACCGCTATTCCCAAATCGGCACGGGTGAGCGCCGGAGCATCGTTTATTCCGTCGCCAATCATGGCTACTGTCTTTCCTTCGGCCTGTAACCGGCTTATTTCTTTGTCTTTTTCGTGGGGAAGCACATCGGCAATAATCGTTTTGATGCCTAGTTGAGCCTGAATGGCAGCGGCAGTTCGGGCATGATCGCCTGTTAGCATCACCACTTCTATACCCAGTTTCTTAAACAATTCAATGGCTTTTCTGCTGGTTGGTTTCAATACATCGGCCACGGCAATCACTCCCAGTACTGATTTTTCGGAAGCAATAAACAGTGGTGTATTTCCCTCGTCGGCAAGCTTATCAGCTAATGCTTCAAAGTCAAGCATATTTACTTTGCGGTCGGTCATCAGTTTCAGGTTTCCCGCCACGTAATACTTACCATCAATGCGTCCCTCGATGCCTTGTCCGGCTATTGACTGAAAGTTTTCCACCTGCCGTATAAGTAATTTTTTCTGTTTTGCTTTGGTCAGAATAGCCTCTGCCAACGGATGTTCCGAAGGTTCTTCCAGCGAAGCAGCAATTCCGAGAAGTTCATTCTCTGTTATTGATTTGGATGTGAAAATATGAGTAATGCGTGGTTTCCCTTCGGTCAGCGTGCCGGTTTTGTCCAACACAACGGTATCAATCTTACTGCCCATCTGAAGTGCTTCGGCCGATTTAATAAGAATGCCGTGTTCAGCACCTTTACCTGTTCCCACCATGATGGCTACCGGCGTTGCAAGTCCGAGCGCGCAGGGGCACGAAATAACCAACACGGCAATCCCAATCGACAATGCAAAATCGAATGGCTTTCCAACCATTAACCACGCCACAGTGGTAAAAATAGCTATCAGAATTACCACAGGCACAAAAATAGCACTGATTTTATCTGCCAGTTTTGAAATCGGTGCTTTCGAAGAGGAAGCTTCCTCCACAAGCTGAATAATCTGAGCCAGCGTGGTATTATTTCCCACTTTGGTAGCACGGATATTAAACGAACCTGATTTGTTAATGCTGGCTGAAAGCACAGTATCGCCTTCTTCTTTGAATACAGGCATACTTTCACCGGTTAAAGGCGATTCATCCACCGACGAACTGCCACTGACAACAATTCCATCCACCGGCACAAGACCTCCGGGACGAATCACCACAATTTCGTTCAGTTCAACCTCTCCTACCGGAATATCCATTTCTATTCTGTTTCGGATTACGGTTGCGGTTTTGGGCGAGAGGTCCAGCAAGCGGGAAATGGCATTGGTGGTTCTGCGTTTCGAACGGGCTTCAAGGTATTTACCCAACGTAACCAATGTCAGAATTGTTCCTGCTGATTCGAAGTAAAGATCATTTCGGTAATCATGCACCATTCCGTAGTACAAGCCGTAAGCTATGCGCGAAAGAGCATAAATTCCGTAAACAATAGCAGCGCCTGCACCAATGGCAATAAGCGAATCCATATTGGGTGAGGCTTTGAAAAGGCTTTTCATCCCTTTCGTAAAATATCCGCGGTTAGTTATTACAATGGGTACCAACAGACAGAACTGGACAAATGCATTAAAGAATATGTACTCCGAACTGTGTAGAAAAAGTGGTAAGGGCAGTCCAATCATATGTCCCATCGATACGTAGAGCAACGGCACAAGAAAAGTAACTGAAAATATAAAACGCCTTTTTAATTCTTCCTGTTCCTCAAATGCATAATCAACAGTATTTCTTTGTGTGGCTTTTTGTCTCGTAAAATCTTGTCGGATATGGGCTTCATAACCAGCCATTTCTACCGATTTCTCAATGCTTTCAGGAGTAAGAATTCGTTCGTCAAAGTCAACGTTCATGCTATTAGTCAGCAAGTTGACATTAACGGATTTAATTCCGGAAAGTTTCGACACGCTTCTCTCAACAGCCCCTGCACAAGCAGCGCAACTCATTCCATGTACATCAAATTTTTCCGTTTTCATTTCTTAAATTGTTCATTAATAGCGTGATAAGTAATGACAAGAATGTTGAATTTAATCTTGCAATTTTACTAAAAAAAATGAATCTGACCAAATGGAAAGGTAAGACTTGTTGGAATATTAATTTAAACAATATTGAACTACAATAAGTTTCAGGCAGCGGGTTTTTTAAATTTGTTGTTATAACAAGAAAAACAGGCTTCCCGAATTCGGAAAGCCTGTTACTATTCTAAATATCCCTGATTTAATAAGCGTGATCGTCAGCATTCACATCTTCAATATCTGTACGCTTCTTTTCCATCGAACGCCAGGCAATAAAGATATAAACCAATACTACCGGAATAAACAATGAAACCAATGACATGGCATTCAACGTAAAGAAACTGGATGAAGAATTGGAAATAGTAAGCGAACTCTGCAGATTCGGAGTTGCAGGATAATAAGCTGTGTTATTATATCCGGCAGTCAGTAAAAGGCTGCAAACCGTTACAATTGTGCCAACACCTGCATACCAGATTCCGCTTTTAAAATTTGATGAAATCCATGTGCCAACCACGCCAACCAGTACAGCCACTACTCCGAGAAGGAACAGTACCAGTACGACAGGCATTTCAATAAAGTTGGTGAAGTATTTGTATTTTTCCATGGTAACCGCTCCCGTGGCAGGATTTACTGCAAAACCTTCGGAGAGAAGTGTCCAGATTACAAATACCAGAAAAAACACAACGAAAGGAATGGCATTGTACCACAGGAATTTGCGTGAACGTGCTTCCAGAACTTCGTGATTCAGACGATTTACAAAGAAAAGCAATGCCAGCGAACGGGCCAGAAAGAATACAGCTATTCCGAGTGTCAGGTTGCGGATATTCAGCAATGCTTCCAGTCCGTGCCAGTCGTTACCCCACGAACTGATAACCGGAGCAAGTTGATTGGTGATATTGCCTTTATTTACAACGAAATCTGAACCTGTATAGAAAGTTGCTACAGCCACACCAATCAGGAAAGTCCCCAGCAATCCATTAAGGAACAGAAAAGTGCGGAATGTTCCGGCACCATATGTGTTACCCGGTTTGCTATGATATTCATATGAAACTGCCTGAATAACAAAACAAAACAGAATGGCCATCCAAACCCAGTAGGCACCGCCAAAACTGGTAGAATAGAACAACGGAAATGATGCGAAGAAAGCACCGCCAAAAGTCACCAGTGTTGTAAATGTATATTCCCATTTACGACCCAGTACATTAATTAATAAACGTTTTTCGTCTTCGGTTTTTGAAAGCGAAAACAGCATTGACTGACCTCCCTGAATAAACAACAGGAAAGTTAGAATTCCACCAAGCAGTGAGATAAGAAACCACCAGTAGTGTTGTAAGAATGAGTATGTTATCATAATGTTTTAAGTTTGAAAGTTAGTAAAGTTGAAATTCCAGAGTTTATAAACTTTAGGACTCTGAAGGTCCTTTTTTGATTTGTTTTATCATAATTCGAATTTCAGCCACTAATAATGCACTGAATAAAATCAGGAACAGGAAGAAGGTGATTTTTACTGAATTAGCTGATATATTTGATATGGCAGCATTTAGCGGTAAAACATCTTGTATGGCCCATGGCTGACGGCCTACTTCGGCAACTACCCAACCCAACTGACTGGCTACATATCCCAGTGGAATACTTAAAACTGAAATCCAGAGAAGCCATTTTGACTTTTCTATCTTGTTTTGCATCGATAGCAGTACTACAAACAAAAGAATAAAGTAGAACCCGAGCATCACCATAATTCGGAATGAATAGTAAACTGTCGGAATATGTGGAATCAGTTTTTCAGGTTTGTCAATGTAACTATAACCAAATTGAGCATAATTAGCTTTCAAAATTTCTTTTGATTTTTTAGCTGCTACACTGTCCTTTGCTTCTTTTGCTTTTTGATAATCAGCCAATGCCTGTCGTGCTTCCAGACCGCGTTTATGTTTCTCGTCAAACGAAAGTGCAGGGCCGTTTTTTGTCTGGTAACCTCCATTAATAATATCTTTTATACCCGGTACAAAAGAATTCATATCGCGGTTAGCCAAAAGTGACAATAATGATGGAATCTCAATTTTGAAGATATAAGGGTCAATACTATCTTTATATGATTTTTTTGCAGGATTCAGAATGCCGAACGGAACAAGTTCAATGCCGTTTTCCCCATCGTAAAGTCCTTCCATTGCAGCCAGTTTCATGGGTTGACGTTGAGCCACATTATAAGCAGAACCATCGCCGGTATAAGCCACTAAAACAGTGGAAATCAATCCGATAACAGCTGCAACCTTAATACTTTTCAATGCAAAATCAACATCACGTTTTTTTAGGATAAACCAGGCGCTTACACCGGTAACAAATAAACTTCCAACAACCCAACTTGAAATTACAGTATGGAAAAATTTATTGACGGCAACCGGTGACAACAACAAACTCCAGAAATTTATCATCTCATTACGAACTGTGTCGGGATTGAATTCCATGCCCACTGGAAATTGCATCCATGCATTGGCGACTAATATCCAGAGTGCCGAAATGGTAGCTCCGATAACAGTAAGCCAGGTAGACGCAAGGTGGAATTTCTTGCTTACTTTGTTCCAGCCAAAGAACATGATGGAAATAAAGGTGGCTTCCATAAAAAATGCCAGAATAGCTTCGATAGCTAATGGCGCGCCAAAAATGTCGCCAACAAACCAGCTGTAGTTCGACCAGTTTGTCCCGAATTCAAATTCGAGAATAATTCCTGTAGCAACACCAATTGCAAAGTTAACACCAAAAAGTGTCATCCAGAATTTGGTAGCTTTTTTCCATGCTTCGTTACCCGTTCTTACGTACAAGGTTTCCATTACCGACATAATCAGCCCCAATCCCAGTGTGAGAGGAACAAAAAGCCAGTGATACATAGCCGTCATGGCAAATTGTGCCCGCGACCAATCCACTAAAGATGCATCCAATACATTCATAATTGTTTAGTAATTAGTTAATTAAGTTTTAAAAATCAGTTGTTTTTATTTATCAATTCCTGACGGACATGATTTGCTCTGGAGGTATCGTCTTTGAAATTTGATTTCAAATAATTAGGAAAGAAAAAGATTTTCAGTACAACAAACATAACGAAAAGCTTAATAAAAATAATGACCCACAATGTTTTGCCAACGGTCATATTTCGGAAACCTTCTTTGTAGAACGATATAAGCTTTTGAAGATAGGAGGGAAATTTCATGTGTTAAGGTTGAAAGTTAATCAACAATTATTACAAATGCAAAAATATGAATAAAATTGGTATAATTACAAATTCGGATTGAATTTTGTTAGTTAAATTATGTAAATATAATTTCAACCTGATTAAAGCCCTGTTAATCAGCGCGGGAGCCTGTTGTTGTGGCGGTTTTAATAGTTATAGACAATTCTGAATTACCGAATATTCAACAGATTTAAGAACAATAGTAGTTTGAAAATAATGGTTATTTGTTTGATTGAAGTTGATTTTTGAAGAAAAACAGCTATTTTTGTATAATTAAATTAATCACCATGAATCCATACCACAAATTACGTATAGCAATTTGCAACGACCATGCAGGTTTTGAACTGAAAACTAAAGTTGTTGAATTTCTCGAAGGTGAAGGAGCTGAACAAATAAAAGACTTCGGCGCATTTTCAGCTGAAAGTTCGGACTATCCCGATTTTGCACATCCCATGGCATCAGCTATCAAACGTGGTGAATTCGATTTTGGGATTTCAATTTGTGGTTCAGGAAACGGTATCAGCATGACATTGAATAAACATTTAGGAATTCGTGCGGCGCTGTGTTGGAAAGCTGAAATTGCAGCTTTAGCCCGTCAGCATAACGATGCAAATGTACTATCACTTCCGGCCCGTTTTATTACCGAATCGGAAGCATTGGATATTATTGAAACCTTCTTCATGTCAGATTTTGAGGGTGGACGTCACCAGCGAAGAATTGACAAAATGAATCAACTACATTAATTTCTACACAAAAACAATATTCAACTTTCTGCTTTCCCGGAGTTCAAAACTTTGGGAAAGTCGTTTTATAAACCTCTATGCAACGAACTGAAATATCTACGTATGGTGAATTCGGACTGATAAAGCACCTGACCGAACGATTTAAAATTGAGAATTCATCAACTGTCAAAGGTGTGGGCGATGATTCTGCAGTATTGAACTATGGTGACAAAAAAGTACTGGTAACCACTGACTTACTGCTCGAAGGAATTCATTTCGATTTAGTATATGTGCCATTGATGCACTTAGGCTATAAGGCTGCTGTTGTGAATTTCTCCGACATTTATGCCATGAACGGTCAGCCGAAACAAATCACTGTTTCATTGGGTATTTCCAAACGTTTTTCAGTTGAAGATCTGGAGCAGTTTTATGCGGGGATTGAACTGGCATGTAAACATTATGGAGTTGATTTGATTGGTGGCGACACGTCGGCTTCGCTTACCGGTCTTGCTATCAGTATTACCTGTATTGGCGAAGGTGAAGAAGGTAAAATTGTGTACCGAAACGGTGCAAAACAAACTGATTTAATTTGTGTATCGGGCGATTTGGGTTCGGCTTATATGGGTTTACAACTCCTTGAACGGGAGAAAATTGTTTTTTCGGCAAACGATGAAGCTCAACCTGATTTTGAAGGACGGGATTATATCCTTCAACGTCAGCTAAAACCCGAAGCACGTAAAGATATTGTGAAACTGCTCGCCGATAATGGAATAGTTCCAACGGCGATGATGGATATTTCGGATGGATTATCTTCTGAATTGATGCATATCTGTTCGCAGAGTAACACCGGCTGCCGAATTTATGAAGATAAAATTCCGATAAATTATCAGGCAGTAGTTATGGCCGAAGAACTGAATATGAGCATTGTAATGGCTGCTCTCAATGGTGGTGAGGATTATGAACTTTTATTCACCGTTTCACTCGACGATTACGATAAAATTGTTTTGATGGAAGGTGTGGGCATTATCGGCCACATGACCAAACCCGAATTGGGATTGCAATTAGTTGGACGTGAAGGTGAGGAAATTGAATTGCAGGCACAGGGCTGGAATTCGTTGAGTGAATAGTTTAAAGGTCAAAGAGTTTATAAAAGAAACAGGGTGGTTCAATTTTAGAATCACCCTGTTTCTTTATAATGTTTTACATTTCTGCCGACATCGAATCAATTTGCACATTCGGTATATGGCGATTGTGGTGTCCGGTATGCCAGCGACTATTCTTCTTATTGATAATCAACGTTGAAGGAATGTTTTTCAAATCGTGTTTCTGTGTTTCTGAAAGTTTATCCCAGGTAGGACAGCTTATAAGCAGAAAGCTTTGTTTTGCAAAGACAGCATCACTAAGTTTAGTTGCTTTATTCAGTTTCACTTCATTCGGATATTGCTGCCGTAAATCCTGAATTCCTTTACGAATTACTTCGCTGTTTGAAGCAAGTTTATTCACATCTACAATGCTGATGCTAACATTGCTGTTGTTTCGAATCAATCGGCGGGCATAACGGAGCAGAAAGACATCTGATTCGTCGTGTAGATAAACTAATGTAGTAGTAATGCTTGTAAAACCGCGGTTTATAAAAATTCCCACACTACAATTGGTGTTATCAACAAAATATTTGGTTTTGTCCCTGATAAGTGATCCCGGAAAGAAAAACTGCTGTTGTTTGAAGATATTGTTTATAGCACGATTGAGCCAGTAGATGTTTTGAAAACGTGTAGTTTCCTTGAAAAATGGAATACCTGACAATGAAACACCGGCACCCACTAGCAAAAAGTCAAAATTATTATGATTCGTGGTTTTTACAATTTCGGATTCAATAATATCTGCAACTTTATATTCAGTTTCGATTGGAATATTTTGATTATCAGCCTCTTCTTTAATTATTCTGAAACTTTCAACCGAAAATTGTTCACCATAAATTGGGTTGGTATCAGTGCCGGGCGTAATGTGTAATGCAGTTACAGCCAGCGTATTTTTAGCTCCGTCAAGCACTGTTTTGGCTACATCGAGCAATGCTTTTCCATTTTCGGGATTTCCCACGGCAATAAGTGTTTTGAAAATTCCCTGGGTCTGCTGAATGATATACTCTTTTTCAATGTCTTTTTCAGGGAATATATAATTGATAAGAGTTAAAACCGGAGTGGTCATAAATGTAGTTACCAAAGCCATTATCACCAACATAACGAAAATTGCCGGAGGTAAAATGCCCATTTCGTAACCAATATTCAGCACAATTAATTCCATCAAACCCCGTGTGTTCATTAATACACCGATCGAGAGACTGTCTTTCCAGGTTTCTCCTAAAATTCGTGCTGTAAAAGCTCCCCCAACAAACTTTCCGGTAATTGCAACTAAAATAAAAATACCGCAAATTCCCCACAAATAAGGTGAATTAAGCAATCCTATTTCAGTTCGTAAGCCGGTAAACACAAAGAATAATGGCAAAAGTAATGTAACCGATACATCTTCAATTTTTTCGATTACCAATCGGCGGAAATTAGGAAGTTGTGGCATTACAACACCTGCCAGAAATGCTCCGAAAAGTGCGTGAATTCCGATTACCTGTGTAATGAATGAAGACACTATAAGTATGAGCAATAAAAATGCAATAATACTTTTATTCAACACCTCGTTATTGCTGTAAATCTCACCAACCCGTTTTAAAAACGGTCTGACAATCAACAACATAAGTATTACGTACAATATCGAAAATCCAATAGTGTACAACGAACTGATAAAACTTCCGGTTTTGGCAATGGCAATTACCGCAGCCAGAATACACCAGGCTGTTACGTCGTCGTTAGCTGCGCTGGCAATAGCCATAGTCCCCAGATGAGTTTTGCTCAACCCTTTTTCCTGAACAATGCGTGCCAGAACAGGAAATGCGGTGATACTCATCGAAATACCTATAAATAAGGCGAACGAAAGAAAATCTGTATGGTTTGAAGCAAATTCTTTATATACAAAATATGCAAGTGTCATTCCCATTAAATACGGAATCAAAATGCTTGCATGACTTATCACGTAGGTTTGACTAATCTTCTGTTTCAAGACTCCTACATTCAAATCCATTCCTACCGTAAACATAAATAAAATAAGTCCTAACTGACTTAAAATGTATATGTTGCCAAGAGAATTTGCTGCAAACAGAAAATGAAAGGCCTGAGGGTAGAAATAGCCCAACAGCGATGGACCAAGTACGATCCCTGCAAGAATTTCACCAATAACAGTAGGCTGACCAATTTTCTTGAACATCCAGCCGAAAATTCGCGATACAATAAGGATTGAAATAATTTGAAGAAGCAACATTGATGCCGGTTCAGCCAGATTATGTAAAAGTGAAGACTTAAACATATCCAAACCGGTTCCACTTTGAATAGAATGAATTTTTAATGGAGCTATTCCATTAAATACTTCTCCTTTCTGAAACAAAAGATAGGTAAATACGGCAAACAAAGCCAGCATGACGATATAGAAAAGCCAGGTTCTGAGTTGCGTATTTTTCATATAATCAGCTTTATGATTTTTCTTTAAGGCTATGTTTGACTAACAAAAAATAACAGTTCTGGGTTGTAAATCGTTCTGTGACAAACAAAGAAAAATCTATTTGCTGGCAAAGATAATGATTTTTTGATGTTTGACCGTTTTAAAGTTAAGAAATTTACTTATCACAATCATGAACAAATGCTTTTTGTGTATTTGCATTTTATTGATTTACTTTGTATCACTTTTCAAAATGGGTTTAAGAATGGAAATTAGTAGCAGTATTAGTATCGTTTTTTGGTTAGCATTTATCGCGTTTGTGGCAGTTATGCTCTGTCTGGATTTATTTGTTTTTCACAAGAAAGACAAAGCCGTAAATATGAAGGAAGCTCTTCTGTGGAGCTTGTTCTGGATATTACTGGCTGTAGCTTTCAATTTGGGAGTTTATCATTATTTCGGAAAAATCAAGGCGGTCGAATTCCTTACCGGCTATCTCATTGAAGAGTCACTGAGTGTAGATAATCTGTTTGTATTTATTCTGATTTTCGGATTTTTCAAAATTGATCCAAAGTTTCAGCACAAAATACTTTTCTGGGGAATTATCGGAGCTATTTTCATGCGGGCGGTCTTTATTTTTGCCGGGGTGGCACTGATTCAGCAATTTGAGTGGATTATGTATTTGTTCGGTGCATTTTTGGTTTATACCGGTATTAAACTTGTTTTCGAAAAAGAAGATGAAGAATATAATCCAAACAAAAATTTCTTTATTCGTGTATTTAAGAAGATTTTTCCGGTTACCAACGATACGTCAAAGTCTCAGTTTTTTGTTCGAAAAGATAAAATTCTGTATGCTACACCATTTTTCATCGCGTTGCTGGTTATTGAAGCGTCCGATCTTATTTTTGCGGTCGATTCCATTCCGGCTGTACTGTCAGTATCCAAAGATCCGTTCATCGTTTATACATCCAATATCTTTGCCATTCTGGGTTTGCGCTCGCTGTATTTTGCGCTCAATGGTATCATGGGGTACTTCCATTACCTGAAATACGCACTTTCGGGCATTCTTACATTTATCGGACTTAAAATGATAGTGAATGAATTCTGCTCGGAGTTTGGTTATCATTTTCAGATTTCGAACTTCGTTTCGCTGGGAGTAATTGTCGTATTTCTGACTGCTTCAATTATAGTGTCAGTGGCGGTAAAGAAAAAGTAAAAGTAAAACGATTTATTTCAGCGATAATTTCCGCAATACCGGATTGATTTTCGCCGTAGTTGCTACCACAATCAGTGTCATTATTCCGCCAAAAGCTACCGAAGGTACCAGCCCCATAAACTTAGCTGCAATCCCCGACTCGAATGCACCCAACTCGTTGGACGAGCCGATAAAAATGCTGTTGACCGACCCAACCCGTCCGCGCATATGTTCCGGAGTGTAAAGCTGCAGAATCGTTCCGCGAATCACCACACTCACATTGTCGAACAATCCGCTCAGGATTAAAAGTATGGCTGAAAGCCAGAAAAAGGTTGAAAAGGCAAAACCTATCATGCACAATCCAAAAGCAGCAACGCAAAGTAGCAGAATTCGTCCGCTGTTATGTACAGGTGGGTTGAACATAAGGTAACCCGACATAAAAATCGAGCCGATAGCCGGACAGGCACGCAGAAATCCCAATCCTTCGGGTCCTACATGCAGAATATCCGAAGCATAAACCGGCAGCATGGCCACCGCACCGCCAAACAGCACCGCAAACATATCGAGCGAGAAAGCACCAAGCAGTTCAGGCGATTTCAGTACAAAGCGGATTCCTTCGCCTATGCGGCTAATCATATCTTCGGTAGCTGAATCCAGTTTACGAATCACATGTTCGACGTTCAACCCATTCACCATAGCAAGCGAAATAAGGTAAATAATGAAAACAGAACTGTATGCCACAGAAATAGTGGAAAATGCATATACTAATCCACCCAAAGCAGGACCAAGTACAGCCGCAAAATGCCAGTTGGCACTATTCCAGGTTGCAGCGTTGGCATAATGGTTTTTATTCACTATATATCCCAGCAAAGCGGTGTTGGCAGGCATAAGAATGCCACGTGAAAGTCCGGTAAGGAAAATGGTGATAAATATGGGCCAGATTCCAAACCGCTCAAAGGAATGAAAGGATTCAATACTGTAAAGTGTTAGAATGGCGGAACCAAGAAGCAATAAAAGTGTGGTAAAACGGATAATTTTCTTTTTGTCCCATAAATCAACATAATGACCTGCAAACAATGAAACGGAAACCTGAGGAAGCACTTCCACCAGCCCAATCATTCCCAGCCAAACCACATTTTTAGTAAGGAAATACATGTGCCAACTCACAATCACTGACTGCATCAGCGTGGCGGTAGTCATAAAAAACCGATAACCCAGAAAATACCTGAAATTGCGGTAACGAATGGCTTGAAATGCTTCGTGTGATAACAGTTTTGGTGACATCGTTTTTATCTCTTCAGCCCTTTAAAACATTCCGAGAAAAACAGGAACTGATAGTTCACCGAGTTTGTCCAGTAAGGCCAACTATGTCTTCCGGGGCGTTCGATGTAGTCGTGATCGATATTCAGTGCCAGCAGGCGGCGATGTAAAGCGGCATTAATCTGATAGAAAAAGTCGGAAGTACCGCAATCGATAATCAGGTCAAGCTCTTTGTTTTTCAGGTTTTCTACCAGATTTATCACCGAGCGGTTATTCCATTCATCGGGGTTGGTTTCGAAACTTCCTAGACGTTTGGCGATGTCCCAGTTTTTAGTATTGTATCGCAAATCCACCCCGCCACTCATACTGCCGGCATGTGCAAAAAGGTTTTTATTTCGCATAGCCAGATACAACGCACCATGACCGCCCATGCTTTGACCGGTAATGGCACGAGCAGAGCGGTCGTGAATGGTGGCATAGTGTGTATCAACGTACGGAAGCAAATCACCGATAATAAACGATTCGTATTGGTAAGTTGAATCCACCGGACTATCCAGATACCAACTGCTGTAGCCGCCATCGGGGCAAACTACAATAAACTGGTGCTGAGTGACAAGCATCTTAATTGATGGCACGGTTTTTACCCATTTGGCATAACTGTCACTGTATCCGTGAAGTAGATAAACCACAGGATAATGTTTGTGTTTGGAGTAATTTTTGGGAAGAACAACCACCGTTTTTATGGATTTGTGCATTTTTGTGGATAATACAGAAATCGTATCAACTTGATTACGGGCAAAAGCAAACTGAACAAGAATAGCAGCGGTTAAAATAAAGGTAATTCGTTTCATCATCAGGATAGTAATTTATTTTTTTTCTAATTGTTTCTGAATCTTTTTGATAGCCGAGTCAATTGACTTTTCGGGTTCAATCACGTTGAATTCGCCCCAGAACTTCAGGTCGGAAAAGCCATCGGCTTCATCACTTATTATTACGGATGGTTTCAGGCGGTCTTTGTAATTAAACGATTTGACTTCAGCACCTTGTCCCCAGTCGGTTACGGCCATTTCCACGGTGGAAAAATAATTGGTATTAAATAATTTCTTTTTCCATATAATTCTCATTCCCAGTTCAATGCGGCTGTATGAATAATACCATTTCCCATCTTTTTCAAGGTAATCAACCCTGTATTTTGTTTCGGTGGGATAAGCTCGTGCATTGAATGGTTTTTTCTGGATAAACATCGAAGCAGCAGCGTCTTTATCTTTTATATTCAGACTAAAAACAGCAGTTTTCAATGCCAGACTTTGCGCATCAATATACAATTTTCCGAAATACATTGGCACTGAAGTGTTTGGGCGTTGTTTGAAATCCAGAACATAAAGCAACCGGTTATCTTCACGGGTGGAATGATCGAATGTAAACTCGTAATTTGCAATCATATCGTCGGTAAAGATAAACTCGGGGTTTTTCATGATGTCCAGATACAACGAATTAAACGGTCCGCCCTGAAGCTTGAAAGCCAGTGTATCTAACTTGTTGTAATCGGTTTGCTTCCGTGATTTGAAAAGCCTAACCGCATCGGCTTTTAATGAGGTGTAAGGTTGTTTGTTGACTTCCACCACGGCTTCGGCAAGCGAAACATAGGTGCGGCTTTTACGTATAGTTTCGCGGTAAAATGCCGTCATCAGAGTTGAAGTGTTGAAATAATTTTCAGCACGCTTTTCAAGTACAGCCTTTATTAGTGCTTCGGCATTCTTCGATATTACATTCAACTCCGGTAATTCAATGGAAGCCGGTTCCATTTCAATCCGCGATTTGCCCAGGTCGGCGAGTGTGGCAAGTTTGTTTTTGTAACCAATAAAGCTGATTTTTACCTTTGGATTTTGAATATCTTTGGCAATTTTTATCGAATATTCTCCTTCCGAATTAGAAACTGTTGAAATATTGGTTCCCAACACCGTTATTCCCGCATAAGCCAGTGTAGCTCCCGACTTTTTATCGACAATTTTGCCTTTATATTCGGTAAATTCCCTTGCGTCAGAAGCTGCATCTGCAGGATAATTTGGAATTGCAAATAACTTCAGCACAACCGACAACAACAATAAAGTCAGTAATCTAAACCTTAGATTACCGAAAAACGAAAGGTGTTTTTCTGTCTTCATGGCGCTTGATTTCAAATTAAACAATCCGTAAAATTAGATAAAATACTTTGACTGGGAAAATTTATATCTTACAAAGAAATACTGTTTGTTCGGAATGGATTATTTTAGTTCGGAATTTTATCAAGTACACGTTTTTAACCGTTAATAAATGTTCTGATTTCGTTTGCTTTCAATTTGTAAGTGTTTGTGCTAAATAAAAATAAATATACTGCATATTATGCAAAAATAACGAACTAAACTGAAACAAAATGACTGTTTAGTTTCAATTTAAAAACAATCAAATAGTGTTTAAAATCAAATATATAGCCTTCAGCAGAATAAATAATAGTCATGAAATTAAAAAATATTCCGAATTTAGTTGCAATTTAAAATTAATGCTTTATTTTTACAGTGATTTTACTACTTATTTTAGTCATTTCCATAAAAAACAGTCAATATGAAAATTGGAATTCCGAAAGAAATAAAAAACAATGAAAGTCGTGTGTCGGTAACACCAGGCGGTACCCGAACGCTTGTACAGCACGGTCATGTAGTTTTTGTAGAAACACACGCAGGTGAAAATAGTGGATTCAGCAATGAACAATATATTAAAGCAGGGGCAAAAATTCTAAACTCAGCTGCTGAAGTTTATCAGGTGGCTGAAATGATTATGAAAGTAAAAGAACCTGTGAAAAGTGAATATAAACTTATTAAACCCAATCAGTTGCTATTTACTTACTTCCATTTTGCTTCAGAAAAAGAGCTTACATTGTCCATGATGGAAACCGGTGCTATTTGTCTGGCTTACGAAACAGTGGAAAAAACTGACCATACCTTGCCACTGCTTATTCCCATGTCGGAAGTAGCAGGGCGCATGTCTATTCAGGAGGGCGCCAAGTATCTGGAAAAACCAAAAGGCGGAAAGGGAATTTTACTGGGTGGAGTTCCTGGTGTAAAACCTGCCAATGTACTGGTATTGGGCGGTGGAGTTGTTGGTACGCAGGCCGCCCTGATGGCTGCCGGACTTGGAGCTCATGTCACCATTGCTGATATATCATTGACACGTTTGCGTTACCTGAGTGAAATTATGCCTGCCAATGTGGATACACTGATGTCGTCTACTCAAAATATTGAAGATTTGTTGCCTCATATAGATTTGGTTATTGGTGCAGTACTTATTCCGGGCGCAAAAGCACCGCATCTTATTACCCGCGAAATGCTAAAACTGATGCAACCCGGTTCGGTATTGGTAGACGTGGCCATTGATCAGGGTGGTTGTTTCGAAACGTCGTACCCAACCACTCATGCCGACCCGGTTTACGAAGTGGATGGAATTTTGCATTACTGTGTTGCAAATATCCCCGGAGCTGTGCCTTTCACTTCTACATTGGCACTGACAAATGCGACCCTGCCTTATGCACTTATACTGGCAGATATGGGTTGGGAAAAGGCCTGTGAAGTACATGAAGACTTACATAGAGGTCTAAATATTGTTCGCGGAAAAGTGCTTTGTAAAGCAGTTGCCGAAACTTTTGGATTGTAAATCGGATTTTTTTTATAAAAGCTCATCAGAATTAATAATCTGATGAGCTTTTTTGTTTTCAGCAGTTTTAAAAAAGCACGAAATCTATGTTGTTGAGCAGAAAACTCTGAATTGTTGAAAAATATTTGAAAATAGATGTATGATTAAATCAAAGTTTGTACTACTTTTGGTTGACCAGATTTTTGCTATATAAAAAATCAAGATTTTAAAAAACACACTAAAAAATATTTTTAAAAAATAAACTTAAAACCAATTTTTATTATCTTTGCAAAGATTTGTGGAAATAACCTGATTTTCAAATTTTTGAATTAAATAAAACCTTCATAGAATAAATTTATTTCATTAAATATGGCTGAAACATTTACAGGACTAAAAGAACAAAACGTTGAAAGTCCTACAGATAAAGTAATCTCAAAAGTAAAAGATTTAATTAATTCCGGCGTTTTAAAACCAGGGGATAAACTGCCTGCGGAGCGAAAGTTGGCCGTAGAATTTGGGTTCGGAAGAACTCAGGTTCGTGAAGCACTGCACAAACTTGAGTTTTACGGAATAATAAAAACACTTCCACAAAGCGGATCAATAATAAATGGACTGGACATTAATACACTGGATGGTCTGATTTCAGATGTTCTTAATCTCCAAAGTTATGATTTTTATTCACTTGTCGAAACACGTGTGGTACTTGAAACCAATGCTATTCGTCTTTGTGCTGAACGTTGGACTGAAAAGGATATGCAGAAATTGGAAAAAGCTCACGAAAACTACTTGCGCGATTTTAATACTGCAAAACGTATCGGAAGTGACTTTGCTTTTCACCGTACAGTAGCCGAATCGAGTCATAACCCGGTTTTCAAAGCTATGTTGATGATTGTAATTCCTGATATTATGGAAATATATCAACGTGACAGACTTTGTGCTCCTAATCCCGATGTAATTGATGAACATCAACAAATGATGAATGCAATAAAAAAACGCGATGGAGAGAAAGCTGCTCAAATTATGACCAAGCACTTAAAGGGTATTCTGGATTTTGCAAAATCGAAACTCGAAAAAGAAGAAAATTAGCGAAAATTTATAATTTTGCAAATCTTGGGAAGCTCACCGGCTTCCCATTTTTTGTGTATAATGCGCTGACAGTCTGATTTATATTTTCAGAAAAAATTGAAATTTGTAATTAATTAGTCTGTTTTTCGTATTTATTCTGTACTTTTGACATCCGATTTAAAAACGAACATAAATGACCATACATCCTAAACTGAAACCGGTAATTTTTGGCTTTGTTGCTTTTTTAATTTTCACTTCACTTTCAGTGATTTTAAAACTAATAACCAACCTGAAATCTTCGGATGATATTTATTTTAATATTTTGTCAAACAAAGATTTAATGATAGGATTGGGTGTAGCCCTTTTGGTAACATTCAGTAATGAACGAAAGAAAAAGTTGAAAAACTAAAGAGATTGTAGCTGCAAAATGACTGAGATTATCGAATATATTATTTGTTTTCTGCTTGGCGATACTGTTTCCAAAAAAGTAGTTGCAAAAGTTGGATATACCTCAAATCCAAAAGAATACCGCAAATATAAACTGGTTATCAAATCTTCAGATTTTTTTTCGGAAGGAGTTTATGGCTCACATGATTCTATACCTCAAATACCACTTCAAATTTGGGAAGAATCTCCGATATTTTTTGGCAATACTGAAGTACAACAAGTTGGCACCACACGAATTATTCATGCCGACCTTATTGCCAGCACGTACTATTTGATAAGCCGTTACGAAGAAATGGTTCGAAAGGACATCCGGGATGTTCACGGGCGATTTCCGGGTAAAGAATCGCTGCCTTATCGTGCCGGATTTATTGATTCGCCAATTGTGGACGAATATGGTAAGATTCTACGGAATCAGCTAAGAGAAATTGGATTGGATGTTCCTGAACCCAAACCGGCAATACGGAAAATATTTCTGACTCACGATGTGGATCAGTTGTCGCATTTTCGGAGCTTAAGAGGATTTATGGGCGGATTGCTGCGGGGTATTCGCCGTCCGAAAGAAGGAAATAAAGCTATAAAAAGTTATTTTGGTGGACTTCAAAACGATCCGTGGTATACATCACCATGGCTTTTTCGTCTTGACAATTCACTCCGACAAAAAGTTGGAGCTGACCGCTGCGAACCAATCGTTTTTTTGAAAATTGGAGGTGGAATTCGAAAAGAAGACAAACCATTTATCACGCATCATATTCAGGATTTTCAGTCATTAGTTAAGCTCTGCAAACGAAAGAATATCACTTTTGGACTGCATTCAAGCTATGAAGCAGGAATACATCCTGAAAAAATTGCAGATGAAAAGAAACATCTGGAGCGGATTACCAAAAGAAAAACCACCTACAACCGTCACCATTACCTTGATTCCCGCGAACCGGAAGACATGCAGGCTTTGATTAATGCGGGTATTACCGACGATTTCACACTCGGTTATGCCGATGTAGCGGGATTCCGACTTGGAACTTGTCGTGCTGTTCGTTGGATAAATCCGATTACGAAACAACTTACTTTGCTTACACTTCATCCACTTACCGTAATGGACAGCAGCCTTAGCGATAATCGCTACATGAACCTGAATGCACACGAAGCTTATGAATATTGTATCCGGCTGATAAATATGGTGGAAAGCTGGAACGGTGAACTGGTTTTGCTTTGGCATAATACTTCGGTTGAGGATACACCCCGTTCCTATCACCGGAAACTTTATCAGGATATCATTTCTTACCTTAAAGATAAATAACCCAGTTTTTGAAAGAATGAAAAAAAAGGCCATAGTCTGTGTCACCAACGATTTGTCGACTGACCAGCGGGTTCATAAAACCTGCCTGACACTCGAAAAATGCGGTTATTGGGTGGTGGAATATGGACGATTACTGCCTGAAAGTAAACCACTTCAGCGAAATTATTTTATTCTCCGAAAGAAACTTGTATTTCACAGTGGTCCATTGTTTTATGCAGAATACAACATCCGACTCTTCTTTCATTTACTGTTAGCCGATGTCGATTTAATTTTTGCCAACGATCTCGATACACTGCCAGCTGCTTTTTTGGCTGCTACTATCCGTGGCAAAAGGCTGATTTACGATACACATGAATATTTCACCGAAACACCTGAACTTGTCAACCGTCCGGCTATACAAGCCATTTGGAGAAAAATTGAAAATTCCATTTTTCCATATTTGACTGATATTCTCACTGTTAATGCTTCCATCGCTAAACTTTACAGCGATAAATTTCATAAAACAGTTCAGGTGAGTCGCAATATTCCGACGACATTTTCACCCAATCGACTGAAGTCTCGCCAGGAGCTCGACTTGCCGGCTGATAAACGTATTCTGATTCTTCAGGGAACAGGAATTAATGTGCAACGTGGTGCCGAAGAGGCTGTTGAAGCTATGCAATTTATTGAAAATGCGGTATTGCTAATTTGTGGAAGTGGCGACGTGCTGCCCACCCTCAAGAAGATGGTTGAAGAAAAACAGTTGCAAAGCAAAGTGATTTTTAAGGACAAAATGCCCTTTGAAGAATTACGTCAATATACCATAAACAGTGATTTGGGACTTGCCATCGACAAAGATACAAACCTGAATTATCATTTTTCATTGCCCAATAAATTGTTCGATTATATTCATTCAGGCATTCCAACGCTTTCTTCAGGACTGCTGGAATTGCGACAGATTATTGATAAATACGATATTGGCTATTATATTCAAAACCATGAGCCAAAGCATATTGCTGAAGTTATAAATTCCATTTTTGCTGACGAAACGAGATACAATATTGTGAAGAAAAACACTACTAAAGCCAAAAAAGAACTTTGCTGGGAAAATGAAGAAAAAATATTGATGTCAGTTATCAACAAACAATAAATCATGCTCTCCATCCTTATTCCAACATACAACTACAATATCACCCGACTGGCAACAGAATTGCACCGTCAGGCTATGGACTCAGGTATTGATTTTGAGCTGATTGTAATAGAGGATGGCTCTGACAAATTTATTGCTGAAAACAAACTGATCGGTAAACTTGAAAATTGCAAATACATTGCTCTGAAAGAAAATATCGGTCGCTCGGCCATTCGAAACAAGTTGGCAGACGAAGCAAAGTTTGACCATTTGCTGTTTATGGATTGTGATGCAGAGGTTTGCTCAACTGATTTTGTGGCAAAGTACCTGGCATTTTACAAAGAAGACTGTATCGTGATAGGTGGTACGGCTTACGATTCGAAAGAAAATGATTCAGATTATAGTTTGCGATTAAAATACGGTCGTGTAAGGGAAGCAAGAACGGCTATTGAACGTGGGAAAAACAATTTTTCTACCTTCAACTTCCTGATTTCCAAAAAGATTTTCAACGAAGTTCGTTTCGACGAGAGCATTCGGGGCTACGGACATGAGGATATGCTTTTTGGTCACGAACTGCATCAGCTGGGTTATGAATTTATTCAGATTGATAATCCACTTATTCACAAAGGACTGGACGATAACCGGACGTTTCTAAAAAAAACAGAAGAAGCCACCCGTAATCTTTACTTATTGTATTGTTCCGGAAAATATCCATTCCTGTCAGATGAATCCATGCTTCTGAAATCATTTCTGAAAATCAACTCTCTGAAATTAAATGGATTATTCGCTCTGAAATTCAGATTAACAAAAGGGATTCTTCGTTGGTTACTTTGTCGTAAATCTCCCTCTTTACTCCTCTACGATTGGTACAAACTGTTGTTTCTTTGCAACACATCACTGACAAAATGACAAACTTTCATGACAAAATTGACACGATTTTGCTTTGGCATAATTTCTGAAAGAAAAGTAACCGTAAAAAACAAACAATTTAAAACCGAAAAAATATGAACATTAAACCATTAGCCGATCGCGTGTTGGTAAAACCGGCACCGGCAGAAGAAAGAACAGTGAGCGGAATCATTATTCCGGATTCAGCTAAAGAAAAACCGCTAAAAGCTGAAGTATTAGCCGTAGGAAAAGGAACTAAAGACGAAGAAATGGTTGTTGCCGTAGGCGATACCGTATTGTATGGCAAATATGCCGGAACAGAACTGGAATGGGAAGGTGAGAAATACCTAATCATGCGTCAGTCGGATATTTTGGCAATTATTTAATTAGATTTTAGAACCAAGAGTCAAGAACCAAGATTATGACTTGAAATTGTAAATCGTAAATGTTTAAATCGTAAATTAATAAAGATATGTCTAAAGAAATTTTATTCAATATTGATGCCCGCGATCAACTTAAAAAAGGAGTTGATGAGTTGGCAAATGCAGTGAAAGTAACACTCGGACCAAAAGGTCGTAATGTAATTATCGAGAAAAAATTCGGCGCTCCACACATCACCAAAGACGGTGTAACTGTGGCAAAAGAAATTGAACTGGAAGATTCATTTCAGAATCTGGGTGCTCAGTTGGTGAAGGAAGTTGCTTCGAAAACTGGTGATGATGCCGGTGATGGAACAACAACCGCAACCGTTTTAGCTCAATCTATCGTTAGTGTAGGTATGAAAAACGTGGCTGCCGGTGCCAATCCTATGGATTTGAAACGCGGTATCGACAAGGCGGTTATCGAAGTAGTGAAAAGCATTGCTTCGCAGGCAAAAGTGGTTGGCGACAACTACGATCAGATTGAACAGGTTGCTTCTATTTCGGCCAACAACGATGCAGTTATCGGTAAACTGATTGCTGATGCGATGCGCAAAGTGTCGAAAGACGGCGTCATCACCATAGAAGAAGCTAAAGGTACTGATACAACCATCGAAGTGGTGGAAGGTATGCAGTTCGACCGTGGTTATATTTCTGCTTATTTCGTTACCAATACCGAAAAAATGGAAGTGGAAATGGAAAAACCATACATCCTAATCCACGACAAAAAAATATCAAATCTCAAAGAATTGCTTCCCGTTTTAGAACCAGCTGTTCAGTCGGGTCGTCCGTTGTTGATTATTGCTGAAGATGTGGACAGCGAAGCGTTGACAACATTGGTTGTAAACCGCCTTCGTGCAAATCTGAAAATCTGTGCCGTAAAAGCTCCCGGCTTTGGCGACCGTCGCAAAGAAATGTTGGAAGACATTGCTATCCTGACCGGCGGTGTGGTTATATCTGAAGAAAAAGGTATCAAACTGGAACAAGCAACACTTGAAATGCTTGGAACTGCTGAAAAAGTGACTGTAAACAAAGACAATACCGTGATTGTGAACGGTGCAGGAGCAAAAGATTCAATACATAGCCGCGTAGGACAAATTAAAGCGCAGATAGCTTCTACCACTTCGGATTACGACCGCGAAAAACTTCAGGAACGTTTGGCTAAGCTGGCCGGTGGTGTGGCAGTTCTTTATGTAGGTGCTGCTTCGGAAGTAGAAATGAAAGAGAAAAAAGATCGTGTAGATGATGCGTTGAGTGCAACCCGAGCTGCTATCGAAGAAGGAATCGTTCCCGGTGGTGGTGTGGCTTATATCCGTGCTATCGAATCATTGAAAAATATCAAAGCAATAAACGATGACGAGCAAACCGGTATTGAAATTATCAAACGTGCAATTGAAGAACCATTGCGGCAGATAGTTTTCAATGCAGGTAAAGAAGGTGCCGTAGTAGTTCAGAAAGTACTAGAAGGTAAAAATGATTTCGGTTATAATGCACAAACCGATAAATACGAACACTTCTTCAAAGCCGGAGTGGTTGACCCTGCTAAAGTTTGTCGTGTAGCACTCGAAAATGCAGCTTCTATTGCGGGTATGTTTCTCACTACCGAATGTGTAATCACCGAAAAGAAAGAAGAACATGCAGCACCACAAATGCCAATGGGTGGCGGAATGGGTGGAATGATGTAAACCAATTGACAGTTGACAATGTATAGTTGACAACTGTCAACTGAAAAAGAACTATCTTCCTGCAGGCGAAACCCTGTGGACTCTATATATAACGAAAACCCTTGCAGCTATTTGGATGCAAGGGTTTTTTAAAACCGGGAAATTTAAAGTTCGCTATTGTTTTTTCAAATTGGCCACCACTTCATCGGCAGTAGAAACCTGTTCCAGAAAGTCCCTGAAATCGGCATAATCTTCAGCCGGATAAGTTCCTTTATTCAGTTCAAAATGACGATTATAAGTGATGATGTTTTCCTTTTTAGTTACCGAAGCAGTGTATTTTCCAAACTTACTTGTAATGTTTTGGTTGGTTGGTAATTCAACAATTTTATAATCATATGGCAGTTGATATACTACTGTATCATTCTCTTGTTCAGAGCGACGAATACACATTTCTGTTTTCCGGTTTCTGACTTTTTCCGGAATAGAAGTCAACTTATTCATGAAATTTAATGGCAGTAACAATATTTCACCTGATAGCTTATGAATGTAATTGGTTATGCTCATATTCAGATTTTCGTTTAGAGAAGGTGTCTTGCTTCTGTTTTCAATAAAGGAAAAGTTGTTGAGTGTAAAGGAAGGTAATTCAATCCCTTGTGTAATATGTTTTTTCTTATCTGCATCATCTACATATAAAATGCGCGACATATCGCCATAAGCTAAGCCAATATATTGCGTTTTTACTGTAGCTTCGCCTGATGTTTCATCTTTCAGTAAAATATTTGATGTCCGGTTGGTACAATTTTCAGTAGCAGGATAAATGCGCGTATGAACTAATCTGCTATTTTCTCCATCAATTATTAAAACGTTACGATCGTCCGTAAAATCGCTATTAAAACAGCATGGAAGTCTTTGACTGGTACATTCGAGCCAGATAGTATCCTTCTCAACAGGGACACAAACAAATGCATGATTGAACTGACTGGATGGAAAACTTTCATCAATATCGTCGGCTTCCGAACCAGCCTTTACTAAAGTATAAAATGATTTGACACCAACTGCGTTCAAAAGTGCATGGGTATAATTAGAAAGAGCTTTACAATCACCATATGAGTTTTTATCAACTGTCGATGCATCGAAAGGTTGCCAACCACCAATGCCAATAGCAATATTTACGTAACGGGTTTTTTGTTGCATAAATTCATAAATTACTTTCACCTTTTCGATATCAGTTTTACAGTTAGTTGTTAGTTCTTTTACCTTGGCAATAGTTGCATCCGGCAATTTGTCTTTATCGGTAATGAGCGTTGTAGCCCACATTCCCAATTGTTTCCAACTTTCAGCTGAGCCTTTGGTTTCTCCTAACATAAAGTTATTTGGAGCAACTCGTACCAATGGGAAATCGGGTGTCTTAATAGATGAAAGTGGTTCGTCTACTCTTGCTTTCAAATTATTTAAAGACCAACTATAAATTTCTTTACCATCTACAGTTGATTTAACTACTGGTTTTGACAAATTATATTCTTTATACCTGAAATTATAGCCGGGTGGAACTTTTAGTGTGTAGGATGAGATTTCGAAAGATGTGTTTTCAGGAGAATGACTCCAAGACGGTAGAAACAAAGATTGTTTCATTTCCATCTGATAAGTGTATTCTACTGTAAAAGGATAGTTTGCATATTCTGGATCAATCATTTTTACCCTGTTGTCTTGATAAAGCGAAAATCCGTCTCTATAGCAGAAATCTTTTACATCGTCTGAAAAATATGATTTTATTTGCTTCCCTGATTCATCAAAGAGTTTTCCTTTAATCCAGATGATTTTATTCATAGGGCTATACATTTCCCTGAAAAAACTGTCGTAGTGACCATTTTTATTGAGAATAGTCCGAACTTCGGTTATTGTAACTACAACCAGTTTTTCAGATTTAATTTCAACTTCCATCTGATTCAGACGCATAACTGTATGCGCATTTTCTTTCAGTGCTTGTGGAATATCTTTAATAGCATATTTGAGGTCTTTAGCCTGCAATAAAGCAAAGAGGAGGATGAAAGACACAATCAATAATGATTTCTTTTTCATGCGTTCATTTTTATTTTTTAGTTATTGCAAGGGACTCGCAATGAATATGGTCTTTTGGTTTAAATCTCTATTATTGCACATGTTATATATCTAAACATGTTTGAATATTAACATTTCGGACTGTTTTTTCACCAGTTCATCAAAAAAAGTTTTTAAATCAAGATATTCAGGTTGATAAAATACGGGTTTGTTAATAGAGAACTTAAATAAAACCTGAACTTTATTTTCATTCACAGTAGACAGCATTTGAAAACTCGCAGCGTTTTGGGGTAAGGCCATCTTAATGTTTTTTGGTAGTTGTTCTATAGTATAACCATCTGGAATTTCTAAAAAGAAGATCTGGGTATTTTCACGCGCAGTGGTAAAATCAACCGGATAAACACGATCCTCGGCTTTAAGAGGATTTTCGGTATATTTGTCAAACATAATTGGCTGAATGAAAATCTCATTACCTGTTTTTGTGATTTTATTTTTCAACGTAACATTAAACTCTTCTTTTACAGGCAGTTGAACACTATCAAGATTCTCTAATTTGTAATTATCAACCGACAAACCAACATATTTGCTTTCGATGGATTTCAGATATTCATCCTGACTATTAAAGCTTTTATAATTCTCACGTAGTTTCAGACCACCATAATCAACCCATGATTTTGACCAGTCACCTTTCAGTTTACCATCTTGGGTAAGTTTAAAATTAAATATAGAGACAGTTTTGTTTTTGGTTTGCGGTGTCAAATCAATCCACTCCTGTCCTTCATCTTTAATTAAAAGTCCCTTGCCATTAATGGTTCTTTCGGGTAATTCGCCCAAAGAAATATTTTCATCGGTTGCATCAAGCAGATAAGTTTTATCATCAATAACTGCTTGTACAACAATGTAATTCAGTTTATCAAGACTAACTGAAAATTGAGAAAGAAAACCATTTTCACGAGTGCTTAATACTACCGGATTTGCTTGAATATCAAGTTTTCGAAGCAATAACAACAAGTTCATATTAATGTCTGCTGAATTTCCAATCCTTTTATTAAATGCATAACTTAATCCATTTTTTGAAATCCAAACTGATTCGTGATTATTCCATTTAATTTTTTTAGTTTCTTTGAATGCCTTTTCAATTCGTTCTTCAGGTGTTCTTGTCGAAGCTTTTATTTCTTTTGCCAGATTATTTGGGAAAAAGTTTAGTTGTGAAAGCTGACCTCCAAAATCATCATTATCGCGTAGTGTTTTTGCTACTGCATCCCAATCTGTGGCGTAATCTTTATATAAATATCCTGGTATATGAATGCTCGACATTTCGATGTTAAACCTTGCAAGATAATTAGTTACATTATTGACGAATGGTTCTGTCTTGAAAGCAGGAACATTTTTTGCTACCCAACGATCACTTGAAGCTTCCGAAAGTGACACATAACCCTGAAAGTTCTTGCGACATGAAAAATAGGTGCTTTCTTCTAAGATCAATTCGCTCCATTTAACAGGAATAGTTTCCTGAAAACTCCAATAAGATGGAAACCCCTGAAAATAAAATTCCACATCTATAACTGATCCAACTTTCACATTAGGAAAAGCAACTTTTGCCTGATACAAATCTCGGGTAATTTTTTCAATAAAAATACCTGATTTTTCAAGTTTGGTAACAACCGGATTACCATTTTCAAGATTAACAGTCTGGCCTTTTACATTAGTTTTTTCGCCAGCCGGCACACTGAAACTTCCTCTTGCTTTACCCTCTTCCTTTAATATTTTAATTCTCATTTGATGCACAAACTGCATTTTGTTGGAATCAAAATAACCGAAATTACAAAGCACTACTGCAGTTGCACTTGAATCGGCAGGATAAACCTTCATTTCAAGGTCGGATTTATCAACTTTTCCATACTTCATGGGTTCTTTTTGTGCATACCCAGAACCCAACAACAAAATACAAATTAGAAAATTTGCCAGTCTTTTTTTCATTAGAGTTTTTTTAATTAGTATTATTTTACCGGAATTTACCTTAATTTTCTTTGCAAATATAACAATATAAATTTAACCAGAATAAAGCTTGCCATTCTTTTTTTGAGAAAATTAAAAATAAAAAAAGCCAGTTAATTTAACTGGCTTTTAATCAAATATTTAATTAATTAATTTTTTTGGGAGGTCAACAAATTTCGTTCTGCTTCTTTCACTTTTTCAAATCCAAACTGACTCAGCACCTGATTTTTGTAAGCAATAATTTCATTGTTGCATAGATTACCAATACTGCCTTCATGGGTGTGTTTTACGGTTTTATCCGGTTTGAAGTTACCTGTTTCGATTTCCAGTCCGACTTGCTTGTAGGCATCACGGAATGGCATTCCTGATGATGCCAGACGGTTTACTTCTTCTACACTGAAAAGGTAATCATAACGCGAATCATTCAGTATTTCAGCATTGACTTCCACATGAGTCATCATCAAAGCTGTCATTTCCAGGCAATCGGTAAGTTCGGCAAAAGCAGGAACGAAAAGTTCTTTAATAATTTGCAAATCGCGGAAATAACCGGATGGCAAATTATTGGTTATCAGCATTATTTGTTGTGGAAGCGATTGAAGCTTGTTGCATTTGGCGCGCGTCAGTTCAAAGACATCCGGATTCTTTTTGTGGGGCATAATGCTCGAACCAGTGGTAAATTCATCAGGCAAGCGGATAAATCCGAAATTTTGCGAAGTGAACATGCAGGCATCAAAAGCCAGTTTTGCAACTGTTGCAGCTACGCTAGCCAATGCATTTGCCACGGTGCGTTCCATTTTTCCGCGTCCCATTTGAGCATAAACCACATTGTAATTCATCGAGTCGAAACCCAATAAATCAGTTGTCATTTGACGATTCAGAGGGAATGATGAACCATAACCTGCTGCAGAACCCAACGGGTTGCGGTTGGTGATTTTCCATGCAGAAAGCAAAAGTTGCAAGTCATCAGCCAAACTTTCGGCATAAGCTCCAAACCACAGTCCAAAGGACGAAGGCATGGCTACCTGCAAATGTGTATAACCAGGAAGTAAAACGTCTTTGTATTTATTGCTTTGCGAAATCAAGACTTCGAACAATTCATTAACAGCCGTAACTGTTTTCTCAATTTCGGCCCGCGCAAAAAGTTTCAAATCAAGCAATACCTGATCGTTGCGCGAACGTCCGCTATGGATTTTTTTTCCAACATCTCCGAGTTTCGCTGTAAGAAGCATTTCTACCTGAGAATGAACATCTTCTACGCCTTCTTCAATCACAAATTCACCTTTATCAGCCAACTGATAGATATTCTTCAGTTCTTCGAGAAGTAAGTTAAGTTCATCTGCTTGAAGCAAACCCACCGATTCCAGCATGCGGATATGTGCCATCGAACCAAGTACATCGTACTTTGCCAGAAATACATCCATTTCACGATCACGACCGACAGTAAATGCCTCAATTTTAGCATTCACCTGTATACTTTTTTCCCAGAGTTTTGCCATAATATTTTATTTTACCGGAGCTGATAGAGTATTCGCCAGTAAATCAGCTATTGAATTTAGCCCTTCCTGCAACTTCTTGTCAACCATCATTTTAATCATCATTGGCAGATCGGCTTTCAATGTGAGTTTCATAGCTGTTTCTTTTTCAGCAACTGCTTTAAGCTGAATCCACACATTTATTTCTACCGGTGCATTTTCCGATACCATTTTGATGGTCTTGAATGGTTCGCGTTCCACAATTCTGAAACCCATTTTACCGAAGCCTTCTACGGCAAAGCTGCAACTATCGGAATCAAATACCAGATCTTTCGCTTTGTCATTTAATGATGGATTATCCTGCAATTTTTCAAGATTTTTCAAGTCGCTCAGTATACCAAAAACCACTTCTTCACCTGAAGAAATGGCTTTTATATCGCTTTCGTATGTTGTCATTTATTTTTTTTATTTACTATTTAAACATTTACAATTGACTATTTAACAGTAAATAGTCAATAGAAAAAGGATCAATATTTTTATTCCGTTTTCCAGGTCGAAGGACTTTCGCGCCATTCTTTCAGTGTTTCCATATCGCCTTCGCCAATGTAATTTGTGGCCAGAGCTTCAGCAAGCACAGCTTCATAGTTACATAGAGTGGTAAGTTTTACCTTCGCGGCTTTAAATTTTTCTTCTGCAACAGGAAATCCATAGTTAAAAATAGCAATCATTCCCAATACTTCAGAGCCATCTTTTCGAATGGCTTCCACAGCCTTCAAACTGCTTCCTCCGGTAGAGATGAGATCCTCAATTACAACCACTTTTTGTTTTGGTTTCAAATCTCCTTCAATCATATTTTCCAGACCGTGATCTTTAGGAGTTGGGCGGACGTAAACAAACGGCAGGTTTAATTCATCAGCCACCAAAGCTCCCTGTGCAATAGCACCGGTTGCTACTCCGGCAATAACTTCAACATCGGGATACATTTCCAGTATCAGACGCGAAATTTCCACTTTGATAAAGTTACGTGTTTGAGGATAAGAAAGAGTTTTGCGGTTGTCGCAATATATAGGCGATTTCCAACCCGAAGCCCAGGTAAAAGGGTTGTTGGGTTGTAATTTTACGGCTTTAATTTTTAGTAGTTTTTCAGCAACGTTTTTTTCTAATGTTTTCATTATGAGATATTTTAATGTTTAACTAACAAACAAATCTTTTCTTTTGAATTATTTTGCAAAAGTACGCAAACAAGTTGAGACACGAAACAGAATTAAGGATATTGTAAAACATTATTTTTATAACAAATTTGAATAAATACGCATGGAGATAGCCAAATCCGTATAATTATACCATTAATGTAGGTTTATATTCAAAAAGATGGTGAAAGAAAAGCATCCTCAATATGTTCAATTTTGAAATCCTGACCATGAGGTATAGCCGAAATTACATCGAAACGGGTTTCTCCTTGCCAGTCGAACTGAAAAATGTATTCGTGAGCTGCGTTAATAATGTTTCTGATTTTACGCTTGGTAATGGCTTCAGCCGGATGTTCAAAGGTTTCAGTAGAGCGGGTTTTTACTTCCACAACCACTAATAAACCGTCTTTTTCGGCCACAATATCAAGTTCAAGCTTACCGGCAGCACCTGATGGAGTTGAATTGTGCCAGTTGGTATGGCGTATCAAAAAACCTTTGCCCCGAAGATATGCCTGAGCGCGTTCCTCGCCCAGATAGCCTAATTCATTATGTTCAGCCATATATTTTTGGTTATTTGTTGATTCGTTGATTGGTTGAATGGTTGATTGTAATTGAAAATTGGTAATTGAAAATTGAAAATTGAAAGTCGGTTAATTGGTTGATTTGAAACGGCAAAAATACAGTTTTTTGTTATAATGTCGTTAAATTTGCTCAGATAATATTACTTTTGCGCTGAATTAGAACTATCTATGGCAAAAAAGAATACAACTCCGGCTTCGCAACGCAATTCACTTCGCAAACACCGACAGATTTTCACGTTGAATGACGAGGAAAATAAGGCGTTGAACCGTTACATTGCCAAATACAAAGTTCAAAACAAGTCGAAATTTATCCGTGAGGCAGTTATGCTCACCATAATCCGGAAAATGGAAGAAGACCACCCGACTTTGTTTGATTAGACCCCCAACCCCCTAAAGGGGACTTTAAGAATTTAAACACACACAATTTTATGGAATACATTCTTGCAATTTTCGCGTTGGCAGCAGGTTTTCTTTCGGCGTGGATAGTTTTGTCGCGCAAACAAAGCAATCTTCAAAACTCAGTGGAAATCAATGAGAAAAAGCTGACTGAAGCACTAAATGAAGCCAATACAATCCTTCGTGTGGCGGAAGAAAAGCTAAAAAACAAAACGGAAGACTTCGAACGTACTTTACAGGAACTCACACAACAACAGGAACTTGCCAATAATCGTGGCATAGAAGTTGCTACGCTGAAAACCGTCAATGAAAATCTGGCAGAGAAGCTCGAAAATCAGAAAGCTGAAATAGAAGCACTTCAAAAACGCCTAACCACTGAATTTGAGAACATTGCCACTAAAATTCTGAAAGAACGTTCGGATGAATTTTCTGCATCAAACCATAAAAATCTGAGTGAAATTTTAAATCCACTCAAAGAACGAATACAGAGTTTCGAGAAAAAAGTGGATGAAACGTACGACAAAGAGTTACGTGACAAAATCAGTCTGAAAGAAGAGGTGAAGAAGCTCAGCGAACTTAATGCCAAAGTAAGTGAAGATGCCAACAACCTGACCAAGGCATTGAAAGGCGATGTAAAAAAACAGGGAAACTGGGGCGAAGTGATTCTGGAACGCGTTTTGGAGCGCTCAGGATTGACGAAAGGTCAGGAATATGAACGCGAAGAAGTGATTGAAGGAAATGATGCTAACGTGCAACGTCCTGACGTTATTCTTCATTTGCCTGATAATAAGCATATTATTATCGATTCGAAAGTTTCATTGGTGGCTTATGAACGACTGATGTCGGCAGAAACCGATGAACAACGGGTAACATATTTAAAAGATCATATCAATTCGTTGCGCAGTCATGTGAAACTGTTGAGCGAAAAAAATTATCAGAATGCACAAAACCTCAATACACCCGATTTTGTGTTAATGTTTTTGCCCATTGAAGCTTCGTTTTCGGTAGCCGTGCAGGGTGATAGTGATATTTTTGCTTACGCCTGGGAAAAGAAAATTGTGATTGTTAGTCCGACAACATTGTTAGCAACACTCAGAACTATTTCGTCTATCTGGAAGCAGGAAAATCAGACCAAAAACGCACAGGAAATTGCACGGTTGAGCGGTGCATTATACGATAAATTTATTGGTTTTGCAGAAGATATGGCCAGGATAAAAGCCAATATCGACCGCACTTCCAACGCGTATGACGACGCGATGAAAAAAATGAAAGATGGCAGCGGAAACATTATCCGAACTGCCGAAAAAATCAAAGAATTGGGTGCGAAAACAGGTAACAAATCACTGCCAACGGGATTTGAAAGTTCGCTGTAAAAGATAGACAGGCAACTAACTGAAATGAATTTTTTTTATAAAATATGAAGTTTAAGGTATTTTTTACGATTGTTTTTGTATTGATATTAGTTACTAGCTCTCAGGCGATTACACTTAATCAGCCCACACCAATTGAATCAAATTCGAAGCCATCATCTCTCAATATCGACAGTTTGGTACAGTCGGCATTGGGCGATACTGTATCGAAATCAACCAAAATATCTTCTTCTGATTCCGTTTCGCAGCAAAAAGCAGAGTCGTTAAAAATTGATTCGGTACTTCTGCTTGCAAATCCTTTCTTTATCGAATTAGTTTACAACGGATTGACCAATAAAGATAAAATCCATTTAAAAACGGATGTAAAAACCTTGCTTTATGGCAAAAAAACGGATTGCAAGATACAAGAAACTCCCGAAGAGATAATTGCAGAACTTCGAAAAACCACCAGGGATGAAATAACGCGCAAAGCAGCTCATGTTTATATAATGACATTTGATGAACTGCCTGACCCCAACACAAACCACGTACGGATTATTTCAAAAAAACCTATTACCGAAATAGAATTAGAAAATGAGGATGAAACACCGGTGAAAGCTGCTAAACTTGTGATAAAGAACCCACAAATTGGGCCCTGGCAATATAAGTTGAATTCGCAGGCACAATTTTCAGAAAGTGTAATTTCGGCCAATTGGTATCAGGGCGGTAACTCAAATCTGGCCGTACTTGGCATTCTGAGCGGACAACTAACTTACGATGACAAAAAAAGTATTCAGTGGGATAATTTTGCAGAATGGCGTATGGGATTTAACTCTGTTTCGGGCGATACCATTCACTGGCTCAGCACGAATGATGATATTTTCAGAATCAACAGCAAACTTGGTATTAAAGCCGGTGGTAATTTTTTCTACAGTGGTTCGGTCGATTTTTCAACACAATTCTTCAACAGTTTTAAAGGTATCAATTCATATACGCTGAAAGCTGCTTTTCTGGCACCTGTACGTCTGAATGTGGGTGTTGGTCTGGATTATAAGTATGAAAAAATTCTGTCGGTAATGGTTTCTCCTTTTACTTATAAATACATTTTCGTGAATCCTGTTGTTGAGCCGGTGACAAACAACCCAATTGATCCAAATCTTTTCGGGATAAAAACCGGACAAAATGTGTTGAGTGAAATAGGTAGTTCGTTTAAAGTAACTTATTCAAATCAAATTACTAAGGAAATACAACTCGATTCACGGTTTTCATTCTATACCAATTATCAAAAGGTCGAAATCGACTGGGAAATTGTGGCTAATATGGCTATCAACCGTTTCCTGTCAACACGTATTTCGCTTAATCCACGCTACGATAACACCATTATTGAAAAAGACGGCTCGCCGGCACGATTACAGTTCAAACAATTCCTGAGTGTAGGTTTTTCGCACAAGTTCCTCTAAATCATTCGAACAGCTTGTGCCACTCATCAAATTTCCTGACTTCCCAGGCTCCGTATCTGTTCAGATATTCCCATATTTGTTCAATCGGATGAGTTTTGTATAACAGCGTTTTGGAGTAAAACTTATCAGCATAGCAAATCACCTGTTCTTCCAGACTTACCGGACACATTTCGCGGTGTGGAAGTGGCAGATTGTTTTGTTGAATCATTTCCAACGTCAGACCAACACCTGTATGTCGCTCGCAAACCAGCGCATGCCGCTCCAACCCTTCATCCCGCAAAAGATCAGCTCCCAGATATCCATGCTGCACATACTGATGCTCGCCATGACAATGAATCCGGGGTGCATCGCATAGAAAAATGCCAATATCATGTAGCATCGCTGCCTGGTCAAGAAATTGTTTATCAAGTCCCAACTCAGGATGACGATTGGCTATTTCGATGGCTTTATCGCGTACCTGCTCGCTGTGAACAACCAATACCTGATAAATTTCACTTCCTTCAGGATAATATTTCTTTATTATTTCGACCGTATTTATATTTATTTTTGAATCCATATAAAGAATTCTAACTTTGCAGCTAAATTTGGAAAGCAAAATTACAATAATTCTACTTGTAAGCAGGTAAATATTTATGAATTATGAACTATGAATAACGAATTAACCAATTGCAGTTGGCCGGGACAGGATGAACGCATGCTCCGATACCACAATGAAGAATGGGGCGTTCCGCTTCACGACGACCGGAAATTGTTTGAATTTATGGTGCTCGATGCCTTTCAGGCGGGGCTTACGTGGAAAATAGTGCTTCACAAGCGGGAAAATTTTCGCGTTGCTTTTGATAATTTTGAAGCAGAAAAAGTAGCAATTTATGATGAAGCTAAGATTCAGGAATTAATGCAGAATGTTGGCATTATCCGCAATCAGGCCAAAATCCGTGCAACAGTCACCAACGCTCAGGCTTTTTTGCATGTTCAGGCTGAGTTCGGCACCTTCGACCGCTATATATGGCAATTCACCGGCGGAAAAACCATCATGAATCATCCCACCTGCAATGCTGAAATTCCTGCCAAATCGCCCGAGTCGGATGCTATGAGCAAAGACCTTATCAAACGGGGTTTTAAGTTCGTGGGTTCTACCATTTGCTACGCTTTTATGCAGGCTGCGGGTATGGTAAACGACCATTTGGAAGGATGCCTTTGTAAATAAGTTTATAGTTTGACAGATTGGAAAATTTAAAAACACAATACCGCCCCAAGCCCCTAAAGGGGTGTAAAGAGTGGTGTGCGAAGTGATTTCCAACTAATTTAATTGTTACGAAATACGAGACGGTAGTAATTAAACATCCCCTTTAGGGGCTTGGGGCAGTTTATTAAGAGTTGGTAGTTTGTATAACCTTATTCCAGTTCATTGATTGCTTTGAAAATCACGGCTTCATATTGTGCCAGCGTTTTGCTCTTTTTCACAAGTTTGTAGATTTTATGCCCGTTTTCAAATTGGTTGGCATGATATTCCCACAGTTCTTCAAATCGTTTGAGCAAATGTAAATCGCCCGAGTATTTCTGTTTGCAATGCTCGATGATGGAGATGTGGAAGTTCCGTAACATTTTTATTTTGCCGGTTTGTGTAAGTTCTTGTTTTCTGATTTCGGCCAAAAGAAAAGGGTTTTGCAAAATCCCACGCCCTATCATAAACCTGTCAATTTGTGGAACTAATGCCTGTAGCTTTTCAATATCTGCCACATTCAGAATATCACCATTGTAGCAAACCGGATGCTTCAACTGCGGAGCATATTGGGCAAAAGCTTCCAAATCCACACTACCTTTATATTGTTGCTTGCCAATACGTGGATGAATTATTATTTCTTCCAACGGAAAGTTATTGAAAACCGGAATCAAGGGTTCAAACTCTGTTACACTTTCTAAACCAAGTCGGGTTTTAATAGAAATCTTTAATTTAGTTTTGGCAAAAATTCCTTCGAGCAATTTCGTCGCTTCAGTGGGATGCGCCAATAATCCTGCACCCATTCGCTTGCCGGTTACCATGGGGTACGGACAGCCCATATTGATGTTCGCTTCCGTGTAATCGTGCTCCACACACAATTCTTCAAAACGTTTGAATGATTCTGCTGTATTGCCCAGAAATTGCGGAACAGGTTTTTGAAAGCTGTTATGCACCGGCAATAAATCGTTACACTGACTCGGACGGTACAAATCCCCACCCTGCACCCTGACAAAAGGTGTAAAAGTCTTGTCGAAACGACCAATATGCTGACTGAATGATTCTCTGAAAATCCAGTCGGTAAGTCCCTGAAGAGGTGCGAGGTAGAATTTCATTGGCTAAGTATATATAAATGGATACAAAGATAGAGTTTTCTATGAAGTAACTGTTCGAAAAGTCATGCCTTGTTTTTCGGATAACAAAAAGGTTTTTATAGATTAATGCATTTTGTCATAGTTCAATTTCGGGATTTGGTCTGATATTTCAGCTCTAAACAATAAAAATTAAAAATAATGTGCTGAAAATTTGGGATATACCAACTTGTTTTTGTTATTTTGCACCCGATTTCAAACAACTACACACCTAACTGATTACTATATGTCCAAAAATCTTGTTATTGTAGAGTCCCCCGCCAAAGCTAAAACCATTGAGAAGTTTTTGGGTGCTGATTATCAGGTAATGTCCAGTTTCGGACATATCCGCGATTTAGCCGAGAAGGGTATTGGTATTGACTTTGAGAACAATTATCAACCACAATATGTGGTTTCTACCGACAAGAAAAAAACGGTAACAGAACTCAAAAAAGCAAGTAAAAATGCGGAAATTGTGTGGCTTGCTTCCGATGAAGACCGCGAGGGAGAAGCAATAGCCTGGCATTTATATGAAGAGTTGAAACTCAAAAAAGAGACTACCCGCCGCATTGTTTTCCATGAAATAACCAAAGATGCCATCCTGAATGCCATCGAACATCCACGGGATATTGATGTGAATCTGGTAGATGCGCAGCAGGCACGTCGTGTTCTCGACCGCATCGTGGGTTTCGAACTTTCACCGGTATTGTGGCGCAAAGTTCGTCCATCGCTTTCGGCAGGACGTGTACAGTCGGTGGCGGTTCGTTTGATTGTAGAGCGTGAACGTGAAATAAACCAGTTTACACCCGAAGCATCCTATAAAGTAAGTGCCGTATTTAATTCGGTAGATGTAAATGGGAAAGCCATTGAACTTAAAGCCGAACTTTCACAGCGTTTTGCCTCTAAGGCTGATGCTATGACTTTTCTGGAAACCTGCAAAAACTCATCTTTCAGCGTTGACAATATAGTTACCAAACCGGCAAAAAAATCACCTGCACCGCCCTTTACCACTTCCACATTGCAGCAGGAAGCTGCCCGCAAACTGGGATTTTCGGTAGCACAAACCATGCAGGTGGCACAACGGCTGTACGAATCGGGAAAAATTACCTACATGCGTACCGACTCTGTGAATCTGTCGGATCTGGCAATTGGCAATTCGAAAGCAGAAATTATAAGCATGGCCGGCCAGAAGTACGTTCATGTTCGCAAGTTCAGTACTAAAACAAAAGGCGCGCAGGAAGCTCACGAAGCGATTCGTCCGAGTTATATGAATGCGCATACCGTGGAAGGAACTTCGCAGGAAAAACGACTGTACGAATTAATATGGAAACGTACCATTGCCTCGCAAATGGCTGATGCAGAACTTGAAAAAACTCAGATTTTCATCAATATTTCAGGCAGTAAATTCCAGTTTATAGCTTCGGGCGAAGTGATTCTGTTTGATGGTTTTTTGAAAGTGTATCTGGAATCGAATGATGATGAATCGGATGCCGAAAACGAATCGTTATTACCGGTAATGAAAGAGGGTGAGAAACTTGAAGCTGCCGAAATCGTAGCGCAGGAACGTTTTTCGCAAAAACCGCCTCGCTACGGTGAAGCCAGCCTGGTTCGTAAACTTGAAGAACTGGGCATCGGTCGTCCATCGACTTATGCGCCAACCATTTCCACCATTCAGAACCGTACTTATGTGGAAAAAGGCGATAGGACAGCTGAAAAACGTGAATTCAATGTCCTGAAATTGAAAGCCGGAAAAATATCCGATAAAATAAAAGAAGAAAATACCGGAGCAGAGAAATCAAAACTCTTCCCTACTGATATAGGTATGGTGGTGAACGACTTCCTGACCGAATATTTCCCTGATATCCTGAACTATAACTTCACCGCTGAAGTAGAAAAAGAATTTGACCAGATTGCCGATGGAGAAATTCTTTGGACAAAATCGATTGACAAATTCTACAAAAAATTCCATCCGGTGGTGGAAGATACGCTGAAGAATTCCGAACGTCAGGTAGGTGAACGAATCTTGGGAACTGACCCGACAAGCGGTCGTCAGCTTTCGGTGAAGCTGGGTAAATATGGACCGTTGGCTCAGATTGGTACAGCAGAGGAAGAAGAAAAACCACTTTTTGCTTCGTTGCGTAAAGATCAGTCGATTGAAAGTATTTCGCTTGAAGATGCACTGGAATTGTTCAAACTTCCGCGTCAGATTGGTGAGTTTGAAGGAAAAGTAATGACGGTTGCAATTGGCCGTTTCGGACCATATATCCGACACGATGCAGCTTTCTATTCACTCCCGAAAACCGATGATCCAATGGAGGTCAGTACTGAACGCGCCATTGAAATAATCGAAGAAAAACGCGAATCCGAGAAAAACAGAATTATAAAAACTTTGGGTGATAATAATGAAATTCAGGTGCTTAACGGTCGATTCGGACCATATTTCACCTGCGACAAAGTAAACTATAAGATTTTCCCTAAAGGAACTGATCCGGCAACTCTGACACTGGAAAGATGCCAGGAATTGATAGCTGCTCAGCCCGATGCAGGAGCAAAAAAGAAACCATTCGGACGGAAAGCAGCTGCAGCAAAAACAGAAACAAAACCAAAAGCCAAGGCAAAACCGAAATCAAAAGCAAAGAAATAGTTAATAGGCTAATTGGTTGTTAGAACACGAAACGCAGAACGTGAAACAAAAAATTATGAAAAAGCTTTTATATTTATCGATAGTATTGGTTTTTAGCTTTGGAGCTAAAGCCCAAACGACATTTTCACTCACCGAAGGTCAATCGGCTATGGTTTATTCATTGCCGAAAACTGAATTCAGCATCGAAATTGAAACCGAGAGAACTACTCAGAAACCTGGTATTTTTTATCGTTATTCCGAACGTTATCTGGCTACAAACAAGGTTGTTACGGAGGAAAAAACAAATTATCGTTTGAAAAGCATTAAGGTGAAAACCAGGGCTATTGCCGATTCAAGCCGAACCTTTTCATTTATTCCCAATCAGTGTTTACAATCCTTTCATATCAATGTAAATGCACAGGGAATTCTGTGTGGTGTGAATGTGAGCTGCGAACAGGATAAAACAATAAATCCAGCCGTTGTTATTCCAACTAAAGAATCTGCAAAAACAGAACAGCTCTTGCCACTGGGAGAAGAATATATGCTGGCCGGTTCCGAAGCTAAATTAGCCGAAGGGGTTGCCAAGCAAATTTACCGCATTCGTGAAAGACGATTGAGTTTGCTGACTGCTGATGTTGATAAGTTGCCTGCCGATGGTGATTCGTTTAAAACCATGATGGAAGGGTTGAACAAACTGGAACGTGAACTTACCGAACTTTTCATTGGTAAAACCAGTACTGATACCCAGACTCAAACAATCAGCTTAGTTCCGTCAAAAGCGCTGAATAATCAGGTTTTATTCCGTCTTTCAGCGTTGAAGGGTATTGTCACGGCTGATGATTTAAGCGGTGTGCCATTCTATATCAATGTATTACCGGCCAACGTTACAGTCAATCCTGCCGACCCGAAAGCAAGACCTGAAAAAGTTGCACTTTTCTATGTTCTTCCGGCGACTACACAACTCACAATTGGTGATGGAATTAACACCTTGTACAATAACGTATTTTTAGTTCCGCAATTTGGGAAAACTATTCCTTTGCCCGAAAGTTTCTTCCACAAAAAAGGGATGAAACTTCACATTGATTGCCAAACAGGACGATTGCTAAATATCGAATAACTGTATCTCTTATCCCTAAACTTAAACAGCATTATCTTTACAATGAAGATAATGCTGTTTTGTTTTTGCCAAACTGTTGATTTGTCCACTTTATTCGCCAATAATTGAACATGTTTTTCCTAAGACTAACTTACTTTTGCATAGATTACAAATCCTTAAAATGACTTATTATGAAAAAACATGTACTCGTTTTAATTGCCGGGTTATTATTTTCAAATTTTGTTTCAACATTATATGCTGTAACTTATCCTGCGGTGGCATCATGGCCATTGGTTCTTTCAGCAACTTCAACTGCCGCAGCAACCACCACAGGACAGGTTGATGCTGTTGCAGAAACTTTAGGTGGAACACTTATTCTGGGTTCAGGTCCGACGGCAAGTATTGGTTCACCGGCAATGACTTTTCAACGATTAAAAGAAAGTGCAGCAGCTGGTTGGCCTGCAGAGACAGCCTATAATACAAATCGCTATGTGCAATTCTCATGCGGCCCCAAAGTAGGTGGTGTATTAACGGTTGATACAGTTTCGGTTACTATCGGTTCATCGGGAGGTACTTCTGTACTAAAAGCTGATCTCTATTATTCAACAGATCCAACTTTTGCCACTTCTACTCATTTAGGATCAACCATTACACTTGGTAATGCCACTTATACAAGAGTAAAATTTTCTGCACTTGGAGTAATTCTTAACGCTGGTCAGTCCATTTATGTCAGAATTTATCCCTGGAATTCTTCATCTGCAGCAATCACTGGAAAATATCTTGCTATTTTAAATATGGCTATCGGAGGCTCAACTGAACCTGTTCCTGTTTCTTCATCCATCTTATGGCCATGCCTTACAGATATTACATCCAGTGTTACAACCGGAACAATTAAATCCGGCGGTGTAACCACACTCAGCAATTTATTAAACTACGGAAATTTGACCTATAATGGAATTTCTGCAAAATCTGTTTACACCGGTTCTGTCTGGAGTGCCGAAACTGCTCCTGCCGAGGGTCGTTATGTTCAATTTGCAGCTGCACCAAAATCTGGTGGAGTACTGGTGGTTGACAGCGTTCGAATGAAACTTGCTGCCTGGTCTACAAGTGATTTCCGCGTTTCGGTATATTATTCAAACGATCCGGCATTTACGCTTGCAACAGGTACAAAACTGGGAAATGATATCATCGTTCCAAATGGAAGTTTCTCAAAAACTCTTATTGCACTAAGTTCAAATAATACATTTATCAGCGGAGAGACCATGTATCTTCGCTTGTATCCATATCATATAACCACCTCGGGAGACCAGAATAAACTGGTTGGTCTGGATAGTATTGCCGTATTTGGAAAAGTGACCGGAGTAACTGCTGATCCTCCAACAATCTCAACAACTGCTGTAACTGAGATTTCAACAACATTCGCAACTACAGGAGGAAATGTATCTTCTGATGGTGGAGCAGCTGTTACTGAACGTGGGATTGTTTTCAGCACAACTTCTACCTCTCCAACCATTGCGGATTCGAAAGTTCAGACGGGCATAGGTTCAGGAGTTTTCAAAACTCAATTAAGCGGTTTGAATGCCGGAACGATTTATTATGCCAGAGCGTATGCAACAAATACAGCCGGAACTTCGTATGGAAGTGTTCTCACTTTCACAACTATGGCTGCGTTGACTGTTCCGGTTGTGACAACGACCACTGTGTCATCTGTTTTAGCTATTACGGCTAATAGTGGTGGAAATGTGACGGATTGGGGTGGATCAACAGTTTCTGCACGTGGTATTTGCTGGAGTACATCTCCTTCACCAACAATTGCAAATTCAGTTACTACTAATGGAAACGGTATTGGTTCTTATGCCTGTTCATTCTGCTCATTATCGCCTTCAACAACCTATTATGTAAGAGCCTTTGCAACGAATGATACAGGTACAGGCTATGGAGCAGAACTCACCTTTAGCACACAGGTAACAGCTCCGGATGTTGAAAAAATAGTAAATAAAGATGGGTCAGGCGATTACACTACTATTCAGGCGGCGTTTACCGCTGTGCCTGATAATTATCCCGGTCGCTGGATAATTCATGTGAAACCGGGAACTTATTATGAAAAATGTACATTGGCCTCCACAAAATCAAATGTATTTCTGATTGGCGAAGATCCTGCTACTACTATTATTACCTACAATGCCTACGCCGGTCAGAGCAATGGAGCAGGTGGGACATGGGGTACAAATAACTGTTTCAGTGTGGCTATTGATGCGAATGATTTCCTTGCTCAAAATATCACATTCCAAAATACAATTAAAAACGATGGAACAACCGGTTCGGGAGCTGAACAGGCTGTGGCTTTACGCACCAAAGGCGACCGTCAGCAATATTATAATTGCCGTCTGTTGGGCTATCAGGATACCTACTACACAAACAGCAACGGGCGTATTTACATGAAAAAATGTTATATCGAAGGTAGCGTTGACTTTATATTTGGCAATGGAGTTATGGTGTTGGATAGCTGTACCACTTATGAAAACAGAGATGGTGGTGTGGTTTGTGCACCTAATACAGATGCAGCTTCAGCATTCGGATATGTTTTTATGAATTGCACGCTTTCCTCGCTTCCATCCGGAACTGTTGGATTTAATAATGTCGCCATGTCAAGTTTCTATCTTGGTCGTCCGTGGCAAAACAATCCCAAAGCCGCATTTATAAAATGTGTAGAACCATCTACCTTAAATGCAGGTGGTTGGACAGCCATGACGACGGCGTTAAGTCCTAAATTTTATGAGTATAAATGTACAGGTGCAGGTTCAGCGTTTGGCAGTCGTTCAACCAATGTTGATTATCCCGGACTTCAGCTGACAGATGCTCAGGCACTTAATTTCACGATCAGCAACATTTTTGCGCACACTACAAATTCTGCTTTTGCCTGTGATTGGATGCCCGCTGCTTATGAAGCTCCAAATCATACAAAAGTAGAAAGTATCGGAGCAGATGCTGTAAGTTTATTAGGTCAAAATAGCCCGAATCCGCTGGAAACTTCAACAATTATTCAATATACTGTTCCTAATGGCGGTATGGTAAGTCTCAAAGTTACAAATCTGTTGGGAGCAACGGTTGTAACATTGGAAAATGATTTCAAACAAGCAGGATGCTATGAAGTAAAACTGAATCGTCAAAATCTGACCAGCGGTGTCTACTTCTATACACTCGAAACAGCTACTATCAGACAAACGAAGAAATTATCCGTAAAATAGATTGGATAATTCTCTGATAAAACAAGCAGGCGATATTTCTAGTATTAGGAATATCGCCTGCTTGTTTTATTAATATAAATTTCAATACCGCTTCTTTACCAATACTTTTAATCCGTCGGCCACCGTTTCGATATGAATTTCTTTTCCTTCTTCGTAAGGTTCGCCATCGTAGTGAAATGGTCCTGATTCTTCGCGTTGAAGTACGATTGATTTGGCGCGCAATGAAGTCATAAACAAATCTTTGTCGATATTCTTTGCAAAAAGATTCAATGCCAATGTTGGTATAGCAATTACCGGAAAATTACTCATAATGGAAATGTCGATTTGACCATCCTGAACACTTGCCTGTGGTGCAATGTACGCATTATTTCCCCATTGTGAGGCGTTTGCAAATGTCAATACAAAAGCTTTAGCATTCAAATCAATGCCTTCACCCAATAAATGATAGTTTTGCGATTTATAACTAAAATAGCCGGTGAGAATTTTTTCGAGATAACTCATTATGCCCCGTTTATGACCTTTCGCAAATTCAGTGCTAACATATGCGTCGAAACCGGTTCCACAAGTGCAAAAAAACGGACGTTCATTGACTAATCCATAATCCATTAGAATCGGTTCAGAATGATTTAATTGCAGAATGGCTTTTCGCAAACTCATAGGAATGCCTAAATGACGTGCCAGACCATTTCCCGATCCGATTGGAATAATACCCAGTGAAGAATCGGTATGTATCAGCGAACGGGCAACTTCATTTACAGTCCCATCGCCACCTACAGCCACTACAATATGAAAACACTTTTCTACAAAGTCTTTTGCCAATTCAGTTCCATGTCCACGATACTTCGTGAAAACAACCTCCGGTGATTCAAAACTTTGGTCTAATCCGGCTTTTATCAAACCGGGGAGGTCAGCTTTTCTTTCAGTTCCGGAAATCGGGTTAATTATGAATGCAATTTTCTTTGGCATCAAATAGATTTTATTGGTTTGCGAAAGTACAAATATTTTGTTGATAATAAAAAATGAACAACCTTAATTAAATTGAAACTAATCATATCAATGGTTTGTTGTATCTTTGTGAATGAGTTTGTAAAGTTTCAAAGCATAAAGTTTATGAAGTCTTGCATTATAACTTTATGAACTTTTCACTTTATGAACTTCCCAACCTATCAACTCTATCACCATGTCCAGAAAACGCAAAAAATCCGGTGCAAGTACCAAAATGAATAAAAAAGAACTGGTACGGAATATCATCAATGTGTTCAACGAGAATGCTGAGAAAACGTTCAATTACAAGCAAATATCCACTTTGCTCGAAATCAAATCAGAATCACAACGGGTTTTTATCAATCAGTTGTTGTACGAATTGTTGGATGAAGATTTTCTGGTAGAGATTTCCCGTGGAAAGTTCAAAGTCAATTCGCGTGGAGGATATATCGAAGGTATCATCGACCGTCAGGGTGTGAAAACTTACCTGATTCCCGACGATGGTGGTGAACCCGTATTTATCCCTGAGCGGAAAACAAATCATGCGTTTCTGAACGACCGTGTAAAAGTATTTCTGTATGCCCATCGCAAGGGACAAATGCTGGAAGGAGAAGTGGTAGAAATCACCAAACGTGCCAAAGATACCTTTGTTGGTATTCTGGAAGTTTCGGAAAATTTTGCATTTCTCATTTCTGATAATAAGGTACTTACAAACGATATCTTCATCCCTAAAAGTAAACTGAACGGAGGTAAAAACGGGCAAAAAGCGGTTGTAAAATTACTGGAATGGGAACCAAACCTAAAAAATCCTGTTGGCGAAGTAATTGATGTGTTGGGCGATAAAGGCGATAACAATACTGAAATGCACGCCATACTCGCTGAATTTGGGTTGCCATACAAGTATCCGGCTGAAGTGGAAGCTGCTGCCGATAAAATTGATGCCGGTATAACACCGGCTGAAATTGCAAAACGCATCGATATGCGGGATGTGGTTACTTTTACCATCGACCCGCGCGATGCCAAAGACTTTGACGATGCGCTTTCACTCCGCAAACTAAACAATGGCTTATGGGAAGTGGGTGTTCATATAGCCGATGTGACGCATTACGTACGCCCTGACAGCATTATCGAGCAGGAAGCACTCAATCGTGCCACTTCTGTTTATCTGGTCGACAGAACGATTCCTATGCTGCCTGAACATTTATCTAATGGTATTTGCTCTCTCCGTCCAAACGAAGAAAAGCTGACTTATTCCGTTATTTTTCAACTAAACGACAAGGCTGAAATACAACATTACGAGATTGCCAAAACGGTAACTTGCAGCAATCGCCGCTTTACCTACGAGGAAGCTCAGGCAGTGATAGAAACCGGTGAAGGTGATTATAAGGACGAAATTCTGACTCTTGACCGACTGGCAAAAATCCTTCGTCAGAAACGTTTCGATATTGGTGCCATTGCTTTTGATCGTGTTGAAGTACGCTTCGAAATTGACGAAAAAGGGAAACCGGTTTCTGTATTTTTCAAGGAGCAGAAAGACTCCAACAAACTGATAGAGGAATTTATGTTGCTGGCCAATAAAACAGTGGCTACACATATCGGTAAACCCGGAAAAGGTCAAAAAGCTAAAACTTTTGTGTATCGTATTCACGACGTACCAAACCCAGATAAGCTGCAAAACTTTGCGGTATTTATCAAACGTTTTGGCTACAACCTGAAAACTTCAGGCAAAAACACGTCCGTTTCGAGTGCTATCAATCACTTGCTTGACGAAGTTCAGGGTAAAAAAGAACAAAATCTGATTGAAACTCTGGCTGTTCGTTCCATGGCTAAAGCTATTTATTCAACCGACAATATGGGACATTACGGACTTGCTTTCGATTTTTATACTCACTTCACTTCGCCTATTCGCCGCTATCCCGATATGATGGTTCACCGCTTGCTCGAAAAATATGCCGAAGGTGGTCGTAGCGTCAGTGCACACGAATACGAGGACTACTGTAAGCATAGCAGCGATATGGAGCAACTGGCATCTAATGCAGAACGTGCTTCCATCAAATACAAGCAGGTCGAATTTATGAGCGAACATATCGGACAGACTTTCGATGGAGTTATTTCAGGTGTTACCGAATGGGGTATCTACGTGGAACTGGTAGCTAACAAATGTGAAGGTATGGTTCCTATTCGCGATCTGGACGATGATTATTATACCTTCGATGATAAAAATTATTGCCTGGTGGGTCGCCGATATCACCGCAGATATCAGCTTGGTGATGAAATTACTGTGAAAGTTGCAAGAGCCAATCTGGACAAGAAACAGCTTGATTTTGTAATTGCCTGAGGAACAGTTTAGAGATAAAGGTTGTGGGGTTGAGTGAAGTGTAAAGCTCGTGTGGAAAACTAACTTTTTTGTTGTTTTGCTTTGCAGAAAAGAAAAATTGGCGTATCTTTGCACTCGCTTTAAGCAAAAATGGCCCCGTAGCTCAACTGTATAGAGTATCTGACTACGGATCAGAAGGTTATAGGTTAGAATCCTATCGGGGTCACAAAGAATAATTTCCCCTTATAATCACACGGATTATAAGGGGAATTTTTATTGAAAATCAGTGAAAACGATATAAAAGTACTAATTTTTAAAGTTACTTATGTATATATATACACTATTGGTTCTTTTCAAATATTTTTCACGATTATTTTGTTTTAAGAATAATATTCACTACTTTTGGCGTTTTAAAACAACACAACACTTCTAAAAACGATTAGAATTCTTTATTTATTAGCAGTTTTTCAGTCTTATGGACTGTATATATATTGTATAATTGAAAGAATATACAGGAATAAAGAAATATTT
>JBAXPM010000008.1:0-72388 GCA_037132235.1 Paludibacter sp.
CAACAAAAATCAGATTGCAACGTCACGGTCGTAAGGGATATGCTTATTATCATATCGTGATCGCAGACAGCAGAGCGCCACGTGATGGCAAATTCATTGAACGTATTGGTTCGTACAACCCAAACACCAATCCAGCAACTATCGACCTTAAATTCGAACGTGCATTGTATTGGTTGACAACAGGCGCACAGCCTACTGATACAACACGCAACATTCTTTCAGCCGAAGGAGTATTGATGAAAAAACACCTTCTTGAGGGAGTTAAAAAAGGAGCTTTTGACGAATCAGAAGCTGAAAAAAGATTTGCTGCCTGGAAAACAAGCAAAGAATCGAGCATTGTAAAAACCAAAGAACAATTAGTTGCTGAAAAACAAGCTGATTTGAAAGCACGTCAAAAAGCCGAAGTTGAAGTAAACAAAGCTAAAGCTGCTGAAATTGCAAAGAGAAAAGCTGACGCAGAAGCTGCTGCCGTAGTTGTTGAAACTCCTGCTGAACCAGCAGTTGAAGAAACAGTTGAAGCGGTAGTTGAAGAAGTTGCTGCCGAAGAAGTTGCTGAAGTGGTAGAAGCACCCGTTGCAGAAACAACAGAAGAATCAGCTGAATAACAATAAGTTGACTTATACATTTAAAACCCGAAAGAAATTTCGGGTTTTTTGTTAGGTGAAAATTGCGTTAATGTTATAAAATATTCAACTAAAACTACAATTTTTAGTGACAAATTTCGTTTCTATTTATTAATATGTCAAACCCCGAAAATTAACATGCAAAATAAAGTCAACATAGCGCTCCAGATATTACCTTCATCCAAAACTATTCATCCCTATCAGATTGTTGATAAAGCCATTGAAGTGATTGCAGCTTCGGGTTTACGCTATAAGGTTACTCCATTCGAGACAGTTATGGAAGGTAGTTATGATGAAATTATGAACGTGGTGAAACTTGCTCAGGAAGCCTGCTATAAAGCCGGTGCAGATAGCTTGATGACCTATGTAAAGATTCAAACATCAATGAAAGATGTAAGTATTGATGATAAAATGGAGAAATACGAGTAATTATATCTACCAATTCAGAATGATTTTTTGAATTTATTTTTTTTAATGATTTTTTGATGTAATAAGAATATAGATTTGATGCAATTTTACCAATTGACATATTATTTTCTTGCACTATTTATTTTGGTGTCTTTCTACTTTGTTGGAAGAGGATATCATTTTCTGTTTAAGTTGAAATATAATGCAGAGTTGACACATTTTTCGGTTTTTTCAAATTTAGTAATAGGCACTGTCTTAACTATTGCATTATATTCTATTATTATGACAAAAGGTCATACCGTTAGTTGGGTGTATGTATTACTTCTTTTCTGTTATAATTTTTTTTCAAAAGGTATTGATTTAAATAAAACTGCTGAATTTTCAGATAATAAAGCTAAATATAAACTATTGATATCAATATTAGTAATAAGTGTATTACTATTTGCAATTTATCTAATGACAATATTTGATGGTAGGTCGTCATTGTATACAGATACTTTTTGTGATTATCAATATTATGCAAAAACCAGTTTGTTTTTAAATCAGGGTTACGAAAGTCTTAGTCAGTTTGACAACAAAGTTTTCGCGACAAGTATTATGCCATATCATTTTTTTGAAATTTGGCTTTCAGCTTTAATCATTAAAATATTTTCTATTCCAGCTCAAATCTCAACTTCTATTATTATGCCAATGATTTTAGGAGTAATCTCTTATTTGGGAATTGTATCGCTTGCCAAGAAAAAGACAATTACGGTTTATTTTACGGCAATATTGCTAATGTTTTTTACAACCTCAAATTTTATAAGTGATTATTTAGAAAAAACCGGTTATGGGATTGGCGAAAATGGTGGTCTGGTTATTTCAATTATATTAAGTTATAAAACTTATTCTACATTCATATTTTTGATTTTTGCAATCCAAATGCTTCAATTTAAAAAGTATGAATTATCATTGATATTAACTCTATTCATTCCAATCGCATCTATCGCACTTTTACCTACGATAATTCCTTTTGTTTGTTTGTCAACTTTCTGGTTGTTTTTTAGAAATAAGAACAAGAAAGAATTTTGGTATTATACAGCCTTTCTATTTAGTTATATTCTAATTATTTTTGTTTATCAATTTGTTATATGGACTCCATTAAATTCAAATCTCTATTTTAGTCTATTTAATTTTATTAATCAGCCATTTGCATTAATTGCCATTAAAATAATCCTTTGTTCATTCCCCGTTATTATATTTACATTCATTTTTAAACAATATCTGGATATAGAATCTGAACAAAAAAGAATAGTGCTTTACAGTTTTAGTGGGTTAGTCTTCATGTCAATATTTCTAATAAGTTTTTTGGGAGGATCATATGATATAATACAGTTTTTTACAAATTTGTATATCCCACTTGTATTAGTTGTTTTTTCATTTGCATTGATGCGATTTAAAATGGATAAAAGATTTGCAAAAATTTCATACCTTTTAGTTGTTGTTTTTCTGCTTTTTAATGTAAATTCGCTCAAAAAAGCAGCTAGTTCTTTTAGTAATAACAAGTTAGATCCACAATTTGTATCTGTGATTAATAATGAATTTGAGAAGGGAAAAAACAATAAAATCTATTGTGGGTTTATTCATTCCTCAACAGCATATTCACAGTTTTATATGCTATCTATTAGTAAAGTATTTGGTATTGGTGAGGTCATAAATTGCTATAAAAATAATTTTTTTTTGATTGGTCTTAGTGATTTTACCGCTGTTGATTGGTTAAAAAATGGTTACAAAGGAACTAAGGTAACTAAAGAATTTGCACTGTCAAGAGTGTCTGAGGGAACTTTTTATCAGTATGTCGAAAAGTGTAAAAAAGCAAGGAAATTTAAATCAATAACAGAATCTCAAATAGATTTTATTCAACTGTTAAATATAGATTATTTATTTATACAAAAAGATGTAAATATTCCAACACAACTTATGAGTTATTTGCAATTTGTTGAAAGTGAGAAAAACGAAAAAGGTTATTCTTTGTATAGAATTAAGTATGCAGATAATATTCATAAATCAATTTAATGACAATTTAATTACATTTTTAATTACATTTTAATTATTTGAAATTATTTAAACGGCCTTTGGGCGTGTTATGTGAGGGTTGAAGGCATTTATTTGAAGATCAACGTATAATAATGCAAAGAGGGCTGTTAATTAATCGGTTTGATATTTTTAAGATATAGTGTCTCAAATTATAAACGAAAATTCAGTAACATTGGAATTAAAATGATTAAACTTCACAATAAAGTGTTAATTGAAATCAAGAATTCAGGTTTTAAACGTGTCGGTACTAACGTTATAGCACTAACCATTTTAAATGGAATTTATTTCATTTCACCGTTAATTCTCATTCCATATTTAATGACAACAATAGGAAGCGAATTATATGGTGTTTATATTTTTTCCTGGACATTTATCTATTATTTTATCTTTATTGTCAACTACGGTTTTGATTTAAGCTCAACCCGAGAAATAGCTATCAACAGAAAAAACAAGGAAAAATTATCTGATATTTACTCCACTACATTCTATTCCAGGTTATTACTGCTCTTTTTAAGCTTTATAATTCTTGCATTTTGTTTATTATTCGTCAACAAATTAAATGAAAATGCTAAACTAATTCTTTTGGGTGTTGGTGTAATAGTAGGACAAGCTTTTTTCCCAACCTGGCTTTTTCAGGGGATGGAAGAAATGAAATTTATTACCATTGTAAACTCAATTATGCGGATTTTGCCAATTGGTTTAGTATTCTTATTTGTTAAGTCGGCCAGAGATACTAATTTGGTGATTTTTTTTCAGTCTATTGGATTTTTTATTGGAGGCGTATTCAGTCATTTCTTTGCATTAAAGCGTTTTAATCTTAAACTTAGAAAACCTTCATTGAATCAGATTAAAGACAATTTAACTTCGAGTTGGAGCTTATTTCTATCTACTGTTGGAGTTTCCCTTTATCGAGAAACAAACACTGTAATGCTTGGATTCATTACAAATAATTTTGAATTAGTCGGTTTTTATGCTTTAGCTGACAAATTTATACGAATTATTCAACTGGTTGCCAACTCAGTATCACAAGCCCTCTTCCCTTATTTCGGTCATAATCTGACTGAAAACAGAATAGAAACAATACATAAATTCAAAAAAATAAGTATTTACTATGCTGCATTTCTCTTAATTTGTGCCATCGGGTTATACTTAACAATACCATGGTTGTTAAAAGTATATCTTGGAAAATCTTTTCCTGAGATTATCAGAGATGTGCGAATTATGACACCTGTAATTTTTGTTGGAGGATTAAATTATTATTTTGGAGTTGTAGGATTAATCAATTTTAATCACAAAAATGCTTTTACTACTTTTGTTTTAATAGCAGGTGGAATTAATATTTGCCTTTGTTTGATATTGAGTAAAATCTATAATGATGCAGGTGCTGCTTTTTCTTTGACAACAGCTGAAACAGTATTATTAGGATTTATACTGTATTATTTAAATAGGAAAGAGAAAATTTTTTCAATAATTGAATTATAAGAAAATGAATTACGCAATTATAACTACTCTTATATGCTTGCTTGTCAGTCTGCGTATTACTAAAAATATTTTTGCCCCCACATCAATTGTGTCAGCTTTATGGCTCTTTTGTATACTTGCATATTGGATTTATCCTCATAACTTACTACCATTAAAAGAACAATTCTATTTGGGAATTTCGTTGTGGGTTGGGTTCTTTACTTTTTCCGCATTATTTATACAAAGTATTTATTTTAAGAAATCAAATATAGAACTTCCAAATATTCATGTACAGAATTTTTATTTTATTGTTTCCGTCATTTCATTTCCATTTGTTTTATATGGTGTTTATTCTAAGATTGTGGATTTAGGGTTGACCAAAAATATTTTTTATAATTTAAGATTGTTGGCTGTTGGTAGTATTAAGGGATTGGATGAAGGAACTTCAAAGAATTATTTTGCGATAATATGGATTGTTAGTTATTTAGTTGAATTAATGCATTTTGATAAGAAAAGAAAATGGATATTTATTGCTATCTTGATAATAAATATAGGATGGGCCTTTATAGTTATGTCAAAAACAATTTTTTTATTTGTTTTTATTTCAACATTGTCAGTCCTTCTTTTTAAGAAATTGATTAAACCAAGAACAATATATCTGTCTGGTTTAATAATATTTATCTTTTTCTTTCTGTTACAATTTATACGTACTTCAGATTATACAAAAAAAGATGATTTAGGATATGATTTTTTCTCACTTTATGTGCTTTCAGGTATGCCAGCTTTTGAGAAAGTTAAATCTCAATCATCTTACGAATTCGGAGAAAGTACATTTCGCTTTATTTACTCTCTTACAAATAAATTAAATATATCAAATTCAAAAGTTGAAGACTCATTACTTCCTTATACTACTATTGATAAAAAAAATAAAATAAGCACTAATGTTTATACAACCTTATATCCATATTATAAAGATTTTGGGTATAGTGGGATTATTTTCTTTGCAATTGTTTCAGGTCTTTTCTATGGTTATATTTTTAAAAAAGTCGTTAATAAAGACAATCCTAAATTTATAGTTTACTCTATTCTGATAACACTTCTTCTGACGCAATTCATGAATGAAAGTCTTTTCAGTGCACTATCATTGATAATCCAATTACTTATTTTGAGTCATTTACCTTATTGGACAAATAAACTTGTGTTAAAGAGGCGGAGCTTTTAGAAATTATAAAAAGGATATAATGATTCAATTAACAGAGAATTCAATAACAATTGTAATAGTAATTTACAATATTAACCTAGAGGATTGTTTAACATACAAAACCCTAGTCAAATATATTCATAAGTTTAAATTGGCGTATGACATAATTGTATTTAACAATTCGTCTAATGTCATAATACAACAAAACGAAGGTTTTGATATTGTTAATTCATCTGAAAATAAAAAATTATGTGGTGCATATAATTATGCATTAAATAAAGCTCGAAAGAATAACTGTAAGTGGCTGTTGTTAATGGATCAAGATACTGAATTAACTGCAGATTATTTTGTTAAACTAAATCTGTATTTTGAAAATTGTATTCATAATTCAGAAATAGCATCCATTGTACCATATTTGGAAGAAAATAATAAAATTATCTCTCCACATAAAATAGGGTTTGTAAAATTTAAAAACAACAAAAAGTTAGATTCTGGAATTCACAGGGAACACATAACAGCTTTTAATTCACTGTCTTTGCTGAATGTTGAGTTTATGGTTTCAATTGGTGGTTTTGGGAATGAATATCCATTAGATATGCTTGACCATTGGTATTATTTGCAAATTTACAAATTCAAAAAGGCAGTATATGTTCTCGATACAAAGGTGAAACATGAATTATCTATTAATGACTATGAGAAAAATGTGTCTTATACAAGACATCTTGATATACTACAAGCAGAAAAAAAATTCAGCAAAGAACAAGGACAAAATTATTATTTTGCTTATAAAATTAGACTTACATACAGATTAATTAAACAATTTATATTTTATAAAGATAAACTATATGCAAAAACGATTCTTAAAACACTCTTAAATAAACTATGATTTCGATTTGTATACCTACTTATAATGGAGAATCTTATATTTCGGAACAAATTATAAGTATTATTTCTCAACTAAGAAATTTCGATGAGATTATTATTTCTGATGATTGTTCAACGGATCAAACTATAGAATTGATTAAATCTTTTAATGACGACAGAATTAAAATATTTTGTAATGATAAATCACATGGCATTATATCGAATATTGAGTCTGCATTAAATCAAGCAAAAGGTGATATTATATTTCTTTCTGATCAAGATGATGTTTGGCTACAAGATAAAGTAAAGATTTGCAAACAAGCACTTGTGGATTCTGACTTAGTAATTAGCGACTGCATTATAACTGACAGAAATCTCAATGTCATTAATGATTCTTTTTTTGTTCAAAACAAATCTCAAATAAACAAATATAGAGCAATAATAAGGAATCCATACCTTGGATGTTGTATGGCATTTAACAGAAAAGTTTTAAATAAATCTTTACCTTTTCCCTCCGGAATTCCAATGCATGATATTTGGATTGGTAACGTTGCTGCATTTAATTTTAAGGTTAGTTTTATACCCGATAAATTAATCTATTACAGAAGACATGGAGAAAATGCATCGACGACTTCAGAGCCTACAAAAGCCAATATCTTACAACAAATTAAATATAGACTACCGGTTATTAAAGGGTTGCTTAAAATATTTTTCAACTTTTAAGCATGCGATACATTCATTTCATAATAATTTTATTATTTTTTCGTTAGACTTATATAACTCTTATTATAGAATTAAAGTTGAAATAAATTTGAATAGAATTCTACATGAAAATATCTATAATCACAGCTACTTTTAATAGCGAAAAAAGCATTCAACGAACAATTGATTCGGTTAAATCTCAGGACTATCATAACATCGAACACATTATTGTCGATGGTGGATCAACAGATAAAACACTCCAAATAGTTGAATTAAATAAAGATAATATTGCCAAATTTATTTCTGAAAAGGATAAGGGTATTTACGACGCATTAAATAAAGGTATTCGTTTAGCAACAGGAGATATCATAGGATTTTTAAACTCTGATGATGTATATACAAATAAACATGTAGTTTCAAGAATTATAAATTGTTTTAATGCCAAAAAAACTGATGTTATTTATGGTAACTTGGTTTATCAATCGAAAGACGAGCACAACAAAAAAACAATACGTTATTGGAGAAGTAATATTTACAGTCCCGGTTGCTTAAAATGGGGTTGGATGCCTCCTCACCCAACACTATATTGCAAAAGAGAGATTTATGAGGAATGGGGATTGTACGATGATAATTTTAATATATCGGCTGATTATGATTTTATTTTACGCATATTTAAACAACCCTCCATTTCAAAATCATTTTTGCCAACAATAATGGTCAAAATGGATGTTGGTGGAGTTAGCAATAATTCATTAAAAAATATAATTCAAAAATCTACTGAAGATTTTAGGGCTATTAAAAAAAATGGCACTGGAAATTATTTCACTTTGTTGTTTAAAAATGTAAGAAAAATAAGTCAGTTCAATAGTTATAAAAACCTTAAAATAAGGTGCTAAACGCTTCGATAGTTCTCTACAATCATTCACTTTCGGAAATTACACCTTTAGTCGAGACATTACGGAAATCAGAATTGGTTTCCTCTGTTTTTTTGATAGATAACTCTCCTCAACGAAATTCTGATTTTGAGCAACTTGAAGTGAATTATCTACATAATGATAAAAATATCGGTTATGGTGCTGCCCATAATATTGTCATACGCTATACTATCGAACAAAATACTCCCTATCATTTGGTAGTGAATCCTGATATCTCAATTGATGCTTCAATTTTGGATAAGATTGTGGATTTTATGGATTCTAATCCTGAAATAGGGCATTTAATGCCTAAAGTTTATTATCCAAACGGTGAAATTCAGCATTTGTGTAAACTCCTTCCTACACCTTTTGATTTGATTTTGAGGCGGTTTATCCCTCAGACCTGGACGAAAAGGAGAACTGCAAAATTTGAACTCAGAAAATCCGGATATAATAAGATAATGGATGTGCCATATTTGTCAGGCTGTTTTATGTTTTTGCGTGCTGATGCTTTAAAAAAGGTTGGGCTATTTGACGAGCGTTTCTTTATGTATCCCGAAGATATTGATTTGACACGGCGCATTCACTGCGAATACCGAACTGTGTTTTATCCCGAAGTTAGTATTGTTCATCATCATGCCCGTGATTCATACCTGAATCTTAAGATGTTATGGATACATACCACTAATATGATTCGTTATTTTAATAAATGGGGCTGGATTTTTGATCGTGAGCGAAAAATAATCAATAAAAAAGTACTCAATCAATTTAAATAATGGTAATTTTGCATATCAAACCATTATTTATTCAATTATGAATTTCAGTCTCCTCCAAATTGCAAGTGCCTTTATGGTACTCTTTGCTATCATCGATATTTTAGGTTCAATTCCTATTATTCTGAATATCAAACAAAAAGGAATGAGTGTTCACTCGTGTAATGCCAGTTTGGTAGCATTGGTAATCCTCATTGCATTCTTGTTTGGTGGTGAAGGCGTATTGCGTTTGTTTAGTGTTGATATTCAGTCGTTTGCAGTGGCCGGTTCTATTATCGTTTTTATTTTTGCGGTAGAAATGATACTTGATGTCGAAATTTTCAGGAATAAAGGACCAGAAAGTGGTTCAACAATCATTCCAATAGCTTTTCCATTAATAGCCGGTCCGGGTTCGTTCACCACTTTACTTTCACTTCGTGCTGAATATGCTACTGAAAATATTATTGTAGCGCTGATTCTTAATATGATATTTGTTTTTATCGTATTGAGATCGACTTCGAAAATTGAGAAAATGATAGGGGAGGGTGGAATTTATATTCTTCGTAAATTCTTCGGTATTATCTTGTTAGCTATTGCTGTAAAACTATTTACTACCAATATTGGGTCGTTACTATAAATAGTTCATAATCGCTAAAGTAAGTTTAAAAAAAATCTTGCTGAAATCGATTTCAGCAAGATTTTTTTATTCTGAAAAAGTGAACGTTCTATTCCAACACTTCGTTATCGTGCATTTCTTTCATAAATGTCACAAAATCATTTTTTCGATCAGAGTCCATCCATTCCAAACTACGACGTGGGTGGGCATTCAATGCTCCGGAAATCAGATAAGGAATGTGATAACCCCAGTCAATATCTTTTTGCATTGGGTGAACGTGATCCTGAATAACTTGTAGCAATGGTAATAACCTGTATTTAGGGTTTTTCAGGAAGGCAATCAGAATTTCAACAGGACAATTACCCGCGCCGCGTCCAAGTCCGAGCAAAGTTGCATCGAGCATAGTACAGCCTTCTTTTAAAGCGGTAATTGTATTCGACATAGCTAATTGCATGTTGTTGTGAGCGTGAATACCTATTTCTTTTCCGGGTAATGCATCTTTGTATTTACGAACTAAATGTTCCACAGAATCTACAAACATGCTACCAAAACTATCCACAGCATAAAATACTTTTACACGCGATTTAGCAATATCTTTCAGTGCTTCATCCAGTTCCAGTTCTCCAACAGTTGAGACAGCCATCAGGTTAATACACACTTCATAACCCTTATCCATACAATGATGTGCCAACGCAACCGCTTTATCCACCTGATGCACGTAACAAGCCACACGAATCATGTCTAATGCACTTTCGGATGCAAGTGGAATATCATCCAGGTCAATACGACCAATATCAGCCATTGCTGATAGTTTCAGACTGGTTTCGTTTTTGCCGACTATACGTTCCAAATCCTTTTGATGACAAAATTTCCAAGGTCCCATTTCTTTGCGGCTGAAGGCTTTTTCACTGCTCAGATAACCGATTTCCATGTAATCGATACCTGCTTCTACACAAGCGTTGTATACACCACGAACGAAATCGTCCGAAAATTGCCATTTATTCATCAATCCACCGTCTCTAACAGTGCAGTCCATTACTTTAATATCCTGGTAGTACATATTATAATTATTTGTTAGTTTGCTTATCTGTGAGTTGTTGTACATATTTACTCTTCAACTTGTTTGCTTTTTTCAAGAATTTCAAGTTCTTTCCCAATATTGTGATCTACCAGAAAGCGGTAAATCTGTTCAAAAGTTTTTTTATCCAAACCATGTTCTTCAGCCCATTCACCACGTGCTTTGATAACCTGATTTTTTCTATCCTGAGCAATTACACTTTCTACATCGTTTTTGTATTTTACGATTTCACGAACATACTTAAAGCGTAGACCAAAAAGAGTAATTATTTCTCTATCAATCAAGTCAATATGTTGACGGATTTCTTCTTTGGAAGAACATTCGGATGGAGATTTCGATAATTTCAAAGTAAAAAATCAGTTTTTGTGAATATATTGCACAAAAATAATGATTTTGTTTCAATATTTAAAATGCGAATGCTTAATTAGTTTCAAATTGATATATATTTAGCATTTAGACCTAAATATCACTAATTTGATGTAGTTTATTGTACTAAAGGAGTTGTTATTATAGATTGTCTATTTCACTTCCAACAACAAGATTGACTGAATACTTACTTTAGTTTTATTTTCTTGCTGTAGCATACAGTTTTGAATGCGTTTGCGGAATTTCCAGCATGTCATCTGGTTAAGTCCCAGTTGATCGGAATAATTATAGCTCGAAAAATCACTTCCCAGGACGCAGACGTTGTAGGCTATATAAAAAGCCTTGTTTAGTGGGAATTTCAGATTATGAAAAATGGTATGAGCTGTGGCAGATTCTTCCGATTTGCAACGGGTACAGCGGCGTGAGGATGGTGATTTGCCCTCGCAATAGTTGGTATGGCCGCATTTACGGCACGTATAACCGTCTTTCCATTTTATTTCAGCTACAAATTTGAAAACTTTGTCGCTGTCAGAAAAAAGTTCCTGTGCAAATTCGGGCTTAATATCTTCCTTAAACAACATGATAATCAACTCGTTTAGTGATTTATTTTTTTGAATTACGCGACAAAGATATAAAATAATTTAGTGATATCAAAATAATTTATTGGTGATACTATTGTAATTCAAAATATTGTTTTTACCTTTGCATCGTCAAACAAAAAACAACTAAGAAATATTATGATAGAAACATTAAAGAAATTATTCGGAATTAAGCCTCAAGTCGATCTGGGGGAATTAGTAAGACAAGGTGCTATTATTATGGATGTGCGTACCAAAGCTGAATATGCGAGTGGTCATATCAGAGATTCAGTCAATATTCCGTTGGATAAGATTGATGCAAATCTGGGAAAATTAAAAAATAAGAATCAGGTGATTATTACATGTTGCGCTTCCGGTTCGCGCAGTTCAATGGCTCAAAGCGGACTTAAATCGCGGGGTTACAGCAATGTCTATAACGGTGGTGGCTGGATGAGTCTGAAAAGAAAAATTTAGTTAGTCATTAGATATTGAACATATTATGACAACAGAAGCAATTAATCAACGCTATACTTTATTGAGTGAATCGAGTTGCTGCCTCTCTTGTGGAGGTGCAATTAATTATGCCAAAGCACAACCCGGTGAAATTTGTGTGGATTTGGGCAGCGGACGTGGTAACGATGTGATTCGGATGGCGGAAGCAGTAGGTGAAAACGGTCGTGCTATCGGAATTGATATTTCGGAAGGAATGATAGGGAAAGCCAATGCCAACAAGGCAAAGTTTGAGGTGAGCAATGCTGAATTCATACAGGCTGAATTGGAGAAACTGCCTTTGGAAGACAATTCAGTTGATTTGGTTATTTCGAATTGCACCCTGAATCACAGCACTGACAAACAGGCGGTTTGGAACGAAATATTCCGTATTCTGAAAGTCGGCGGACGCTTTGTGATAAGCGACATATATGCGGTGAAAGAAATTGGCGAAGAATTTAAAAATGATCCGGTAGCTATTGCCGAGTGTTGGGCAGGTGCCGATACCAAAGATATTTATCTGCAAACACTAAAAAAAGCAGGTTTTCAGCAGGTGAGAATTCTCGAGGAGTCTGCACCTTACGAAAAAGGGAAGGCAATAGTTTCAAGTTTTACCATAACATCAGTAAAGACTGACAAAAAATCTTTTTTGAAAAATGATTTTTGCTGGAATACCTGATTTCTATGATATTTTCTTTCTTTTTTATTCATTTTCTAAATTAAATTTTTTATGAAAAGTGTAGTGAAGAAAAGCTGTGGTTGCAAAACCAACAGCACCGAATCGAAACAGGCACAATGCTGTGCAAAAGTTTCGATTATTGTAGCCGGTTGTCACGACTAAGCTATGAGAACAACCCCTAACCCCTAAAGGGGAATAAAAACTCCTTTCCGGGTTAGGTTTTGTTCAAATATAATGAAAGAATAAGCATCTTTTTTATGGATAAGAATAATTTTCTATACATTTCTAACTCAGTTCCCCTTCAGGGGTTAGGGGTTTCCAATCACAATATAATTGTTCCGATTAAGGATTCTGACGAGTTTTTCATTGTCAATCCCTTGCACAAGTCAGCTGATATTATTTCTGCAAATGAACTAAAGATGCTGAAAAACAAGCTTGATCCGAAAGGTGAGTTTGCAAAAAATGGCTATCTTGTAGATGAGGTGAAAGAAAAACGAGCTTTCAAACTGGCTTATCTTGACTTTACTGAAAAGCGGGAAGATGATGAAACACAGTTGTTTTTTGTACCGAATTACTCCTGCAATTTTGCCTGCTCATATTGTTATCAGGAAGGTTATAATCCGATTCAGAAGGTAGTGAACAATGAAGTAATTGACGCTTTTTTCAAGTATGTGCGTACAGAATTTGCCGGACGTAGAAAATATATTACCGTTTTTGGTGGTGAGCCCTTGCTACCTGGCGAAAATCAGCGGACGATGTTAACTCATTTTATAACTAAGGCAAATGAAGCCAAACTTGATTTAGCCTTTGTAACTAATGGTTATACGCTTGCTTCGTATGTTGATTTGTTGAAAACAGCCAGCATACGTGAAGTGCAGGTTACGCTCGATGGGACGCAGAAAGTACACGACGGAAGGCGCTACCTGAAGGGAAAGCAACCCACATTTGATAAAATAGTGGAAGGAATTGATGCTTGTCTTGTTGCAGGAATCAACATCAACCTGCGCATGGTCATAGATAAAGAGAATATTGAAAACCTGGCTGGTCTTTCACGCTTTGCCATTGACAAAGGTTGGACTACTTCGCCATATTTCAAAACACAGATTGGTCGCAATTACGAGTTGCATTTCTGCAACAGTACTCCCGAAAAGCTTTTTGACCGTGCCACACTCTATCAGCATTTATACGAATTGCTGAAGGTTCATCCGCACATTGCGGAGTTTTATAAACCGACTTTCTCAATTGCTAAATACATTGCTGAACACGAAGATCTGCCAACTCCGCTTTTTGATTCCTGTCCGGCTTGTAAAACCGAGTGGGCGTTTGACTTTACCGGCACTATTTATTCATGTACAGCCACAGTCGGTAATAAAGGTGACGAACTCGGCACGTTTTATCCTGAAATTACAAAAAATGAAACGTCCATAGAAAGCTGGCAAAACCGCGATATTACCACCATCGAAAAATGTAAAACCTGCGATGTTGCGCTGGCTTGTGGCGGCGGTTGTGCCTCGGTGGCCAAAAATAAAAACGGACATCCCAACACACCCGATTGCCGACCGGTGAAGGAATTGTTGAGTTTAGGAGCAGCGTATTACCTCACTCCAACCCTCTCCAAGGGAGATGGAGACAGCATTTGAATAGATTTTTCATAATTTTGAGGATCCTATTGTTAGATATATGAATAAATGAACATATTTAGGCAACATACAAATTACAATAAATTTAAAAATACCGTATCTCCCTCTCCTTTTGGAGAGGGTCGGGGAGAGGTCTTATGAAAGAAATTAATGCAGTTGATTTTGAAAAAGAAGTTCTAAGTGGAGATAAAGTAGTACTCGATTTTTACTCCACCGAATGTCCACCTTGTGAAGCGTTAGCACCTAAATTTGAAGCCGTGGCAGAATTGTATGGTGAGAAAATTAAATTTCTGAAGATTTTCCGTCAGGGAAACCGCGAGCTGGCAACCGAACTGGGTGTAAGTTCATCGCCAACGCTTTTGTTTTTTGATAATGGCAAGCAAATTCTGGATACCATCAGTGGTGGAATTAAAAAGTTAGAAATAGTGGAACGGCTGGATAAAATGTTGACTACTGATGAAGTTAAAGCTATCAAAGCAAATCAGAAACCAACAGTATCGGAGTACGATGTAGCTATTTTGGGTGGAGGACCTGCCGGGCTGACAGCAGGAATTTATCTGGGTCAGGCTAAAATTAAAACTGTGTTGATTGACCCCGCACTTCCGGGCGGATACATGGGCATCACACATCAGGTTTCCAATTATCCGGGTTTTGAGCAGCCACAACCGGGTTTTATGCTGGCACACTACATGAGTGAACAGGCCAAACATTCCGGAATAGACTTTAAAGTGGCTGTGGATATTACCTCTGTGGATTTATTGAAAAAAGAAATTGTGATTGATGAACTGGAAACCATTCGGGCAAAGAAAATTATCATTGCCACGGGAACTACTCCGAATACCATGAATGCTCCGGGTGAAAAGGAACTGAAGGGCAAGGGTATTTCGTATTGTGCCACCTGTGATGCTAAATACTTTGTGGATAAGGTAGTAACGGTGATTGGTGGAGGAAATTCAGCTGTGGAAGAGGCGTTATTTATCACTAAGTTTGCAAGTAAAGTAACGATGATTCATCAGTTCGACAAACTTACAGCCAACCAAACTGCTATTGAACATCTTCAGGCTAACGAAAAAATAAGCGTGCTGTACGAACACGAGCCACGAAATTTTGAAAAACGTGGAAATACCATGATTACAACTATCGAGGATTTAAAGACCAAAGAAATGAAGGAACTCGAATCCGATGGTGTATTTGTTTTTATAGGTTTCAAAGCCAACGTGTCTGTTTTAGGTGAATCATTGCCTGAAATGGATAATTGGGGATATATCAAAACCAATGCAGATATGCAGACAAATTTACCTGATGTATATGCGGTGGGTGATATTATCAGCAAAAAATACCGACAGATTACCACAGCCGTAGCCGATGGAACGATTGCTGCAATGACTATTTCGAAGGAAATATAAAAAAGAACCCCAAACCCCTAAAGGGGCTTAGAATAGAAATATACTTTATAAATTAAATTTAAAAATAGAAATTATGAAAACAAATGTAGGAATTATTGACCGTATTATCCGTATTCTGGTTGCGGTAGTTTTTGTTGTATTGTATTTCACCGATGTGGTAAGTGGAACGTTGGGAATTGTACTGCTTGTTTTGGCAGGAGTTTTTACACTGACGGCTCTTATCCGTTTTTGTCCGTTGTATTTGCCTTTTGGCATTAATACCTGGAAGAATAAAAAATAAATCTCGTTTAAAGCGAAGTTCTCTAACAGCTGATTTTCATAATCGAAAGTCAGCTGATTTTTTTTATTTCAAAATCAATTTGGTGTTTTCAATATTTTGTCTGCCGTCTTGTTATTATGTATTTATAATTCAATAAATTACATTCTTCCTGCTTTGATATAAATAAAATAAATAGTGATATTAAAATAATTTATTAGTGATACTATTGTAATTCAAAAAGATTGTTCTACCTTTGCACCATCATTCAAAAACAAAGAAATAAATTCAAGAAAATTTATGGAAAAAATTATCATTATCGGAGGTGTAGCTGCCGGAGCAACCGCAGCAGCCAAAGTTCGTCGTATATCGCCGGATGCACAGATTACTATGATTGAAGCCGGGCCGGATATTTCGTTTGCTAATTGCGGTCTGCCTTATTATATTGGTGGCGATATCAAGAGTCGTTCGAAACTGATTTTGCAAAGTCCCGAAAGTTTCAACGAGCAATACAATGTGGATGTGCATATCAATACCATTGTTTCTTCGATTGACAGGAAGTCACATATCATAAGTGCAACTAATACACAAACCGGCGAACAAAAAACTTTTGAATATACAAGACTGATACTGGCTCAGGGTGGTCGTCCTATTAAACCAACTTTGCCTGGATCTGATTTAGACCATGTTTTCACACTCTGGACTCTGGAAGATATGGATAAAATTGCAGGTCATCTGGATGAAAAGAAACCAAAAAATGCTGTAGTAGTTGGTGGTGGATTTATCGGGCTTGAAATGGTGGAAGCACTTACAAAACGTGGTCTGAAAGTAAACGTGGTGGAAATGATGCCACATGTGATGGCGATTATGGAACCCGAAACAGCTGGATTTATAGAGAATGAAATGCTTTCGTACGGAGTCGGAATTCATACCGGCACAGGTGTTACCGAAATAACTTCAAATTCAGTGAAACTGGACAATGGAAAAACGCTTGAAGCGGATATGGTTCTGTTGTCAATCGGTGTTCGTCCAACCCTGCAACTTGCAAAAGATGCCGGACTCGAAATGGGTGAAGCAGGTGGTTTACTGGTGAATGAGCAACTTCAGACAAGCGATAAAGACATATTTGCAGCAGGTGATATGGTGGAAATTGAACATCGGGTGAATGGCAAAAAAGTGCGAATTCCACTGGCCGGGCCGGCAAATCGTCAGGGGCGTATTGCTGCTGAAAATGCCTTGGGTGGAAATCATTCCTACAAAGGAGCCTTAGGGACTTCGATTGTAAGAGTGTTCGAAGCAGTTGCCGGAATTACCGGTTTATCCCTGAAACAAGCCCGTGCTTTGGGCATGGATGCTGATGCAGTGGTAGTTCACAAAGAACACCATACCAGTTATATGCCGGGTGCTGAAACTGTAACAACCATGTTGGTTTATGATAAAAAAACAGGTGTTGTGCTTGGTGGACAAACTGCCGGCTACAAAGGTGCCGATAAACGACTAGATATAATAGCAACTGCTGCCGCAACTAAGCTGACAGTCAGTGATTTGGCAGATATTGATTTTGCGTACTCGCCACCTATTGGAACGGCTAACGATGCGATGAATATGGCTGCTTTCACGGCCGAAAACAAAATGTCAGGCTTTAGTCCTTCATTAACAGCTGCTGAACTCGACGACTTTGTTTCTGGTAAAAACCCGGTATTTGTGGATGTCCGTGATGTGTTTGCTTTCAGGAAGAGTCATGTAGCGGGTACTCTTCATATTCCGCTGGAATTGCTGTCACAGCAAATAAATAAAATTCCGACAAATCGTATGGTAATTGTGTACGACGAAACCGGAAAAAAAGGGCATCAGGCACTCAGAACACTTGTCGGAGCAGGTTTCAGCGATGTAAACAACATTTCAGGTGGTCACACATCCCTGCAACGTCATGCCAGGGCTATTGGATTTAAAAATTTAAATATAGAATTGTTGCCTGTCGAAAAGAAAACAACTGAGAAGGAAGTTGAAGAAATAAAGGAAGCGAATGAAGAAAAATCTGTTTCATCAAATGAAAACTCAGTCTTGATTGTTGACGTTCGTACTGTTCAGGAGTTCAAAACCGGTGCTTATCCTGATGCAGTGAATATCCCGTTGGATGATTTAATGCGTCGCCGTGAGGAGTTGGGTAATAATTTGAATCGTGAAATCGTGGTATATTGCGCTTCCGGAGGTCGATCAGCTTATGCACAACGTCAATTAATGCAGATTGGATATACTAATATAACAAATGGCGGTGGTTTATCGTCAATGATGGCTCGCCGAAATGAGCAGCAAACAGTATCGAAAGCTGTTTCGGCCGAACCGTTGATTGTAGACGTTCGTACTCCTGCTGAATTTGCCGGTGGTGCTTATCCGGGAGCAGTCAATATTCAACTGGATGAACTTCCTTCACGAATCAACGAACTTGGCAATAAATCCAGGGATATTACCGTTTATTGCGCTTCAGGAGCGCGCTCGGCTTATGCTCAACGCATGTTACAACAAATGGGATACACTGATGTAAAAAATGGTGGTGGTCTGATGCATATGATGATGAAAAGATAACCTCATGCATTAAAACATTGGTAGTTTAATATTAATCACCTTGAAAATCAGGTATTTTCAAGGTGATTTTTGTTTTTATTAAACTCAAATCGAAATATTTTGTTAGATGTATCACGAAATAGTATCTTTGCAACTCGCTAAAAAAAATTATCAATGAGTATTGAAAAAGGGATTTTCCAACGAACAGAATTGCTTCTCGGAAAGAGTTTTATTGAAAAAGCAGCACAGAAAAAAGTAATTATTTTTGGCATAGGCGGTGTAGGCAGTTGGTGTGCCGAAAGTCTGGTGCGTAGCGGAATCGGCAGACTTACCATTGTTGATTCGGATCGCGTTTGTGTAACCAACGTAAATCGCCAGCTAATGGCAACAACTAAAACGGTTGGTAAAGTAAAAACTGAAATCCTGAAAGAACGTTTGCTGGAAATCAATCCAAAAGCTGAAATAATAGCACTTCAAAAAATTTATAGCCCAGAAACATCTGAATCATTCGAGCTTGATTCGTACGATTTTATCATTGATGGCATTGATAGTCTGTCCAATAAAGTTCATCTGATTCAAACCGCCACCAAAACCAATGCAACTTTTTTTTCTTCAATGGGTGCTGCATTAAAAATGGATCCGACACGCATTAAAGTAGCTGAATTCTGGAAAGTACAGGGTTGTCCGCTGGGAGCTGCACTGCGTGGCAGATTAAAGAAATCAGGCGGAACCAGCAAAAAATTTCTGTGTGTTTACAGCGATGAACTGTTGAAAAACAAAGGTGAAAATGCATCATGTGGTACAGAAAAATGTATGTGTCCGAAGGCCATTGAAGGTCCCGGTGACCCGGAATTGGTAAATCATGAATGGTGCAGTCTAAAGGCTCAGGTGAACGGAACAACTTCATACATGCCGGCTATGTTTGGTATGACCATTGCTTCGTTGGTAGTGCAGACTATTGAAAAAGAGGCCAGCCAACCTGTTTGAATTATCAATTTACAATTATCAATCAACCAGACGATAAACACTCAACTAATTCACCAGTCAACCACAAATGACTTCCAATAAAGAAATTTTCAAAATTACATATCCGATTTTCCTTACCATGCTGATGCAGAACGTGATTAACCTCACAAATACTGCATTTCTTGGTCGGGTAGGAGAGGTAGAGCTCGGAGCTTCTGCAATTGGTGGTGTTCTTTATTTTGCTATTTACATGATTGGTTTCGGATTTAGTCAGGGAGCTCAAATTCTGATAGGCCGTCGAAATGGTGAAAAGAATTATTCGCAAATCGGGGTCATTTTCAATAATAGTATTCTTTTTAATTTTTTGCTTGCGGTTGTTATCTTTGGCTTGTCTGTAAAAGGTGTTCCTGCGATAATGAAATTTTTAGTTACTTCCGATCATATCTACAAATCATCTGTTTTGTACATGAACTGGCGTATCTACGGTTTTCTTTTTGCATTTCTATCGGTTATTTTCCGGTCGTATTACGTTGGCATAACCCGAACGAACGTGCTTACCTGGTCGGCAGTAATCATGGCGGTTACGAATGTGTTTTTTGATTATGCACTGATATTCGGACACTTTGGAATGCCAAAACTCGGAATCGAAGGAGCAGGAATTTCTTCTGTAATATCTGAAGTTGTAACCTTGATTTATCTCGCATGGAACACTGTTTTTCGTACCGACATTAAACTTTATGGCTTATTTGAATTCGCAAAGGTTGATATTAAAACCATTCTGAATATTTTAAGTTTGTCAATTTTTATCATGTTTCAATACTTTATTTCAATTTCCACCTGGTTTATGTTCTTTATTTTCATCGAGCGGATGGGTGAACAACCGCTGGCAGTCAGTAATATAGGTCGTAGTATGTACATCATGTTGATGATTCCGGGCTCGTCACTATCAACCAGTGTGAATACGATAGTCAGCAATCTCATTGGTGCCGGTCGAAAAGATGAAGTAATGAAATTTATAAGTCGACAAATGTGGACTGCTTTCCTGATAGCCTTTCCCTTAGCTCTGATTACTTATATTTTTCCTGAAATATTTGCCCGGATTTATACAAACGATATTTCATTAATTCAGGCCTGTATTCCAGTCATAAGAGTTGTATCGGTTGCAATTTTGTTTTGTGCTGTCGGTGTAGTTATTTTCAATGGAGTTTCAGGTACAGGCAATACACGAACAGCTTTTGCTATTGAGTTCCTGACATTGTTTTTTTACCTGAGTTTTGTTTATTACACGGCCATTATTCATCCGTATCCTGTTGCTGTAGTTTGGATGTCAGAGTTTGTCTACTGGACTATTATAGGAGCTCTCGGCTATTTCTATTTGTTGAAAGGAAACTGGAGGGAAAAAGAAATCTGATTTTTTTACAATAGAAAAACGACACTCAACTTTCGTTAAATGTCGCCTTACTATTTTTTCTATCCAATTAACCGATTAACCAGTCAACTAATACTTAATCAATAATATCAAATCCTGTATATGGAATCAATGCTTTCGGAATTCGGATTCCTTCGGGAGTCTGATTATTCTCGAGCAAAGCAGCCACAATTCGTGGCAATGCCAGTGCGCTACCATTCAGTGTGTGAGCCAATTGAGTTTTTTTGTCACCACTTTTGAAACGACATTTCAATCGGTTAGCCTGATAACTTTCAAAATTGGAAACCGAACTTACTTCCAACCACCGTTCCTGGGCTGCCGAAAAAACCTCAAAATCAAAAGTCAATGCTGAAGTAAAGCTCATATCACCGCCACAAAGTCGAAGAATACGCCACGGCAACTCTAACTTTTCAACCAAAGTTTGCACGTAATTCACCATCTGGTCAAGAGTTTCGTATGATTTGTCAGGATGTTGAATTTGAACAATTTCCACTTTGTCGAACTGGTGCAGGCGGTTTAATCCACGTACATCTTTACCATACGAACCTGCTTCACGGCGGAAACAAGCTGAATAAGCGGTGTTTTTAATTGGCAATTCGCTTTCGTTCAGAATTACATCACGATATATGTTTGTAACAGGTACTTCAGCTGTTGGAATCAGATACAAATCGTCAATCGTACAATGATACATTTGTCCTTCTTTGTCCGGCAATTGACCAGTTCCATAACCCGAAGCTGCATTCACAACATAAGGCGGTTGCACTTCCAGGTAACCGGCTTCACGGGCATTGTCCAGAAAGAAATTTATCAACGCACGTTGCAAACGGGCACCTTTCCCTTTGTAAACCGGAAAACCTGCACCTGAAATTTTCACGCCCAGTTCAAAATCAATCAAATCATACTTTTTCGCCAGATCCCAGTGTGGAACAGCGCCTTCGTACAATGTTGGCATGTTTCCACCTGTACGTTCCACCAGATTATCTTCGGCATGTTTTCCTTTCGGAACACTTGCATGTGGCAGGTTTGGGATCTGTACCAACAAATCGTTGAGCTTTTGCTCAGCATCACTTTGCTGGTCACCTATGGTTTTGATAGTTTCTTTCAAAACAACCGTTCTTTCTTTTGCTTGAGTGGCTTCAGCCTGTTTGCCCTGTTTCATCAGGTTGCCAATTTCTTTCGACAAACTATTCAGTTCGGCAGAAGCATTATCGGCCTGAACCTGTGCAGCTTTACGAGCATTGTCCAACTCAATTACCTGTGCAATAATGGATTTTCCATCAAAATGCTTCTTGGCTAAACGGGCAATTACTTCATCGGTATTTTCGGTGATATATTTAAGTGTCAGCATATTCTTTGTTTACGATTTAATCATTTACGATTTACGATTGAAATATCAGATAAAATTAATCAAAAATCTTGAATTGTGGTGATTTTGTGAGAAAAAAAATCTCCCGCAATTTTACACAAATGTAAAACAACAGGAGATTTTGTGTGTGTTGAATATCGGTTTTTTGCTTAGTTAGCAGTTACTTCGATAGGTTTTATAGAAACAAATGACTTGTTGTCTTTCTTTTTTCTGAATTCTACAATTCCGTCAATCAATGCAAATAAAGTATGATCTTTACCCATGCCAATATTTTGACCAATATGGTGAACTGTACCGCGTTGACGAACTATGATGTTACCTGCTTTTGCAAATTGACCACCGTAAATTTTAACGCCAAGTCGTTTGCTTTCCGATTCACGACCGTTTCTTGAGCTACCCGCCCCTTTTTTATGTGCCATTTTCTTATACTTTTTTCGGTTAAGCTACAATTTCTTTGATAAATAATTCTGTGAAGTTTTGGCGGTGACCGTTACGTTTGCGGTATCCTTTACGACGTTTTTTGTGGAAAACAATTACTTTTTCACCACGAACGTGCGAAATAACTTCTGCGACTACTTTTGCTCCTTCAACAACCGGTGCGCCAACTGTAATTGTGCCTTGATTGTCAACCAGCAATACTTTGTCAAACTCTAACTGAGAGCCTCTTTCGGCCTCTTCCATGCGATGGATAAACAGTCTTTTTCCGGCTTCCACCTTGAACTGTTGTCCCAAAATTTCTACGATTGCGTACATTTTATTAACGACTTTTCTGATTACATCGGGAAGGTGAGTTGCCATTGGCATTGCTTCTTCGTTACCTTTTCCGAAACGGACTGCAAAAATACTATTTTATTTTTATAATACAAAGAGTTGAATCAAAATAATTTCGATTCAACTCCATTTTTTTCATTTAGCTGACAATAAGACTGTTAGAATTATCTGCGACTTCCGCCAAGATAAATCAAAATATAATAAACCAGCGTTGCCAATGATCCGAGAGCAGCTACAACATAGGTGTATGCCGCTGTTTTCAAAGCATCTTTTGCCTGATCGTGAGTTTCGTAGTTAGTTATTCCGGCAGTATTCAGCCAAACCAATGCGCGTGAACTTGCATTAATTTCAACCGGCAATGTAATAAAACTAAACAATGTAGTCATCGCAAAAAGAAAAATGCCAATCAACATAAGCTGTGGAAATGAACGGATAAATATAATTCCTGCCAGTAAAATCCACTGCATCCAATTGGAAGCAAAATTTACCACCGGTACTAATTTCGAGCGTAAAGTCAATGGCGCATAAGCCATCGAATGCTGAACGGCATGACCGCACTCGTGAGCCGAAACAGCTGCAGCTGCAACATTGCTTGAAGAATAGACGTTTTCGCTTAGATTTACGGTTTTTGTCAATGGATCGTAATGGTCGGTGAGATGTCCTTCGGTAGATGTAACCTGAACGTCATAGATTCCATTATCACGAAGCATTTTCATTGCCACATCTTTTCCTGTCATTCCGCGAGGAATCGGAAGTTGTGAATAACGTTCAAATTTTGATTTCAAATTTCTTGAAATCATCCAGCTAATCAGGGCAAAGACCCCAAAAATAATATACCCTATAAACATAATTTTAATTTTTAATTGGTTTGAGATTCATTGCTATCAAAATCCTTGCCAATGACAAAATGACAGTTTAGTAATCAGTTAATAGTTGTCAGTTGATTGTTGAAAAATAATTCAACTTTAATATACTACTCCTGATATCTGATAATAGTTTGAGCTCTGTCCGGTCCGACTGAAACAATTTTAATCGGCACTTCCAGCTCTTCTTCCAGAAAACTAATATATGCGTTGAATTCTTCTGGAAATTCATCTTCACTTCGTACAGCTGTCATATCAGTTTTCCAACCCGGAAGTTCAACATAAACCGGTTCAGCGCCATCATTCAAATCGTATGGGAACTGCTCTGTTTCCTGTCCATCAATATTATATGCAACGCAGGCTTTTATGGTATCAAAACCATCCATTACGTCACTTTTCATCATAATCAGTTGAGTAACACCGTTTATCATCACCGCATATTTCAAGGCCACCAAATCAATCCAGCCGCAACGGCGCGGACGACCGGTTACAGAGCCAAACTCAAAACCTATTTTGCGCATCAAGTCACCGGTTTCGTCGAACAATTCTGTTGGAAACGGACCGCTACCCACTCGCGTACAATACGCTTTAAAAATTCCATAAACTTCACCAATATTTCCGGGAGCAACTCCCAGGCCTGTACAGGCACCGGCACAAATTGTATTTGAAGAAGTAACAAAAGGATACGAACCAAAATCTATATCGAGCATAGTTCCCTGAGCACCTTCGGCCAATACTTTTTTGCCGGTTTTTATAGCTTCGTTTACAAAATGCTCACTATCAATCAAATCAAAACGTTTAATACATTCAATTCCTTCGAACCAGGCTTTTTCAAGCTCGGTCAAATCGTATTCAAAATTATATTGATTCAGAATTTCTTTGTGACGGGCAATTGCTGTATTGTATTTTTCTTCGAAATTGTGTAGAATATCACCAACACGAACTCCATTGCGACTTATTTTATCTGTATAGGTTGGTCCGATACCTTTACCGGTAGTTCCTATTTTACCACTTCCTTTGGCTGATTCATAAGCAGCATCAAGCAATCGGTGCGTAGGTAAAATTAAGTGTGCTTTTTTGGAGATTTTCAATCGTTCAGTTAGTGGGTGACCTGATAATTCAAGCGCATCCACTTCAGCTTTGAAAAGCGCTGGGTCGAGAACTACCCCATTGCCAATTACATTTACTTTGTCGCCCTGAAAAATGCCGGACGGTATGGAGCGTAATACAAATTTTTTGCCTTCAAATTCAAGTGTGTGACCGGCATTGGGACCGCCCTGAAAGCGACTTATCAATTGATATCCGGGAGTTAATACATCAACAATTTTTCCTTTTCCTTCGTCTCCCCACTGAAGACCTAACAAAACATCTACTTTCATTTTTAAGTTTTAATTCTTTTTATTTGATATCAATCAGCATTTTGTGATTTTAATTTAGCTTTGCATTTGTGGCACAAGCCGTACAAGTACAAGGTGTAATGCGTGGAGTAAAAATGAGCGAATTTGCGTGATTGAATAGATATGCGCAACTGTTTATCCGTAAATTCCTTCACTTTTCCACAACTTGTGCAGATTAAATGATTATGAGTGTTATTTCCAAAAGCTTTTTCGTACTGTGCATACTGACCGCCAAGTTGATGTTTGATAATAAGTTTGCACTCAAGCAACAATTCCAGCGTATTATAAACCGTAGCCAGACTAACCCGATAATCTTTCAGCATCAAATTATACAATATTTCAGCATTAAAATGACCCTCAAAACCATTGATGCGTTCCAAAATCGCATACCGTTCAGGGGTCTTGCGATGCTTATGTTCTTTGAGATATTCGGTGAAAATCTCTTTCACAGCTTCATATGAAACTTCTTCCTTCATGGGTTTAAATTAGGAACAACAAAAGTACAACTTTTTGTGCTGTTTTGTGCTATAATATTTCCAAAAATAATATTTCTTGTTTCACTTCGGATGAAATAAAACGCTGTCCGACTGACTTATTTACATCAAAATTATTTATTTGTTGAAGAATGTAACCTGCTGTATCCTTGTCTTTTCGGCAAAAACGGCTTAAGCAAACCGACAATGCCTTGTATAAATGATAATCTTCAGTTTTGGAAATTTCCAATGCTTTTAGAATAATTAAATTAATCAGATCCTGATTTAGTTTTTCATAGACTCTGGCAGCCAGTGTGAATCCACCAATCTGAATCCAAATATTGTTATTGGAAATAAAACTTTTGCAAAGTTCATCTGCAAAAGCTAACTTTGAATATAAATTCATGCAAACCTGTTCCACAATTTCAACATGATTGAAACTTTGTGCCCATTCATTCGCCAGTTCGGTTGTGAATTTGTCTAATGGTTCGAGTAATGTGGCCATTATCATAGTCTCGCGGATTTTTAAAGCCCATAATCTTTGTGCCAACTCATGATTGGGTATATATTCCGATGAAATTTCTTTTATTCGGGGAATGCTAACGCCAAAATTCTTTTTGTATAAAATACCCCCTTGAGTCATCTGTTCGGATACGATTCCGTTCATCGACAGCCTTATTTTTTGTTTTATTTCCGAAATTTGTGTATCCAGTTTTGGATTTGAAACAAAATATTTCATTTGTTCTTGAGTTTGTAGGTTGTAAATCAAATGGTTATAAAATTAAACCGTTTTTTTTTAAAATAGTTGCACAGATTCAATAGCTGTATTATCTTTGCACTCGCAAAACATGGTGGTTATAGCTCAGTCGGTTAGAGCGTCGGATTGTGGTTCCGAAGGTCGCGGGTTCGAGCCCCGTTTTCCACCCACTTGTTATTAATGAAAAAAGGAGGGACGACTCAGTTCTTCCTTTTTTTATTAATCAGTGAATTAAAATTGTTTTATCTTCATTCCAATGTTCAATCAATCTTCACCGTCCTTCTAATTCCTCAATTCAGGGAACTGTACAGAGCTGATTTAGAGTTTATTGTTGTTGTCTTGCTAAGGAATATTGATTATTTAAATACTATTCTTTTTTTTAGGGAATAAAATCATTATTCATTGCAAATGTAACTCAAATAATCGATATGACAAATGGAAAATTATTGAGAAAAAAATATTACTTTTGCATCTAATTTTAAATAGACTAACAACATAACTATATAACACGTGAAACGAGCATGAATACGAGTATTCACCAAAGACAGTGAAAATTTGACATGCGAGTTCCATACGACCTCTAAAAAACAATTATTTACGTATGAAAGTATTAAAATTTGGTGGAACGTCCGTAGGTTCTGCTGTACGCATGAAAGATGTGGCTAAACTGATTTGCGATGGTGAACAGAAAATTGTGGTACTGTCGGCAATGTCGGGGACTACAAATAATTTGGTTGAAATTTCAGATTATCTTTATAAAAACAACATTGCCGGTGCGTTGGAAAAGATTAATATGCTGGAAAACAAATACTTTGATGTAATTGAAGATTTATATCAGAGTGCCGAATTCAAAGCTGAAGCTAAAGTAGTTATCAAAGATCATTTCAACTATCTTCGTTCGTTTTCCAAATCTGTGTTTACGCTTTTCGAAGAAAAAGTAATTCTTGCACAAGGTGAAATGCTTTCTACAGCCATGTTTCAATTGTATTTAACGGAAATTGGAGAAAACAGCATCTTACTTCCTGCACTCGATTACATGCGTATTGATAAAAACTCAGAACCTGACCTGAACTATATCGCCGAAAACATAGCGATACAACTTGGTAATCATCCCGATAAAACCATATATATCACACAGGGTTTCATTTGCCGCAACTTTTATGGCGAAATTGACAATCTGCAACGTGGCGGTAGCGACTATACTGCATCATTAGTGGGTGCTGCCGTGAAAGCAGACGAAATTCAGATTTGGACTGATATTGATGGCATGCACAACAACGATCCACGCTACGTGGAAGGTACGAAACCTGTACCGGTGTTGCATTTCGAAGAAGCTGCCGAGTTAGCTTATTTTGGTGCAAAAATTCTACACCCAACCTGTATTTTGCCTGCAAAACTGGCAAATATTCCGGTTCGGTTACTGAACACGATGGACCCAAAAGCACCAGGAACATTGATTTCTACGCAAAGTAAAAAAGGAAAAATAGAAGCAGTTGCGGCTAAAGACGGAATTACCGCTATCAAGGTGAAATCTGGTCGAATGTTGTTGGCACACGGTTTTCTGCGCAAAGTATTTGAAATTTTCGAATCGCATCACACCCCAATTGATATGGTAACTACTTCGGAAGTTGGTGTTTCAGTTTCTATCGATAATGCAAAGAAATTAGACGAAATTGTAAACGATTTGAAGAAATTCGGTACAGTGACCGTGGATAAAGATATGGTTATTATTTGTGTAGTTGGCGATATGCCGTTCGAAAATATTGGTTTTCAGGCCAAAGTAGTCGGTGCATTGAGCGAAATTCCGGTTCGTATGATTTCGTACGGTGGAAGCAATTATAACATTTCGTTCCTGATTAAAGCCGACGATAAAAAACGTGCGTTGAATGCATTGAGTGCGGCACTTTTTAATTGAATAATTATGATTAAAGGAAAATTTCCTACTGATAAATTCAACGAAATACAAACTCCATTTTATTATTATGATTTGGATGTTCTACGCAAAACGTTGGAAGTAATAAATACAGAATCTCAGAAATCGGATTACCATGTGCATTATGCCATGAAAGCCAATGTAAACCCAAGTATTTTGGCGGTAATAAAAGAAGCAGGGCTGGGTGCTGACTGTGTGAGTGGTGGTGAAGTGCAGGCTGCACTTGACGCAGGAATCCCGGCTTCGAAAATCGTTTTCGCAGGTGTTGGTAAGGCCGATTGGGAAATCATTCTTGGATTAAAAAATGATATTTTCTGTTTTAATGCTGAATCAGTTCCTGAGCTTGAGGTTATCAACGAACTGGCAGCTGCCCAGGGCAAAACAGCCAATGTGGCATTGCGCATCAACCCAAATGTTGACGCACATACGCATCATTACATAACTACCGGAACGAATGAAAATAAGTTCGGAATCAATATGGAAGATATTGATTCAGTGGTTGATTTGATTAAATCATTAGGAAATGTAAAACTGATTGGAATTCATTTTCACATTGGATCTCAAATTACTGATATGACGGCGTTTCACAACTTGTGTGTTCGGGTAAATGAGTTGCAGGAACAATTCAGTGCTAAAGGAGTAACGCTTCAGAATATAAATGTGGGTGGCGGTTTAGGTATCAACTATGAACATCCGAATCATTTTCCGATACCTGAATTTGAATCTTTCTTTAAAGTTTACCGCGATCATTTGAATTTATTGCCCGGACAAACACTTCACTTCGAATTAGGTCGTGCTGTGGTGGCTCAATGCGGAACGTTGGTTTCAAAAGTGCTGTATGTAAAACAAGGAGCTACAAAGAAATTTGCTATTTTGGATGCAGGTTTCACCGATTTGATTCGCCCGGCTTTATATCAGGCTTTTCACCTGATTGAAAATATCAGTTCGGAACTTCCAACAGAAGCTTATGATGTAGTAGGTCCGATTTGTGAATCATCCGATACTTTTGCCAAAGATTTTATACTGAATCAAACCAAACGGGGCGATTTGATTGCACTGCGTTCGGCCGGTGCATACGGTGAAATTATGGCATCACAATATAATCTTCGTAAGTTGCCTAAAGCATATACTTCTGACGAATTGTATTAATAATTTACTGATAATTATACTCTGATAACTGAAAAATGAATATATACGGGTTCTCATTTTCGCTGATTGAATTGATTGTGTTTGGTGCTTTGCTGATTACTTTCTTTTATCAACTTTATTTTTACACCAGATATTTGAACGGAGTACTACGTTTACGTAGAAAAGCGAAAAATGGAAAAGTTCATTTTCAGACCGAACAACCACCTGTCTCAGTTATTATTTGTGCCAAAGATGAAGCAGAAAACCTTGAGAAATTTCTACCGCTTATACTTCAGCAGGATTACCCTGAATACGAAGTCATTGTTATAAACGATGGTTCCACTGACGATACCGAAAAAATTCTACGTGATTTGGGTGAACAATACCCTCGTTTGCGTACCACGTTTGTTCCGGTTGGAGCAAAAAACGTGAGTACCAAAAAACTTGGTATTACGTTGGGAATTAAAGCCTCTAAATACGATTTCCTATTGATGACAGATGCAGACTGCGTGCCTGAAAATAAAGAATGGATTGCCTGCATGATGCGCAACTTCAGCCGCGAAACTGATTTCGTGTTGGGTTATGGAGCTTATCAGCAAAAGAAAGGATTTCTGAATCGCCTGATTACTTTCGATACCTTATTTATCGCGTTACAATACTTGGGTATGGCTGCTGCCCGCAAACCATATATGGGCGTAGGACGTAATCTTGCATATCGAAAGGAAACGTTTATGGCACAAAAGGGCTTTGCTTCTACATTACACCTGAGTTCAGGTGATGATGATTTGCTGGTAAACAAAGCATCGAATCCCTGGAATACACGAATAGAAGTTGCATCGGATAGCATCACCTGGTCAGAACCAAATAAAACTTTCAGAGGTTGGTTTTATCAGAAAGAACGCCACTTGTCAGTATCATCGTTCTACAAAAGTTCGAGCAAAATGCGCTTGGTTTTTGAACCAACCACACGAGGTCTCTTTTACTTGTTGCTAATTTTGGCACTTGTTTTTGGAAGCATGATAACTCAGATTGCCGCCGGAGTTTTGTTTCTTACACGTTATCTGGTGCAAGCTATTATTATTAATATGTCTTCTAGGCACTTCGGTGGACGACGCTATATCAGCAGCTTGCCGTTGTTGGATATTCTGCTTCCGCTAATTAATCTTTATATTTTGCTTTTTGGTCGGAAAAGTACAAATCGCTGGTAAGTCATACTTTTACATTTCGCTAAAAATTATTGCAAATAAGAATTCGCTTAACTCCTTCACCCACAATTTTTACCAGATAAATGCCGGAAGGTAGTTTTAATTCACGAATATTTACTGTCTGCTTCTCAGAAATAATTTTTGCTCGCAAGAGTAAAATCCCCTTTGTGTTAAATAATTGAAGAGTTTTCCCCTCAGCGTTTGAAATTGAAAAACAATCATTTACAAGGGTCGGTGTAATTTGAATTTTATCTTCAAACGCAAGGTTTTCAACAGATGTATAATTACCAAGTGACAACCCGATAACAATCGGGTCGTGGTCAGAACTTCTGTACATATTTGCCTGATAAGAACTTCCGGCATAACCATATATATCAGGTTCATCAGAGTTAATATGAAACGCGCAAACACCGGTAACCTGAGGTAATAAAGTTGCTGATGCCAATGCATTATCCAGATATCCGGCCTGATTATTATACACGTAGCTATAAGTAGTGTCGGCATGAAAAGCACGGTGTAAGTCCGTATAACCTGCTTTTACAAGTGTCTGAATTGGGTCTTCCATCCCATAAGCATTCAAATCACCCATTATTATCACATCATTATCTCCATAAAATGTTTTGCATGTATTTGCAAAAGTAATGGTTGAATTAGCTTCCTGAACCCGTGTGTAATTGTAGCAACTTTGTCCATCTCCCTGATCTGCATCAGAACCCGTTGCAGAACTGCAACCACTTTTAGCTTTAAAATGATTGATGCCGAAAATAAATTTTTCATTATTGCTTTTTAGTATGAATGCCTGAGCTTTTTTTCTGTATTTTGGAGCACTGCTTGGTAAATCATTGCTTTTCAAAGTCGAATAGGGTGTGACTTTATCGGTACGATAAATAAAGGCTGCTTTGGTATAAGAACCACTTGCCGTTCCACCATCATCAACATAACCATAGCGTCCGGCAACAGTTGCTGTATTTAAACCTGCAACAAGTTTTTGCAATGCCGCCTGACCCTGCTGAATTTCAATCAAACCATAAACATCTGCATCGATAGCCAGCATAGCTGCAACGATTTTAGTGTGTTGCTGAGCTGCCTGTGTGGCATCGTTTGGCCCAAATCCAGTTCCAAAAGAATCATAAAGATACACTTCAAGATTAAAAGCACAAAGTTTCAGATTGTAGTTGCCCAATCCAAAAGGTGCTGTTGGTCGTGGATTTCCAAAAAAACGGGGTGTTGTTGCAGGATAAAGTACATTAATAGAATTTGCAAAATCTACTATAGCCAGCAAACCATTTACCCGTTCGCCTGGTCTTCTTGAGCCTGAAGCATCAGCAAAAACCGGAGGTGAATAATTTGTAGTAGTTATGCCATCATCAAGTGTAAGTTGTGTTAATGAGTTTGAGTTTACTAAATTTGTATACGCTGTTGATGTTGGTAAGAACTGGTTTGTAGGAGTATATAATCGTGCTGGATTTAAAGTAAGCTGTCCTGCAGTTAGCAATGCCGAGTTTGAAGTTACATAAATATTTTGATCAAACTGAAGTAACATTCCTTCGTATTGTTCCCAATTCCAGTTAGTTGCATCGTATTTTACTTTCACAAAAGGTAAAGAATTATTCGAACTTTTTATTGTTGTTTTTGTAAGTGAACCCATTTGTGTTCTTCCGGAATTTTCTGACACTGTCCCGGTTATTTCAACTAAATCTCCAACTGTAACATTATCTGTTGAAGTGGCTACAAATATTCCGTCTGAAGTAAGACTATTGTTGTCACCTACAGCATCTTGAATGAAATATCCACCAACTTTGTTTGTCCCGATAAATTTAGCGGTAACAACACCCGAAGTCTTTACTAACTGAGAAACATACGAACTACTTGATCCTGTGCCTTGAATCTGAGGAATTGTAAGTGTAGTTTGTCCTGACAGACTAATAGCGATAAAAAATAGGGATAAATAGAGAATTAATTTCATTTGTTTTGCGTTTAAAAAATGAAATACAAATGTAGACAATCTAGATTAAAAATGAATGAAAATACAAATATTATTTAGGTTAAAATAGATTCTATTATAAATAGCGATAAAATTTCGTTTAATTGCAGAATTAACATAATTTAACCGCATTGCAAAGTGTGAATTTATTGATTTGATATTCAATATGATAGGATATTTCAAAGATTAAAATTTCCGAAATTTATGGTTAATATTCAATAGATTTCAGAATTTTTATCACGAGAAATTAAATTAAATGTTTGCTTATTAAACTTTTTTACTGTACTTTTGTTAAATATATGCGACATAACCTATTTTGTGTTGTATATAGCTCTAAATTGTAAAAGCTATATTCACTATATCTATTAATTCTTAAAACGTAAAAAAATGGAAAACGAAAACAAAGTACTTGAAAAACTGCTAAAAACTCCAACTTATACAGTTGGTAATTTTACTGTCGATGTACAGAAAAGACTTCTTTCGATCAAAGGAGACTCTAAAAAGCTAACCAACAAAGAATTACATCTGTTGATCGTTTTGGCTGCAAATCCAAACGTATTATTGGAACGTAAATTTTTACTTGAGTCAATTTGGGAAGAAAACAACTACTTTAACGGAAGAAGCATGGATGTTTATCTTTGCAAACTTCGTAAATTGTTAGCAGATGATCAAAGATTGAACATTGTAAATATTCATGGTAAAGGCTATAAATTAATTGCTCCTGCAAATTAATTTGTATTTATCACGATAAACCATATAAACGAAGAGATGTGTTAATTCATATCTCTTCCTTTTTTTTGTTGATTTCAAACAAGGCTTATAAATGAAATTTTGCCAATTGAAATAGATTTCGTACTTTTGCTGCGTAAAAAATGTGGAGAGATTTGGACTGCTTGCAACCACAGAAAAAAATGCTAAATCGCAACACTTTCTGCCCCTTTCAAAGTCCTACGCACTTTCCCCGTTTAATTTACAGGAGATTTAAAACAATTCATTCATCTTTACTGTTTCAATTTGCAGTTTGCTTACAATGCAATCGTAAATTGTAAATCGTAAAATCGTAAATTAAAGAAATGGGATACTTATTTTCATCCGAATCGGTTTCAGAAGGTCATCCAGACAAAGTTGCCGATCAAATTTCAGATGCCATTCTGGACAACTTTCTGGCATTGGACAGCACTTCAAAAGTGGCCTGTGAAACTCTAGTAACTACCGGTCAGGTTGTGTTGGCCGGCGAAGTAAAATCAAACGCTTACATCGATGTTCAGTCCGTTGCACGCCGTGTAATTAACCGCATTGGTTACACCAAAAGCGAGTATATGTTCGACGGAAATGCCTGCGGTATTTTCTCAGCTTTGCACGAACAATCGGGCGATATCAACCGTGGTGTGGAACGTGAAGACCCAATGAATCAGGGCGCCGGCGACCAGGGAATGATGTTTGGTTATGCAACCAACGAAACCAAAAACCTGATGCCTGTTGCACTTGATCTTTCGCATGCTTTAGTGGAAGAACTGGCAGCAATTCGTCGCGAAGAAAAAGTAATGACTTATCTCCGTCCCGATTCAAAATCACAGGTTACCATCGAATACGATGAAAACAACCAACCGGTAAAAGTACATACCATTGTGGTTTCTACTCAACACGACGATTTTTCAAAACCATCAGCAACAAAATCGCAATTACAGGCTGATGAAGAGATGTTGGCAATAATTAAAGAAGACGTAAAAAATATTCTGATTCCTCGTGTAAAAGCATTGGATGTACAGTTTGCCCAATTAATAAAAGATGATTTTATTCTTCACGTAAACCCGACCGGAAAATTCGTAATCGGTGGTCCTCATGGAGATACAGGTCTGACAGGTCGTAAAATTATTGTTGATACTTACGGTGGTAAAGGTGCTCACGGTGGTGGTGCTTTTTCAGGCAAAGATCCTTCGAAAGTCGACCGTTCGGCAGCTTATGCAGCCCGTCACATTGCTAAAAACATTGTGGCTGCAGGTTTGGCTAATGAAGTATTGGTTCAGGTGGCATACGCTATCGGTGTGGCAAAACCAATGAACCTTTATGTAAATACCTACGGGACTGCTCAGGTTAAACTAAGCGATGGTGAAATTGCAACCAAAATCGAAAAATTGTTCGATATGCGTCCGAAAGCCATTGAAGAGCGTCTGAAATTACGTAACCCAATTTATGAAGAATCAGCCTCATACGGTCATGTTGGACGTACTCCGGTGGTGGTTACAAAGAAATTTAAAGACGGAAACGGAAATGAAATTTCGAAAGAAGTAGAACTTTTTACCTGGGAAAAAACCGATATGGTGGATGCTATTAAAGCTGAATTCGGAATCTGAACTGACTTGTAGAACCAAGTATCAGGATATTAAACTAAAGACTCCTGCTTTACAAATTGTAAGGCAGGAGTTTTGATTTTTGAAGAATAAAATCATTTTCGAATATTTTAATAAATTCAAGAGATTAAGCCTATGCAATTTCCATTTTTTCCATTACATTTGTATTAAACAAAACCTATCGATTTATGAGAAGAAAGAAAGAAAATCTGAAAGAGAATATTAAAGATTTTATTTTGTTTTGGTGGGGGAAACTGCTGGAGTTTTTACCTGTAGCATGGGATTTTATCAAAGTTTGGTGGGGAAAATTTATCGTATGGCGCAAAGTCCGGATTGCACGCTATCATGGATTAGTATGGTATCAGAAAATTGTCAACCTGATAGTAACTTCTATCGTTTTGTTTCTTATATATCTTTTCATAGTTGATATTAACTTATTCTGGTTGTTTGGAAAATCGCCGGGATTAAGGAGTATTAGTAATCCAAATCAATCGGTTGCAACGCTCATTTATACTGCCGATGGCAAAGTTTTTGGCAAATATTTTCGTGAAAACCGCACGCCGGTAGTTTACGATGAAATTTCTCCAAAGCTCATCAAAACTCTTATAGCTACTGAAGACGAACGATTTTATAAACATTTCGGGATTGATTTTGAGGGTGTTGTTGCAGCTATGAAAGACATGACTCAGGGTCGGAGTCGTGGTGCAAGTACCATTACACAGCAGTTGGTGAAAAACATGTACAAAACCCGTAATCAGTATTCAACGGGTCTTTTTGGATATATTCCGGGTGTAAAACTAATAATCAGCAAAACAAAGGAATGGACTACGGCTGTAAAAATTGAGATTTTCTACAGCAAAAAAGACATTCTGACGATGTATCTCAATACGGTAGATTTTGGAAGTAATGCATATGGAATTCATACGGCTGCCAAAACATTCTACAAAACAACACCTGCAAAGCTGAATTACGAACAATCTGCAACGCTCGTTGGCTTGTTGAAAGCCACTTCAACTTATAGCCCGATTACACATCCAAAACGTTCGATGGAACGTCGAAATGTTGTGCTTGATAATCTGATAAGACACAATCTTATTTCTCAACATGAATGTGATTCCCTTAAGCAAATTCCTATTCGTCTGAATTACAGTGTTGAACAAAGTTATGACGGTAATGCACTTCATTTCCGTGCCTATCTTGAAAAATACCTTCAGGATTGGGAAGCTGAAAACGGATACGATATTTTTTCTGATGGATTGAAAATATATACCACCATCGATTCGCGCATGCAAAAATATGCAGAGGAAGCAGTCGACAGGCAAATGCGGATTGTTCAGCGTAAATTTTGGGATCACTGGCAGGGACAAAACCCATGGCAGGACGAAAATCACAAGGATATTGTGAATTTTGTGGAAGATATTGCCAGGAGAACAAAGACGTATGCTTTATTATCAGCGCGTTATAAAGATAATCCCGATTCAGTTACTTATTTTCTGAATCTGCCTCACAAAACAAAAGTATTTGATTACGAAAAAGGCGAGAAGGAAGTAGTTATGAGCGTAATGGACTCGATACGTTATATGAATCACTTTATGCACAGCAGTTTTGTGGCAATGGAACCCGAAAGTGGGTATGTAAAAGCCTGGGTCGGGGATATAAATTTTAAATTCTGGCAATATGATAAAGTAGCTCAATCAAAACGTCAGCCGGGCTCAACGTTTAAACTTTTTGTTTACACAGCTGCCATGATGCACGGAATGTCGCCATGTGATTTGATGACTGATAAATATGTAACCTGGAAATATGACGAAAATGGCAAACAAAAAGCCTGGACGCCACATAATGCCAACGGATATTGCCTGAATTATCCTGTAAGTTTAAAAAACGCATTTGCTCAATCAATAAATACCATTGCAGTTCAATTAGCACAACAGGTTGGAATACCGGAAATTATCAAATATGCTTATTTGCTTGGAATTAAAACCAAGCTTGAAAATCAGCCATCAATTTGTCTTGGATCGTCGGATGTTTCTTTATTAGAACTTGTAAACTCATTCGGAACAGTAATAAATGAAGGGATTTACCACGACCCGATATTGATTACCCGCATTGAAGACCGTGATGGAAATGTGATTTACGAACCCAAAACCGAGCAACGCCGTGTTATTCCGTACGAAGTATCGTGGCTGATGACTGAAATGCTGAAAGGTGGTATGACAGAACCCGGAGGAACTACGCAGGCACTCTGGAGCTGGGATATATTCAGATATAATACCGATTTTGGCGGAAAAACCGGAACTTCGTCTAACCATTCCGACGCATGGTTTGTGGGCGTATCGCCCAAACTGATTGGTGGAGCATGGGTAGGCGGTGAGCATCGTAGCGTACATTTCCGTACCGGCGAACTCGGACAGGGAAGCCGCACAGCATTGCCAATCTTTGGTATGTTTATGGAAAAAGTATTGAAAGACGAAAGTCTGAAACAATACCGTGCTAAATTCCCAACCAAACCGAAAGAACCTATTACACGCAATTATGGCTGCCATACCGTGCTGCCACCCGATTCTGTAGCATCCGACTCCGCAGTTATAGAAGGAGCTGATATTCCGGACGAGGTGCCAGTTAGTACAGAACCAACCACGACAGAATAAAATAAATCGGGCTGAATTGCATCTGCAATTCAGCCCGATATGTATAAATGAAATTTCTATTAGATAATTAGCATAGCATCACCATAAACTCCGAATTTATAACCTTCGGCAATAGCAGTTTCGTAAGCTTTCATGATCATATCATAATCACCAAAAGCACAGGTTAACATCAAAAGTGTAGAATATGGCAGATGGAAGTTGGTAATCATAGAGTTTGCTACAGTGAAATCGTAAGGTGGAAAAATAAACTTGTTAGTCCATCCATCGAATGCTTTTATTTTGCCTTCAGTTCCTACTACGGTTTCAAGTGCACGCATCACGGTTACGCCAACCGCGCAGATGTTGCGGTTTTCATCCTGAGCTTTATTTACCTTTTTTGTTGTTTCTAATGGAACATTCATTTGTTCCGAATCCATTTTGTGCTTTGTAAGGTCTTCTACGTCAATTTCGCGGAAATTACCAAGACTCATGTGGGAAGTCAGGAAAGTTGATTCGATTCCTTTGATTTCCATGCGTTTCAGCAATTCACGACTGAAGTGCATACCGGCTGCAGGAGCAGAAACAGCACCTTCGTTCCTGGCAAAAATTGTCTGGAAGCGATCAGCATCTTCAGGTTCAACCTGACGTGTTATATTTTTTGGCAGTGGAGTTTCACCCAGATTATATAGTCCTTTTTTAAATTCTTCGTGTGTGCCGTCGAACAAAAAGCGCAAGGTACGTCCACGCGATGTGGTATTGTCAATAACCTCAGCCACAATAGAATCATCCTCGCCAAAATAAAGCTTATTGCCAATACGTATTTTGCGCGCAGGTTCAACCAATACGTCCCATAAGCGCATTTCGTGGTTCAGTTCGCGAAGTAGAAAAACTTCAATCTGAGCTCCGGTTTTTTCTTTGTTTCCGTATAAACGGGCAGGAAAAACTTTCGTATCGTTGAAAACAAACAAGTCATGTTCGTCGAAATATTCAAGTATATCTTTGAACGTCCGGTGTTCGATTTTTCCGGTTTTACGATGTATAACCATTAAACGAGATTCGTCACGATGTCTTGCCGGATACTGAGCAATTAGCTCTTCAGGCAACTTGAATTTAAACTTAGATAACTTCATATTTATTGTTTTTTTAAGACGGCCCCAAATCCGTCAGCTGACGGAGATTAAGACCAACATATTGTAATAATCTGTAATAATATTATTCCCCTTTAGGGCTAGGGGTTTCTTTTTCCAGAAATTCCACCAAATCATCAATCTGCCAGCAATCTTCGAGTTTCACATCACCGATTCGCGTTCTTTCCAAGGCAATCAAATGTGCGCCACTACCAAGTGCTTCACCAATATCACGGGCAAGAGCGCGAATATAGGTTCCTTTGCTACAAATAACCCGTATTCTCAATGTGGGTAAATTGAAATCCAGAAGCTCTATCTCGTCAATTATCAGTAACTTAGCTTTTAATTCTACTTCCTGTCCATCGCGGGCATAATCATAGGCACGTTTGCCATCAACTTTTACAGCCGAATATACCGGTGGTGTCTGCCATATTTCACCTTTAAACCGTGGAATTATACTTTCAACGAGTTCTCTGGTAATATGCTCTGTCGGATAAGTGCCATCAACAGGTAATTCACAATCAAAACTTGGTGTCGTTTCACCCAGTTTAAGTGTGGCTATGTATTCTTTGGTCTGATACTGAAAACTTTCAATCAACTTGGTTGATTTTCCGGTACAGATAATCATTACTCCGGTAGCTAATGGATCAAGTGTTCCGGCATGACCAACTTTCAGTTTCTTCAGTTGAAGTGTCTTCTGTAATTTCCAGCGAATTTTATTCACCAAATTAAACGAAGTCCAGTTCAATGGCTTCGCAACGTACAATACTTCTCCTTCGATAAAATCCATAGTTCAGTTCGGAATTTTTTGCTTCGATTATCTCGCCAAAGCGCTTAAATCAACTCCGAAAATGATTAAACCTAAAATAATAGCACCTACAATCACACGATAATAACCAAAAACTTTAAATCCATTTTTGGTAAGAAACGCGATAAATCCTTTAATCGCAAAAATAGCGACAACAAAACCAATTAGATTGCCAAGAGCAAGTATGCCCAGGTTATGTCCGCTAAGTAATTCTGGAGTATCTTTATGAGCATCCCAAAGGCTTTTCGCAAATGCTCCAGCCAATGTTGGTACAGCCAGAAAGAATGAAAATTCTGCAGCAGCTTTGCGTGTAAGTTTTTGTTGCATTCCGCCGATAATAGTTGCGGCACTGCGGCTAATACCAGGCAAAACAACAGCTATCACCTGAAAAAGACCTATGTATAAAGCATTTTTATTAGAAACTTTTTCTTCCGATTCGATAGTTTGGTTTTTAAACCAGTTGTCAACAAAAATCAAAATGAAACCACCAAAAAACATGGTACAGGCAATAAACACCGGAGTTCCAATCAGTTCGTCAATCCTTTTTTTGAATATTACACCCAAAACTGCTGCCGGTATGAAAGCAATAATCAATTTTACATAAAGTTGTAATTTGCTGAAATCAAAAAACTTACGCCAGTAAAGAACGATTACAGAAAGAATAGTACCAAACTGAATATTTTCAATAAACAGTGTTGTAAATTCATTTTTTTCAATTCCCATGAAAGCTGAAACCAAAGCCATGTGGCCGGTAGAAGAAATTGGTAAAAACTCGGTAAGTCCTTCTACAATTGCAAGAATAATTGTTTGAAATAAATGCATCTTTACTTGGTTTTTGGTTTATATAAAAGGGCAAAAATGATGAAGACAAAGCCAAAGAGCGAAATCATCGGTCCAACTGTGATACGGCGGAAACTAAAAATATCCGGGTTAAATTCAGTTACTGTTCCCGAACCAGACATTAAAATAAATCCAATGACGATTATAACAAATCCGACAGCAATAAGTGCCATATTGGTTTTTGCAAGTGTGAATTTTTTGTCGTTTTCCATATTGATTTTAAATTTGAATTTAATTAGCTGTAAAACAGTTTATTGGAATGCATTTTAAGATATTTCCCTACTGCAAAAAATGAAGATGTTACTGTGAGTAACAAGCCGGACAAAAGAACTATCAGTCCAACATACAAAAGATTCACTGATTGTATCATTAAGCCGGGAATACCGAATTGATATTGAATAAAATAAACTACTGCAACAAGCAAAATAATTGATATTAGAGCAGCAATAAAACCAGTTATCAAACTTCTGATTAAAAACGGTTTGCGAATAAAACCCGGTGTAGCACCTACAAGTTTCATAGTATTGATTAAAAACCTGTTGGAATACAGCGACAAACGAATAGTATTATTAATAAGTGTGATAGAGACAAGTAGTAATACAATGGCCAGTCCGATAAGTATCAGACTAACTTTCTTTACATTTTCATTTACCAGAGTCACCATATCTTTCTGATATACAATGCGGTATATGCTTGGAAATGGTTTTAGTTTAGTTTGAATTATACTCACACTATCATTATTGGCATAAACTTCCCTTAGTTTTACTTCAATTGATGCCTTAAGCGGATTAAAACCCAGAAATTGCTGGGGGTTTTCACCCAAACTACTGATATGGTCTTTCAGTGCATCGGTTTTTGAAATGTATTCCACACTTTTAGCATAGGGAGAAGAAGTCAGGAATTTTTCAATCCGTTGCTCATCAGCTTTGCTTGTCTGGTCGTTCAAAACAATTGAAAGATTAATATTTTCTTTTACAAAAGTACTCATATCGCGAGCCACAAAAAGCAGCATAAAAACCAGTCCAACCAGAAATAATACCAATGACATACTAATTGTCGAGGACAGGTGTTTGGTCGAAAACCCGGAATTGATTGAATTATTTACTTTACTCATTTTCAAATTTTTTCAGTGTTATACTCAGGCTTCAGCTATTGATTTTTCGGATTTTTTCAAACTCCAGAATATATAACCCAATATACTCAACAACAATAAAACTGAGGATATCAGTGCAATAGTATTGCCTACACTATATGATAAAGGCTCAAACTTGAATTCCACTTCGTAATTACCCGCTTTCAAAGGCATAGCACGAAGCAGGTAATTTGCGCGAACATAAGGTGCTTTTTGTCCGTTGATATAAGCATTCCAACCATTTTTATAATAGATTTCGGAAAATACAGCTACCTGATCGGTTTTGGAATTAAAAATATATTTCAAATCATTCGGTTTGTAACTTGACAGGGCAATATGAGCTGAAGTATCGGATGTCAGTTTTGCAGGCAATTGCGATGCAAATTCTTTATCAACAACCATTTCGGTTTTGGTATTTATTTTTCCGAGCTGATTCATCTCATCATTGGCATTTTCAGCAATTTTTACCTTGCTTACAAACCAGGCATTTCCGTTAGCATGTGGATTGATAAGCGGTGCAGTTTGCTTGTTGTAAATCAGATACTTCATATTGAGCATATTCAACACCCCGAGCGAATCCATTGTATTAGTAACAACATCAGTTGTTTTTGCCCGGCCGAACGCTCCAAATAGTTGTCCGATTTCTTTTTCAATATGTATGTTTATCAATTCCTGATAACGACGAAGTTTAGCAGCGTGATAACCACCAATATTTTTATGGAAATAAGATGGAGAAGCATCGTTGAAAATATTAACTGTTGCATCTAACACACGGTATTGTGATTTGTCCTGAAGGATTATATTGTCTGCCGGAGAAGCTTCAATCAGAGCTTCATAACGCCGTGGATTTTTAAAATTATCGTTATTCAGGTATCGCATGGCAACCGGTACCAAATCAACTAACATCAGTATACCAAAAAGTGTATAGGCTAATTGAGTTTTCAGGAAATTCTTAGCATATAACCAAATCAAACCGGCTGAAATCAGGATAAAAGCAAGGGAGCGTAAAGCATCACCTCTCAAAAGAGCGGCACGATCCAAAGGCAACGTTTCCTTCAGAAATGCATAATTTCCCTGATATTGACCATCTGCTGCAGCCGTGAAATTTCCAGCCAACGATGGTATCAGTGCAAAAATCAGAGTAATACCACCTACAATTCCAGTACTTATTAAAAGTGGTTTAATTAGTTTTTGCTTGTCAGTTTTTTCTGAGAAAACCTCTTTTAGAGCAAGAATTGCCATAAGCGTTATTCCAAATCCGGCGGCTACCAATGTCATAGAAACTGTACGGAACTTGTTGTAAAGTGGCACATAATTGATGAAAAAGTCTGTAAGCCACATCATGTTTTTTCCCCATGAAAGCATTATTGTCAGAGCAATCATAGGCAGCAACCACCATTTGATTTTTTTATCGACCAGAAATATACCCAAAACGAATAAAAAACATACAATAGCTCCAATATATACAGGTCCTGATGTAAACGGTTGAGCTCCCCAATAAAGTGGAAACTGGTTTTCTTTCATTATTTTATCAACATCCTGAGCACCAAGCGAACTGAGTTTTTTTGCCGTTTCGCTGTCAGTTCCCAGATTTACTCCACTTGCACCACCTTTAAAGTTTGGAATCAGAAGAGTCATTGTTTCGTCGACACCATAACTCCATTGAGTGATATAATCTTTATTCAGACCATGTTGTGAGTTTTGAGAATCGGCAGTCAGCCCGTTTGATTCACCACGCATGGTAGCTTTGCCATATTCATTGGTAGTTAACAGCGTAGTTGCATTTGTCCCAACAGCTATTGCCACTGCAACAAGAAGCATTCCGCTGGTTTTGACGAAAGCAGGAATTTGTTTTTCTTTGATACTGAAGATAAGTTCAACTATTGCAAAAATAAGCAAAATAATTACTGTGTAATAAAGAATCTGTACGTGATTCGCACGAACTGCCAGACTCAGGAAAAATGCTGTCAATACACTTCCAAGCAACCGGTTGTCCCTGAATGCCAGAAAAACTCCACCAATCAGTGGTGCCATATAGGCTATGGTAATAGCTTTGGAATTGTGACCCGCAGCAATTATTATGAAATTATAGGATGCAAAAGTAAATGCAATAGATCCTGCAATGGCCAGCCAGGGATTGACTTTGAACGCCAGCAAAAGAATATAGAACCCAATGAGATAAAGCATTATATTCCAAATCTGTCCGGGGAAAATCGTGGTCAGACTGTCGAAATATTTCATCAGATTGTAAGGTTGCGTCATTGAAATTTGATAGGTTGGCATACCGCCAAACATCGAATTCGTCCACAAGGTAACATCATTATGAGTAGAATTAAAATCGATAGTTTCTTTGGCCATGTACATCCAGCTTTCGGTATCATGTCCTGTCAACTGTTTTCCTTCAATAATAGGAGAAAAATACCAATACGAAATAACAGTAAATAAAAGAATTGCAGCAATGTGCGGGGTGAATTTAGCCAGAAGAGTTTTATTCATTTTATTATGCTTGATTTGTAGAAAGCAGTTTTTGGGAAAAATCACACAAAAGTACATCATAATTTCACGATTGCTACACGAAAAGCGGTTAAAAATTGTTGAAATCAGGAAATTAAGCAATGTGCCAATGAATTTAATATGCCAATATGCCAATAAGTATAATTCACCGATTCATTGACACATTTAGCATATTGGCACATTACTAAAAAATCTGTACTTTTGCCGAACAAAAAACAGTACGAAACAGTTTCATCTGCATGACAAACGAACAAATTCAGCAAATAAGGGCAGATTTTCCCATTTTGGCCGAAAAAATTTATAATAAAGACCTGATTTACTTCGACAACGGTGCGACAACTCAAAAACCCCGATGTGTTGTTGAAAAAATAGAATACGGTTATTACCGCCTTAATGCCAATATTCATCGGGGAGTTCATTACCTGAGCCAAAAAGCAACTGAAGCGCATGAAGCAGCCCGCAATACCGTTGCCGAATTTCTACATGCTGAAAAACGTGAAGAAATTATTTTTACACGTGGTACCACTGAAGCCATAAATCTGATTGCAAGTTCTTTTGGTGAAGCTTTCTGCAAAGGAGGTGATGAAGTGATTGTGTCGGTTATGGAACATCATTCCAACATTGTTCCGTGGCAAATGCTTTGCGAACAAAAAGGAATGAAACTCCGGGTAATTCCAATGAACGAGCGTGGAGAATTGAAACTCGACGAATTCGAAAAATTATTAAACAAACGAACTAAAATTGTTTCGGTAGCTCATGTCTCCAACGTGCTTGGAACAATAAACCCGGTAGCTGAAATTATCCGAATTGCTCATGAACACAACGTTCCGGTACTGGTTGATGGTGCTCAGGCTGTACCACACATACCCGTGAATGTACAGGAACTTGATGCTGATTTTTATGTTTTTTCTGCTCATAAAATATACGGGCCAACGGGAATTGGCGCACTTTACGGTAAAGATAAATGGCTAAATGCAATTCCACCGTATCAGGGTGGGGGAGAAATGATTCAAACCGTTACTTTTGAAAAAACTACATACAACGAATTGCCGTTCAAATTCGAAGCAGGAACACCGGATTATATTGGTTCGACAGCGTTGGCGGAAGCTTTACGCTATGTTCAGAAAATCGGATTGGCTGAAATTGCAGCATACGAACATGAACTTCTGACTTATGCGACTGAAAAATTATTAGAAATTGAAGGAATGCGCATTATCGGAACAGCTACTAATAAAAGTTCGGTTATTTCATTTTTGGTTGGCGATATTCATCCCTATGATATTGGCATGTTACTTGACAAACTTGGAATTGCAGTACGCACAGGCCACCATTGTGCTCAACCACTGATAGATTCGCTTGGAATACCGGGAACAGTCCGTGCTTCTTTTGCATTTTACAATACGAAAGTTGAAATTGATGCATTTATAACCGCTTTGAAAAGAGTGGTGGGAATGTTGAGTTAGCAGTAAGCGGTAAACAGTAAATATTTAAAAATAAATTGGAAATTTAAAATATGACTATCAACGAATTACAGGATGAAATAATTGAGGAATTCAACGAGTTTGACGACTGGATGGACAAATACGCCCTTCTTATCGATTTGGGAAATTCACTTGAACCACTTGAAGAAAAACATAAAAAGCCGCAAAATATAATCGAAGGTTGCCAAAGTCGCGTTTGGTTGAATGCTGAATTTAATAATGGAATTGTGAAATATCAGGGCGAGAGCGATGCTGTATTGGTAAAAGGAATTGTTTCACTGTTAATCCATGTACTAACCGACCACACACCCGATGAAATACTGAACACTGAGTTGTATTTTGTTGATAGAATCGGTTTGAAAGAACATCTCTCTCCAACCCGTTCCAACGGATTGGTGGCCATGATAAAACAAATGAAAATGTATGCGCTGGCGTATAAATCAGCAGTAAGCAGTAAAGAGTAAGCGGAAAAAATTACATTTGTACAAAAAATAAGAGGCTGTCTCAATTTCTATTTTGAGACAGCCACTTGATTCCTTAAATCAATATTCCAAAAAATTAGTCTTTAAACTTTGCACTCAAAAACTCGCGGTTCAGGCGGGCAATGTGCGAAATAGAAACAGCTTTCGGACACTCAGCTTCACAGGCACCGGTGTTGGTACAGTTTCCAAAACCAAGTTCGTCCATTTTTGCAACCATCATTTTAGCACGGTGAGCTGCTTCAATGCGTCCTTGTGGCAATAATGCCAACTGACTTACTTTAGCTGCAACAAACAACATAGCAGAACCGTTTTTACAGGCTGCAGCGCAAGCACCACAACCTATACAGGATGCAGCATCCATTGCTTCGTCAGCATCCACTTTCGATATTGGAATGGCATTTCCATCGGGAACACCACCGGTATTTACCGAAACATAACCACCTGCCTGAATAATTTTGTCGAAAGCTCCACGGTCTACCATTAAATCCTTGATAACCGGGAATGCTGCAGAACGCCAGGGTTCCACTGTAATAGTTTCGCCATCTTTGAATCGACGCATGTGAAGCTGGCAGGTTGTGGTTTCACCGTCAAGTCCATGAGGATGACCATTGATATATAAACTACACATACCGCAAATTCCTTCGCGGCAATCGTGATCAAATACGATTGGTTCTTTGCGTTCGTGGATTAATTTTTCATTCAGAATATCCAACATTTCGAGAAACGAATTGTCGGTTGAAACATTATCTAATTTGTAAGTCTCGAATTCACCTTTTACTTTCGGACCTGCCTGACGCCATACTTTTAGCGTTATATTTATACTTTTTTCCATAATTCTTACGCTTTATAATTACGTTGTTGACGGTGAATAAACTCATAATCCAATGCTTCTTTCAGCAATTCAGGTTCTTTACCTTCGCCGGCAAATTTCCAGCATGAAGCAAACGAGAATTCTTCATCGTTGCGTAGAGCTTCACCATCCGGAGTCTGATATTCTTCGCGGAAATGGCCACCGCATGATTCTTCACGCATCAGCGCATCGCGAGCCATCAGTTCACCAATTTCGATAAAATCAGCCACACGCAATGCTTTTTCCAATTCTACGTTCATGTCTGTATTAACCCCGGGAACATATACTTTAGTCCAGAATTCATGACGAACGGCTTTGATTTTTTCCAGTGCTATTTCCAGTCCGGCTTTATTACGACCCATACCCACAAAATCCCACATAATCAGACCAAGTTCACGGTGAATCGAATCAACCGATTTGTCACCCTGAATTTTCATGATTTTTTCGATTTTGGTATGAATATCTTTTTCAGCTTGTTCAAATTCTGGCAATTCGGTACTCATACGTGGAGTCTGAATCTGATCAGCCAGATAATTCTGAATAGTGTATGGCAAAACAAAATATCCGTCGGCCAATCCCTGCATTAATGCCGAAGCTCCCAGGCGGTTTGCACCGTGATCGGAGAAGTTGGCTTCACCAATACAGAAAAGTCCTTTTACTGAAGTTTGAAGTTCATAATCCACCCAAACACCACCCATAGTGTAGTGAATAGCCGGATAAATCATCATCGGAGTTTTATATGGATTTTCGTCAACGATTTTGTCGTACATCTGGAAAAGGTTTCCGTACCGTTCACGAATAACGTGTTCTCCCAAACGTTCGATTGCTGTAGAGAAATCAAGATATACAGCGAGCCCGGTATTTCCTACGCCGTAACCTGCATCGCAACGTTCTTTGGCTGCACGTGAAGCCACGTCGCGTGGAACAAGATTACCGAAAGCAGGATAACGACGTTCCAGGTAATAGTCACGTTCATCTTCGCTCAAATCAGTTGCTTTTTTCTTTCCCGTGCGGATAGCTTCTGCATCTTCTTTTTTCTTTGGAACCCATATACGACCGTCATTACGCAACGATTCCGACATCAAAGTCAGTTTCGATTGAGTTTCGCCGTGAACAGGAATACAGGTTGGGTGAATCTGAGCGTACGCAGGATTTGCAAAATAAGCACCTTTTTTATACATCTGAACTGCTGCCGAAGCATTTGAAGTCATGGCATTTGTTGAAAGGAAGAATGCGTTTCCATAACCTCCAGAACCAACAACTACTGCGTGAGCAAAGAAACGTTCAATTTTTCCGCTTACTAAATTGCGGGCAATGATACCACGAGCACGGCCTTCAATTACAACAACATCCAGCATTTCGTAACGGGAATATAATTTTACTGCACCTTTACCAATTTGACGGCTAAGTGCTGAATATGCTCCGAGTAATAACTGTTGTCCGGTTTGTCCTTTAGCGTAGAAAGTCCGTGAAACCTGAGCTCCACCAAACGAACGGTTATCCAGTAAACCACCGTATTCGCGTGCAAACGGAACTCCCTGAGCCACACATTGGTCGATAATGCTGTTTGATACTTCAGCCAGACGATATACATTGGCTTCACGAGCACGATAGTCACCACCTTTAATTGTATCGTAGAAAAGACGATAAACCGAGTCACCATCATTTTGATAATTCTTTGCTGCATTTATACCACCCTGAGCAGCAATTGAGTGAGCACGTCGTGGTGAATCCTGAATGCAAAAGTTCAATACATTGAATCCTAATTCAGCCAGTGAAGCGGCAGCAGAAGCCCCGGCTAATCCTGTTCCAACCACAATTATATCCAAGCGGCGTTTGTTTGCCGGATTTACGAGTTTTTGGGTTGATTTATAGGTGCTCCATTTTTCAGCTAATGGTCCCGCAGGAATGCGGGCATCTATTTTTGTTGCATCTACCGTGGTAGATTCTTGTTTCTTTGCCATATTATTTCTATACTTTTTATTTACAAATCAGCCTTAGCAGCAACCGTTGCTAATCAGGTAATACACAGGGATAGCCATAAACATCAAAACTACAATCGTAGATATAATGTTAGAAATTACTTTAACGCGCGGTAACCATGTTTTGTTATTTAAACCGGCAGTTTGCAATGCACTCCAAACTCCGTGTGTCAGGTGAAACCATAGTCCAGTCAACCAAACAATATATAATGCACAATATACCCAGTTGCTAAATAATTCTTTCACATAGTCAGCTCCATTTGCAGGGTCAAATGAGCCGGTATGAATTCCGGTAAGTTCAGCAAATTGCATTTTGAACCAGAAATTGTACATGTGTAATGCCAAAAAGCCAAAAATGACTGTTCCTAATATTAACATGTTCTGCGATGCCCAATCAACGCCTTTTTGAGTTTTGCTTACCGCATAACGCTCTTTTCCACGTGCACGCATGTTTTGATACGTCAGAAACAATGCGTATAAAATGTGAATCACAAAACCCGCTGCGAGTAAGCTTGTACCAGCAACAGCATACCAGTTTGCTCCCAAAAATGCACAAATTGCATTATATCCGGCAGGTGAAATAATTACCACAATATTCATGCAACTGTGAAAAAGTAAAAATAACACGAGAAATGTTCCCGTGATACTCATAATAAGCTTTCGCCCAATAGAGGAATCAATTAACCACATAGATTTTTATTTTTATTTATATTACTTAATAGTTCGTAATCATCTGAAATTAAGACTGTTGTGTATTTGTAATGCCTTTTTTAAAAAGTTTCACAAAAGTAATCAATTGATTTTAATCTTGCAAATGATTACGGAAAAATTTCTTTAATTGTTTTTGGGCTATAAAGATTTTATTTTAGTGTCGAAAATAGTATTTTTAGTGTCATTTTGTATGCTGATAAATGTCTATACCCTTATAAACTTTGTTGACCTTAATATACAACTTCGCCTATCAAAGTAGCAGATGAAGCACGGGTAACTTTCACACGGATAGTTTCACCAATACGACGACCTTCGCGCGGAAAAATAATTACTTTGTTTTGCGAACTGCGTCCGAACATTTGTTCTTTCGATCGTTTTGAAAACCCTTCTACCAGTACTTCAAAGATTTTACCAACATCTTTCTGGTTGCTTTCGTTGGCAATTAGTTGCTGTAAGTCAATAATTTCAGCTAACCGACGTAATTTTACTTCTTCAGGTACATTGTCCGGCATTCTCTTGGCGGCTACCGTTCCGGGGCGTTCTGAGTATTTGAACATAAATGCCATATCGAATTTTACTTCGCGCATCAGATTCATCGATTGTTGATGATCTTCTTCAGTCTCGTCATGGAAACCACAGAAGATATCAGTTCCGATGGCAACATCCGGCATAATTCGACGCATAGCTTCAACCCTGTTTAGAAACCATTCCCGGGTATATTTGCGGTTCATCAATGTAAGAATCTTGTTGCTGCCTGATTGAACCGGTAAATGAATATAACGGCAGATATTTGGATAACGTGCCATCATTTCAAGGGTTTCATCAGTCATGTCTTTGGGGTGTGGTGATGTGAAGCGGATTCGCATTTCGGGTGCAGCTTCAGCTACAATCTTCAGTAATTCAGGAAAATCAACCTCGTTGCCATCTTCGCTGACATATTTATAAGAATTGACAGTTTGTCCGAGCAAAGTAACTTCTTTATAGTTCTTTGATTGTAAATCGCGAATTTCCTTTAAAATACTTTCAACGTCACGGCTGCGTTCACGACCACGGGTGTAAGGAACTATGCAATAAGTGCAAAACTTGTCACAACCACGCATTATGGATACAAAGCCCGAAATAGATGCTCCGATTCGGGTGGGCATTACATCTTTATAAGTTTCGGTTTTGGAAAGTTCTACATTTATGGCTTTTTCGCCATTTTCCACGTCGTTAATCAGGTGTGGTATATCCAGGTATGCATCAGGTCCAACCACAATGTTCACGCCATGTTCGTCAATCAACTCATCTTTTACACGTTCGGCCATACAACCGATTACACCAATTACAAGTTTCTTTTTCTTGCGTTTCAACGACTGAAAATACTTTAATCGTTGTATGATTTTTTGTTCAGCATTATCCCGAACGGAGCATGTGTTGACAAATATAGCATCGGCATCAGCAATTTTGTCAGTTATAGCAAAACCATCCATTTCCATAATGGAGGCTACCACCTCGCTGTCGGCAACATTCATTTGACATCCATAAGTTTCGATAAAGAGTTTTTTGTCGTTCAAAGCGGATTTAGAGTCCGTTGGAGCGACAGGTTGTTCGTTTAAATTCATTCCATAATTGTTTTAAATTTATTCTACAAAGGTACATTATATCATCAAAATACGAAAGAAATAGAATGTTAGCATTTATTAACTATTATTTTGTGCTGCATGTAAATGTCAGAATATTAGCTTTTTATGATGGTTGTTTGGGTGGAATTGAACATTTATTTTGATTTTATTTGAATATTTATGCTGTAAAATCTTGCAAGTATCAAAGATTATTCTCATTTTTGCAGAGTAAACAAACAGATAAATTTTTCATAGTTAAGGTTTAGGTTAAAATGTGCAATGGGTGGCTGTGAAGTTACCCATTGTTTTTTTACAAAATGTATAACAACTTCAATTTTTAGAAATAGTAAAATTGAAGAATTGAATTCAACAAACTGTTAAACACATATAAACGGGCTTGTAAATAAAAAAAAGCTTGTATATTTGCCAAACATAAAAATAAACAAACACTAATATAGAGTTCCGGCTTCTTTGTCGGAATTCTTTTTGTTTTATACTTTCGAAAATACTATTTAAAAGGATACAACTATGGCAGTAACTTATATGACCGCTGAAGGTTATAAAAAATTGGTAGAGGAGCTTAACGAACTTGAAAGTGTCCAACGACCTGCCATCTCAAAACTCATAGCAGAAGCACGGGATAAAGGAGATTTATCGGAAAATGCGGAATACGATGCCGCTAAAGAAGCCCAGGGAATGCTTGAAATGAAAATTTCAAATCTCAAAGACACTGTTGCGTCGGCGCGAATGATTGATGAGTCTAAGATTAACACCAATGAAGTTCAGATTCTGACCCGTGTGAAGATTAAAAATACAAAGACGAATCAGGTTATGACTTATATGATTGTATCTGAAAGTGAAGCCAACTTAAAAGAGGCTAAACTTTCTGTAACAACTCCTATTGCAAAAGGCTTACTTGGGAAGAAAGTAGGCGAAAAAGCAACTGTATCTGTTCCTTCTGGGGTTATGGAATTTGAAGTAATTGAGATTAGTTTATAAAGTCAAAAATGTAGATCAGTTGGGTGGTTTTTTTACGAAAGTTAACCAATCAACCAATAAAAAAGTCAACCAATCAACCGAAACAAATGACAATTTTCAGTCGAATTATAGCAGGCGAAATTCCGTGTTATAAAATTGCGGAAGATGAGCGATATTTTGCGTTTCTGGATATCAATCCAATGACCAAAGGTCACACATTAGTTATTCCAAAGATTGAAGAGGATTATTTGTTCAATCTGGATGACAAAACACTGGCCGATATGATAGTTTTTTCTAAGAAAATAGCTTTAGCTCTTGAGAAAAGTGTTGATTGTGTGCGGATTGGCGTTGCAGTTATTGGTTTGGAAGTGCCTCATGCTCACATTCATTTGATTCCAATTACCAAAGAATCTGATATGAATTTCAAGAATCCCAAACTGAAACTCAGTCCGGAGGAGATGAATAAAATAGCAGAGGAAATCAGAAGCAACATTAATTAATTAGTTTATTGCCTTTTCAAGTCTTTTGTGTATTAATCAGTTACAACGTTTTATTTTGTTTTCTTCAAAAAAAGAGCACATAAATTTTTGAGATGTCAAAAAAGGATGTATCTTTGCAGCGCTTTTGGAGAAAGGTATTACAATCCGAATACAAAATTCGGGCGTTTAGCTCAGCTGGTTCAGAGCATCTGCCTTACAAGCAGAGGGTCGGCGGTTCGAATCCGTCAACGCCCACTTTTTGATTACATTTTAATAAATATTTCGGGCGTTTAGCTCAGCTGGTTCAGAGCATCTGCCTTACAAGCAGAGGGTCGGCGGTTCGAATCCGTCAACGCCCACTAAAGCCAAGGTCATACATTAAGTTGTATGACCTTTTTCTTTGAAAACTATTGAATTACCAAGTGCTGTGTTGGCATGTAGATTAATTTCAGTACCTTTGCACCCTCAAAATATTTGCACCCACATTATGGTTTTGTGAAAAACCGAAATGAAAGACAAACCTGGAATGTAAATATCTAACTATTTAGATATAAATAAAATATGGGAAATATTGTAGCAATTGTAGGCCGACCAAATGTCGGAAAATCAACTCTTTTTAATCGCCTGACTAAAAGTCGCAGAGCGATAGTAGACGATGAGGCAGGAACAACCCGCGACCGCCAATATGGCAAAAGCGAATGGGAAGGTCGTGAATTTTCGGTGATTGATACCGGTGGTTGGGTTATAAACTCGACTGATGTTTTTGAAGGCGAAATTAAGCGACATGTTGTTTTGGCCATGGAAGAAGCTGACGTAATTCTATTTCTGGTCGATATTCAGAATGGTATAACCGATTATGACCTGGAAGTAGCACAAATTCTGCGTGCTCAGAAAAAGCCTGTTTTACTGGTTTCGAATAAAGCCGATACTTTTGACTGGCAATACAATCTTGCAGAGTTTTATAAACTCGGACTGGGTGAACCTCAAATGATTTCGGCCATAAACGGACTTGGTACCGGAGATTTCCTGGATAAATTGCTGACTTTCTTTAATCCTGACAGCAAAGAAGAAATTGAGGAAGATTTGCCTCGTTTTGCAGTGGTAGGACGTCCAAATGCCGGAAAATCTTCACTAATAAATGCATTAGTAGGTGAGGAGCGAACCATAGTTACCGAAATCGCCGGAACAACTCGTGATTCCATTTATATGCGATTTAATAAATTCGGTCACGATTTTTATCTGGTTGATACAGCCGGAATTCGCAAAAAAGCTAAGGTGAATGAGGATTTGGAGTATTACTCGGTAGTCCGTTCAATCCGTGCGATTGAAAATTGTGATGTTTGTATTTTGATGATTGACGCCACACGTGGTATTGAGAGTCAGGACTTGAATATTTTTTCACTTATTCAGAAAAACAAAAAAGGACTGGTGGTTTGTGTGAATAAATGGGATTTGATTGAAAGCAAAGAGACTGCTGATATCAAAACTTTTGAACGCTCGATTCGTGAACGGCTTGCTCCATTTGTTGATTTTCCTATTATATTTGGCTCGGCACTTACCAAACAGCGCATTCTGAAAGTGCTTGAAACTGCCGTTGAAGTCCATGAAAACAAGCAGCGTAAAATTGCAACGGCGAAGCTAAACGAATACATGCTGCCGCTTATAGAGAATTACCCACCGCCGGCTCTGAAAGGGAAGTTCATAAAGATTAAATATGTAACTCAACTTCCTGACACACAGGTGCCAACATTCCTGTTTTTTGCCAACTTACCACAATATGTAAAGGAACCCTATAAGCGGTTTCTCGAAAATAAGATTCGGGCAAAATATGAATTTAACGGAACGCCAATTCAGATATTTGTACGTCAAAAATAAAAAAAATGCAGCTATGTTTTAGCTGCATTTTTTTTTGTGTCTATATATCGGGATTTAAAAACCGCTGTAAATAAGCTTCAGAGTCGTTGGTGATGTAGTTGATTTGCCGCTCGATAATGTTACAGCATTCATTAAGTATTGTTGTTTTATGCCTGTGATTGAGACTGAACCATTCGAATTGGTTGCGGTTTCGACAGCCACCGGAATCATTCGTAAATTTATTGGTGAAACAGTTGGTCCTGCATTCTTTAATTCATTGGCAATCAGTGCTGCTATGTCAAAAGAATAGTAGCGTTCGTAAATACCTGTTGTTCCTACCTGGGCGATTGTATATCTTCCTAAAACAGAATTTGTGGCAGTTGGTAATTCACCGTTTGCAAATATATTATTGATCAGAGTTTTATCGTCTTTTATTAATAAAACGTATTGAACAACAGGATGTAATGTGGTGTCCTGAGCAATTTCTGTAATATTTACTTTCAGAATGGCACTATTCAGGTAAGGAGTTTTGTTTTTGTCATTCACATTAAATTTTAGTCGATCTTTGATGCGGTCAAGTGGCAGATTTACCAAAGTCTGAAGATTAGCTGGCGACGATAGATACGTTACTGTATCTTTTGGAGCAACCACAGTATTTCTGTCAGGATGCTGGATGCAATTTACCTGACGAACTTCCTTATTGGCCGGGAAAACACGCATGTCATTTCTGTAAATTATAGAGTCTTTTCCGTGTGTATCTTTAACAATGCCTTGATAATGATAATATAAAAACATGTTTAATTGGGTTCGGCCAATATTCAGCATGGTGGCAGAACCAAAATTTGCAGTCAGATATATCCCATTGAAATAATTCGTGAATGTAGAATTGTAATAGGAATCATTCTTGATTTTTTTTACGAATGCAGAGGCTGTATCTAATTTAAAACTTATTGATTTTGACGTACTTGAATTTTTTCCTGCAGTAATAATTTGTTCGCCAATTTTAACTCTGGTTTTTGGGTCGCAATAAATTGAAGGATCAATATTTGATGGATATATTTCAGTATAAATTAATGGTTTTGTCATTTCATAAATAGAGATGTCCAATGGAGAAGTAGTACTTCCAAAACAACTGTAATAGTTCAGCATTATTTTAGCAGAATCCACCTTTGAACTTACCGGAAATTTAAAACCTTCAGGATAGTTCAGTTGAGCTAAAATTTCTCCTTTAACCGTACCAAATTTAGAATCATAGAATGTGCCAAGCAAAAATGAATCCGGTTGTGAAATTATTGAATCTACGAAAACGGTTTTTGAGTTAATGTGAAATGTATCGCCTTTTACAATTATTGAATCAGCGTATGATAATGTTCCTTTACCCATGTCAGGTATTGTGTCGGTACAAGAGGATATGAACATCGACAACAGGAAAATCAGAATTACAGGATATAATTTCATACGAATGTTTGAGAAATTTAATGTTTTTAATGAGCCTGGATTAATTAAATAACGTCATAAAAATCAACATAATCATCGGCATAATCTTCCTTCTCAACATAAGGTAAAAATTTCATGCCTTTTGTCTCAATGTATTTCAATAACTCTTCATTTACCACCGGACTCGACTGTATTACAGCATCCGAATAATCAATTGCAAGTTTTGTAAGTGCAACAAAATCAATTACTTTGTCTTTTACCTGAACTACATGTCTTTTTTCAATTCCTTCGAGAAGTAGTCGCTCTGCAAAAAGGCTGCGGAATGGTCTTTTAAACTCATCAGCAAAAAGAGAATATACCACTTTGGAGTGTTTGAAGAATGGATCATCGTTATACGCCTTTTTTATGTATAAAGGTGCTAATGCAGTCATCCAACCCTGACAGTGAATAACATCCGGTGTCCAGCGAAGTTTCTTTACCGTTTCCATAACGCCCCGCACAAAGAAAATGGTACGTTCATCGTTGTCCTCAAATTCTTCACCGTTTTCGTCGGCAATAGTATTTTTCCGATGAAAATAATCATCGTTATCAATAAAATAAACCTGTAAACGTGCTGATTGAATAGAGGCAACCTTGATTATAAGTGGGTGATCTGTATCGTCGATAATCAGGTTCATCCCCGAAAGACGAATAACTTCGTGAAGTTGATTTCTACGTTCGTTTACAGCACCAAATTTAGGCATAAATGTTCTTGTTTCTTTTCCGCGGTCCTGTACTGCCTGTGGTAGAAATCTTCCCATATTCGACAACTCTGACTCGGGTAAATAAGGAAATATTTCCTGGGAAATAAACAAAACCTTGGTAACTTTTTTCTTCATTCTCTTCAGTGAGTGCTTTAGCGGGAGTTTTTCTTTATGCAAAGATATATAAAAAAAATCGGATATAAACAAGACCCTGACCGACAAATGTTAAGCAAATTTATAAGGAAGTATTTTAGTATTAAATAATTTCTGTAACTCTTAAAAGTTATTTATCAGATATTCAGATGTTTAGAAGATGATACCTAATTTATCATATTTCTGATATCAGTATGCTTTTATAGAAGTTTAACCAAGAATTGTTTTTTAGACAGAATTATTCTCATTTTGCATGATAATAAGTAGAATTGTTGTTGAAAATGAGATTTTTAGTTACTAATATAGTCCGTTGAATCACCGTAATGAATGATTATAAAATAAGTTTTAGTACTTTTGCACCCTAATTTATTTGACAAAAATTACAACTTGTTTGCTGACTCGTTTTTCTGAATACAATGAAAATAATCAATCAAAAGATTTCGCTTAGAGCTGAAATTCTTGCAATAAAAGGCGAGGGTAAAACTATCGGCTTTGTGCCAACCATGGGTGCTTTGCATGAAGGGCATTTGAAGTTGGTTAAGCAGGCAGTTGATGAAAATGACATATGTGTAGTGAGTGTTTTTGTAAATCCTACACAGTTCAATAATGCTTCTGATTTGGAAAAATACCCGCGTAATTTACAGCAGGATGCTGATTTGTTGAAGTCTGTTGGTTGTGAGTTGATTTTCGCTCCCGAAGCTGATGAAATGTACAATACCGATGAACTTAATGTCCATTTTGAGTTTGATTTTGCCGGATTAGATAATGTTATGGAAGGCAAGTTTCGACCGGGTCATTTCAACGGCGTGGTGCAGATTGTAAGTAAACTTTTTCAATTGGTTCAGCCGGATAAAGCCTATTTTGGAGAAAAAGATTTTCAGCAGCTTGCTATAATTCACCACATGACCAAAGTTATGAATTTTGAAGTTGAAATTGTGGATTGCCCCATTGTGAGAGAACCAAGTGGTTTGGCAATGAGTAGCCGTAATGAACGATTAACCGCAATTCAGCGTAAAAATGCTGCCGAAATATCCAAAGTTCTGTTTGAAAGTCGTAACTTTGCAACTCAATTTTCTCCAAAAGAACTCACAAAATCGGTCACCGACAGGATTAATACAGTTGATGAACTAAAGGTTGAATATTTTGAGATTGTAAACTCAAATACTTTACAGACAATTCAATCCTGGGATGAGCCGTCAACCGGTTGTATAGCAGTTTTTTGCGGAGAAGTAAGACTTATTGATAATATAAGATACAATTAATAATTCAAAATTAAGAATTGGTGATTAGAAATTGAAAAATTAAGCACATGTTTGTTCACGTATTAAAATCAAAAATTCATCGTGTTTCGGTAACTGAAGCCAATCTGAATTATATCGGGAGTATTACCATTGATGAAGATTTGATGGATGCAGCCAATATTATTGCCAATGAAAAGGTTAGTATAGTCAACAATAACAACGGTGAACGATTTGAAACCTACGTTATTACAGGTAAAAGAGGTTCAGGGGTTATTTGTCTAAATGGAGCAGCTTCACGGTTGGTTCAACCCGGTGATATTGTGATAATTATGGCTTTTGCCATGTTGGAGTTTGAAGAAGCCAAAACATTCAAACCTGCCGTTATTTTTCCGGATACAGCCACAAATAGATTGATATAATCAGGTAATCAAGTTTTTAAAGTTCATAAAGTTGGAAAGTAATACATGTCTTTCTTTACAAACTTTCTACATTACAAACTTTCCAACTAAATTTTAATGAAAGTCGTTATTATAAAATACAATGCCGGAAACATACGCTCAGTGCTTTTTGCATTGGAACGTATTGGTGTAAAGGCAGTTGTGACAGATGATTATAACGAAATACGCTCAGCCGACCGGGTTATTTTTCCTGGAGTTGGTGAAGCTTCATCTGCAATGAATTACCTGAAAGAAAAAGGACTTGATAAACTGATTTGCTCGCTTACTCAGCCCGTTTTGGGAATTTGTCTGGGTATGCAGCTAATGTGTAGTCATTCCGAAGAAAATGATACGGAATGTCTGGGTATTTTTGATCAAAAGGTAAAACTTTTCCCGCAAAAAGGGTTGAAAGTCCCTCAAATTGGTTGGAATAATATTGTAAACCTGAAATCGGGTTTATTCAAAGGAATTTCGGATGGTGCGTATATGTATTTTGTTCACAGTTATTTTGTAGAAGAATGCGATAACGCGATTGCCAAAACTGATTACGTACTTCCGTACAGTTCGGCTATTCAAAAGAATAATTTCTCAGCTGTTCAGTTTCATCCTGAAAAATCGGGCGATGCAGGACAGAAAATTCTTGAAAATTTTATCAAAGGCTAATAAAACTATCACAAACGGATGACTTTTGAAGTTCAGCATACAGACCCAAACTCAAACGCAAGGGCCGGCATTATTCACACAGATCATGGCGTTATCCAAACGCCTATTTTTATGCCTGTCGGTACGGTTGCATCGGTTAAGACTGTTCATCAACACGAATTGGACGAAGATATTAAAGCTCAGATTATTCTCGGAAATACGTATCATTTGTATCTGCGTCCCGGCATTGATACGTTAGAACGTGCCGGTGGCTTGCATAAATTTAACGGTTGGGATAAACCAATTCTGACAGATAGTGGTGGTTTTCAGGTTTTTTCGCTTTCCGAAAACCGAAAACTTAAAGAAGAAGGTGCAACATTTCGCTCCCACATTGATGGAAGTAAACATCTTTTTACACCGGAGAATGTGGTTGATATTCAGCGAACGATAGGTGCTGATATAATCATGGCTTTCGACGAATGTACGCCGGGAACTGCCGATTACCAATATGCTAAAAAATCGATGGAACTGACGCATCGTTGGTTGGAACGTGGATTAAAGCATTTCGACGAAACAGTGCCAAAATATGGGTATTCTCAGACTTTTTTTCCAATTGTTCAGGGATGTGTGTATCCTGATTTGCGGCGGCAGTCGGCAGAATTTATTGCTTCACAAAACCGTGAAGGAAATGCAATTGGCGGTCTGGCGGTTGGTGAGCCGACTGAAAAAATGTATGAAATGATTGAGGTGGTGAACGAAATACTACCGAAGGATAAACCCCGTTATTTAATGGGTGTTGGAACTCCGCAGAACATACTTGAAGGAATTGAACGGGGTGTGGATATGTTTGATTGTGTAATGCCGACCAGAAATGGAAGAAACGGCATGCTATTTACACGCAACGGCATTATGAATATGAAAAACGAAAAGTGGAAAAACAATTTTTCGCCACTTGATGAATCAGGAACATCTTATGTTGACCATGCCTATTCAAAAGCTTATTTGCGTCATTTATTTATCAGCAAGGAATATCTGGCTTTGCAGATTGCCTCGATTCATAATCTTGCTTTTTATCTTGCTTTGGTTACCGAAGCACGTGAGCATATTCAACTTGGTGATTTCACCAACTGGAAAAAAGGAATGATGGAACAACTTGGAAGAAGATTGTAATCAGTTTTAAAAGTTCATAAAGTTTTTAAAGTACATAAAGTGAAAAGTTTATAAAGTTCAAAATGAAAATCACATACCGGACATTTGGCTTAAAGCGAATTGATACGTACATTATCAGGAAATTTTTGGGGACTTACTTTTTCTCCATTGCTCTGATATTGAGTATTGCCGTGGTTTTCGATCTGACTGAGAAAATGGATAAGTTTTTCGAAAATAATGCACCGCTCAAAGCCATTATTTTTGAATATTATCTGAACTTTATTCCGTTTTATATGAATATGTTCAGTCCGCTGTTCACATTCATCGCTGTTATTTTCTTTACGTCAAAACTTGCAACCAACACGGAAATTATTGCGATACTTTCCAGTGGAGTGAGTTTCAGACGATTAATGCTTCCCTATTTTATTTCCGCTCTGGTTATATCCTCAATTTCCTTCGTTGTAGGTGGTTATATCATACCTCCCGCCAACAAAAAAATGCTTTCGTTCGAGGATAAATATGTCAGGAAAATCAAACAGGATAATGCCAGAAATGTTCAAATGCAGGTTGAAAAAGGTGTAATCATGTACATCGAAAGGTATGAAGTGGCTAATAATACGGGATATCGGTTTTCGCTGGAAAAATTTGAGGACAAAACACTGGTTTCCAGACTAACAGCTCAGTCAGTAAGTTGGGATTCTGCTTATCACTGGAAAATAACAGATTATTTGCAACGCGATTTCAACGGCATGTGTGAAACCATTACACGTGGAGCAACAAAAGATACTACCATCAATGTAAAACCGGAAGAATTTTTTATTACGGCTGCCGAAGCTCCACAGTTAAATAATAATCAGTTAGGAAGTTATTTACAGAGACAAAAAAACCGTGGAGTAGGGAATATCCAGGGCTTTGAGGACGAATATTATAAACGATTTGCAATGCCACTTGCAGCATTTATCCTTACATTAATCGGTGTTTCACTTTCTTCCCGTAAAGTGCGTGGTGGAATGGGTGTTCACTTGGGTATCGGGTTAGCACTCAGCTCGATATATATTCTTTTTACAACCATGTCGACTTCTTTCTCTGTTGGGGGTGCAATGACACCGTTTCAGGCAGTCTGGCTGCCCAATGTGGTCTTTCTTCTAATAGGAATTTACCTCTATAATACTGCTCCCAAGTAAAGTTACTCATTAATTCCGAAGTGGAACTTTCTTGAGTTTTAAAAACAAGCTGATTAAAACGTTATTTTGAGAAAATAGAGACGCACAAATTGTGCGTCTCTATAATATTTTAATTGTTTTGTTGTTTTCGCAATTTCCGGCGTTTAATCCATTTGCGGATTAAAATATACAACGGAATTATCACAATCAACAACGGCCACATTCCGAACAATCCCAACACAAAATCTACCAAACCGAACCAACCTTCCACAACCGATTCTTTGAATTTTTCCCAGAAACTGTCGCGCTTTTGAGGTCGATAGGCGAAATCTTTTTCGGTGGAAATAGTCAGGTTTAGTGTGCTGTAATTCACGCAGTCGTTCAGGTAGCGGAGTCTTCCTTCGCTGCTTTCAATTTCCTCCTGAAGATTTCGGATAGCTTCTTCAATTTCCACTATATCTTTCACTTTATCGGCCCGTTTCATAATTTCGTTGTAACGGCCTAGAGCAGTGCGTTTGCTGTTGAGGCGGGTGGTGAGGTCAACAAACTCCTCGGTTACATCGCGGGCTGAAATTTCCTTGTAGAGCACTTTGAAGTTTCCGGATTCGGTGGAGCTCATGAATTTGTCGAAGTTCACAACCGGAATGCGGATGGTCAGTTCGTAGCCCGATTGGTTATTGTCGTTCTTAAGGTTTTCGTTCGCATAGTAGCCGTCCATGCTTTTCACGAGCGAGTCAATCTGCTTTTTGGCGATTTGCAGATTCGGAACTTGAATTCCCAGCTTTCCATCTTTAATGATTTTCTTTTTGATAACTTCGGTAGTAGCTTCATGAGGTGCTTCAAATCTTACACTGCTTTTCAGTGTCGGAGGCGGAGCAATACATTTGTCATAGTTACTTGCACTTTTTACGTCAGCTTTTTCTAATTTGCAAAAAGTGGTTACATCGGTAGTAATTTCTTTCTGTTTTTTTGCACACGAAATTGCCAATAAACTTATCAGCACAATAAACATGGTTCTTTTCATGATTTTTTGATTTAGACGTTTATAATAAAACCTTCGGTTCGCTAATAATATAACGAACTAACAACCGTATTTATTTTTTACACTTTGAAAAATTGAATCATTTCTTTCTATTCACCAGATAAATCCCCACCAGCACTACTACTGCACCGCCAATTTCGTGAATCGTGAGTACTTCATCTAAAATAAAAACAGAGAAAATGGCAGTAAAGACAGTTTGGCTTAGTAGGCTAACCGAAGCCACTGTAGGTCGGATATGTCCGAGAGCCTGATTAATGGCAAGCCAGCCGAAAACATGAGGAAAAATACCCAATGTACCTAAATAAATCCAGGTTTTGGGTGAAAAGCCCCAAAGCGGGGTAGAGGTAAAGAGACAAATAAGACCAAGTACCACTGTGCTTGAAATAGTGGCGATAGTTGTAAATGAGAAAGTGTCGAGCGTGATACGTCCTTTGCGAACCGTAATAAGATATCCTCCGTAAAACATACTGGCAAAAATTGCTAAGCTGTTTCCGAAGTTTAATTTTGCCTGAAGAACTTCAGTTAATCCGATAATTATAGATACTCCCAAAATTGCTATAGCTGTACCAATCCAGAAAATGCGTGTAGGCTTTTCTTTCATAAAAAGTAACGCTCCTATTCCCACCCATACCGGAGCAAGATTGCCAAGAAGTGTAGAGATAGAGGCTTTTGAAAGCATGATGGACGTATTCCACAAGGCAATGTCGCAAGCGAAAAAAACACCACAAATAATTGCAATTCGTACGCCTTTGAGGTCCGTTATTGGTTTCCTGAAATAGATCCAAATCGGAATTATTGCTATTGTACCAAATAAAAAGCGGTAAAAACCTGACGCAAATCCGCTGATTCCGGTTAACTTCACCAGGATGGCCGACCATGAGATACAAAAAACACCAAACAGTAACAGTGAAAAATGAAACCAGGTATTGTCTTTGTGAAATATCTTCATACTCTCGATTATAAACTACAGACTATAAACTGCTGTCACCATTCTATCGTTACCCAAAATATCTTTTCGCATTTCAATATCTATGAAACCCAGTTCAGAAAGTAATTCTGTTGTAGCTTTTCCATACTGCCGATTGATTTCAAAATACAACTTTCCGTTTGGCTTCAACTGTTTCATAGCAAACTTTGCTATGCTGCGGTAAAAAATCAATGGATTGTTATCTGGTACAAAAAGTGCCAAATGTGGTTCGTTTTCAAGCACATTAGGCAATATCTCTGCCTTTTCATTTTCCAACACATATGGTGGATTACTGACGATGATATCCCATTTCTTAGGAAATTCAGGCGCATTCAGAATATCAACTATCGAGAAATTTACTTCAAGTTGGTTGCGGTCGGCATTACTTCGGGCTGTTTCCAGTGCTTCATCCGAAATATCAAATGCATCTACTGCCGAATTTTGGAACTCATGCTTCAGACTAATGGCTATACAACCGCTTCCTGTGCCAATATCGAGTATGTTCAGAGTGGCATTTCGGTCATTTTCCGTTCGTATCCAGTCCACCAGTTCTTCTGTTTCGGGGCGTGGAATCAAAACCGAATCATTGACGCTAAAAGTCAGTCCGTAAAACTCCGTTTCGCCCAAAATGTATTGAATAGGAATGAATTTTTTTAATTTTTCAAGAAAAGTTTCAATTTCATGATATTGTTTATCGGAAAATTGTGTATTTTTGTTAACGATAATTTCGGCGCGCGAGAAACCGGTCAGTTTTTCAATTATCAACTGACTGAAACTCCGGATTTCGGTTACAGGGTAAAGCCCTTCAAGCTCAGATTTTATTCTTTTAATAGCCGTTTGCATAGGTGCAAAGATAGCTGAAATGTGCTGATGTGGCAATATGTCAATTAACCGATAAACCAATTAACCAGTCAACTATGACTTCCGAACTTAAGTACATGTATCGCTGCCTTCAACTGGCACAAAATGGAGTGAGTTATGTAGCTCCCAATCCTATGGTGGGTGCTGTGGTGGTTTGCAATGACAAAATTATTGGTGAAGGTTTTCATCGACGTTATGGTGAAGCCCATGCCGAACCTAATGCCATTAATTCGGTAAAGGATAAAAGTTTGCTTGCAGAATCAACTTTGTATGTGAATCTCGAACCTTGTTCGCATTATGGTAAAACCCCTCCATGTGCCGATTTTATTATTGAGCATAAAATTACAAAAGTGATAATCGGTACGCTCGATCCAAATCCGAAGGTGTCAGGAAGGGGAGTGGAATTGATGCGGAAAGCAGGGATTGAAGTGATAGTAGGGGTTTTGGAAAAGGAATGTCGCGAACTGAATAAACGTTTTTTTATTTTTCAGGAGCAACAGCGTCCTTATGTTTTGCTGAAATGGGCACAAACGAAGGATGGATTTATTGATAAAAAACGCACAGACAGAACCGAAGAACCGTTGTTGATTTCAAATGCAATAACCAAACAGCTGACACACAAAATGCGGGCTGAGAATCAGTCTATACTGGTTGGAGCTAATACCGTGTTGCTTGATAATCCTTCACTTACAGTGCGAAACTGGTCGGGTAAATCACCTGTTCGTATTGCTATCGATCGGCAGGGGCGAATTCCGTCTGATTATAATTTGTTTGATCGCAGTATTTTGACGCTTGTTTTTTCAGAAAAATATCGTGAAAATGAGCATAATCTGGAGTTTATCAAAGTTGTTTTCGACGAACACGTTTTAAGAAGTCTTCTTAGAATATTGTTTGAAAGAAATATTAATTCTGTATTGGTCGAAGGTGGAGCAAGCATTCTAAACAGCTTTATAGAGGCTGGATTGTGGGATGAAGCTAATATTGAAATTTCACCTGTTTACATTGGCGATGGAGTTAAAACTCCAATATTGAATAAATTACCTGTTTCAGATAAAAATTTTGATGGTCACAAATGGCTTTTTTTTGAAAATAAATAAATTTTTTGAGAACAAATGGGACACGTTTTTTCCACAATTCTGATTTTACTATATTTATACACACTGATTACTATAATCTCAGTTTTAGTGTTAGAAAACCGCAATCCGGTCAAGTCAATTTCATGGGTTTTGGTGCTGCTGTTTTTACCTGTTCTCGGAATGTGGCTATATTTATTGTTTGGCCAGGATTACCGAAAGAAAAAAATAATTTCCAAGAAAAGCCTTCGACGTCAAAACGATAAGCAGTTTGCTGCATTTGACATAGAAAAGATTAATCTTTTTGATGTTGAAAAAAACAAACTCAACCTTGTTAAACTTCTGTACAACAGTGGGGAAGCGATTGGGTACCCCAACAATAAAGTACAAATACTAACAAATGGTGAAGAAACTTTCGCTGCACTTTTTAAAGCGATTGATAATGCTAAGGATCATATTCATATTCAGTTTTTTATTTTCGATGATGACAGAATTTCCAACAGTCTGCGCGAATTACTTATTCGAAAAGCCAAATCAGGTGTTCGGGTCAGAATGATTTACGACTATTGGGGTAGTTTTAAATTGTCAAACAAATACCTCGAATCCCTGACTGATGAAGGCGTTTTTGTTAGTCCTTTTTTGCCATTCCGATGGCAAATTTCCCGTACAAATAAAATTAATTACAGAAATCACCGTAAAGTTGTAGTTATAGATGGGAAAGAAGGTTTTATTGGTGGGTTAAATGTAGCTGATAGATACCGTTATGGAAACGAACTTGGAATCTGGCGAGACACTTTTATTAAACTTGAAGGAGCTGCAGTTCACGGTCTTCAACAGCTATTTATTGTCGATTGGTATTTTGTAGATCGTAAATTGATAGAAGGATCAGAGTACTTCCCAAAGCCAAAATCTTATGGAAATAATTTAATTCAGATTGTAAGTAGCGGACCTGATTCCGACTGGCCTGCGATTATGCATGGAATTGCATCTGCATTTATGTCAGCTTCTAAATATATTTATATACAATCTCCATACTTCATGCCGACAGATGAAATTGCATGTTGCATTCAAATGGCTGCACTGGCTGGTATCGATGTGCGCTTGATGATACCTGTGAAATCTGATTCTCATTTTTCAGATGCAAGTACAGCAAGTTATCTTGAAAAAACTCTCGAAGCCGGTGTCAGAGTTTATCATTATAAAGACGGATTTTTACACAGTAAGGCCATTGTGATAGACGATATTATTTCCATTGTGGGTTCAAGTAATATGGATGAACGCAGTTTTAGTCAAAATTTTGAAGCAAATGCCTTTATTTATGACCAAGAAACGGCGGGTAGTTTGAGAAATCTTTTCATTAAAGATATAGAAAATTGTGAAGAACTAACATTGGAAGTTTGGGCAAACAGAAACAGAGAACAAAAATTAAAAGAATCATTTGCACGACTTTTCAGTCCGTTATTATGATTTCAATATAAAAATCTATTTCCGGATTTCTTCAAAATATTTTTTTTTGATTACTTTTGTACCACCAAATTAAACCGCGGGATGTAGCTCAGCCCGGTTTAGAGTACTGGTCTGGGGGACCAGTGGTCGCAAGTTCGAATCTTGTCATCCCGACTGCTGATAAAAGCCTATATTATTGTGGTTTCCCGCATTATATAGGCTTTTTTTGATTCTTGTCATTTATTTTAATTGTCTATTTTCGGCAAATAATAACCCATATTCCCAAACAAAAAACTGCAAATAAACTGCAATGGCGACAATTAATATATATCTCGATAAGAGAACAAAGAACAATCAGGGAAAACATCCAGTTAGGTTGCAATTCAATGCTAACTCAAAAACAGCATCATATAGCTTCAATATTTTTGTTTTGGAAATTGACTGGGATAACAAAAACAAGTGTGTTTTACCAACTGATAAGAAATTCAAACAGAAGAATAAAATCATTGAGGATGTTTACGATCGAGCTGATAAATATATCACTGATTTGAAAGAAAGGGGTCGACTTCAAAACAATGCTACTAAAATAAGAGATGGATTTTCAGAGAAGAAAGAAGTGATTACTTTCATGGGTTATTATCTGACTGTGATAGAACGCAAAAAAGGTGGAACAAAAGAAAAGTACCAGGAAACATATAATCGAATCAACGAACTAAAAAAAACGGAACTTTACTTTGAAGATATAAATAAGAAATGGCTTGAAAATTTTGTCAAAAAGTTAGAGGCTCGCGGAAATGCTGTCAATACTATCGCAATCAATCTGAGAAATATCCGGCATGTTTATAATTCAGCCATTGATGATGATATTGTTTCGCTTGAATTATACCCATTTCGTAAATTCAAGATTGAGAAAGAAGAAACAGCTCATAGGGATATGTTGCTTCGCGACTTTAGGGCTGTGAGAAATTTTACAGGTACTGAAATTCAGAACTGGGCTCGCGATGTGTTTATGTTGTCATTCTACCTTATTGGTATTAATATGAAAGATTTATTCTTTCTCGAAAATTACGACAATAAGGTAACATATAACCGATTCAAAACTGGACGTCTGTACAACATAAAGATAGAACCTGAAGCTCAAGAATTAATTGATAAATTCAAAGGCAAAAATTTTTTGTTGAATTTTGCTGATCAGTTCCAGCTTCACACAAGTTTTAGAAATAAAGTGAATGAATATCTTGCTGAAATAGCAGTTGAGTTGAAAATATCTAAGTTTACGACTTACTCAGCGCGTCACTCATGGGCTACCTTTGCCGGCGAACTTGATATTCCGGATAAAACTATTGCCAAAGCTTTAGGTCATGGAAAAAAAACTGTTACTGATACATATAATCATTTTAATGACAAAAAGGTAGATGAAGCAAACAGAAAAGTAATTGACTATATGCTTAAGCGTTTTAGAAGATTTAAGAAATTTCAGTACATCAAAAAAAAGCCCCGATAAATTAATACCGGGGCAATTGAAATAAGTATTGAATTTAATACGAAATGCGAAACTCACCGACTTTTTTGGAAATGTCCTTAAACGCTTCGTTCAGAGTGTTTATTTCTTCAGGGGTAAACTGGGCGGGCTTTCCGTTTACATTCAGTTCATTTATCCGTTGACTCATCCAGCTTTTAGTTTTTCTGAAGTAAGTTTTTGCAATAAACGACATCGATACAATTTCTTGCATTTCTTTTATCTGCTCTTTTACCTTTAGCTGTTTTACGGCTTTAAGTGTCTGCCTTGCACTTTCGATAAAAGCATCTTCAAACCCATCGGGGTCTGCTGTTGCCAATTGGTCAAACTCTAACTGGATGCTGTCAAGCTCCTTTTTGGTTTTTGCCTTTAGTTCCAACTCTTTCAGTTGCTCAAATTTTTCTTTTGTTGTCATTGTCGTATTATTTATTTAATCCTCCCCTTTGTCAGAGGAGGATTTTTGAAGTTAAACATCTTTTTTTAATTCGTTTACAATCTCATCAATGATTGTGTTTAAGTCGCTAATTTTTTTAAATCTTGCTGAATAAAATCTGTATTTTCGCAGATACATTAGCAACTCTTTTTCAAGTCTTCGTCTTTCTTTTGATACATATTCGTTCATATTTTTTCTTGTTATTAGTTATCCTTTTTTTGATACCACAAAGATAATAAACTTTTGTTTATTATGAAAGCATTTTATCAATTATTTTTCAAAGAAACGAAAGATTTAACTATAAAAAATAAGTCCGAACTTCACAGCCCAGACTTATACAACAATTATGACACAAGAAAATTTTATTTAGTAGCTAGTATTCCTATAACCATCCCCGAAATACCGAATATCCATTTCTCCGCTCGATGAAACCAATTGTTTTTTGTTGCCAATTGTTTTTGATACGCAGATATTGAATTGTCCTTTAATACTGAAAGTGAATCTTTAGAGGTAATAATCACATCCTTATTTGAGCTTTGTTTTTCGCACATGAAAAGTTGCCGGCTATAACTTTCAGCTTCATCATCAAGAGCTTTGTTTTCGGCTTCCAGTGCAGTATTTTGAGACGTTAGTGTATCAATGGCTTGTTTGTATGCTCCTACTATTTCCCGACAACCTATATCAGTATTGATATTTGCTAAAGAATCAGCTTTAAATTTATAATAATCTGCTGATTGTCCTCGTTTTTCAGCGACTTTATTCCAGTATTGAGCCGTTTGTGTTGCTTTGATACTTTTTTGCCTCTCAACAGCCTTGGTGCTGTCTATTCGTGCATTTTCCTTTAGCTTGTCCGCTGTGTGAATAGAATCAATTATAGATGCTTTATACAACGATAGCGTTGTTTGTGCTGTATTCTTTTCGGATGATTTGTCAGAGCAACTATTCAGCTGACTTGTTCCAAGTGAAAAAAATAACATGCCTGCAATAACTATTACAGCGCCACTAATCCATTTTAGTATTAATTTTTTCATTCCTATACCGTTAATGCAAATGATTGATTTCTGTTTCCTGACTTCTTAACTCCCAAATGTACCCATTTGGCTCCAGTTTTGGTGTTGTGCTCAATAATCAGTTGGTCAAACTGTATGTGTAGGTCTTTAAGCGATACCAGAACAAGGTTGTATGATTCTAAAGCCGTGTGACCTGCAATGACAAAATCAACCGCCATAGCTGAAAGGTGAGCCGATGTGTCTTTTCCCCCAACCGCTGAATTAAGAGCTGGGCAACGATACCATGAACTAATATTGAATGCTAGCCCAATTTTTGTTCGGATTGGCTGTAATATGTTTTCAGCAAAGAATTCAGCCGCTGTCAATTTATCTTTCGATAACGAATTATCAATTTTGAGCACAATGGCTTTATTGCTTCTGGTAGCCTCTTCCAGTGTAAAATTTTCTGATAGTTTCATTTTTCTGTAAATAATGTTGATATAAATGTTCCAATAACTCCAATTCCTAATCCTGCATAACCAATAATAGAATTTCCTGTAGTCAACCCGTACCCACTTATAAAAGCAGATACGGAAACACATGACAAGCCTATTTTACTCCATTTTGCAGGAGTTGATTGATTGATGTTTTTTAATCTCGCTTTCATTTTTTGTCAATATTAAACATTAATGCACTTTTTAACCTGTTGAATATCTCCGTTGTCAATACCTCGTATAGAAATGCAAACAGTTTGTTTTTTGGAAATACCAATTTAGCATTCCGAATGATATTTGTGGTGTAAAAATAAACGGTCAACAATGCAATCCATTTAATAGATTCCGAACCCAAACTTGGCATTTTCAAAGCCGTAAAAGCACCATGCAGATAATAAACCAATGCCATTAAAAAAGCCATTTGAAATATCGCCATAAACGCCTTATTGAGGCTGAATTTTGCCTTATTTACATTCACGTCCGCAATAATTCCAGTGAATATGTTGAACGCAAATGTTGCAAACAGCACCCATAAAACATTCTGAATTGGGTTAAAAACTGCTGCAATGGTAGTAATAAATAATACCGTGTAGGGTTTCAAAGTTTCGTACATTGTTAATATATTGTGTTGTTACCGTTATTTTGTGGTTATAAATTATTTTTTTTCCAAAAACACTTGCATTATTAAAATAAATCACTACTTTTGCAACGTAATACTACTTCTTGCTTTGAAGTGTATTTTCTAACCAACTTCTTGCTATGAAGTTGGTTTTCTAACCAACTTCTTGCTATGAAGTTGGTTTTTTTTATACTATAATGTGCTGTGTGAATTCTTTTTTTACATTATACACTATCCTGAACCCGATTTTGCAAATATCCCCATAAAGGTATTTGGGTTCACCCCTAAACATGGAACATCCGCCACTTAGATAGGGGCTTTCAGGTCCGCCTTGAACCTCAATAAATTTCGGATTGTCTATTCTTACCGCAAGCCCGTAACGTGCTGTTTTTATAAGTACGCCAGAACCAACTAAAGGAACGTTTTTGCTTGCACCCATCACCGCATAACTTAAAAAACTAACATCATCTTCTTTTATACCTTTTATAATAAATCCATTCATCAATTCTTCTACTGTTACGGCTGTAACATTATTTTCGCCCAAATTACTAAGGTAATAATCAGACACTTCTGTTCTGAAATTGAATTGAGTTAACGCTTCGCCGAGGTAATTTCTACTCCAACCGGTATTATCAACTACTTTACTTTTAGACGCCCCCGCTTGAACCCACTTGTTTGCGGCTTTTTGTAATGCTCCTTTTAACGATGTTATGTTTTTTTTACGCATTAATACAATTACGGGATTTAAACTAAGGAATTCTGCATTCACATTCGTTTGGTGCTGCACGCTAATACGTCTTTCACCCGGTGTACCGTTGGGTGAAAGTTCTTTAATAATCTTTACACTAAGTTTTGGTATTGTAGTGCGTGCTATTTCCCTGCCCACTCTTGCGTCTAGTGCTTTGCCCGGGGCTGTATGGTCTAAGCCATTTTCTAAGTAATCGGTAAGTTGTCCCATTATTTCTAAATTATTTAAACTGTGGTTATGATGTTATTATTTATATCTAGCATTAATTCACCAGTTTCGGTGGTAAGGAATTGGTTTTTGAAATTATTTAGCTGTTCGATAATATCATTGTCAGCATTAGTACGCTCGTTTGTTTCGGTGTTGAGCGTATCGTTTATTGATTCTGAATTTGAATTGACCTCTAAAGCCAAATTATTTAGCTGTTCGATAATATCATTGTCAGCATTAGTACGCTCGTTTGTTT
>JBAXPM010000009.1:0-68168 GCA_037132235.1 Paludibacter sp.
GACTTAAAATCCTTTGGCTTCACGGCTGTGCGGGTTCAAGTCCCGCTTCGGGTACGTTTAGAAAAGAGACATTCAATAAAAAAGTTTGTCTCTTTTTTTATACCTGTAAATTTAATGTCATGTATACTGTTTACGCAATTAAAAGTCTGACACGTAATTATATATACGTTGGAATGACTTCCGATTTAAAAAAAAGATTACTCCAACACAATTCAGGTTACGAACAAACTACTAAACCCTATAGACCTTTTGAATTGATTTATTCAGAACTTGCTGAGAACAGAGAACAGGCAAGAATTAGAGAAAAGTATTTCAAAAGTGGAATTGGTAAAGATTTCCTTAGAAAACTTTTAAATAATCCGTAAATACTGCTTATTAATATTTTATTTTCTTCAAAACTCCCACTTCAGCAACAGCCTCATATCTGTCTTTCTATTTCCCAAAATAGTTTCGTTACCACTGCTGAGCGATTCACGGTCGTCGGCATACACGGTTTGGGCAATTTTAAACCAAAGCGAAAGTCGTTTAGTCACGTCATATTGCAGATTCAGGTAATACCGGCTACCAAGTCCGTAATACATGGGAATAGAAAAAGCATAAAGCACATCCTTTTCGTAAGAATAAAAGCGGTTTTCGTAATCCTGCGCATCAAAAAACTGAAACCGCACATCCATTTTCAAAGGAATTCTCTGAAAAGTATAACTCAAGTCCTGCGAGGCAATTACGCCATATGTCCAGTCGGTGCCGGCTTGTCGTGATAAATTTCCTTCCAGCACATTTTTAAAGTTGAAATTCCCATACGAATAAGTCAGTTGATACCGTAAGGAGGTTTTCTGAAGCGGAACAATCACAGGCATTACAGCACCGGTTGTAGACAGATTGGTTTGCTTTTCTTCATATTTGAATCGCCAGTACATATTCAGATTCCTTTTCGCTGCAAAATCGGCCTGAAATAAATAATCATTTCCTACCGACGGTGCATCAATGCCGTATTTTGGCCACGGAAAGCGGTAACTATCAGCATAAGCAGCCAGTTTCCATTTGCGGAAAGGACGAACTTCAGCACCCAGATACAAGCCTGATTCATTGTTTATTCTTGAAGTTTCAGCAAAAGATGAAGCATAAAACGTGTCATATTCCGGCGAATAATACCGCTGCAAAACCACCAGACTAAGCTGCGAAACCGGACTGAAATAACAACCGTTGAGTGTGGCAATCGAGCCATTATCAGTCACAGCCGTTTCGCCAAACAGATTCAGCTTTTTCCAACGATAACGGTAAAAAACTCCTCCGGTTTTTTGGCGCTTGCCGGAAAAGTAAAAATAATTATAAACGGTTTTATCAGGAACCAGCGCGTTATCAAGTTCCGTATGAACTGCAGTAATGCCAATCTGCAAATTCAGATTGGTGTAAGTCACATTTCCACCTACAATTTGTTGATTTACAGTTTGTTTTTTACTCAATTCGTCCAAAGTGCGGTGATATCCGGTTTTAATAATTGAAGTAAAAGTATCGTTAACTGTATCGCCATCAATCATTTTATTGGAATAAAAAGCTGACACTTCAAACTTTCCAAGTTTGAGCGTTACGCCTGCACCACGAAAGAAATTGTATTCGTCGGTTGAACTGAATTTTTTTAATCCTGAACTTCGGGGTGTAACATTCAATACATAGGACGATTTACCCATACCAAATTCGGGATGAAGCACCAATCCCTGACCGAAATTTGCACGAAAATCGCCCAATACGATGGTTTTAAATTTTCCGAAATTATTCAGTTGAGCATGAAGTGAATAGAAATCGTAACCTTTATTGGAAGTTCCCCAAAACTGCTCACCCGCATCTTTTTCACCCGAAAACCCAAACTGAATCCTGTCTTTGTAATGAAAGCGGTATTTCAGTGAGTTATAAAGTTCATTTCCGAGATAAAGCTTCGGGTTCACAGTTGGTGCATTCACATCTTCATTCGGAGTGAATTGATAGCCTTCTTTGGTTTCCAACCCTTTATCCAAACGAAACAGAACCTCATTTTTTCCGTATTTCAACAAATCGTTCCAATATATTTTTGCCTTAGAGTCATCCGAGTCACCAAGTCTGACAAAAGGTAACATCCGTCTGATATCAGTCATATCAAGCCCTTCCACAAGTTGAAGCTCGTAAATAGTTTGCATCGAACCGTTTTCATAAACATATGAGATGAGATTTTCGATCTGAATTTCAGACAAAAACTGTAATTTTTCCAGTTCTTCCCTGCTTGTACTATTCAGATTTACAGGGTTTTCGGCACAAAACATTAAATCGTCGTAAAACGATTCATAATCAATAGTTTCATCACTTTCTGCCGTAAATTTCTCAAAAATATCAGCTATAATCTGTTCGGTGGTGGCAGCAGCATCCTGAGCTCTTAATGCATAAGAACACAGCAAAGTTATCAGTAGAATAAACAGTTTCTTCAACGTGAATTTATCTAAATGAGTATTTAACTGCTGCCAATGGGTTTATTCCCAAAAGCGGATGAATGTCGCAATTCAAATCAATACGAAATGACCCGGTATTGAAACCTAATCCAATACAGGAAACCAAATAATCTGAACCGTAAGCTCCAAGTTTCACGTTTAATTGTTGCAACATTTGGTATTCAAATCCGGTAGCAAAGCGATAATTACTGCTCACTTCTTTGTCAATCTGGGTTCGCCAGACTAATTCCGGCGAAAAAAAATACTCTGTACCTATACAAAAAATCGATGGTAATCGTTTTGTTACGAATTCAGTCTGAATATTTGTCTGAAAGGGATTTAGTATACTGAAACCACCCGTGAAAACAGGCGAAAATCTGACTGATAATCCAACTTGCGGAAACAATGCTCCACGATACGAATTTGAAGCTGTAAAATAGGCTGTATAATAGTCAAATTGAACTCCCAGTGCAAACTTATCAGAGAAATTTCGGGCAAAGCCTACTCCTATTATCATTTCATGATAAAGTGAATACCCAAAATGTGAGTATGAAAGTCCGATATTGACTAAATGAGTGGGCAATTCAAGTTGAACTGATTTCGTTGAAAGCTGTGAAATAATGTAACGGTTTTCAAATTGAATTCCGACTTCAGGTTTTTCGGCATATCCAATTATTGATGGATTGTTAAATGACGTCCATTGTTTAGTGTCTGATACAGAGGTTTGTGCAATTGAAGTCGTTGAAGGAAGTACGGTTGATATTTGAGAATTGAGATTGCCTGATAATAAACATGTTACAAAAAATAATAGACATTTCCTCATAAAGATTAACGCATTTAATATAGTGAAAACTTAACTTTAGTTTTCAAAAATATAAAAATTAATTGAATTAACAAAAAAACAAAAAATTAGTTTATTATTTATATTATTTATTAACATGTTATTATCTAATTAAGTAGTATTTTTGTGGGATTTGTAAGTTTTAAATTTTTCCCATTGTTGCCTCAATATGAATTTGATAAGATTTCTATTATCACTTTTTAAAAGTCGGTCGAAAATTGACGATGAAAAGAAATTCATCTTACATGAGGTTCGGAATCAACAAAGGGATTTGTCTATTGAGGAGATGGAATTTGCAGCAAACAGTGTTTTTAACACCCTTGAAAATTTACCCCAGTTTATTAATGCCAAAACAATAATGGTTTATTGGTCATTACCTGAAGAATTACCCTCTCAGAACTTTATCGAAAAGTGGAAAAATGAAAAAAAAATTTTCTTACCCACCATGCATAATGATAAAATCGTACCAAGATACTATTCATCAGATGCAGTTATGATGCAACGGGAATTAGGCGTTTGGCAACCTGTTTTAACAAAATCATATCGGGGAAAAATAGATTTATCGATTGTGCCGGGAGTTGCTTTCGATATGAATAGGAATAGGCTTAGTCGGGGTAGAGGGCATTACGACATATTTTTCAGAAAAAACAAAACCTATAAAATTGGAGTTGGCTTTGATTTTCAGCTTTTTCGCACTGTGCCAATCGGATGGGTAAATAAGCAACTTGATATGATAATAACTCCTTCAAAAACCGTGAAGTGAATTGAGTTATTCTTCATCACTCAAATCATCTGCCTGCGTCAACACTTTCTCACCCTTACGGTAATAATAAATTAATCCGTACGATTGACATTTCATTAATCGGGTGTATGGTTTCTCGTTTTTAAATCTTGATTCCACCTGATTCCATATGTCCAGAATTAACTCATCTCCTTTTTGTCGAAGACTTACCAAATCTTCCCAATTACGGGAAGTTGTGTTTTGATGTATTTTTTGAGTTGATTTATATTCTTTAAAAACTTCGTAGTGAACCTTTACCTTGGCGATAGTTGGGTTGTAAATAGGTAAACCACCATTTCTAAGCCGTTCATTTTCTCCATCAATCACACATTTCCCCCAATTAATCAAAGCTGCTTCGGTACTTAAATCGGGTACAGTATGCACATTTGGGTCTAAATTATAAAAGATTTTATGTTCCTTTTTTATGTCTCCTCGAATTACAGATAGATTGAAAACCTGTATGAAATGTGAAATATAAAGGCGGGCGTTGTGAACGATTTGTTGGTAGCGCTTGTTAGCCGAAACCTGACTTTCAAGAGTTTGTTGATATTGAATAAGCTGTTTTTCAAATCCACTCAGGTAAGTTTTGGCTTCATGTATAATTTTATATTGAACAACTTGTTCTCCATAACTATGTTTATCAGCTTGTTGTATGGCAGTACGTAAAGCACGAAGTCGTGCCTGGTCAGTGTTTGGTAGTCGTCGGTAGGGCATATTAATTTACAATTTACCAATTTACAATTTAAGATTGAGTATCTGAAAAATTGAAAATTGGGAATTATGAAATTGAAAATTCAATCATGCCCACAAAGATAAAAAAAATTAATCGTTTCTCGACATTAATTTTGAAGCTAAATTTCTCAACATGTGCTTTTTATTGTCCGAAACTGATACTTTTTCGAGACTTGCGACTGCCTTTGTATAGAATTCAAGCATCTTGTCTTCGCAGATAGTCCTAACTCCCAGATGATTATAAATTTCAGTTACTGATTGAATTTTTTTATCCGCTAATTTTTCGTCTGAAATATTTAACCAATTATTTAACTCTTTCTCTGTTTCACCGGTGGCAAGTTTCAGCGCATGTATCAAAAGGTAGGTTTTCTTGTTGCAAAGGATATCTCCGCCAATTTTTTTCCCAAAAGTAGCTTCATCGCCATAAACATCGAGTAAATCATCCTTCAACTGAAAGGCCAAACCGATATTGATGCCGAAATCGTACAGATTCTGAGCATCCTCATCTCCTGCTCCACCAATCCATGCACCGCATTTCAGCGCACAACCAAGTAATACCGCCGTTTTCAGACGAATCATTTCCAGATATTCTTCAGCCTTTACTTCATCACGGTTTTCAAAATCCACATCGTATTGCTGACCCTCACAAATTTCGGCAGCTGTCTGAGAAAATAAATCCAAAACTGACTTTAAATAAGCAGCAGGAGTTTCAGCAATCAATTGATAAGAAGCTATTTGCATAACATCACCGGAAAGAATAGCCGTGTTATCGTTCCACTTTTTATGCACTGTAGGACGACCACGACGAACATCGGCACGATCCATAATATCATCGTGCAACAAGGTGAAATTATGAAATACCTCCAACCCAAGCGCCGTATTCACAGCGGGTTGCACATTGTCCTGATACAAATTACAAGCCATCAGAGTCAGTGCGGGGCGGACGCGCTTTCCTCCCATGCTGAGAACATAACCAATGGGTTCGTAAAGTCCGAGTGGCTCCTTATTCCAATTGAGTTGTTCGATTTCTGAAGTAATAATTTCGGTTATTTCGTTGAATGTCAGCATATTTTCAGACAGATAATTCGTTTTCAATAATTTCGGTCATAACATCTTTCATATCCAGTCCGGCTGCAGCAACTTGTTGAGGAATAAAGCTGGTTGTAGTCATTCCCGGTGTGGTATTTACTTCCAGTAAATTAATTATATCTCCTTCGGAAATAATATAGTCTACGCGCACTATGCCTTTACAGCCTAAAATATCATAAATTGCTGAAGTTAGTTTCTGAACGCGTTCGGTCAATGAAGCACTAATTCTGGCCGGTGTTATTTCTTCAACTTCGCCTTTATATTTTGCATCAAAATCAAAAAATTCATTTTTCGGAACTACCTCAGTTACGGGCAAAACCACCGATTTTGATTTGGTTTTATAAATGCCGCAGGTAATCTCAGTTCCTGCCATAAATGCCTCAATCATTACTTCGTTACCTTCGGCAAAAGCTTTATTAATAGCAGGTTGAACCTGATCAATAGTTTTCACTTTCGTTACTCCAAAACTACTGCCACCCACATTTGGTTTCACGAAGCATGGGAAGCCAATTTTTTGAGCCACCTCTTCGTTGGAAACACTTTGTTTTTGTCGCAAAACCAGCGATTCCGAAACCTTAATTCCAAAGCCTTTCAGGTATTGATTACATGTAAATTTATTGAATGTAACCGCAGCAGCCAACACTCCGCAACATGAATATGGTAAGCCGATTAATTCAAAATATCCCTGTAGAATTCCATTTTCGCCCGGCGTGCCATGAATGGTGATATACGCAAAATCAAAGTTGGTTTTTTCGCCGTTTCTTATAAAACTGAAATCGTTTTTATCAATTGCAATTTTCTCATTTTCAGACCATTCAACCTGCCATGTTTTTCCAACAATGGTTACAATGTATATATTGTAATGCTCTTTGTCCATAAACGAATACAAACCAGCTGCACTCTTCAGCGAAACGACTACTTCTGACGAATCTCCACCCGCTACGATGGCAATATTTTTTTTCATAATATACAACCCCTAGCCCCTAAAGGGGAACTTAATTAGTAAATTTTCTATAAACTTCTATAATTCAATTCAAAACCTCTTATTCCCCTTTAGGGGTTAGGGGTAATCTTATTCCATTGTTTTGGCATAATTCCGCCATTTTTCAATCAACTGCTGCATATCATTCGGTAATTCACTTTCAAAATACATCATTTCACCCGTGCGTGGATGCTCAAAACCAAGCGTTTTGGCATGTAAAGCTTGTCGGGGGCATATTTCGAAACAGTTTTTAACAAATTGCTTGTATTTGGCTGCCGTAGTTCCTTTCAAAATGTCATGACCACCGTATCGCTCATCGTTGAAAAGTGTATGACCTATATGTTTCATGTGAACCCGAATCTGGTGCGTACGGCCTGTTTCTAAGCGACATTCTACCAACGTAACGTATGCCATTCGTTCAATGACTTTATAATGTGTTACAGCGTGTTTAGCAGCCGGATTTTCTCCTTCGGGAAAAACAGTAAACAACATGCGGTCGCGCGGATCGCGAGCCAAATCACCAATAATCGTTCCCTCATCTTCTTTAACTCTTCCCCAGACCAATGCCTGATAGCGCCGTTGCGTTGTTTTATCGAAAAATTGCTTGCCAAGTAATGTTTTAGCTTCAGGAGTTTTGGCAATCAAAATCAACCCTGAAGTATCTTTGTCAATACGATGAACCAGCCCGATACGCGAATCGTTAGCATCAAAACCCGGATTGTCCTTCATGTGCCAGGCAATGGCATTCAGCAGCGTTCCATCGAAATTACCAAAACCTGGATGTACAACCAAATCCGGCTGTTTATTGACCAGCATTATATCGTCATCCTCATAAACAATATCGAGCGGAATATCCTGCGGAATAATTTCAAATTCGTTGGGAGGATAAGCCAGCACAATGGTAATCACATCGTTCGGCTTGGCTTTATAGTTGGATTTCACGGGTTTACCGTTTGTCAATATATTTCCGGCATCCGCTGCATCCTGAATACGGTTACGAGAAGTGTTGGACATGCAATTGACCAGATACTTATCCACACGTGTAATGGCTTGACCTTTGTCCACCACAAACCGGAAATGCTCGTAAAGCTCCCGCTCCCCTCCTACTTCATCAAGGTCATCATCTTCTATTTCTTCCAAAAAATCTTCTGCCACAGCTTGTTTTATTGATGAAAATCAAAAAAATTGTTCCTCGGTCTGGTCTTTTTTCTCTTCTTCAAATACTTCGTTCAGACGTGCTTTGTCGGTTGTCAGGAATAGTTCAATTTTAGTTCCTGCTGCCGCAGATGTTCCTGCTGCAGGTTTTTGACGGTAAATAAAATACTTATTTTCATTACCTGATGGTGGGACATCGTAATCAACTGCACCTGTTGTGAAATATGCTTCCGTAATTTTTTGTGTAGCCTCCTCAAGCCCTAATCCTTTTAAAGCAGGAACTTGGCTCTCAGAACTTCCATCGCCATTACCGACAACCAATACAACCGCACTTCCTTCAGGAATGCGTGTTCCTGCATAAACACTCCGTCCATGAAATTTGACATCAATCACCAGATCTTTAAACTGTGATGGTGCATATTCCACATTGGCAACACTTAAACCAACAGCCTGAAGCAACGCATCGGCCTGACGATATGATACATCGCTGATTTCCGGCAATGAAACCTGACGTACTTTGTGTGAATTTATTATGATATATACCGGACGATTACTTTTTACGGTAGAGTTTGGTGCCGGAATCTGATCAATGATTGTTCCCTGACGTTTGTTTCGAACATAAACCGAATCAATAATCTGAGCATAGAGGCCTTTTTTGGCAAGAATCTGTTGAGCCTCTTCCACGTACGATCCTCGTAAATCCGGAATTACCTGAGCTTCACCGTGATGAGTATAAAAATCAACACCAATAAGTGCAATCCAGGTCAATGCTACTACAATAGTTCCGGCAATAAGTACCTGCTTCAATACAAAACCACCTATTGTTTCTTTCCAAAATTTCTTTAATTCCATTGGTTAGTATAAAGTTAGAAAGTTGAAAGTAAAAAGTTAGACGCAAAATTACTGTTTTTATTGTTTTACAAACGCATAAAAACAAAAAAAGTAAAAACTTACCTGAAGTCTTTACTTTCCTTATGCTGTTTTGGCAGAATGATTAGTGTTTGTGACGTGCTTCATCTGCAACTGTAAGTTTAGCTCTGCCTTTCGCACGACGTGAAGCTAATACGCGGCGGCCATTGGCTGTTGCCATTCTTTCACGGAATCCGTGTTTGTTTTTTCTTTTTCTTTGCGAAGGTTGGAATGTCCTTTTCATTGCTTATAGTGTTTTTTGCGTTATTATTCTACGTTTGCGAATTGGGACTGCAAAAATAGATGTTTTTTTCGAAACTGCAAAGTGTTGATAACTTTTTCTTTCGAATATTTTAAATTTATTTTTTGAATCCTAAAAAAACTACAGAATCAATTAATCGTCTTCAAATCAACAAAATCAAACGAAGCTGCAGTTTTTGAAACTGAGAGTATTACAAATCCAGCCCTCGGAAAACCATCCAGGAGCGCATCCATAGTGATATAGGTTGTATTTCCTAATTGGTTGGTTGAGCGATCATGATCGTGACCTGAAAGTACCATATCTACCTGATTTTTAGCAAATAAATCCATCAAAACGTATAGTTCATCCACCAACGGATTTGTTGAGCCTGTATGTCGGTTACGGAAGAAATTTACATGAGAATATACAAAACAATGACGATATTTGCTACGCTCATTTTCAAGTACTTGTTGAAGCCAGGCCAATTGCTTTCCACCCAAGGTGCCACTTCCCGAGTCGAGTACAATGTTTAAATCTTTTGCTGTGGGTGTCTGAACCGTGAAATAATAGGTCGAAGAACCGAAATACGGATAAAACGTTTTCCAGCCATCGAAGTACAAATCGTGATTTCCAACAGCCAAAAAATAAGGTATTTGACTGTAATTTGGCAAGTGATTAATGAGCGTATCATAACCTTGTTTGTGACCGGACACAATATCACCCACTATCACCAAAGCTGCAGCACTGTTTTTCTTTGATTCGGAAACAAATTTATCGAAATTCACCGTTCCACCAATATGACTATCTCCTGCTACAAATAACTGATAGTTCTCAGAATTCACGGGAATTGTTTTAAACAGATGTGTCTGATTCCACTGGTCGGATTGCACAAAGCGTGAATCAATCAAGTCGTCAGGAAAGAAAAAACCACTGGTATCAAGTATATTACCGCATCCCGAGAGGAAAAATACCAATAAAATAAATGATAATTTCAGTTTATTTTCCATATCACACCTCCTCTTAAAAATACACCGAAAGTATTTACCCGCGCATTCAACAAACCGGCTTGCTGATATCCCAAATTGCCATAAAGACTGAGTTTTTGATTCATCTTATAGCTGAATTTAGTTTGAATCATCGGATTAGTTTCCTGCTCGATGATGTAGTTATCGTAATTGGTAACCATCGCCTCCATTTCCCATTTAGGCGAAAGTGGTTGATAATAACTCAACCGATACATGATGTTGATTGGTTCCCAGATTGACGTTGAAACGGCATCGGTAAAATTGTACTTCTCTTTTGCTGCCTGAGTGAAATAATAAACCCGTGAATTTAATCCCAGATTCAAGCCAAAACGCCCGATTCGATAACCCGCCAATAAACCAAATGCAGTTTCGCGTAAATCGACCGAGAACGGCTTCCAAAGGTAAAATGCACCCATGGTAATTGGTTTATTGAACAATTGAAAATCATTCTGAACCTGAAGTTTCAGGGCAGAAAAATAAAGTTCGTTGGTCACGGGAAAAGTAAACAAACTTCCGGCAGAAGCCGTAAATGTTCCCAATCGGGCTGAAAACTCGCCGGAAACATTGCCTTTTATTCCTTCCGAAACGTTGCTGTTGAGCGCTCCGGCATATCCCTCAAAGCTTACCTGAGCAATGGTTCTGACTGGAATTCCTGTAAAAAGAATTATCAATAAAACCACCAAAGACCTGTTAAGAACAAGATTATAATTATTCCTCATATTTTATCTTTCATGTCAATACTTACCTGAATTTCCTTATTGCCCCGCATTAGCAAAATTTCGAGCGGACGATTAGATGGTGTTTCAAAAATTTTCCTTATTTCGTTGATTGTCATTTTATAAGCACTATTTCCGTTCACTTCAATTATTTGGTCTGAAGGTTTAACTCCGGCTTTGGCAGCAGGTGAATTTTCCCAAATAGAAAGTACTTCGGTAACAGGAAAAAATTCTGACAATTGGATAATTTCAATTCCGGCTACATTATAGGTGTAATTGGTATTGAATGTCGAGTTTGGTTTGAAATATAACTTTTTGTTGTTGTAATCAAAAAACAGGTTAAACCTGCTCAACATATGACTTCCAATTGTTCCATCGCGTTTAGAATTAGCCATAATCAGTGCTATTGATGCAGAATCGGGAAACGATACAATCGGTCTTTTAAGTGTGAAACTTCCAATATGGATTTCAGGAATACGACCATATTTTCCGGTAATAATTCCACTCAACCCCTCGCCTATCGTTCCGGGAATCCATTTTTTTGGCAATTTTACATTCGTTGAATCCGAAGCATGAAACCATGCATTCAGCTCCGCACCTGTGTCAATCAGCATTTTAACCTGCATTCGTGTACTATCGGAATTTAAAACAGATAAGTTTATAAAAAGTTTTTGAGCTTGAATGGTAAAAGGCAGCACTTCATACCCTTTGGGAGTGTCGAAAGGTGTTGGTTCGTAAAAACGGACACGCCTGTTTGTGTAATCAATTTCGACAGTATAATCCTGCAAAAAATCTGCTCCAAGCAAGCCGTTTATTTTTGTCCCTGTGTGTTTTGAAAGGTTGAATATATTATCCTGAAGCACGTATACAGTTTTGTACTGCATATTCAACCGCCCTACTTTCAGCACATTATAATTGCTTATATAGGCATCAAGGTGATTTCCACCACCAAGTCCCATCAAATCTTTAACATCGGAATAATTCAACGTGATATGGTCGCCTGTTTGTAGTTCGGTGATAATGGTATTTCTTACACCTGTGTCGAGAATCAGATTAAGCGGTGAGGAGTCATTAATACGCACGGTTATAACCACATAACTTCCAACCATTTCGAACGGAACAGATTCCACGCGACGGGGTTTGATTGTGGCTGATAATCCCAAACAATATATCAGTGTCAAAAAGAAAAGAACTAATCTTTTCATGAAGTTGGCGGTATTAAGTTTTAATCATTCCATGTTTATTAAACCAGTCGAGAGTTTCTTTTATCGCTTTATCGATGGTCGTTGGATTGAATCCAAGCTCTTTTTTTGCTTTGGCATTTGTATAGTATTCGCGTATCATCAACTGGCGTAGATTCATGCTGCAAATTTCGGTTTTTATGCCGAACTTTCGAATCAGGTCTCCGGCTTTTCCAAGCACTTCGAGAAAAAAATCGGGAATTCTGATTATAGGCTGATTATAATTTCCGATTCGTTTTTGTAAGACATAAAATTCAGCGAACGACAGATTCTTGCCCGAAACCAAATACCGCTCCCCGCTCCTACCTTTGGTCAGTGCATTACAAACAACCTCAGCAACATCGGCGACCGGAACAAAGTTTTTTCCGCCTCCGGGAATAAATAGAATCCTTTTCTTATAAGCTCTTAGAATAAGTTTTCCAGAACTTGGTTTTGGATCATACGCACCTATAATAAATGTTGGATTGATGATAACAATGTGCTTATCTGTCTGTTCAGCGGCTTCAACGAATATTCGTTCAGCTTCAACTTTGCTTCGCGCATAAAATGATTTTGAAAAAGGAAAACATATGGGAAAAGTTTCGTCTGCAAAATGATCATGGTCACCTATTCCAATCGTATTGGCAGTACTTACAAAAACAATGTTTTGTATGTTCTGTTCTTTTGCAATGCGCACAACCAAACCGGCACCGAAAGTATTTATTTTCTGATAATCTTCAAAATAAAGATGGTTGTGGGAAGTGATGGCAGCAGTGTGAATTATAGCATCACAACCCTCAGAAGCAGCTTTCAGGCTTTCGTAATCGGTAAAATTTCCAATATGAACCTCCACTCTATTCAGATCAAAAAAAATATTGTGCTGACTCCGAACAATGATACTTACCTGATGGTTTCGCTTCAATAACTCGAATACAATATGATGACCCAACAACCCGTTCGCACCTGTAACCAATACTCTCATTTCTCAATGTTTAATTAGGATAACATGCAAAAGTAACAAATCTTTATTTAAATTCTGTATCCAAAATTACGAATGAATTTAATAATCTGTATATTTGCAACCAGATAAATACTGAAACAATGGAAACAAAAGTAGTATTGATAACCGGAGCAAGTACCGGAATTGGTCTTTCGGCTGCCCAACAGCTTATGAATAAAGGCGTTAAGGTTTATGCAGCATCACGTCGTGGTGGTGTTTCTGAAAAAGTGCCAAACGGAAACGGAGAAATTATTCATGTGAAAATGGATGTGAACAACGAAGAAAATATAGCTTCTGTTATTTCTCAGATTCTGAATGAAAACGGCCACCTGGATGCCGTGGTAAGTAATGCCGGAAACGGTATTGCCGGCTCAATTGAAGATACTTCTTCAGAAGAAGTAATGTATCAATTCGAAACCAACTTTTTCGGAGCGGTAAAAGTCATTCAGGCATGTATTCCTGTTTTCAGGAAGCAGGGTTATGGCAAAATAATTGCAACTTCATCGGTTGCGGCCATTGTTCCTATTCCTTTTCAGGCATTTTATTCTGCCGGAAAATCTGCCTTACTGGTATTTATGCAAGCATTGGCTCTTGAATTGAAACCATTCGGAATTCAGTGTTGCTCATTACTTCCGGGCGATACCAAAACCGGATTTACCTCGGCACGAAAATATACCGTTGCTTCTCAATCACCTGATTCAGTTTACACTGCCAAGATGAAAAAATCCGTAGGAAAAATGGAAAAAGACGAGCAAAATGGAGTGGAAGCAAGCAGTGTTGCCCGCAAAATTGTTAGTCAGATTTTGAAAAAGAAAATGAAAGTGTCGGTTGTACCGGGTATGGATTATAAACTTATTTGCTTTTTATTCAACCGCTTTCCTGCCAATGTTCGGCTGTGGGTAGTCGGGTTGATATATGGATAATAAACCGTTAAATCACATGAAAAAAAATCACATGAAATGTTTGGTCACAGGTGCCAGTGGGTTTTTAGGAACAAATCTGGTTCACGAACTGGTTAAAGCCGGTTGGGATGTAAAAGTTATTGTCCGTGAAAAAGCTAATATTAAATATATCAGTACACTGGCAATCGAAATAATTAAAGGAGACATAACCAATCAGACGGTTTTGGATACCGCTTGTGCAGGTTGTGAGTATGTGTTTCACGTGGCCGGCGACACCTCGTTTTGGAAAAAGAATTTTGAAAAACAACGTGTAATCAACACTGATGTTCCTTCGATGATAGCCGAAGCTTGTTTAAAAAACAAGGTTAAACGCTTGATTCATACCAGCACGGTGGATATTTTCGGTTGCAATCCAAATGGAGTGGCCGACGAAACCTGGACGGATTATAATTTTGCCAACACCGGCTATAATTATTCCGACACCAAGCGTGAAGGCGAAAAACGTGTGTTGGAATACAATAAAAAAGGCCTCGAAGTAGTTGTGGTTTATCCCGGAAGCATGATTGGTCCTTATGACTTTACTTTGCAATACGGACGGTTGTTTTTCGAACTGCGCGACGGTAAAGTTCCGGGCTGCCCTGCCGGTGGTGCCAGTTTCTGCCACGTAACCGAAGTAGCCAAAGCTGAAATTGCTGCAGCTTTGAAAGGTGTTCCGGGTGAAGGCTATATTTGTGCCGGCGAAAACATAAGCTATAAAGCCTTGTTTGATTTAATTGCCGGAAAATTCGGCAAGAAAGCTCCCGGATTAATTTTAGGTCGTGGACTGTTTGTTCTCTATGGTAGGGTGATGCAGTTCATTTCCAACTTTACCGGACAAGCACCGGAAATGGATCCCGGAAATGCCCGCTACATGTTGATAAATGCCTGGTATGATAGTTCTAAAGCCATTAAAGAACTGGATTATAAAATGGTTTCAATGCAGCAAATGATCGACGATGCTTACGATTGGTACAAAGAAAACGGTTATTTTGAAACAAAATAAAATAAAAACCAATTTAAATTTCTAAACCGCAAAGTATTGAATATCAATTTACTTTGCGGTTTTTTCTTACTGTTTGCCGATTACCGTTTACTGTTGCTTTAAAACTTGTTGAAAACTGTTGAAAACTACCTGAAAAAAATATTGAAAATAAACTTGCAGATTTCAAAAACAGATTTGTTTATTAATAGTTTTGATTCCCGCAAATTAGTTTAGCAATTTTTTACGGTTATTTTTTAACCGCTTTTTTGAGGTTTTCAGCATTCCCGTTGGCAAAAACTTTCTAACTTTGCAGTTACTAACAGGATGTTGATAAAGTCTGTATTTTTCTGTTATTCAGCTAAAAGTGTTTCAGTTTTTTGTTGAAAGATTTAGCTGAATTTTTAATAATGGAATATGCAAGTTTTTAAAAAAATACTTTTCAACCTTATCAACACCCTATTATTATCTTCATAAGTTTTTTTGAAAAAATAAAAAGAATAATATTATAATGTTTTGTTTGAAAACTCTTGATTTCATTTTCAAATTTTCAAATCGACTCATCTTCAAATCATGAAAATGAATAAAGAACAACTTATATCGGAAATCAACCGACTCAAAATAGAAAAGAACGCTGTAATTATGGCTCATTACTACCAGATGGGCGATATTCAGGATATTGCTGATGTGATTGGCGATAGTCTGGCACTGGCTCAGAAAGCAGCCAAAACCGATGCCGATATTATTGTGCTTTGCGGTGTTCATTTTATGGGTGAAACTGCCAAAATTCTTTCTCCGACCAAAAAAGTACTGGTGCCCGATTTGAATGCCGGTTGCTCGTTGGCCGACAGCTGCTCTGCCGACGCGTTTGAAGCATTTACTAAGGCACACCCTGATCATACGGTTATTTCGTACGTAAACACCACAGCGGCCGTAAAAGCGCTAACTGACGTGGTGGTTACTTCTACCAATGCCAAGAAAATTGTGGATCAGTTCCCAAAAGATGCAAAATTAATTTTTGGACCGGATAGGAATCTTGGAAATTATATCAACAGCGTTACCGGACGTTCTATGTTACTTTGGGACGGAGCATGCCATGTACACGAGCAATTCTCTGTTGAAAAGTTGGTGAAACTAAAAACAGAACATCCCGATTCACTTATTCTGGCTCATCCTGAATGTAAACGTCCGTTACTGCTCATGGCTGATTTTATTGGCAGTACACAGGCATTGCTGAATTACACCACCGAATCAGCTGCTACTTCATTTTTAGTTGCTACCGAAAGCGGAATTCTCCACGAAATGCAGAAGCATAACCCCGATAAAGAGTTTATTCCCGTACCGCCCAACGACAGCACCTGTGCCTGCAATGAATGTAACTTTATGCGCCTAAATACCCTCGAAAAGCTCTATAACTGCCTGCTAACCGAAACCCCCGAAATACTGGTGGATGAAGAAATACGGGTAAAAGCGGTAAAACCTATTTTGAGGATGTTGGAGATGAGTTAGATAAATTTGTTTTGAAATTTATAAAAGGTTCAATTGATAAAAAAATCATATTGAACTTTTTTTATTTAAAAATTTATTTATATTTGCAGTTAAAATTTAAATAAAAGCTTATGAAAAAACTAAAAGTTGGATTGATTTTAGTAGGAATGCTTTGTACATTTTATGGTTATGCTCAGGAAGAGTTTTTTGGAAAAAATGCAGGTTTAAATTTATCAGCTGGAAGTTCAACTTTTTTTACTAACGATTTAAATGTTGGTTTAAGTTATTACTCAAAAAAAAGCTGGATTTCATCTGTAAAATACTCACTTGATTTTGAAAGAAATCCCATTACTTGTTCTTTTGGATATCTAAAGGATATTACTAAAAGTAACAAAACAGTTGATACCAAATTAGTTATGGGTGTAAGTTGTATGCTTCAAAATATTTATATACCACTTTTCGTAGGTCCAGATTTGGGAATTTCATTTACATTTTATCCTAAAGGCAATTTTACATTTTTTTTTGGTTGTGCAGCTTTTGCATATGCAGGTCTTAGGGATTTTAATAAAACACAAGTCTATTCAGGCTTAACGTTAAATTACACGCAAGCATTTTTTGCAAAAAATAATGTGGTCTATCCTTTTATAAGTATTTCGAAATCATTTAATTTTTTATATCAAAGTTCGGATAATCTTTATTTTCGTGCCGGTTTAAATATTAAACTTTAAAACCTTATGAAAACACAAAATCTCTTATTTCTCTTATTTATCCTTCCTTTAAGCTCGTTTGCACAGTTTACACTGACAGTAGAAATTACAGATTTACGAAACAATAAAGGCAACCTGCTTTATGAACTTTTTGATCAAAACCAAAAGAGTTTAAAAGTTGGTACAGAATTAATTAGTAATAATAAATGTGTGATTGTAATGGATAATATAAAACCCGGAAAGTATGGTTTTAATTACATTCACGATGAGAATAAAAACAAAAAACTCGATACAAAAATGCTTTTTATCCCCAAAGAAGGATTTGGATATTCGAATAATGCTGATGCAAAATTTGGTCCGCCTGCTTATAAAAAGTGGATTTTTGAAGTGAAGGAAAATACAAAATTAAATTGTAAAGTCACCTACCTCAATTACTAGTTTATTTCAGCATTTTCAGCACATTATCCGAAGCCAGTTTACCGGTCAGAATAGATATGGGTAAGCCTGCAGGGCTATAAGTCCACTGCCCGGCCTGAAAAACAGACGGCAGCGGTGTTTCAACTGATTTTGCAATTCCGAGCATACTGCTAACTGCCGGCATATATGGGTTGGTAAACGCCCAACCTGTTATTCCTCCTTCGGTATTTCCTGTTAGTTTTTCGATGGTTAGTGGTGAGGATGAAAAACAACCAATAATCTTATTTTTCAATCCCGGAAAAATGCTTTCATCCAATATCTGAACGGTAATCTGCTCAAGGAATTCCTTGATTTCAGCTGTCCATCCAAATTCATCAATTTTTTTAGCTAAACTGTAATCGTATAGCAAACTTACCACCAATCCGGCTTGTCCTTCGGGTGCTAAATCGGCATCGCGCAAAACAGGAATGGCAATTTCAAATGTATTCAACCTGAAATAATCTTCCAGGTATTTTTTGACGGTATTTTTTAGCTCTGCATTATCTTTATCAGCACTGTCCGCATTCAGAAATGCTTCTATATTACCCTTATTTACAATGGATAATCCACGTTTATCAGGCGTATAGAAAAAATGCCCGGTACAAATTTTGGAAAAATACTCCTTCTTTTCCTGCACCGAAAAATATACGGTATATACGGAATCACCGCCTTTCAAATCCTTAAGTTGAGTGCGTTTGGCTAAAATTTTACTCACTAACTTAGCATCGTTGAGCTGATCTATCGGAATGATATTATACAGCAGTTTTAAATCACCTGCCCATATCAGATTTGTATAGTCGGTGCGGTTTCCGTCAGTATCCAGCACGTATTTTTCTTCCGGTTGAAGCTGTTGAATGATCACGTCGGTTTTAATAACGCCACCATGTTCGGTTATGTAATTTTCAAGTTTTTTTATCAGTGTTGCAGTTCCACCTTTGGGGTAATGGTAATCGAGATACAGGCTGAAATAACTCAGTGCAAATGATGTGGGCGTTTTTTGGAAAAAATGCTGTGCAATGATATCAATCAGTGATTGGTTAGTTGTAAATCGTTTCAAATACTCTTCTACCGGTTCTTGCAGTTTTTTTATTTTCCGAATGGTGAAAATGAATTTAAACATCCAGGGCAGAATTACTTTCATCAGGTATTCACGGTCTTCGGCCATGTTGAGAAATGCCGGATTATCAATGCCGTAAAGCACATCCATATAACCCATTATTTTCTTTATTTCTCCAATAATGGCCGAAACATCTTTCGTATTGTCAGGGTATTGGGCTTTTAGAAAGTCTTCATATTCGGCAACACTCTCTTTGCCATGCAATTTCAGCACACTCTCGGCAATGCCAATGGAAATATCGCTCTTAGTAAACTCAATATCAATGCCTAACTGCTTAAGCATTGGAAACACAATCCCTGAATTTTCGATGGATCTTAGCCCGCCGTCGAAATAAATTCCATTTCTGTCGAAAGTCTGCACCAGTCCGCCCACTTTGGATTGGCGTTCAAATAGAATCACCGACTTACCTGCACGTGCCAGATAAGCCGCAGCCGTGAGACCGGCAATTCCTCCGCCAACAACTACTGCATCATACTTCATAAAAACTTTCTTTGTCAAGTTGAACTAATTCTTTGCTTCGCTGAAAAATTTGTTTTCCAAGTTCTCTGTTTAGCGCGTGTGGAGCAGGAATTTCTTCGTTTGTAAGGTTGAAAAATTTACCGCTGACTCCATTCATTTCGGGTGACGAGGCCAGGTAATAAATCGCTTCGCCCGATATTTCCGGTTTTTTCAGTGTTGGCTGAATAAGATATTTTGAGAATAAATTATACAGAATGCCGTTGTTTGTTCCGATATTTGATTTTACAGCTCCCGGATGCATGGCATTTATCGTTACACCTTTTCCCTGCAATAGGTCATTCAATTCCCAAACGGTCATCAATTGAGCTGTTTTGGAAGCGCCATAGGCTTTGTATCCACCGTATTTGCGTTTTTCCCAGTTGAGGTCATCAATCTGCAAACCGTTAAAGCGGTGACCTTCCGAATTCACCTGAATAATGCGTGAAGGCGCACTTTCAATCATTCGTTTCAGCAGCAAACTTGTTATCAAAAATGATGCTAAATGATTTACCGCAAATGCAGTCTCATACTCATCAACCGTGAGTTGCCGGGTAGTCATGTGAACTCCGGCATTATTTACCAACACATCGATGTGAGGATATTTTTTCAAAATAACTTCTGTGGCTTTTCGTACCTCACTTAAATTACTGAAATCGGCCAGGTAATAATCGGGTTCGTATGCCGAAAATGAACGAATTTCTGCACACAGTTTTTCGGCTTTTTCTTTGCTGCGGACAATTGTTACAATCTTTGCTCCGCCCTTTGCCAAACGAATAGCAGCCTGATATCCAACACCCGAAGTTGTTCCGGTTATTAGACATATTTTGCCATCCATCGATTCGGTGGATATTTTTTGCGGAAGACGTCCGGCACGAATAAAATCCAATTCGGGTGGAAATTCAAATTTCTTACTCATTATCCAAATTTTTTAATCAAAAACCGTCGATACATTTTGTTCCAATGCGGAATATTGTTGAAAATATCGCCCCACAAGTCGTAATAATCACGCTGTTGGAGTATTTGACCATTTTCACTGATAGTCAGTTTTGTAGAGCCATACATCGGAGTGCTGGGATATTTTTTGAACATCATAGTCATTATCCAGTCGAAAATAATGATATTTTCATTCTGAGCAATGGACACTATTTCCATATTCAGCTGGTGAGTGCGTTTGGTAAGGCGATTGCACATGGCGGTAAAATCCTCAATGCCTTCGATGCGCTGAATGGTATCCTGAAAAATAATATCCTTGTGATAATATGGAAAAATATGCGACCAATCAGGCTTACCTTCTGTATTATAAGTCTTTGACCACAAGTCTTTTACAATATCAATATTAATCGGTTTAAATGCAATATCCTCCTTCATATATAGTGATAATTCTGAGTTTCATATTTACAAAGATAAATAAATTTTGAATAAAAAAGTAGTCTGTATTGTTATTGCTAACGAAAGTCAGTACATTTGAACATTAATTTATAACCAATAAATCTCTACAAAGTTCATAGAGGTTTTATTCAAAAAAATACAGATGATTTCAGGTTCTGCGAAAATTACAATTAAGGTGTTGGAAATATTGAATTTTAAAAAGATGGTTGTAAAATCATTTCAAAAACCATCCAGAAGCAAAAAACCACTGATTCCAAAACACTTACAAAAAAAATTTCGGATAAATGAGTTTTTTATTTCAGGTAAATCTGTGGTCACTATTCAACCACATGAAAAAGTTGAAAATATACATGTTGTCTATTTTCATGGTGGTGCTTATTTATTGGAAGGTAGCAGCATGCACTGGAAAATAGTGCAAACTATAGCGACAAAAGCAAATTGTAAAGTAAGCTATATTGATTACCCGCTGGCGCCGGAAAACACCTACAAAGAAACCTTTGATATGGTTCAGCAATCATTCGACAAACTCATTCTTCTATATCCTGAGGATCGGTTTATGCTAATGGGAGATTCTGCCGGGGGTGGTTTATCACTGGCGTTTGCTCAAAAGCTGGCAAATGATAATAAAAAAGTTCAACCGGAAAAAAATATACTCTTTTCTCCCTGGCTTGATTTGACCATGCAAAACCCGGATATAAAGAAGCAGGTTGAGCTTGACAAAATTCTACCATTAGAAGCTTTAATAAATGCAGGTAAAATGTATTCCGGTGGCGATAGTCCGGGTAATTATCTGTTATCGCCCATCAACGGAAACTTAACCAATGTTGGTAAAACCATTGTTTTCTATGGAACTGATGAACTTTTTTATCCTGATTGCAAATTACTGCAAGAAAAAGTAAAAACTCTCGGAAATTTTAGTTTCCATGAGTTTCCGGATATGCAACACGACTGGGTTATTTTCCCTATTCCTGAAGCTAATGAAGCATTGAATTTGGCAATTGAGTTTATAAAACACTGATTCATAGTTTTTTTCAATAATACTATTTCCATTATAAAAAACAACTTTTGATTGAATGATTTGTTTAACGGTAAATAAACAATGAAAACAATGAAAATATTAAGAATATCTGTAACTATACTTTTCTTATTATTCGTTCTATTTCAATCAATTATTATTATGGCAACCAACAAAACAGAAGTACAAAAATATACTGTAATACAGAAAGACAAAGATTTCGAGATACGTTTTTATCCTGCAGCAACATTTGCAACTATCCAATCTAAAGCCAATACTTACAGAGATTTATCTTCACCCGGTTTCCGTAAACTTGCCGGATATATTTTTGGAAATAACGAATCGTCCGCTCACATTTCTATGACCTCTCCAGTTCATATGGATGTAAACGATACACTCTCATCTATGAGTTTCGTAATGCCTTCGGCTTACAACAAAACTAATTTACCCATTCCCAAAGATGAGGCGGTTACAATAAATGAAGTTCCCGAAGAATATGTGGCAGTTTTACGATTCGGTGGTTATGCTAACGACGAAAAAATGAAACGTTATTCTGAAAACCTGAAAAATATTCTCACTCAAAAAGGAATTAAAACAATCGGTCGTTTCAGGTATTTAGGCTACAATCCTCCCTATCAGTTTATAGGTCGCAGAAATGAAATTATCGTTTCGATAGAATGGAAGAAATAATAAAAGCGGAATTCACTCCGCTTTTTCTTTTGCATGTTCCGATGGAACAATCTTGAATAACTTATCGTTTCGTCGTATCAATTCATTGGTTTTCATGGAGAAATAGGTTCCTTTCTCTACCTTATCCACAGGTTCGAGTTTTACACGCATTTCTGTTACAGAATCTTCGTAAGCACCGGTAGTTTCACCGGTAATCAGTATTTCGTCCCCCACCGAAAGGTATTGCGCTTCTAATAAAAATTCTGCTACGCCCAGCTTTTGGAAAAAATTAGTGCATTTGCCAACATAAATCTTTTTGTGTGTAGCTTCCGAACCGTAGTTCTTGCTCCACTCACCAAGCCGCTGTCCGAGGTAATAGCCGTTCCAAAATCCACGATTAAAGACTTTGCTTAGGCGCAGGTCCCATTCGGCCACTTTCGTGTCGGAAAACGTCCCGTTTAACACAGATTCAATGGCTTCGTTGTAACAACCCACTACCGCTTTTACATATTCCGCTCCACGCGCACGGCCTTCAATCTTGAAAACACGCACTCCTGCTTTCAGCATTTCGTCCACAAAACCGATGGTTTTCAGGTCTTTGGGCGACATGATATATTCGTTTTCAATATCCAGTTCAATCTCCGAATCTTTGTCTTTCACGGTATAACCCCTACGACAGATCTGATTGCACGCACCCCGGTTGGCCGACACGTTTTTTTCGTGCAGACTGAGGTAACATTTACCAGAAACAGCCATACACAAAGCACCGTGGCAGAACATTTCAATTCGAATCAACTCACCGTTCTTTCCTCGTATATTGTCGGTAATAATAGCCTGATAAATCTCTGCCACCTGCTCCATGTTCAACTCACGGGCCAGCACTACTACATCAGCAAATTGAGCATAAAACTTCAGTGATTCAACATTAGATATATTTAACTGTGTTGAAAGATGCACCTCCACTCCTATCGAGTTGGCATACATTAAAGCTGCCACATCTGCACAAATAACGGCAGAAACCTTCGATTCTTTGGCTACATCAATGATTTCACGCATCAGGATTAGGTCGCCATCGTACAAAATTGTGTTGACGGTGAGGTAGCTTTTTACTTTATTTTCGTTGCAGATTCGCACTATTTCACGCAGGTCGTAGGTCGTAAAATTACTGCTCGATTTGCTGCGCATATTCAGTTTTTCAATTCCAAAATACACCGAGTCCGCACCCGCTTTAATAGCTGCAGCAAGACTTTCCCACGAACCGGCCGGGGCCATAATTTCAATTTCTTCTCTTTTCATTTTATTTAAAAACGGGAGTCAGTTTCTGAATCGAAAAACTTAAACCCAAACGTAACTGATGATACGGAAAATCCGTAATACCGTATTGATATTGAGCAAAATAATCAATATCTTTAGTCATAAAAGTGAATTTGGCAGCATAAACCAGCGGCGTATCTCCATAATCGCTGGAGTAATTCCGATTGCTGTGCATCCAACCCGCATAGCCCGAAAGCGTATTTTCAAGTTTCCAATCAGGATTGCCGATAAACAGTTTTCCGCCGTACATGGTGGCGTCATCCTGTGTGCTGTTGGTTGTTTCCCAGCACATAAATCCCACATTTCCAACCAGACGAATTTCGCTGATAAATTTGCTTTTGGTATAAAACGATTTCCCAATTTCCGCATCGAAATAATATCCCGGCGTATCAAAATAGCGTCGGGTAGCCACGGTTTTAGCTGATGCAGATTTCAACGTACTGTTCAATATAATGCCTGGAAGCCAATTTTGTTCTTTCAGCAGGCGAATTCGTGTCTGAACATATACATCACCACCCTCAAAACCACTGGATGTTGAAGCTCCGCGCTGTAGCATCAATGCATCGGTGGTGTTGAAATGTTCCAAAACTGTAGACCAGATTTTCAGCGAAACACGCTCGGGTAGGAGAGGAACTTCCAGTTTTACATAGCCGTTTGTAGTTTGGTCGCCATTTCCAAAGTAATAATCACCCATTAAACTGAAAGTTGTTTTAGCCGGAATACGCGCATCGGTAAACTCCGGTACCGGATTGGCATTCGGACCAAACCAGGCTGTGGAGTATTTAATGGTTTGAGCATAAATACCTTGCAGGATACTAATAACGCATAAAATCAGAATTATTCTTTTCATACTGATTGAGCTAAAATTCACCTGCAAAGATAGATAAACCAATTCAAAATATAGAACTCTGAAAAATTTCCTACCTTTGCACTCCGATTTTGCTATTGTATGAAGATTGCTAACATAGAATTTCCCGACAAACCGCTGTTTCTGGCACCCATGGAGGACGTAACCGATCCTGCATTTCGCTTGCTGTGCAAACGTTTTGGAGTAGATATGGTCTATACGGAATTTGTTTCGTCGGAAGCGTTGATTCGTAGCGTAAACCGTACCCAACAAAAACTGACTATTTACGAGGAAGAACGTCCGGTGGTTATTCAGATTTATGGTCGCGACCCTCAGGCAATGGCCGACGCAGCCCGCATTGCAGCCGAAGCAAAGCCTGATATTATCGACATTAATTTTGGCTGTCCGGTAAAGAAAGTGGCTGGAAAAGGGGCAGGAGCGGGGCTGTTACGCGATATCCCACGCATGCTCGAAATTACGTCGGAAGTAGTGAAAGCAGTCAATATTCCTGTTACTGCAAAAACCCGATTGGGTTGGGACGATGACACGAAAATCATAGTAGGCTTAGCCGAACAATTGCAGGATTGTGGCATTGCAGCGTTGGCTATTCATGGTCGAACACGCGCTCAAATGTACAAAGGCGATGCTGACTGGACACTGATTGGCGAAGTGAAAAATAACCAACGCATGCATATTCCAATCATTGGAAACGGCGATGTAACTACTGCCGAACGTGCAGAGGAATGTTTCGACCGCTATGGAGTTGATGCTGTAATGGTTGGTCGGGCTGCTATTGGTCGTCCCTGGATTTTTGGTGAGATGAAGCAGTATTTTGCTATCGGTGACCTGACTCCGATTCTGTCTTTCGAAGAACAAAAAGCAATTTTAAAAGAACATATTATTGCCTCTGTCAGGTGGTTAGATATTGATGACAATACGGAAATAGAATCGGTAAGTCACCAAAGACTTAAAGGTATTATCCACAGCCGCCGCCATTTAGCAGCAACTCCGGTTTTCAAAGGCATTCCTAATTTTAAAGATACCCGTATAGCCATGCTTCGTGCTGAAACGCTCTCCGAATTGTTTCAAATCATTGATTCAGTTGAAAATCCGACGGTTTCAAATTGCTCCTATTGAACAATATTCAATATTTTCGATAAATATTCTTTAGTTTTGGTATTTAGAAGTAATAAATATTCTATTTTTGAGTCTTTATTTTTAATAGCAATTTATATCAACACAAAACTATTCATGTATGAAACAAATTTTAATCCCAATCATTGCATTAGCACTTATGACAACAGCTTGCAATAAACCAAAAGATACCACTGGTATCGATTTAAAAAATCTGGATACAACTACTGTAGCCGGAAACGACTTTTACCAATATGCTTGTGGAGGATGGATGAAAAGTAATCCACTTACGGGTGAATATTCACGTTTTGGCAGTTTTGACAAATTGGCTGAAAACAACCTTAAACAACTAAAAGACCTTGTAACGGGTATCGCAACTAAAGGTGGCGCAGAAGGAACTATTGAGCAGAAAATAGGTGACTTGTACAATATGGCTATGGACAGTGTCAAACTGAACAAAGAGGGTTATGAGCCAATTAAATCTGATTTACAACGTATTGCCTCACTTAAAAACAATAAGGAACTAATTAAATTAATGCCTGAACTTTACATGTCAGGTCTTGATACTTATTTTGCTGTAAGTGTTGATGCTGACCAAATGAGCAGTAAGGAAAATCTGGTTCAAACTTATCAAAGTGGTATCAGCCTTGGGGAACGTGAATACTATCTTGATAATGACGCCCACACAAAAGAAATCAGAGAGAAGTATAAATTACATGTAATCAATATGTTTAAACAAGTTGGTTTTACTGATGCTCAGTCTAAAACCAATATGGAAGCCGTGTTGAAAATTGAAACGCGACTGGCAACTGCTGCTTACGACAACATTAAACTTCGTGACCCTCATGCGAATTACAACAAAATGACAGTTGCTGAACTTCAAATACTCGTTCCCGTAATAAACTGGACTGATTATTTAAAAGCATTGGGTTTGAAAAATACTAAAGTCATAAGTGTTTCTCAAAAAGAATCGTTGATTGAAGTCGGAAAAATCATTGAATCCGAACCAATTGCAAATCAAATTGCTTATTTACAATGGAAGCTGATTGACGAGTCTGCAAGTTTTTTGAGTGATGCCATTTATACTCAGAATTTTGAATTTTATGGCAAGGTTTTGTCTGGAAAAAAAGAACAACGTCCACGCTGGAAACGCTCTGTAGATTTGGTTGACGGAGTATTGGGAGAAGCAGTTGGGCAAATGTATGTAAAACAATATTTTCCACCTGCAGCCAAAGAACGCATGTTGAAACTTGTTCATAACCTTCAGGTTTCATTGGGTGAACGTATCAAAGCATTATCATGGATGGGCGATTCAACTAAAATTAAAGCAAAAGAAAAACTGGATGCTTTCTATGTAAAAATCGGATATCCAAACAAATGGCGTGATTATTCAAAACTGGATATTAAGAAGGACAGCTATTATGCAAATATTGTACGCTCTAACAAGTTTGATCATGCATATATATTTTCTAAAGCCGGCAAACCAGTTGACCGTGACGAATGGCAAATGACTCCTCAAACAGTTAATGCTTATTACAACCCAACTACAAATGAAATTTGTTTCCCTGCAGGTATTTTACAACCACCTTTCTTTGATATGAATGCTGATGACGCTTTCAATTATGGAGCAATTGGTGTGGTAATCGGGCATGAAATGACACACGGATTTGATGATCAGGGTTGTCAGTTTGATAAGGAAGGTAACCTGAAAAACTGGTGGACGGCTGCTGATAAAAAGAATTTTGATGAACGTGCAAAAGTAATGGCCGATTTCTTTGATTCTATTGTTGTGGCGCCCGGAATTCATGGAAATGGTAAGTTTACTCTTGGTGAAAATATAGCCGATCATGGAGGTTTACAGGTATCTTATCAAGCATTTAAAACAGCAAATGCAGAGAAGCCACTGGCAAATGCTGATAGTTTTACACCCGATCAACGTTTCTTCCTTTCGTATGCAAATGTATGGGCCGGAAATATACGTCCTGAAGAGATTCTGAAACTAACTAAATCTGATCCTCATTCATTAGGCAGATGGCGCGTAAATGGTGCTTTACCACAAATTCAGGCCTGGTATGATGCATTTGGTATCAAAACTGATAATAAATTGTTTGTACCGGTAGAAAAACGGGTATCAATCTGGTGATAAATTGTAGAGACAACGTATGCAGCGACTCTACATTAAACAAATAAGGCAGAACCTCATCGTCTGCCTTATTTTTTTTGCGGTTATATTGCTTCTTGCTTGCCATAACCTTTCGATAATTAATCGATTTCCCATGTGTCTGAATTTCTTCTTCGCGGCTCTGCTTTCGTGCCGCTTTTACCTGCTCCAAAATGGATTTCTTTTTTTTTTGTTTCATAACTGTTTGTTTAATTCGTATATTGGCACATTATTTAATTATTACCTTTCTGCTTCCGTTTTCCATTTCCTCAATATCCACATTTATCAACGAGTCGGGTAGGATAGGGGCTATATTTTCCGACCATTCAATAAAGCATAGATTCCCGGAGTAAAGATATTCTTCAGTTCCCAAATCCAGAGCTTCCTGAATTTTCGTTATCCGGTAGCAATCGAAATGATAAATAATCCGACCATCGGCTGCTTCATATTCATTAACAATCGAAAAGGTCGGTGAGTTTACCGTTTCTTTCACACCCATCGTTTCACAAATTGATTTTATGAAGGTAGTTTTACCTGCACCCATTTTTCCGTTGAACGCAAAAACAGTTCGGTCACCAATTTGATCAATAAATTTTTGTGCAGTTTGATTTATAGTTTTTAGTGATTTTATTTCCAGTTTCATAAATAATTTCTATTGCTGTGTTTTGAGCTATATTTTAGAGCTGTTTGGAGTACTTTATTTGCCTACAAAGATACGGCAAAAAATAAATACACAATTCTCAGACCTTCAAATCCCCTTTAAAATAGTTGTAAATAGTTGATGCTCTGCTACTTCCAACAACTTCAACAAGGTCGCTTAATTCAGCGCTTTTAATTCGTTTTACGCTCTTGAAATGTTTAATAAGGTCGTTTTTTGTCTTTTCTCCAATTCCGGGTATCGTATCGAGTTCCGAAGCCACTTGCGTCTTGCTTCGCTTGTCCCGATGGAAAGTGATGGCAAAACGGTGAACTTCGTCCTGCATCGAAGCCAGCAACTTAAACAATGGGTCGTTAATTTTCAACCCAATTTCTTTTGGAGGAAAACCATATAGTAATTCGCGGGTGTGATGTTTACTGTCTTTTGCCAGTCCGGCAATCGGTATGTTAATCTGAAGTTCTTCTTCAATCACTTGCCGGATTACTTCCATTTGTCCAACTCCTCCATCGGCAATTATTAAATCCGGTAGTTGCGACTCTTCGTTTAACATTCGACTGTAACGCCGCCTTACCACTTCTTTCATGGAAGCATAATCATCAGGACCAACAACAGTCTTGATATTATACTTTCGATAGTCTTTTTTAGAGGGCTTTCCCTTTTTGAATACCACACAAGCCGCCACTGCATCTGTACCTGAAATGTTGGAGTTGTCAAAACACTCAATGGTCAAAGGCGGTTTGTCCATGTGCAATAACTCCTGAATGTTTTTCATTATTTGCATGGCCCGTTGATCAGGATTTAACTTCTCTTCCTGTTTCAGTTTATCCAGTTTATATTGTCTAACATTCTGTATAGCAAGCTCTAAGAGTTTTTTACGGTCGCCACGTTGTGGAATAACTACTGTTGCATCCTTCAAATGGTAATTTATCTCAAACGGTACAACAATTTCCTTCGAATTACTTTGCAGGCGTTCACGAAGTTCAACTATAGCCATCGAAAGCAGGTCTGCTTTGTCTTCATCCATGCGTTTTTTATATTCAATGGTATAGCCCTGAATAACACAACCTTTCGAAATGCGCAATATATTCACAAAAGCTGAATTTTCATTTTCATCGTACGCAAACACGTCCGTATTTTCAACCACTGTATTGGCAATAATAGATTTCGATTTATAGCTTTCAATCAAATCGTATTTTAATTTCAACAGATGGGCTTCTTCAAATTTATATTCCTTTGCCAGCTTTTGCATTTGGTCTAATAATAATTTGCTAATTTCATTTGCATCACCCCGTATTATCTGACGAACCTGCTCTATGGTTTGTTTATATTCCGCTTCGGTTTCTTTTCCTTCACAGGCACCTTTGCATTTATGGATATGATATTGCAGACAAACTTTAAACTTTCCGGCTTCTATATTTTCTTTTGTTAGTGGTAACCTGCACGTACGAAGTGGAAATAATTCATGCACTATTTCTAAAATAGAATTGATGGTATAGTTGGAACTGTACGGACCAAAGTACTGCGATCCGTTTTTAAATATATTCCTTGTTTTGAAAATTCGGGGAAAAGGTTCGTTGGTAATACAAATACTCGGATACGTTTTGCCATCCTTCATTAATACATTATATCGCGGCTGATATTGTTTAATCAGATTGTTTTCGAGTAGGAGGGCATCTTCTTCAGTTTCAACAACTATGTACTTTAAAGTTGCAATGTTTTTTACCAACACATTGGTTTTGCCCGAATCATGTAACTTGTTGAAATAGGAGCTAACCCGTTTCTTCAGATTCTTGGCTTTACCTACATAAATTATTTCATCGTTTACATTATAGTACTGGTAAACCCCCGGTTTGTCCGGCAGCGCATTTACCTGTTCTTTTAATGTGTTTGAAGTTTTCATAACCCCTAACCCCTAAAGGGGAATAATAGATTTGTTTTTTAGTTTTGTTCCACGTGGAACAAGTATTGTTTTGTTGTATTGTTTCACGTGGAACATTCTTATTCCCCTTTATGGGTTAGCGGGCATCTCTATCTCCCTAATAACACCAACAATATATTTACATCGCTGGGCGAAATACCCGGAATGCGGCTTGCCTGCCCAATGTTTTCGGGATCTATCTTTGTCAGTTTTTGACGCGCTTCGGTGGATAAGGATTGAATACTGTTGTAGTCAATACGTCCACGAATGTTGATGTGTTCTAACCGTTGAAGCTTTTCAGCGATTAATTTTTCCCGTTCAATATAGCCTTCGTACTTTAAAAGCACTTCTGTAGCTTCGATTATTTCTTCTTTTCGGTTGCCAATTTCATTGATTTTAATCTTCAGTGCAGGAACAGCCTCAGCGAGCATTTCAATTCCAAGCTGAGGACGTAATACCAAATCACTCAATTTGCAGCCATGTTTTAATTCGGAAGAATCATTTGCAGCCAGAAAATCATTGATTGCAGCAGGTTTGATTGATTCGTTTTTGATGAAATCAGTCAAAATAGCCTGTGCTTCTTTTTTTGTCTGCAACTGATTGTGGCGGTTTTGAGTAGCTAAACCAATAGCATATCCTTTTTCAGTCAGGCGCATATCTGCATCATCCTGTCGGAGAATAAGTCGATATTCGGCACGGGATGTAAACATGCGATATGGTTCATCAACTCCTTTTGTTACGAGGTCGTCAATCAAAACGCCAATATAAGCTTCATTCCGGGCGAGGGTAAATTCATTCCCTCCGTGACAATTAATATGGGCATTTATTCCGGCAATCAATCCTTGTCCACCAGCTTCTTCATATCCGGTGGTTCCGTTTATCTGTCCGGCAAAGAAAAGGTTTTTAATTTTCTTTGTCTCAAGTGTGTGTTTTAATTGAGTAGGATCGAAGAAATCATATTCAATGGCATAACCCGGGCGATAAAGCTGTGCGTTTTCCAACCCGGTAACGGTATGAATAGCATCAATCTGAACCTGCAGTGGGAGCGAGGACGAAAAACCATTCAAATAGTATTCCTGCGAGTCGACTCCTTCGGGTTCAAGGAATAACTGGTGCGAAAGTTTATCGGCAAAAGTGATTATTTTTGTTTCTATACTGGGGCAATAACGCGGGCCTATACTCTGGATTTGTCCGTTGTAAAGAGGAGAATCTGATAATCCTTTCCGCAATTCTTCATGAGTTGTTTCATTGGTATAAGTTATCCAGCAACTACGTTGTGTTAGTTCCCGTTTGGCTTCTTCCAGAAATGAGAATTTATGAAAGTCATTTTCTCCGATTTGCTCGGACATTTTTGTGAAATCAATGGTACGACCATCTATCCGGCATGGAGTACCCGTTTTCATTCTATCTGAGATGAAACCGATAGATTTTAGCTGTTCGGTAATGCCAAACGATGCAGGTTCTGAAACACGACCACCGCTTAATTGATTTTTACCGAAATGCATAAGTCCTCCAAGGAATGTTCCTGCGGTGAGGACGACTGATTTGGCTATCATTTCAACTCCAAGAGCTGTGATGACTCCGGTTACTGCTCCGTTTTTGAAAGTAAGTTGTTTGACAGTATCCTGCCAGATATAGAGATTGGGTGTGTTCGATACGGTATGTACCCACTGTTTGATAAATTCCAGTCGGTCACTTTGGGAGCGTGGACTCCACATTGCAGGGCCTTTAGAGCGGTTAAGCATGCGAAACTGTATGGCAGAGCGGTCAGTAATAATACCCATCTGGCCACCAAGTGCATCAATTTCGCGCACAATCTGACCTTTGGCAATACCACCAACAGCTGGGTTACAACTTATCTGACCAATTTTATTCATGTCCATAGTGATGAGCAAGGTCTTTGAACCCATATTGGCGGCAGCACATGCTGCTTCATTGCCGGCATGACCGGCACCGATCACAATTATATCGTATTTGAAATCCATTTTTATATTTACTTATTAACAATTTAGCATTTATAAGTAAACTGATTCTAATAACAGATACTTTATTGCTAATGTTTTGGACTGCAAAGTTATAAAATTGAACTGAATTTATCATTAGTACTAATTTGTTTAGTTTATAATTAGTAAATGTAATTACAATATATCATTTGAAACAGGGTTTTTTAAAAGAATATTGGAGTAAATGGAAAAAAATACAAATCCTAAAGTGATGAAATCCGCTATATAAAGATACAGATTGTAGGATAACAAAATTTTATGCCGTGATTGAACAAAATCTCTAATTTTAGGTTATAAATAAATTAAATCAAAACACAATTTTTATGGACGGATACGAATCGAACAGACGGGATTTTCTAAAGAAGTTAGGACTTATTGCAGGCGGTGCAGCACTTTCTGCTACTGGTGTAAATGGTGTTGCTGAATTAATTACCGAGAAGAAGGATAGTTTTACGCTTACTAAGGAGCAAGGTGTGTTTGCCAAAAAATATGAAAAATGGCTGAAAGAGTTTCACGCTATGGCTAAGTTTCAGGTTACCGATCGTGAACATATTGAAAATAACAAGAAACTGGTTGCATTGTCAGAAGAAGCTAAAGTTTGGCAAAAAGAATTGATAGAGCACATGAAGGATGAGAATTTTGCCCGTTATTTTATGGTACTGACAGAGAAGGTTACTAAAACCATCTAACATATTTACTATTTAGTCATTTGCCATTTAGTATTTTAATATTAAGCCCTGATTTCAAATCGAAATCAGGGCTTTTAAATGAACGAATAATCAATTACTTAATATCACCTTCTGCAATAAGATATTCTGCAATCTGAACAGCATTAAGCGCAGCACCTTTTTTGATTTGGTCACTTACACACCAGAATGTCAGTCCGTTAGGGTTCGAAATATCTTTACGTAATCGTCCTATATGAACAGGATCTTTTCCTGAAAGGAACAAAGGCATTGGGTATTTCTTTTCAGCAGGATTGTCAATCATTTCAACACCCGGAGCAACAGCAAAAGCAGTACGGGCTTCTTCGACACTTACCGGACGCTCAGTTTCCAACCAAACGCTTTCGGAGTGAGCACGCAATGCAGGAACACGAACACACAAAGCGCTTACTTCCACATCGGAATGCATAATTTTGCGGGTTTCGTGATACATTTTCATTTCTTCTTTGGTGTAACCGTTGTCGGTAAATACATCAACTTGTGGAATGAGGTTATAGGCCAACTGATAAGCAAATTTGCTTACAACCACTTCCTGACCCTCCATTATCTGACGGTATTGTTGTTCCAGTTCATCCATAGCTGCTGCACCTGCACCCGAAGCTGCCTGATAGGTTGACACATGAACACTTTTGATATGCGACAGGTTTTCAATAGCCTTCAATGCTACTACCATCTGAATAGTTGTACAGTTTGGATTGGCAATAATCCCACGAGGACGATCTTTAGCATCAGCAGCATTCACTTCGGGCACTACCAGAGGTATATCGTTTTCCATGCGGAAAGCCGATGAGTTGTCAATCATTACAGCACCGAATTTGGTAATATCTTCGGCAAATTCTTTGGATATATTTGCACCAGCTGAGGTGAAAACTAAATCGAACGGTTTAAAATCGTCGCCGTGTTTAAGCTCTTTCACGGTGAGTTTTTCACCTTTGAACTCATATACACTACCCGCACTGCGCGACGAACCAAAAAGGCTCAGATCTGTCAATGGGAAATTGCGTTCGGCCAACACACGCAAAAATTCCTGGCCTACGGCGCCACTGGCACCTACAATTGCTACTCTCATTGTTTTTTAATAATTAAAAAATTTATATCTTTGTACGACCTAAAATCTCACCATTTAATGGTAGGGTCATTCGAAAATTGACTGCAAAAGTAATTCATTTTTATATATTTAGCAACCAATATGAAGAAATCGGTTTTGATTATTATGATTTTTCTGCCATTTTTTTGTTTCGGTCAGGTTAATGAAAGTTTTTTGGATGGAAACTTTATAAATAACCCAATTTGGACAGGTACAACGGCAAATTTTACAGTGAATAATGGTTTGCAATTGCAGTCACAAGCTACAACGACTTCCACCTCGTATTTGTTTACCCCATCCGAAGCTTTTGACGATGCAGTTTGGGAATGTTGGGTGAAAATTAATTATAATCCTTCGTCGGCAAATTATTCGGCTGTTTATATAGCTTCCGATAAAAATGATTTAACTTCGGGCTGTTATGGATATTTTGTGAAAATAGGTGATACACAGGATGATGTTTCACTATGGCTTCAGGAAGGTACGAAAAAGACCAAGATTATTGACGGTACAGATAAACGAACCGACCGAAGTCCGTGTGAACTGAAGATAAAAGTCACCCGTGATGCTCAGGGAAATTTTAAATTATACAGCAAGTTGTTATCTGAAACCGATTATGTCCTTGAAGGATCAGTTCAGAACAATGTGGTTAAAAAGAGTAACTATTTCGGATTGCTGTATGTCAACTCTTCAACAACAGGAGCTGATTATTATTTTGACGATATTGTTGTAACAGGAACAAAAGCTCCTGACAACGAAGCTCCACTATGGACAACGTTCACATTGGTTCAACCCAACCAATTGAATCTCGGATTTTCGGAAGCAATGGATTTTTCAAAAGCTGCGTTTAGTGTTGATCAGGAAATGGGAGAGCCATCTTCGCGGAGTATTGCAGCTGATAAAAAGTCTGTATTACTTACTTTTGGTCAGGATTTTGAACGTGGAAAGATTTATACTCTGCAGGTTTCGGGACTGACTGATTTAGCCGGAAACCCATTGGCTGAAACACAGCGTACCATTGGCATATCAGAGGCTGTTACTCAGGGAGATTTGATTTTCAACGAGGTTATGTTTGAGAATCCGGATAGTTCCGCGGAGTATATTGAGCTGTATAATAAATCGGATAAACTGCTCGATATATCCGGTCTGGTGTTTACCAACCGAAAAATGGATGGCAGCCTGAATTCCGGCAATAAAATTCCGGATAAAACCCAATTATTGCCGAAAAGCTATCTCGCCATTACTTCGGATGCCAATAAAGTGTGGAAATACCACAATTGTCCTCCCGAAAGTAATATAATCAGCACCGAATGGAGCACGTTGAACAATGAGAGTACCACACTCGTACTTTGTAATACAGAGAAAGATACTCTTTATGACGAGCTAACCTACAATACCAACTGGCATCACGTGCTGGTGAAGAATCCCAAAGGTGTTGCATTAGAGCGAATTAACCCCGATTTGCCTACTCAGGATAAAAGTTCTTGGCATTCAGCTGCGTCTGAAGTAAATTACGGAACACCCGGATATAAAAATTCTCAGTTCAGAGAAATTGAAGCAGTGGCAAATGACCCCAAATTTGTGTGGACAGACCCCGAAGCTTTTTCGCCAGATAATGATGGAGTGGACGACGTGTGCTTTATTCGCTACAAAACCGAAGCAAGTGGTTGTGTTGCTAATGCTATTATTTTCAATGCAGTAGGTGTTAAAACATATCAATTGGCATCCAATATTTTACTGGCTAATGAAGGTTTCCTGACCTGGGATGGTAAAACAGATACTGGAAAGAATGCCAATGTGGGTGTGTATGTGCTTTATTTTGAAATGTTTAATCCACAAAGAGGCTCCCGAAAACAGCTAAAACTTCCAATTGTAGTCTCTTCCCGATAATTTTGAATTATTAACACGCTATTATTCAACAAATCAGCTATCTTTGCAACGTTTTTTTAAAAACCCCTTACCCCTAAAGGGAGATTTAAGAAGAGAATATAAACTAAATATTTTTCCCTTTAGGGGATAGGGGACTTTTATATTTATGGAGAAAGTAAGTTATGCTTTAGGTTTAAGCCTGGGAAACAATTTGTTAGGAAGTGGTGTAGCAGCGTTAGATTATGCCAAACTTGCCAAAGGAATTCAGGATGTGATGGAACAAAATGCACCTGAAATCAGTTATCAGGAGGCTCAAACAGTTATTAATGATTTTTTTCAGGCTCTACAGGAAAAAGTTGGTGAAGCAGCCAAAAGTGAAGGCAAAGCCTTTTTAGCAGAAAATGCAAAACGCCCGGAAGTGGTTACGCTTGCAAGTGGATTACAATACGAAGTCATAACCAAAGGAACAGGATCAATTCCAAAAGCATCCGATTCTGTATCAGTACATTATCATGGATCATTAATCGACGGAACAGTTTTCGATAGCTCAGTTAGCCGTGGCGAACCTGCCACATTCGGTGTAACCCAGGTAATCAGCGGTTGGGTTGAAGCATTACAGTTGATGCCGGTTGGTTCAAAATGGAAACTGGTTATTCCTTCCGATCTGGCTTATGGCGCTCAAGGTGCAGGTCAGTCTATAGCTCCACATTCTACTTTGATATTTGAAGTTGAACTACTGAACATTATTTAATAAAATCTAAAAATAACAAGTATAAAAATGAAAAAGACAATTCTAATTCTTGCAGCTGTAAGCATGATTTTTGCTTCGGCTGATGCACAATTATTCAAAGCGAAAGCTAAAAAAGCAGCTCCTGTAGCAGCACCGGTAAAAGTATTTACAAATGATGTTGACTCAATGAGTTATGCATTAGGTATCAATGTCGGAACAGATTTTGCAAAAAATCTGAAAGGAATTCCCGGAGGAAAATCAAATATCGATTTGATTATTAAAGGTTTCAACACAGCTATGAAAGGTGATTCAGCTCTAATGAAACCAGAAGTTGCAATGGAATTTTTCAAAAACTATATTACTAAAGCTCAGACAAAAGATTCAGAAGCAAAAAAATCTGTTGGTGAAAAATTTCTAACCGATAACAAAACCAAAGATGGCGTTGTAACTACTGCCAGCGGATTGCAATATCAGGTTCTTGTGGCAAAAGATGGTCCAAAACCTGCTGCAACAGATACAGTAAAAGTGCATTATACCGGAACATTGGTTGATGGCACTAAATTTGATAGTTCAATCGACCGTGGCGAACCGATCTCTTTCCCATTGAATCAGGTTATTCCGGGTTGGACTGAAGGAGTACAGTTAATGTCAGTTGGGTCAAAATATAAATTTGTGATTCCATATAATCTTGGTTACGGTGAAAAAGGAAGCGGACCGATACCTGCATTTTCTACCCTGATTTTTGAAGTAGAATTGTTGGATATAAAAAAATTCAAAGAATCAGCTCCTAAAGTTGAGTTGAAAGAAGTGCAACAACCAAAAGCTGCCAAACCGGCGGCAAAGAAAGCCAAAAAATAAAATGTTTAGCATTATATATTAGAAATTAATAAATTGAAAATCAAATGAAAAAACAAAGTATTTTATCGTTGGTAACTCTGGTTGCCATTTTAATGCTTGCATCGTGCAATAAATATGATGCAAAGAAAATTACGCTGAAAACTCAAAACGACAGCTTGAACTATACGCTCGGCTTAGTTAATGGGGATGGTATTAAAAACTATTACCTGAAGACGGACTCTTCGAGCAAACCGATTATTGCTCTTATGAAAGCATTGGATAAGGCTTACAAAGGAACAAACAAAGGTGAGATGTACAAATTGGGTTTGGAAATTGGGAACTCTCTCAAACAGCAAAAAGCCAAAGGATTAATGGGTGACTCAACACTTAAATTCAACGAAAAACTGATTAAACAGGGCTTGGTAAATGCTTTGAATGGTTATGACAAAGGAATGACTCCAAAACAGGCTCAGGAGTTTATCCAGAAAACCATGATGAAAATTCAACAGGAAAGAATGCCACAACCTACCGCTGCTCCTGCTGCCGCTCCACAACAAGCACCTCAGCCAGCTAAATAATTGTTTAACAAACTAACAAATATAGAAAATGAAAAAACTAAATATAATTCTGGCGGTGGTATTGGTAGCCGCAGTAGCATTTACTTCGTGTAACAGTAATAAAGTAAGCTTGCCTACACTGAAAACTCAGAACGACAGTTTGAACTATGCCTTTGGTCTTGCCAACGGAGATGGTATCAAAAACTATTATATCAAAGGCGATTCTGCCAAAAAAGCGATTGAACAGCTTATGGCCGGAGTTAACGAAGGTATGAAGGGTAAAGTTGAAAAAGAAAACACAGAACTGGCCGAACTTGGAACTAAAATCGGAACTGCTTTGAAAGAACAGAACAAAACAGGTTTGATGGGAGATTCTACATTGAAAGTTGATATCAAAATCATTAAACAAGGTTTAGTAAACGGTTTGAGAGGTTCAAAAGTTCAAATGACAGTTAAAGATGGTCAGGAATATCTTCAAAAAACTATGACTGCACTACAGGATAAAAAAATGGAAAAATTATACGGAGCTAACAAAGAAGCCGGTATAAAATTCCTTGCTGAAAATGCTAAAAAACCAGGTGTAATAACTACTGCAAGTGGTCTTCAATATCAGGTAATCAAAAAAGGTACAGGTGCAATTCCTACTGATAATGACCGTGTAAAAGTTCATTATCACGGAACATTGATTAACGACACCGTTTTTGACAGTTCAATTCAACGCAAAGAGCCTGCAGTATTTCCAGTAAATCAAGTAATTAAAGGCTGGACAGAAGCATTGAAACTTATGCCAGTTGGTTCGAAATATAAAGTGTGGGTTCCTCAACAATTGGCTTATGGAGCTGCCGACCGAGGTAAAATCAAACCTTTCTCTGCATTGATTTTCGAAGTTGAACTTCTTTCAATTGAAAAACAACCGGTTCAACAACAATTAACTCCGGAGCAAATGCAACAGATGCAACAACAAATGCAACAAAGACGATAGATTTTTGCATATATAAATTGAAGCCGGTGTGATTTCACTCCGGCTTTTTTTGTCAAATAGCCAGGAAATTAAAACAAAAGTCTTTCATAAGTACAATATTTGAACAAAATAGTAGCAGATTTATTTCGCTTTTCATATAAAATATGTACTTTTGCTGCCTAAATGACAAATTAAATCTACAAGTTATGGAAAAAATAGATCAGCTCGACCGCAAGATTTTGCAGATTATCACTCAGAATGCCCGGATGCCATTTAAGGATGTGGCCGAAATGTGTGGCGTATCGCGCGCTGCCATTCACCAACGTGTTCAGCGCCTGATAGATATCGATGTAATTACCGGTTCGGGCTACACGGTAAACCCCAAAATGCTGGGTTTCCAAATGTGTGCCTACATTGGCATCACGCTGGAGCGTGGCTCAATGTACAAAGAAGTGGTAAAGGAATTGGAAAAAATTCCCGAAATCGTGGAATCGCAATACACGCTTGGTTCGTACACCATTCTGATAAAACTGTATGCCAAAAACGACGAACACCTGATGGAATTGCTGAATGGCAGAATTCAGGAAATACCCGGCGTTGCTACCACCGAAACACTTACTTCGTTGGATCAGCGCATTAAGAGAACTATACCGATTGAGTAAACCCCTAACCCCTAAAGGGGAACAAGAAAAGAATTCCTTTCTAATACGGGTAAATTAAATAAATCAAACAGAAAAAACTATATTTTAGTCCCCCTTTAGGGGCTAGGGGTCATAATGGAAACAGTAGTAAGCGGCATACGCCCGACCGGAAACCTTCACTTAGGAAATTACTTTGGCGCGTTGCGCAATTTTATTAGCATGCAGAATGAGCATAATTGCTATTTCTTTATTGCTGATTATCATTCACTTACCACACACCCTACGCCGGGAGATTTGTACGGAAACGTTCGTCAGGTGATGGTGGAGTATCTGGCTGCCGGTCTCGATCCCGAAAAATGCACGCTGTATATTCAGAGCGATGTGCCCGAAACTGCCGAGTTGTATCTGTTTCTAAACATGAATGCCTATATTGGCGAGTTGGAACGCTGCACCTCCTTTAAAGATAAAATCCGCCAGCAACCTCAAAACGTGAATGCCGGATTGCTCACTTATCCCACGCTTATGGCTGCCGATATTCTGATTCATAAAGCCACCAAAGTGCCGGTGGGAAAAGATCAGGAACAACACCTGGAAATGACGCGTCAGTTCAGCAACCGCTTTAACCGTATGTACAACGTGGAATACTTCATTGAACCTCAGGCGTTTAATTTCGGTAATGAACTGGTAAAAATACCCGGACTAAACGGAACGGGTAAAATGGGAAAATCGGAAGGTGAGGGAAATGCCATTTTCCTGGCCGACGAACCGGAAGCCATCCGCAAAAAAGTAATGAAAGCTGTGACCGACAGCGGTCCGACTGAACCGAATCAGACCAAACCCGAAGCAATACAAAACATCTTTCAGCTGATGAAAGTAGTTTCGACTGCCGATACCTTGAATTTCTTCGAAGAACAGTACAACACCTGCCAGATTCGCTACGGTGACATGAAGAAACAATTGGCAGTGGATATGATTGCATTTACAGAACCTTTCAGAGAGCAAATAAAGGCCATCTCGGCCGATAATGACTACGTGGCTAAGGTAATGCGTATTGGCAAAGAAAAAGCCCACGAAAGCGCCACAAAAACCATCCGCGAAGTGCGTGAGATTATCGGGTTTAAGAAATTTTGATTAGTCGGTAGTTAATAGTTTGTATAGGTAGTATAAAAAATCCTGTTTCGATATCGAAACAGGATTTCTTCATTCTTAAGCCCATTTAGGGGTCTGGGGTCTACTTATACAAACACAAATACGGCGTATCTTCTGAGCATTTCACTTTGAATTTCACGTCTTTAGCCACCACGAAACTTTCGAACTTTTTGTAGGTTTTCCATTCGGTTTCGCCCGGTTGCTGAATGGTGAGCTGACCGGAGATAACGGTCATTACTTCGATAGTTCCTGTGCCGAATTCATACTCGCCGGCAGCCATTACACCCACTGTGGCAGTTCCTTCTGCCGATTCCAATCCGATGGAAACCACTGTGCCATCGAAATACTGATTTGTTTTAAACATATTCTTTAATTTACAATTAATTAATTTCCAATTAAATTTAGAGTTGAGCTTGTCTTAAAGTCCCCTTTAGTGGAACCAACGGTCATGACCGAAGGGAATAATTAGGGGCAGATTAATTCAAACAATTCATTTGTAGTTTCCACAAACTGTGTTGCGCCGACTTCTTCCAGTTCCTTTTGTGGACGGAATCCCCACAGCACGCCTACGAAAGGCACTTTGGCATTGTAGGCTGTTGCCACGTCCACGCCCGAATCGCCCACATAGAGCACCCTTGCTTTTTCAACTCCGGCCAGTTCGATGATTTCCTCCAGAATGCCCGGATTGGGTTTCACCGGATAACCTTCGCGTTGACCAAAAATAGCCGTGAAACAAATATCGGGAAAGAATTTCTCTACCAGCTGAACCGTGGCATCGTGCACCTTATTGGAAGCGACTCCCAGTTTGATTCCGTTGTTTTGAATATCGACCAACAACTTTGAAATGCCCGGATATGGCTTGGTAAACTCCTCAGCATGTGCAAAATAATGTTTAATAAACTCCACTTTCAGCATCGAAACAATGTCAGCACTACGTTTCCCTTCGGGTAACGAGCGTTCCAGCAATTTATTCACACCATTTCCAATGAAATAGCGATAGGCTTCGAGGGGATGAGTGGGGAAATTATAAACCTGCAGGGCATGATTTACGCTGTTTGCCAAATCCTCAATGGTGTCGAGCAGTGTGCCGTCGAGGTCAAAAATAACGAGTTCTGGAGTCATGTAAAAACAGATTAATTAGCGTACAAAGGTAGTCAAAATCAAGGAAATTTTATAAACTTGGAATGCTCATTCCCGTTATTTTCCGGTACAAATCCAACGCGTAAATATCCGTCATGCCCGAAATATAGTCCAATACCGACATTACTTTGCCATAAATGGTTGGGCTGTTTGTTTCGTATTGCTCGGGGATACGCATCAGCAGTTGCTTGGAATAAGCTTTTTCAGGACTCAGAACGGCAGCAACCAAATGTTCCAACAGGGTAAGAATGATTTTGTAACCGGCCAGCTCCACATCAAGCACTTCCTGCGATCGGTAAATCTTTTTAATGGCAATTTTTGAACAGTTTTCGTAAGCTTCCACCGATTGTTGCGGTAGTTTTTTGATTAGTGACGTCGAGAAAGTACCAAACAGAATAGCTTCTTCATTTTCGGCAAAAACAGCCGAACACTCGTCAATCAGTTGCCCGATAACCGACGAACGCAGGTAGGCAATCTGCTCATTTACATCGGTTACCATTTCCATGGTTTCCATCCGGCGGGCTTTCCGCGCATCGTTGAAAAAGCCCAGCAACAGTTTTTTGGTTTCGTCTGTAGTAAGTATCCTGAGCTTGTGTGCATCCTCAATATCCATAATCTGATAACAAATATCGTCGGCAGCTTCAACCAGATAAACGAGCGGATGACGGGCAAAACGCTTCGGATTTTCTGGTGAGCGTGGAATGCCCAGCTCGGCAGCAATTTTTTCAAAATCAGCTTTTTCGGAATCGAAGAAACCAAACTTTTGTTTTTTCGGGTCGGAATAAATAGACGCGTAGGGATATTTTACCACCGAAGCCAGCGTGCTGTAAGTCAGGACAAAACCGCCCGGCCGTCGACCGTTGAACTGATGGGTGAGTAGCCTCAGTGCATTGGCATTTCCTTCAAAACAAATAATATCGCGCCATTCTTTATCGGTCATTTCAGTTTTCAGATGCTGACCGTTACCTTCCGAAAAATAGGTGGCAATGGCTTTCTCGCCCGAATGTCCGAAAGGCGGATTGCCCATGTCGTGAGCCAGACAGGCTGCCGAAACGATGGAACCGATTTCCTCCAGATAAGGCGTATCCATATTCTTTTTCGATTTCAGGCGGTGCGCCACATTAACCCCAAGCGATCGACCCACACAAGCCACTTCCAAGCTGTGAGTCAGGCGGTTGTGAACAAATACGCTTCCCGGAAGCGGAAAAACCTGTGTTTTATTCTGCATCCTGCGGAACGGTGCCGAAAAAATCAATCGGTCATAATCGCGCTGAAACTCGCTGCGGTCGTCGTCCCGTTTCGCGTGGTACGATTCCTGTCCGAAACGCTTGGTGGATAAAAGTTGATTCCAGTTCATTCTTTATGAGTTTATAAAGTTGGAAAGTTTATAATGTTCATAAAGTTTTTGGAAATCACAACTTTTCACTTTATGAACTTTAAAAAAAATTCTACTATTGCGGCATATGATAATTTTTCAGTTCTTTTCTCAAATTCTTACTTTTCCCATCGGTTACTTTGTCCATCCACGCCCAGAATTTATCGCCGTGGTTCATTTCTTTGGTGTGACAAAGTTCGTGAAGTATCACATAATCAACCAAATGTGCCGGTAGCAGCATCAGGTAAAGCGAAAGATTAATGCTTTTTGCCCGCGAACAGCTTCCCCAGCGGGTTTTGCTCGACTGAATCTTCACGTCCGAGAAAGTAAAACCATATTTATCGGCTAATTGTTTGGTTCGTCCGGGCAAAAGTCTTTTAGCTTCCTTCCGCATAAAATAGCTGATTCCGTTCCAGAAAAACTGCTGATTTTCGGTTGTTGTGCAGTCTGTTCCCGACGGAAATTCAATGTTCAACGTACCTGCTTTAAGCGAGAAATAAATGTTTTTGCGACTTACCGGCTTAGCTTCAACAGTAAAAGTCAGTGTTTGCAGTCGGGATTTTTCATCTATCAGGATATTTCGTTTTTCGAGACCTTTTTCGATTTTCTCCTGCTTCTGAATGAGTTTGGCACGAATAGAATTGATAAACTTCATTGCGTCACTCTCAGATGCCCGTGGTGACATCGATACTTTAAGACCGTTGCTCAGAATCCGCACACGAATATGCTTCGACCGTTCATTTCTGGCGAATTCAATGGTTCCTAATTCCGGATCGGTAAGCATAATTTGATTAAAAACGGTTTAAATCTGTATGATAACAGCACAAAGGTACATTTTTTTTGAGCAAATAATACGGGTTTATTGCCCGAAACGAATAACTTTGCATAAAATTTTGAAAACTAAGCCATCATGATAACTGCAAAAAATATACGTAAAAGCTTCGGTGATTTGGAAGTGCTTAAAGGCGTTGACTTGACCGTGAAAAAGGGAGAAATTGTTTCGATTGTAGGACCAAGTGGTGCCGGGAAAACCACTTTGTTGCAGATTTTGGGTACGCTCGATAAACCAAACGCGGGAGAAGTGTTGGTTGACAATATTGATTTCAGCAAACTGGCTGAAAAACAGTTGGCGGCATTTCGTAATAAACACATTGGTTTTATTTTTCAGTTTCATCAGCTTTTGCCGGAGTTTACCGCACTCGAAAATGTGATGATTCCTGCTCTGATAGGGCGAAAAGACAAAAAGAAATCGGAAGAAAAAGCGAAGGAAATTCTGGCATATCTTCAGCTTACTGACCGCATGGAGCATAAACCCAATGAACTTTCGGGAGGTGAAAAACAGCGTGTTGCGGTAGCCCGGGCATTGATAAACGAACCTTCATTGATTTTAGCGGATGAACCATCAGGAAGTCTGGACTCTAAAAACCGTGACGAACTGCACAAATTACTTTTTGACTTGCGGGATAAATTTGGTCTGACGATTGTTATTGTTACTCATGACAAGGAACTTGCTGCTTTGTCGGATAGAGTGATTGAAATGAAAGATGGGAAGATAATTTCAAAATAAATAATTCCCAATTTCCAATGACGATAATTGGAAATTAAATAATTGGGAATTGAACAATTGAATTGTAGTCCCGCCGGGAATCGAACCCGGATCTAGTGTTTAGGAAACACTTGTTCTATCCATTGAACTACAGGACCGCTTTTGGGAGTGCAAATTTACCTTTTTTTACTGAAATATAAAAATGCATTTGAAGCTAAAGATACCAACAGTGATATAAGTGATTGATTTTCAGTTATGAACTTTAACAGTCAGGTCATTTTCTTTCATTCGTCTTTGGTAAGTTTGCAGAATGGCTTTAAGTTGCAATTCCATTTTACCTGCTTGTTTTATGTCTTTATTGAGCAGGTTTAGCTTTTGCATTCGGTCTTGTTTGTAGTTATACAAAGCAGTTGCTTTTTCGCCATTAAACTGAAAAAGATATTCATTCGAATAGAAGCTATAGACTCCATTTTCATCATCTGTTCCAAAAGCATCTTTCGCTTTACGATGAAAAACGTCCGTTCCAAAAGCCACATAGGGCAAATCATATCCTAAAAATCCTAATACAGATGGCTTAATATCAATCTGTTGTGCTATTTCCTTTCTGTACTCAGGAGCAATGCCGGCCGGATAGTAAAAGACAATCGGAACTGCATGTAAACCTATGTCATTTTGGTAAAGAGGTTGGTCGGTGGCATTCGTGTGATCTGCAGTAATCACAAAAAGAGTGCGCTTGAACCATGGCATTTTTGATGCCTTTTCAAAGAAGTGTTTCAAAGATAAATCGGTGTATCTCACACATTTATGAATCGGCAGCGTTCCGTCTTTGAGTTGAGATTTATATTCTTCCGGAACAACATATGGATGATGTGAACTTGCTGAAAACATGGCGGTTACGAATGGTTCATGAAAAGTGTTCATCTTGTCGGCAAAGTATTGAAAAAATGGTTCATCCCATATTGCCCAAGTACCATCAAAATCTTTAGAACGACCATACTCATTCATTCCAAAATAATCATTAAAACCACTTGTTTTGGCAAATGCCCAGAAACCCATTGACCCATTGGGCGCGCCATGAAAAAAAGCTGAATAATATCCCTTTTTCTTCAAATCACCAGCCAGACTAAGTACCTGATTGTTGCCATAATCACCCACGAAATACGGTTCACCAATCCTTGGAATAGAAGCTAAAATTGAAGGAAGTGCATCAATCGATTTTCGTCCATTAGCTATTGTTGTTTCAAAAGTCAGACTTTTACCAATTATTGAATCGAGAAATGGTGTATATCCTTTATAATCTGAGCCTATCAGGTCTTTGTTCAGCGATCCTATATACTCACGACCAAAGCTTTCCATTATCAACACCACCACATTTAATTTCTTCATCTGGCCTTTATAATGGGGATAATAAGCTGTTGATTGAATTCGTTCGGGTTCCGCCAGGTTTTTAAAATAGGAAAATTGAGGTAAACTATTATTTTCTATTGTTCGAATTACTGTAAAAGGGGTATTCAGAACGAATGAAGATTCAATCGGTTTGTTTACATATTGATTCGCATTACTGATAGTTATCGGGCGAACATACCGACCTACGCCTCCTCGAATTCCAATTACTGTTGAACTAATTGCAATAAGAAAAAAAAGTACTGTAATAAGCCAGTATTTCCAGGGTTGATAATTCTTAATTTTAATTTTCGTTGAATAGAAAGTAAGGTAAAGAAATGGGAAAAAACATAATCCTAATAATACCAACAACCAATTATCAAGCATGGCATCCACAAAGACTTTAAGCAGATTATTCGTGTGTGAAAACTCATGAATAATACTCCAGGTCGTTCTGCGTTGTGAAAACTCAAAGTAAATTGTATCTATAATGTTTAATATCAGGGCAAACCCATTAGTAATTACAAAAATCCATTGGATTAATTTCCGGAAAATATTTGAAGAACGCCATGAAACGGGTAATGGGAAAAATACCAAAAGGATATAAAGCGAATTCACATATAGAATTCCCGATAAATCAAATTGGATTGAACCTTTTAAAAGTAAAAACCAGTCATCCTGATTTATATTTTGAAAATACTTAGCATTATAATACATAAACACAACTCGTGTCAACATAAACAGCATAAACAGTATTAATATGTTTTTTATTACTGCCAAATAGTATTTCCACAGATATGAATTATCCAGTCTGAAATCAACATTCATTTTTGAAATGATTTAAATATATTATCTATTTTGGTTGGCAAAAGTACTTAATTATTACATATATGTGAATATCAGATGAATATTAAATGAAGGAAATTTGTTCAAAATAACACTCATTTGTCAAATTTACCGAATTTTGCTACTTTTGCTGACACGATGATTAGCTTTAATTGAAAGGAAGTCAATGATTTGAAATTTTATTGGAAATGAGTAAAAATAAATTCTTCGTAGTTTGGGAGGGCAAAGAACCGGGTATTTACCGTTCGTGGGATGATTGCAAGCGGCAGATCCACGGCTACGAGGGAGCTATTTATAAGGGTTTTAGCACTGAAGCAGAAGCTCGCGAAGCCATGGTTTCACCCTGTTGGGATTATATTGGTAAAAATGCAAAAGCCAAAAAACCAACTGTCGAAGAAATTGCCCGTGTAGGAATGCCCAATTTTGAAAGTATATCAGTGGATGCTGCCTGTAGTGGTAATCCCGGCTTGATGGAATACCGCGGAGTTTATACCAAAACCGGCGAAGAAATTTTCCGACAAGGTCCATTTAAAGACGGAACAAATAATGTCGGTGAATTTCTGGCTCTGGTTCACGGATTGGCATTTCTGAAGCAAAAAAACAGCACATTACCGGTTTATACCGACAGCAAAACAGCTCTGGCATGGATAAAAACCAAAAAAGCCAGAACCAAGCTTGATAAAACCGGGAATAATGCTATTCTTTTCGAACTGATTCAGCGCGCTGAAAAATGGCTTGCTGATAATCAGTACAGCACTCAGGTTTTCAAATGGGAAACTGAAGTCTGGGGCGAAATTCCGGCAGATTTTGGACGTAAATAATCTTCTGATTCATTGTTTAAAATAGACAGCATTAAAATGCTGAAGACAGTTGCAAACTGACCTGTTATAAACATATCGAATATTGAATGATATGAATACAATCCAATAAATAATATCAGAAGAGTTAGTCGATTTCGATTTACCACAAGTATTGGGAAATAATAAATAAATAGAAGCAAAATTAATCCCACTATTCCAAACTCCAAAGTAGTATGAAGGTATTGATTGTGGCTATCAATATTGTTTATTTTTAAAGACCAAACCCGAAAACTCTCAGATTGATATTTGGCTCTTTCTATATCAAATTTCTCCTGTGCATTACTTAGTCCATATCCGAATACCGGTTTTTCTTCAATTAGATAAAATGCGGTTTTATATAAAAATAGTCTCGCCTCTTTTTCTACGGCATCTTTGCTAATTCTTCGATGATGACTTATTGCTCCAAACAAAATAAACGGTATTAGTACCAACAAAACAATTGCTGCTTTCCTCTTCCATTTCCACAATTCAATAAATGCGCTTATTAGAATAAGTAGGCAGGCTTCTGTAAACCCTGTTCTTCCCTCTGAAATTAATAAAAAATACATAAATAGAATAAATACAATGAAATAGGATGAAATTATAAACCAAGATGTTTTTTTCCATTCTGTAGTTAAAATATACCATATGCCAATAATAGACAGGTTAAGATAAAAATTAAACATCATGTGACCATGCACATATTTAATCCTGAATTCTTGAAATATATCAGCCCGTAGAGTGTTTGTAATAAATTCTTTAATTCCAATTCGGTAGAAAACTAAATATATAATTGCAATAAAAGATGATATTATCATTGTCTGGAATAAGAGTTTGATATTGTATAATTTATTCAATCCAAATATTCCAACAATTGCAAATCCAAATAACGGTAATCTTCTTTCAACCAGATAATTCACATAAACAGGGGTGTCATCAAACAAACCACTTATTGGCGCTATGAGAAAAAAACCAATTATTATTATGAAATAAAATGTCTTTTTTTCAAACTGAACGGATTTCCACTTTTTTTCCACAATTAACTCAAGTAAATAACTTATAAAAAAAAGATATAAGCTAACTCTTATAATTACCGAAAATGTATAAATTGATGCTGCAGCAATTGACAAAAAAGAAATAAAATTTATGTAGTTTAATACCGTTTTAAATTGTTTCATGTTTTTTTATATTTTTGTTTCGTAAGGTTGATAATATTCTCATAAAAAGTATTCTGACTCTGATAAAATGTATCAAAAATATATTCATTTCCAGAGAGGTGTTTTTGATAAAAAACAAAAAGTATTCAGCAATTTCAGCTGATGGCATTCGTGATCTAACCAGCCATTTTAATAGTCTTTTTGCAGTATGTTCCTCAAGTTTTACTATTGATTTCTGTATCTCTTTGACAGGTATTTTTCTTTCAAAAACCGGAAGTACGCCTTTCCATTTCTCATAGACACGTTTTATTGTTCTGAAATACTCAGTATCCATTTTACCTTTTGAGAAATGTTGAACACTGATATCATACATCACAAGGTTAGTATAACCTTTCATATACGATTGCATACTTATGTCTAAATCGTAACCATGAAATAAGCCAATTGTTTCATCGAATTTAATTTCATCAAATAAACTTCGTTTGCTACAGAGTAACACCCCATCTAATAATACTACCGGCCGCGATTTTTCGTGAAAATCTTTTGGCATTCTGACTATTTCTTTTGGTGTATTTCCGGTTTTGTCAACATGTATTATATTCATACTACGATTCAATGCCCCATAATCGAAAGGTATTTTTAACATCGCATCTCCACCTGCAAGTCCAGCTAATCCGATTTTATTTTCTGAAAGGTGAGCAATAATTTTCTTTCCCCAATTGTTCGTAAGGAAATTAACGTCGTCGTGAATAAAACATAAATATGGAAATTTACTTTGTTTTATTCCTTCATTGTAAGCCGAAAAAATACTAAGTCTGTTTTTTGAGTTATCAACAAAAACTAACTCGTATTCCACACCAATAGTTGCTTTAATATTGTTTGTAAGCAATAAATCAGCCGTTGGTTTTCGTGAACAGATAATAATTGATAGCATAATTTACTTTTTTATCATTGATATTTCCAAAATACTTTAACGCAAAAAAGCATTTTGCGTAGATAGGTTCTTTTCTTGAAAAGCAGTAAATCGTTTCTGTTTTTCCAGAATAGCCCGATTCTGCTAAATCTTGAACATATTGAGCGGTTTGAATAACTTTTTGCGAGTTTTTCAAGCACTTTTCGTTCATTAATCAAATGAGGTGCAATTATTTTGCTGAAGATTTCTACACGGGTTTGGGATTTTTTCATTCGGCTGAATTCGCTATCACCCTTTTCACTGCTGTGACCTATAGCGCCTAATGCATTGTTTTGATGTTGACGATAACCAACCAGAGGCTCATCAACATATTGAATTTCACCAAACTGAGCAGCATGAAAGCCCAACCAGAAATCATAGGGAACATCTGGGCTAAAAGGCAATGCAATGTTTAATAAATCTCTGTCAATCATCATAGTATGACCCGAAATGGCATTAAATAATGCAAAGTTCAGGCAACTTGTTGTTTTCTGTAGATTAATGAAATCTGAAAACCTTTTTTCGAGACATCTCCCTTTTCCATCAATGTATTCATTATCAGAATATACCATTAAACTATCACCGATTGCTTCAATTAGTTTCGAAATTTTTGTCGGATACCAAACATCGTCCTGATCAGAAATGGCAATATACTTCTTTGTTGTAAGGGATAATGCTTTTTGAAAATTTTTTATATACCCTTCGTTTGTTTCGTTTCTGTATATTCTGAACTGATTGTACTGTTTTGCATATTCATTCAGTATTGACCAGGTATTATCCGATGAATTATCATCAATGCACACTATTTCAGAGATATGGAGATAATCCTGTTTTAGTATGCTGTCAAGTTGTTCTCGCAGATAATGTTCCCCGTTATAAGTACAGAGAGCAACTGAAACTTCTGGAAACTTTTCTTGATTCAGATTTTTATTTATTGGCGGTGAAAGAATTGAACCTGTTTTGGAAAGATAATAATCAATAATACCGTGAACGATATAAATTATTTTCAGAAGTTTTTTATTATTGTCGTACATTAAGGTTTTACGTACAAGTCTTTTCCAACGATTCTTTATATTCTTTGCATCACTTGGGAATAACTCGCTCACATATAATACATTACGAGATATGTAGTAGTATCGTACGGGTGAATAATCATCAAATGATTTTTCCACACCGAAAAATCTGATTTTACGTGTCCCGTTGCCAACAAAGTGATTGAGAATAAATCGATTAACCCTGACAATTTTCAAGTTATTCAGTCGAATACGGATGCATAATTCTTCATCAACCCAATCGATAAAAAGTTTCTCATTGAAATAACCGGTTTTAAGCAAAGCTTTAACAGAAAGCAAATTACCGGAAGTCATTGTATAGGGAATTACAGAGTATTTTTCTGTAGCAACATGATTATGAAAATCTGCACGGGAATCAAAATAGGTCGGTGAAAAAATTGCCACATGCTCTATTCCATCAAATTCGTTCGCAACCTGAACGTATTGTTTCAAATCCTGATTTACAAATGAACTATCCTGATCCATGGTTAGAATCCATTCAGCACCATTTTCACGGGCTTCTCTTACGCCCTGATTTAGGGCTTTGGCAATGCCATTATTCTGTAAATTAGGGATATATTTAATTTTAGTTTGATCGTATTCAGTCAGAAGATGAGAATTGTCTTTGTCTGAATTATCTACTATAACAAGAAGTTTAAGATCTGCCAGATAACTATGAATGTTTCTGATATTTTCATTTTCAGGAAAATACCAGACAACCACACCAACCAGATTTTGTTCCGTTATATTGTTCATGCCTCTTGCTTATAAATGCCGTGAGGCGTGTAAGTTACCATTTTACTGTTATTCTCTTCGTAGAGCATTTTGTTTGGCTGATGGTCAGTATCAAAATGAACATGATATACGTGAAATATCGTCACCAAATGTTTTTTCGAAATGCAATAAACACCAGTTCTGGCCAAACGCTCTTCCAGGTCAGTGTCTTCTCCTGTTCCCGGATGTATAAAACGTTCGTCAAATCCATTTATTTTCAGCAAATCACTTTTCCAGACCGAGTAATTACAACCAAGCAGATACCTTCGTCGATCTTTCAGAAATATACTTCGAATATGGGGGTTTCGGATACGAAACATATCCTCCATATATGTTTTTTTTCTTCCGAAAACGGTTTGAAAGAAAAGAGGAAACCCAACAAGAAAGTCGAAATATCCGTTTTGTATTTTAGTCAAAGTAAGAGCTTTCGAGATTTTTTCAGTCAGTAAAATTCTCCGACCACTAATGACCTGATGCTGAGCGCGATTTTCAACATGTTCCTGAATAAATCGCTTATGAGGAATGCAATCGCCATCGATGAATATCAGGTAATCCCCTTCAGATGCAACAATGGCATGATTAAGAATTTTATTTTTTTGCCAACCGTTATCTTCCTGCCAAACATGACGTATTATAAATGAAAAGTTATTCCTGAGTCGGTCAATTTCTTCAACAATTTCTTTTTTCGAACCGTCATCGGCAACTATTACCTCAAAATTTTGATATGTTTGACGTTCAAGAGCAGCAAAAATGAATTTTAAGAGTTCAATTTTGTTGTAAAACGAAATAATCAGGCTAACCGGTTGATTCATATTTATTTAATCACTTTTTGATTAAACCGTTTTTGCAAAAAAAGTTGTTTTCTTTTTGTTTTTGTCGGCAAATTTCCATATTTTCATTCTGATCTGTCCAGTTTTCGTGGTGTTGCAGATGATATTGAACAGCCAGATTCCGAAGCGAAACATGTTTATAACCAGCAGCATCAAACCTCCAGGTAAGGTCGAAATCTTCACCTACGGCCGGAAGCTGGTAATCTTCGTCAAAACCATTGATAGCATAAATTGCTTTTTTCGAGAAAGACATATTACTGCCAACTAACTTGTCGTTTTTTCGGATTTTTGGGATAAAACCAAGTAATCCATCCGGTGAAATAAAAAATCCTTCTTCAATAAATTTTGTATTAGCTCTTTTGATAAATAGTTTGCGAAACATTCTTTTTTGAAGATCTATAATTTTTAAGCGTTCACTCAGAAGTTTAACGGTAGTACTTTTATCTAATTTCACTCGTTTTCCTGCCAAAATACTGTTTTCGCCGGAGAATCGTATATGCATTTCAACAAATCGGGGATGAAGCACACAATCACCATCTATAAAAATCAACCAATCGGATTTTGCAGCCCGAATAGCCATATTCATAGCTTGATTCTTACGCCATCCTTCATCTTTCTGAGTTAGGTGCTGCCAGGGTTGTTCGAAGTTGTATGAGTCAACAAACTCCTTTACAGCAGGAGTTTCTCCATCTTCAGCTATTATAATTTCGAAATCTTTTTCGGTTTGAAATTGAAGTGAATCAAGAACAGCCTTCAAAAAGCGGATATTATTATATATAGCAATAATCAAGGAGGCTTTCATGTTTTAAACTCTTTCGTTAGAAGATTTTATTGATGACAAAAATACAATTTTTAATGGAATAAATATAATCGATTAAAATACTGATAGTTAGCGTTTGGTTTTTTTAAAAAAACCGTGAAATGAATTAATTGTTCTCGACCAGGTACGCTGGTAATGTAGCTTTCCACCCAATTCCCGTTCAAAAAAAGCTTTGTGCCGTGAGTTCAGAATATCAATCATATTCTTCTTCAGATTTCGCGTTGCAATACGGCTTGAACGCCCATGAACACGGTAATAAAAACATTTATCGGGAAGACAAACCACCTGACCACCATTTTCAAGCAGCGAAATCCACAAATCCCAATCTTCCAGACTTGGCATTTCGGGACAAAACCCGTTGGTTTTATCGAAATCTGATTTGCGGAAAAGAGATGTAATATAAATCAGATTTTTTCGAGCCAACAAATGAATGTTGAACTCAGGTAAATTCCAGTTCCCTGTTCGGTCGCCAAAAAATTCAGCTTTGCCATAAACGATTTTAATATGCTCATTTCCAGACAGAACCTTCACTGCTTTCTCAATATAATCAACCGAAATCAAATCATCTCCATCGAGCGGTAAAATATATTTTCCGGAAGCTTTAGAAATGCAGAAATTCCGGGTTGCTGAAACGCCCTGATTATCTTGATTAAAGATCTTTATATTTGGGTTTTTAGCTGCAATTCTGTCAATAATTTCAGCTGTCGAATCGGTAGAGCCATCGTTGGTAATGATGATTTCGATATATGGATAGGTTGAAGCTGTTGCTGATGCAACGGTTTCTTCAATATACTCCGCACAGTTGTAAGCCGGAATAATGATACTAACTAATTCATTATCTGTCATTAAATCAGATTTTGTCACGTTTTTGAATGAATTTTTGCCAGTAATATTTCAGCGGATTGCTATATTTCAGGAGTTTCCACGGACGACTGCTGTGAGGCAAATGTAAAACAGCTAATGATGTCATCAAATAATTTTTGTAGCCAAGCTCTACCGATTTATGAGAGATATACACATCATACCAGTTTTTTTCAGGATTTAGTTCTTTGAAATCAAAAGAATTCAAATAGTTATTAGTCAGCAAAGTACAACAGAAACTCAATCGTTTTTTTGTTTCAATTACCCCAACTTTCATTTTTTGAGCAAACAAATAAGGAAAATTAATTACGCCGGTTGCATCTGTTGTGACAGCTGCCACCATACCCGAATTTTCAGAACTTGAGGCGCAGTCGAGCATTTTTTGAAAACTGTCTCTTTGGACAATCACATCTGATTCAACAACCAGCAAATGAGCATTTTCGATAATTGCCTTTTGATGGGCCAACTGTAGAACGAGCAAATAATTGGGTGATGGATGGTCGGTTAAATCTTTGAGGTTTACGAGATTAAATCCTTGTTTTACAGCTTCTTTTTGCAAGATTTCGGTTGTTTCATCGGAACTGAAATCGTTGTAAACCGTATAAGAAAAGTCAACTGAACACTCTGATTTCATAACATTTTCGATAGTTCGAAGTGTCGTTTCCAGTGAATCTTTAACAGGTGTAATGATGTTCAATTTATTCATTTTCAATATATTATTTGAAAAATTTATTGAAAACGGGAATCGTTCGTAACGGGAAGTCACGTTTCACCATCAATACTAAATATGACAACATCAAAATTGATTTAAGTCCCACATTTAATAATTTATAAGGAGTTTCGATAAAGGTACTTATTACATATAAAACGACTGTAACCAAGGTGTAAAGTCCAATTGTTTTAAGATCATATTTAATGGGCATATATTTTTGTCCAAAATAATATGAAATGACCATGATGACAAAATAACAAACAAACGCTGCCCACGCACAACCCATATAACTATAACCAGGCACTAATAATATGTTCATAACAACAATAATAATAGTTCCAATTATAGAGAACCATGCTCCATACATAGTTTTATCGGTAAGTTTATACCAAAGTGAAAGATTAAAGAAAACACCCTGAAAAATAAATGAAAACAGTACTATAGGAACAACATTAAGACCTTTCCAATAATCGTGTTGTATGATATATTTGAAAATATCCATATAAAGCACCATGCCAAGGAAAATCAACAATGAGAATAGAATAAAGAATTTCATGGCATCGGCATAAGCCGTAAGACTGCTTTTGTCCTTGTTTTGAGCAAAAATGAATGGTTCGTAAGCATATCTGAAAGCCTGAGTGAACATCAACATTACCATTGCGATTTTAGATGTAGCTCCATAAATTCCAAGTTCAGCAGCGCCTGTTTTACCGGGCATTAAGAATGGAAATAATATTTTATCAAGTGTTTGATTCATAATACCGGCCACACCCAAAACCAATAAAGGCAATGAATACTGCAACATTTTTTTAAGCAATATTTTGTCAAATTCAAATTTCACAATAAACACATCGGGCAATAGTGCCAACGTAACTAATGTGGTTGACATTATATTAGCAACAAATACATACCCAACACCATAATGAGGGTTGTAGAACCAGTCAATTAATGTTGGTGCTTTGAGAGCCAACCATGGACAAACCAGCAGGAAGAAAAGATTGAAAATGATGTTTGTAAAAATCATAAACAACTTCAAACTTGCAAATTTTAATGGACGGTTTTTATAGCGCAGATAAGCAAAAGGAATACAGCCAAAAGCATCCATAGCAACAACTACACCCAACATAGATATATATTCCGGGTGTTTTGTGTAGCCCATAGCACTACCGATTGGTTGAGAAAAAATAACACATAAAATCGCAAATATCAGGGATGAAAATCCAACGGCAATCAGCGTTGTACTATACACCTTGCCTGCTTCCTCTTTATTTTTATTTGCAAATCGAAAATAACCAGTTTCCATGCCATAGGTCAGAATCACCAAAAGCAAAGCTGTCCATGCGTAAAGATTTGTCACCACACCATACTCAGCCGAACTTTCGAGAACGTAGGTATAAAGCGGAACCAACATCCAGTTCAGGAATTTCCCTAAAATGCTGCTGACTCCGTACAAGGCGGTTTCTTTCGCCAGTTTTTTCATTTGTTCTGCCATTCTTCTTATTTTCTTCTAAAAAAACTCAATACTTTTTCCAACCATTTCATTTCGGGCGAAGGTTCAAAATCTTCTTTTTTCAGATAGCCCGCTTCAATCAATATTTTAACAGCCTCTTCGGCTTGATCTTCCCTGACTTCTAGTTTAATCCCGCCATTTACATTTGCAAGATAAGCCCGATTATTCACTTCATCCCTTCCGAAACATTCTATTCCGTATGATTCGAGATATGATTTAACCAATTCAAAATCAATTGATTGGCTAAAAGTCCGGATGGTAACTAATTCGCTCATATATAGATGTTTTAAGCCCCTTTAGGGGTTTGGGGTCATCTCAAAACAGCGTTCCTGTTTCCCCCAATTTTATTTTGCCTAAATGCTTGTATGCCAGTTCTGTTACTTCACGACCACGTGGAGTCCGTTTCATAAAACCTTCCTTAATCAGAAATGGTTCGTAGACTTCTTCCAGTGTTCCGGCATCTTCGCCTAATGCTGTGGCAATGGTTGTTATCCCTACCGGTCCACCACGGAATTTATCGATAATTGTGTTAAGAATTTTATTGTCGATTTCGTCGAGACCAAATTTATCAATATTCAGAGCCTCAAGTGCATAACAGGCAATTTCCCAATCAATTTTACCGTTGCCCTTCACTTGTGCAAAATCACGAACGCGACGAAGCAGCGCATTGGCAATACGGGGAGTTCCACGACTCCGACCGCCAATTTCCAGAGCTGCCTTATCGTCAATTTTTACGTTTAGTAAGCGTGCAGAACGTTTGATAATTCCGGTAATTACCTCAATATCATAGTATTCAAAGTGACAATTTATTCCAAAGCGGGCACGTAACGGCGCTGTAAGCAAACCGCTTCGTGTGGTAGCACCAATCAGCGTAAACGGATTTAGTTCCAACTGAATGGAGCGCGCACTTGGCCCTTTATCTATCATTATATCAATGCGATAGTCCTCCATGGCCGAATAAAGATATTCTTCCACAATTGGACTTAGGCGATGAATTTCGTCAATAAAAAGTACATCGTTTGGCTCAAGGCTTGTAAGCAGTCCGGCTAAATCACCCGGTTTATCGAGCACGGGACCGGATGTGATTTTGAAACCGACATTCAGCTCGTTGGCAATGATGTTCGAAAGCGTAGTTTTGCCCAGTCCGGGAGGGCCGTGGAGCAACACGTGGTCGAGCGATTCGGTACGCATACGGGCAGCCTGCACGAAAATCTTCAGATTCTCCACAATCTTGTTTTGTCCGGCAAAGTCCGAAAAACTCAGCGGTCGCAGGGCGTTTTCGAAGTCTTTTTCGCCGTTGCGGTTGTTTCGTATGTCAAAGTTATCTTCCATTGATATTTTAGTTACAAGTTACAAGTTACAAGTTACAAGTTGTGAGGACAAATAAAATACTTGTAACTCATAACTTCTATTCTTGTAACTATTTAGTCAGACTCCTGAACACATCCTCCATACTTGTTTCCACAGTTTTTATAGTCAGGATTGTATTTTTTGTATTGACTGCGAAGTCAAAAACAGCACCACGCACATCTGTTGAAGTTATTAACGAAAATCGTTTATCAGATATTGCTCTTACACTATTTATGTTTTCAATGTTCTCCAGTGCATTTGTTTCAACTTTATTCAGAAACTCAACTTCAAATTCCATCGAGTTTTCATCAAAAGCAGAAATTTTCGAAATATCGCGATAATCCGCTACAATTTCACCTTTGTTGATAATCATTACCCGATTGCATATTGCCTTGATTTCCTGCATGATATGGGTACTGAGTAACACGGTTTTATTTTTGCCAATTTCGCGTATCAGGCTTCGGATTTCTTCCAGCTGATTCGGGTCAAGTCCTGTAGTTGGTTCATCCAATATCAGCACTTTCGGATTGGGAATGAGTGCCTGAGCCAGTCCTACACGCTGACGATAGCCTTTAGAAAGTTGTCCGATTTTCTTGTGAAACTCAGGTCGAAGTCCTACCAAATCAATCAATTCATTGACACGCTGTTCTTTTACTTTGCCAATTTTGTAGGTTTCAGCCACAAAAAGCAGGTATTCTTTCACGTACATGTCGTTGTATTGTGGGTTTTGTTCGGGCAGATAACCAACTAATGCACTTGTTTTTAGTTGATTTTCTTTCACTTCCATGCCACAAATCTTTACAGACCCGGTTTCGTAAGGCAATGACCCAGCCAGAATCTTCATCGTAGTGGTTTTACCTGCACCATTTGGACCGAGAAAGCCAACTACCTCAGCATCACCAATGTTGAAGCTAATTTTGTTAAGCACGGTTTGGTTTCCGTATTTTTTGGAAAGTTTTGAAATGCTTATGGACACTGTTCTGATTTACGATTTTAGATTTTAGATTTGGGCTTTAATATTGAAAGCAAGGTGTTAATCACCGAAAGGATTATGTACCAGCCAATTATCGGGGCAAAAGCATCAAACTGAAGAGCTGCCAGAATGAGTATAGACCCAAATAAAAAAATGTATTGGATTCGATTTTCATTCCATGCAAGACTTTTCAGTTTTAGACCAAACATTGGTATTCCTGCCACTAACAAATAACTGAAAACCACGGTTGATCCAACTAAAACCCAAATATTCATAATCAACCAATCGGAATATGAAAAAGCCAAACCGGCCCAGAGAATAGCACTTGCAGGAGTAGGCAAACCAATAAATGAAGAAGTTTGTCGGTCGTCAATATTAAATTTTCCTAAACGTAAAGCCGAGAAAATGGTGATAATAAACCCGAGATAAGGCAACCAGGCAGAAATGTTCATGTCTGAAAACAAGGAAAATACAATTGCTCCGGGTGCCATTCCGAAACTTACCATATCAGCCAATGAGTCAAGTTCTTTTCCCAAAGCTGAATAAGCTTTCAGAAGTCGCGCAGCGAATCCGTCGAGAAAATCGAACACAGCTGAGAGAAGAATCGCGATAAATGCACCTTCGTAATTACCATTAAACGCGTACCACACAGCAATACAACCGGATAATAAATTAAGGCAGGTAATAAAATTAGGGATATGTTTTTTCATAATACAAATTTTACGAATTAATGCGAATTATACAAATTTTCAAATTGACTGATTTTCAAATTATTCTTTGTTTTTACTATCTATCCAAATTGTCACCGGGCCATTATTAACCAACGCCACTTTCATGTCAGCTGCAAAAGTTCCTGTTTGAACCTGCTTTCCAAGTTTTTTACTTACTGAATCGCAAAAATGATCATATAGTGGAATTGCAGTTTCGTGTTTAGCGGCACGGATATACGATGGTCGGTTCCCTTTTTTTGTCATTGCCTGTAGCGTAAACTGACTGACAACCAATACTTCGCCTTCAATATCTGTTACCGACCGGTTCATTATCCCATTTTCGTCGTCAAAAATTCGCAAACCAACTACTTTAGCTGCAAGCCATTCACCGTCTTCAGCGGTATCATCATTTTCAATTCCAATCAAAACCAATAGACCGTCTTGAATTTTTGCAGTTATCTGAGAATTGATTTCAACCGAAGCCTGATTAACCCGTTGAATTAAAACGCGCATTTTGTTTGTATTATTTATTTTTTCAATTTACAAAATTACAAAAAAATGTTGATTATCAGATTTAGCTGTTCATTCTTAGTAAATATTCAATCAAATTGCTAAATATTGGTTTTTCAGGTGAAAGATATACAAATAAGAATATTTTTCAGAATCGCACCAAAATTTCCTCATAAAAAATCAATTATTCGCCTTTTAATTGGAAAAAATAATGGAAATTTGTATGCTTCAAATTTTATGCAAAATAACATAAGTTTTTAAAAATAAATATTTTAGTAAAACAACATACAGAATGAAAATCTCACTCAAAATTCTGATACTTCTTTCAGTATTGCTCACAACAGTGTCAGCTTCAACTTTGAAACCCTATTTTATCCGAATGGCCGATTCAGAAATGAAGCGAATGCCCGAAAGCTGGATGACCGACTTTGCCAAAAAACCAAAATGGGATTACTGCAACGGACTGGAATTGCAGGCTATTTACATGGTTTGGAAGAAAACGGCAGAGCCTAAGTATTTCAACTATGTGAAAAGTTATACTGATACGATTATTGCTTCGGATGGAAGTATAACCGGGTATAAACTTCCGGATTATAACATTGATAAGCTGAATTCCGGCAAAATTTTGTTCGACCTTTATGCCAAAACCAAAGAGGAAAAGCTTAAAAATGCGATGGATATACTTCGAAATCAGATGAAAACTCATCCACGGACTAATGAAGGTGGTTTTTGGCATAAGAAAATATACCCAAATCAAATGTGGCTTGATGGAATGTATATGGCTTCACCTTACTTAGCCGAATATGCCTATCGGTTTGACGAAAAAGAACTTTTTGATGAGGTGGCCAATCAAATTCTGACGATGGCAAAACACAGTTACGACCTCAAAACCGGATTGTATTATCATGGTTGGGATGAAAGTCGTGCACAAAAGTGGTCGAATCCTCAGACCGGTTGTTCGCCTAATTTCTGGAGTCGCAGCATGGGCTGGTACATGATGGCCATGGTGGATGTGCTTGATTATCTGCCAAAAGATCATCCAAAACGTGCGGAAATAATTAAAATTCTGAACGACCTGAGCAAATCACTCGATAAATATCGTGACCCCAAAACCGGCATGTGGTATCAGGTGACTGATAAAGTGGGGGCAGAAGGAAATTATGTGGAATCATCCGGTTCAGCCATGTTTATTTATACGTGGGTGAAAGGTGCTCAGAAAGGTTATTTGCCTAAAGAATATTTAAGCAAAGGGCTGAAAGCATATGATCAGTTTGTAAAGAAATTTGTCAAAGAGAATCCTGATGGAACTATTTCACTGACAGATGTTTGTTCTGTTGCCGGTCTTGGAGGTGAACCCCGTTATCGCGACGGAAGTTACGAGTATTATATTTCAGAGCCAAAGCGGGATAACGATCCAAAAGCAGTTGGTCCATTTATCATGGTAAGTGTTTTATTGAAAAAATAAATAAAAAACAAATGAAAAAATTAGTGTTTCCTTTCTTGTTTCTATTTTTCGCAACAATTCAAGCCCAAACACCTGCTTTCCCAACAGCAGAAGGTGATGGAATGTACACAACCGGTGGACGCGGTGGTAAGATATTGTATGTTACAAAACTAACTGATGACGGTACAGCCGGAACATTACGTTGGGCAATAAATCAAACAGGTGCCCGAATCATTCTGTTTCAGGTGGCAGGTATTATACCTTTGACCTCCGAACTCAGAATTAGTAACGGAAATCTGACCATTGCAGGACAAAGTGCTCCCGGAGATGGAATTTGTCTGAAAAATTATACCGTTATACTTCAGACAAGCAATGTTATAATACGATTTATGCGTTTCCGTATGGGCGACGAAGCCGCTGAGGCTGATAAACTGGCTGGTAATACCTCTTACAGTTGGGATGGTGCTGATGCAATTTGGGGTAAAAACCAAACCGATATAATTCTTGATCATTGCTCCATGAGTTGGAATATTGACGAATGTTCTTCGTTTTACGACAACAAGCGATTCACTATGCAATGGTGTTTCATGGCAGAGAGTATGCGGAATTCAGTTCACTCCAAAGGTGCGCATGGGTATGGCGGTATTTGGGGTGGTGAACCTGCAACTTATCATCATAATATTCTGGCTTTTCATGATAGTCGAAATCCGAGGTTTTGCGGAAGCAGATATACAAACAGCCCTTCCACCGAATTGGTCAACTTTGTAAACAATGTAATCTATAACTGGGGTTCAAACTCAGGTTATGCAGGTGAAGGTGGTCGGTTTAATATGATCAATAATTATTACCGTTCAGGTGCTGCAACCGGGTCAAGCGCAACGTATCGTATTTTTAGCCCTAATGGCGATACCGGAACGAATAGTCAGCCTGCAGGAGTTTGGGGAACATTTTATCTGAATGGAAATATCATGAAAAATTACCCGGCAGTTACTTCCAATAACTGGCTTGGTTTTCAGCCAAATAGTCTTGGCACAAAAAGCATAACCGATTTAGAATCAACGGTTCCATTTCCTGCCCCAATAATTACAACTCAAACAGCTAACGATGCCTATACTTCTGTAACATCATTTGCAGGCGCCAGCCTTAAGCGTGATGCTGTTGATGTACGCATTGCAAACAATATCCTGAACGGAACAATATCCTGTTCTGCCGGCAGTAACGGTAGTAAGGGTGGATTTATTGATTCGCAGAAAGATGTGGGTGGATGGCCAACTTACACTTTCGATGTGAATACAGTTCCTGTAGATACCGATGGTGATGGTATGTCCGATAGTTGGGAAACTGCTCACGGTCTTAATCCTACCGATCCCAGCGATGGTACAAAAACTACGTTAGATGGTCAGTATACCAATGTTGAAGTATATTTAAATGAACTGGCAAAACCGGTTACTAATGTTCAGACCGGATTTTTCACGCCTTTCATAACAAATTCAGCAAATATTTCTGCTGTTTATCATTCGCAATCAAATCAAATCGAAGTCTCATCGTCAGTGTACATGAAGAGAATTTTATTGCGTGATTTAAATGGAAGATTGCTTAGGGATATTTCCTGTGATAGTCAAAAGTTTAGTTTGGATGCTTCGGGTCTGATGTCATCTGTTTATATTGTTACTGCAGTTGGTTCTGATTCAAGTGTTTCCACTATTAAAATTGCGATTTAATCCTTGTTTATGAAGAAATATATAGTGTTTTTGTTTTTAGCATTGGTTGCCGGACTTGGTTTTTCACAGCAACATTACGACATTGTTGTTGACCGAAACGGAACAGGAAATTTCCGGAATATTCAGCAGGCAATTGATTCCGTTCGGGCATTTAATCCGGCAGGAATGGTAACTATTTTTATCAAAAAAGGTTTTTATAAAGAGAAGCTTGAGATTCCAACTCATGTTTGTAATGTTCGATTGATTGGTGAAGACCGCGACCAAACGATAATAAACTACGACGACCATGCCAACATCCGTAAAATGGGGACATTTAAAACCTATACATTCAAGATTTGTGGGAATGACATTCGTTTAGAGAATCTTACTGTCGAAAATACGGCCGCTCAACTTGGTCAGGCTGTGGCATTACACGTTGAAGGCGATAGAGCTGTGTTTGTGAATTGCAGGTTTTTAGGCAATCAGGATACAATTTATACCGGAAAACAAAATTCCCGTCAGTATTTTCTGAATTGCTATATCGAAGGTACAACCGACTTTATTTTTGGACCGTCAACAGTTTGGTTTGAAGGTTGTTCGATTCTTTGCAAACGAAATTCGTATATTACAGCGGCCAGCACACCCGAAAATATTAAGTATGGCTACATTCTGAATAACTGCAAAATACAGCTTGCAGACACAATTACCACTATGTATCTGGGTCGTCCATGGAGAGCGTATGCCATGACTTTGTACATGAATTGCCATCTTCCAAAAGGAATTAAAACTATTGGTTGGGATAACTGGAAAAATCCTGAAAACGAAAAGACTGCCCGCTACATGGAATACAACAATACCGGTGAAGGTGCAGTCACAAAAGGTCGTCCGGCATGGATAAAATTACTGACCAAAAAAGAAGCTGCCGAATACACCGTCGAAAATGTATTGAAAGGCTATGACAAATGGAATCCGACAAAATAATTTTCAATTTTATAATTCCCAATTTCCAATGAAAATCAGGATTCTTCTTTTATTTATACTTGTTTTTAATCTTACAGAAGGAAAAACACGCATTTTTACAATCGGCGATTCCACTATGGCTGATTATGATACACTGAAATACAGTGGTGCAAAAGAACAACGTGGATGGTGCCAGATGTTTCCGATGTTTTTGAGCAAGGATATAACTTTGAAAAATGCCGCTAAAAACGGAAGAGGTTCAAAAACATTTTACAAAGAAGTGTGGGTAAATCTCCGTAATGAGTTGAAACCGGGTGATGTTGTTTTCATTCAGTTTGGACATAACGACGAAAAACAAAACGGACTGGATACCGACGAAAAAGACTCAACTGCCCGTGGAACTGCTCCATGGGGTTTGTTTCAAAAATACCTGAAACTTTACGTAAAAGAAACCCGCGAAAAGGGAGCAATGCCTGTTTTGTTCACTCCTGTTGTCCGTCGATATTTCATTGGAAATGTATTGACTCAAAAAGCACAACATAATTTATCGGAAGTGGTTGGTGATTCAACATTGAATTATGTGGCAGCCATGAAAAGTGTTGCGCGTGAACTTAATGTTCCGATAATTGATTTGACAGCTTCCACAAAAAAACTGGTTGAAAGATATGGTTCTGAGAAGTCTAAAACTGTCTTGTATGTAAATTCTGACGATACACATCTGAAAAAAGAAGGAGCATATCAGTTTGCTAAACTGGCGGCAAATGAGCTGAGAGAAAAACATATTATATTCAAATAGAAATCACTAACAGTTAACCTTAGAAGAAATGGACAGACGTAAATTTATTTCAACATCGGCCATAGCAACAGCAGGCGCCATCTTAAGTTCAGTTCCGGGTATTGCACAAGCTATAAGTAAATCAGACAAAAAGGGAGTAAAAAAGAGAATTGCCTTAATTGGAACAGGCTCACGTGGAACTTCTATGTGGGGTAAGACTGTGATTAAAGACTACAGTGATTATGTGGAATTTGTGGGTTTATGCGACAAAAACCCGGGAAGAGTGGAGTCAGCTAAGAAATATATGGGTGCCAGTTGTAAAACATTCACCGATTTCGAGACTATGATGAAGGAAACGAAACCCGATGTGTTGATTGTTACAGTGAACGACTATTTGCATGATACATACATTATACGAGGGATGGAGCTGGGTTGCGATGTGATTTCCGAAAAACCAATGACTACTGACGAAGTGAAATGTCAGGCTATATTGGATGCTCAAAAACGAACCGGGAAAAAACTCACTGTAACATTTAATTACCGCTACTCGCCACATCGCGCCAAAATATGGGAACTGATTCAAAAAGGCGAAATTGGCGAAATCACATCCGTAGATTTTCACTGGTATCTCGATACAAGTCATGGTGCTGATTATTTTCGCCGTTGGCACCGGAAACGCGAATTCAGCGGTTCGCTGTGGGTACATAAAGCATCGCATCATTTCGATTTGCTGAACTGGTGGATTGATTCCGAACCCGAAGAAGTTATGGCTTACGGGAATCTGGATTTTTACGGTAAAAACGGAAAACATCGCGGCGTAAACTGCCGAACTTGTGACCATAAATCCAGCTGTGATTTCTACTGGGATGTTAATAAGAATGAATACTATAAACTGCTTTATACTGACAATGAGCAATACGATGGCTACCTGCGTGATGGTTGTGTTTTCAAAGAAGACATTGATATTTTCGACAAAATGGGAGCTTCCATCAAGTATGCCAATGGTGTTCAGGTTTCCTATTCTTGTGTAACTTACTCACCGTATGAAGGTTATCGCATTGCATTTAATGGAACAAAAGGCCGCATTGATGCGTGGATTCAGGAAAGTAATCCGGTTTACGAAACCGATTTCGATGAAATTATGCTCACAAAGAACTTCGGCAAGCGAACTTTCTATCGCATACCCAAAGGCGAAGGTCACGGCGGTGGCGATAAATTACTTCACGACCATATTTTTATCAGCAGCCAGGATGATCCAATGCGTCAGGCAGCCGGAATACGCGATGGAGCTTTTGCAATTCTGGTTGGTATTGCTGCACGCAAAAGTTGTGATACCGGTAAGGTGATTAAAATTGCCGATTTGACTGATTTGAAGCCAATGGCAAAGAAAGGATAATTGGCCCCAACCCCTAAAGTGGAGTAAAGAGTACCCAAATATAAAAAATCAAATGCCGGCAATTTTATATGCCGGCATTTGAAATATTTACAAAGCTATTTGCTTGTTTTGAGCAAGATAATATCCCGCTGTTCCCAGCAATGGAAAGCAAGCAATACCCGCTAACAGATAATAATACGGAACAGATTTAAACAATAGTGAGAAAGCATGTTCAAACAATCCGCTTGTTAATCCGAAATAGATAGAAAGCGCCATCCCAACGGCTGCAAAAACCCACACAATCCAACTATTGTCTGCAGTTACAGGCAAGTTTCGCATAACGCGGTTCGAAAATCCGTTATCTGCTATTTCTTTTTTGTTTTCGCTGAAGAAATCTTTCAGCAATTTGTCGTTAGTTTCCATATCCTGCGTTTGTAAGGTAAACAGTTAGTCTTTCTTTTCCCTTCAGAATGTAGGTTTTTACAGTTCCGAGGGGGCAATTCATTATTTTTGCAATTTCGGGGTGCGTTTTGTCTTCCATATAAAACAACAAAACGGCCGTTTGTTCTTCTTTCCTAAGCAACTTTAACGCTTTATATATGTCCATCTTCTCTGCCGAGAATTCATTTTGCGTTTGATGCTGACTGTCAATTTCCCATTCATTGATATCGGCATATTTCTTTTGCGCCCTCACCGAGTCGTAATATACATTGTATGCAATGCGATACAACCAGGTGGAAAATCCGGAAATCCCTTTAAAAGCAGTGATATTCAGGTATGCTTTGATAAAAGTCTCCTGAGCCAGATCGTCACTTAACGGGCCATCGCCTGCCGTCAGGTTCAGGAAGAACCGACGGATAGGCGATTGGTATTTGCAGGTTAGTTTATCGAAAGCGTTTTTGTCGCCAAGCAAAGCAACCTGTGTGACCCAGCGGATATCATCCGTGTTGCTCATGGTTATTCAGCGCTTGAATCTGATTTCGGTTTGTCAAGAAAATGTACTATCAAATAACCGGCGCCAACAAAGGCAGGAACTATTCCCAGGATCAAGCCATCATGTTTATGCATGATTACAAAAGAAATTATAACTGCCAACCCCACTGCCAGCCAGATAACTCCTCGTTTCAGATTCGAAGCCGGATTTACTTTTTTAGGGTCATCGAAGAAATGTTCCGGAACAGTTTGTCCCATTTCCAATGATTTTGTAAACAAATCGTACTTGCGTTTCGATTCCATGTTTTTCTGACGGACATTAACAACGATAATTGTTCCGGCAAAAAGGAATGGTAACGCACAAATCAGAAAAATAATAAAGCTTGGTAAAGGCATTTCGGCATGTCTATCAGCTTCGATTTTTTCTTTCTCAACTTCCTGTTCCCCTTTTTTTAGTTCCAGAAGCTGATTAGGTGAAAGTTTCGACAACATAATTGAGTCTTTCTTTTGCTGTTGAATTTCTTTCGATGTTTTCACAATTTCATCTTTCAGACTGTCGATGTTAAGTCCTTTGTTTGCTGCATTAGCCCCGATAATTAGTCGCTCCTTATAAGTAGGTTATATGTCTGTATTACAACAGAATAACC
>JBAXPM010000010.1:0-64195 GCA_037132235.1 Paludibacter sp.
TTTTTTTTAATGCCGTCACATTTGTTTATTTTGGAAGAATTTTGATGTAAAAACCTGATTCATTGCCGTCGCATTTATACGACGGACAAATGAATCAGAGTAATGTTGGGTTTTAACCCCTATTATTTGTCATTAATCACATTAAATCCATATTTACTAACAAATTCATCAACCTCTTCTGAATAGGTTTTTCCGGTATGATGTTTTTCTTGATTTTTAATATAATGGCTTACTATTTCTACATTTGATTCGCTAACCGACACTGCAAAAAAATCATCCTGCCAACTAAATTTTGCTGGTATAATTTTATTTTTGTTTATCCAATATGAGGATTCACCTTTAATCAAATGTGCAACTTCTGAAATGGACTGATTCTTTCCTAATGAAATCAAACAATGTAAATGTTCGCTCATTCCATTTATTGCTTGTAAGAAAATACCTTTTTCTTTGCAATTCTCAATAATATGCTTGTGGACATCTTGCCGAATACTTTTGGACAGAAAATTTTCTCTGTTTTTTGTGGCAAATACCAAATGAATCCATATTTTTACATACGACATAATGTTGATTTTTTTGGGCTAAAGCCCTTTTTATGGAATAATTTATTTTATCCGTCAGATAAATCTGACGGCAATGAAATCTGACGGCAATGAAAATTATGACAATGAAATCTGAACAATAAAATATAAAACACAGGCCGCGCTCCGAATTAATTTGTGCCTTTTGTTCGGCTGGTATTGAAGAAACATTTTGAAACTTATGTTCTATTTCCTATATTTGAGATACACTTTGTAAATAATAAATCCAACCATTACAATAGCAAAACCGGCCAGAAAACTGTAGGTTGATTCCATCGAAAAGTTTTTGATGAAAAGTCGTTTGGATAATACAGCTATCAGAATTAGCGAAATTCCAACGATTAGGAAAATTGATTTTTTCTGAGGTTTTTTCATTACTGATTTATTTCCGTTCCAATGCAAAAATCATGTATTTCTTTTCGTTTTCGAATTTAACAGGGTCGATGGAAGCCACTTCCTTGTGGATTTTTCCATCAATTCCTTCGCGCAGTTCTTGAGTAAGATAATACAGGAAACCCTGTTTGTAGCGCAGTTTTTCGAAACCAAAGTTTTTGATAGGGAAGAGGAAGCGTTCTACATACAGGTTCAGCAGTCGGAGCATAGGCAGGATGTTGGGCGTAATGTCTTTCTGATACACAATTTTCCAGTTCGATTTTTCGATGGTGGCAATAAATTCGTCGTAGAGGTGTGACGATTTGTTTATACCGTCGTTGTGCAGACGGAAGTAATCGGTAATAATCCAGCGTGCGCCGGGTTCGGTGATGGCATTGATTTTTTCTAGTCCCTTTTCGAGGTTGATATACTGAAACGACTCGGAATTAATAACCGTTTTGTAGATTTTGGTTTCAGGCACATCTTCGAATTTGCAATTGTGTACCGGAATAGCGGGGTATTTCTGCTGAATATGACGGATTTGGTTTTTGTTTGGAGTAAGTGCTTCCGCCTTGAATTTTTGTTCGGTAAGGATGGCCGAAAGTCCGCCCATTCCACAGCCCACATCGAGGATATGTCCTTTTTTATCCGTGATTAGGTCGATAATGTTCTGAGCATATTTTATCTGAGCATCTTCAATGTCTTTGATAGAAATAGTGTCGGCAGGTGTTTCGGGGTCTTCAAAATACCCGTAATGGAGCATATCATTCTTTAGAATTTTCGAATAAAGATTCAGCTCCAGGTCGCTTTTCGATTTGTCGTACTGACCGTCTTTTTTCTTTAAACGAGAGGCTTTTACCCATTTCACAGGGTTGATAAGTTGAAGATATTTGGTTTTCATATGTAAATAATTGATTTCTAATGGTCATATGGAACTCGCATGTCAAATTTTACGAACTGTGGTAAGTATTTGTATTCATGCTCGTTTCATACTGTTTAATTAGGGCGGTTTTTTTAAATTGATTGCAAAGATACGAATAAACATGAATTTTTTTTTATAAAAATACTTTAAACTTTTTGAGTTAAATATAATACGAAATACATACAAATTGTCCTGATAATTAAAAAGATATATATATCTTTGTGTGTATTTCAACTTAAAATCAATCAGATTATATGAATTTCACCTCCTTAATATATAAAGCATTGTACTGGTATATCAGTACAGTTGATAAAAACAAAGAAGTTTTGTTTATGAATTATGGCTATCATGATTCATTTGAAAACATAGAATTACTTAAAGTAGATGAAATTAATCGTTATTCCATCCAGCTTTATCACCGATTAGCCAAAATGGTTGATATTGAAGGAAAAGACATTGTGGAGATCGGTAGCGGACGCGGGGGAGGATTGGCCTATATTACCAAAACTTTTAAACCATCGACGGCTTTGGGAATTGACCTGAACTCAAAAGCATCAAAATTTGGTAATAAACATTTTAAACTTAATGGTCTGAGTTTTAAACAAGGAAATGCTCAGCAACTTGATTTAGAAGCTAATTCAATTGATATAATTTTCAATGTCGAATCATCGCACAGGTATCCCGAAATGCATTTATTTCTGGATGAGGTTTACAGGAGTCTTAAGTCGGGGGGGCATTTTTTGTTTACTGATTTCCGACCTCAAGGTGAGATGAAAAGTTTGATACATCTTTTGTCACAATATAATTTTGTGAAATTCGACGAACAATTTATTAACAAAGAAGTAGTCAGAGCATTGGAATTGGACACTGAACGCCGTGAAGCTTTGGTAAATAAATATGCACCTCCGTTTCTACGAAAATCATTTCACGATTTTGCCGGTAATATGGGATCACCAACCTTTAAAGGTTTGGAAAGCGGCGAATTAGTTTACTTTGTTTTCTGCTTCCAAAAGCCCTGATAATATCAGTACATTTTAAGAGCTAAAGTCATTTTTCAATCCCGGCAAAATCGGCAATATGTTCATCCACGTAAGCTGCCAGTAAATTGGTTTGTTCTTCTTCAATATCGAAATAACGCTCTTCAAGCTCATCAAACACTTCAAAATCGACATATAACGCGTTGAATTCTTCATCGGTGGTTTCGCGTTCCAATGCTTTCTTGTTGGGGTCGTAGATTTCTTTGGCTTTGTAAATCAACTTCGAAAGTTCTGCCAAACCAAATTGTCGCATGGCTTTGGCAAACGGATTTCCGAAAATATACCCGCCATAACCGTTTTGAATGAGCTGAACAAATCCGCCGTCACGCATTTCGGTGGTAAAAAAATGCCATGCCAGCAGCGTGTGCTGATTTCCGTTCAGCAATGGCATGGTTTTTTCGTTCAGTTCCCCGCCAATCGCCTCCAAATAGGCATCAATAAATACCTGAAGAAATTCGTCCATGCCTTTTTCGGCAGCTGCAGCTAATTTGCTGTCTTTAATTTTTATCATTGTTGAGTTTGAAAGTTTGTAAAGATATAAAGTTCAAAAGTTTTTAAAGTAAAATATCAGCACTGTAAGCGGGTAATTCAATCGTCAGTTTGTGATGCGAAATATCAAAACTATGATTGAAAGTTGATTTCAGGTGACAAGAATTCAGTATTTCAGGTAATTCTATTTCAAAAGATTTAGCTTTGTTTGAATTATTTATCACCACAATTGCTTCGTTTTTGAAGTATTTACGGGCATATACCCAACTGTTTTTGGTTGTCTGCACATTAATAAAATCGCCGTAAATCAATACCGGATTTTCCGCACGAAGATGAGCAAGGACTGAAACCTGACGTAGCAGATTTGCTTCTCGTTTGTTCAAACCATCAAATTTCATCATGCGGCGACAGTCGGGGTCGTTAGCTCCGGTCAGACCAATTTCATCGCCGTAGAAAATTACAGGAATTCCCGGAATGGTCATGTTGAACGTGTGCATCAATAGCAATTTATCGTAAGCTGTTGAATCGGAAATTCCGATATTCCGCTGCCAGCCTGCAGTTTTTGAATCCTCACCAAACTTCAAATCGCCCGATGCCAGTGCCATAAAGCGTGGTTTGTCGTGATTTCCGGAAATATTGCCCATCAGGTTATGTCCGCCGTAAATGTACAGGCTCGAATTCAGCACGGTTTGAACCTGCGAAAAATCGCTGCCTCCAACTCCGGCAAATGTAGTGTTGGCAATATCGTATACATTGAAATCAAACTGTCCGTCGATCATACCCGAAGTGAGATAACTGCTTATCAGTTCAGGGCTTCCGTATGTTTCGCCAATCTGATAAAGGTTTTTCCCTTTGTTTGCTTTTTTGATTTTCGTCGTAAGTTCACGCCAGAATTCTTCGGTGATATGCTTGGTTGCATCGTGACGGAAACCATCCAGTTTGAATTCTTTCAGCCAGTATATAGCCGAATCAGTCATCATATCCACCACCTTTGGGTTTCCCAAATCAAGAGTTGGCATGAAAGTGTCGAACCAGGTAGTGAGCCGGTATTCGTCCCATTTTTCTGTGTTCAGTGTACCATCGGGCAAATATAATGAAGTGGTAAATTCAGGATGTTGTTTGTAAAACGGATGTTCCACATGTACGTGATGCGCTACATAATCCAGCAACACGTTGATGTTGTTTTGGTGCGCATCTTCAACCAGATTTTTAAATTCATTATTAGTGCCGAAACGAAAATCTACTTTCGACGACGATATTGGCCAGTAACCATGATAGCCTGAAAATTTGGTATTCATTGGTTTGTAATATCCGTAAGGTTCAGTCGGGTTTTGATTCACAGGCGAAACCCATAAAGTATTCACACCCAGTTTTTTGAAATATTCGTTGTCAATCGTTTGTTTGATACCGGCTAAATCACCTCCCCAATAATCTACTTTCGGATTCACATCCGGTCGGTTCATTGGATGATCATTTGTTTTGTCACCGTTTCTGAAACGGTCTACCAGTGCAAAATACATGATTTGAGCTTGTTTGTCTTCGCGTGTAATTTGTTTTGAATCTGACAAAATACGACCATTTTGAAGCGGGATAAGCAAATCGTTGCTCACACCAAATTCGTTGCAAGCCCACACACGGATATACGAGCGTTCAAGATTCGAAGCTTCAGCCGGAATATGAAATATCACTTTTCCCTTTTTTACTTTCACCATTTTTGCCGGAAGCAGGAAATTTTGCCAGTATACAAATACACTTTTTACTTCGTTTTGGCTGATAAGTTTCACAGTGGAATTGAAAAAACTTTTTGTAAAGAGTTTTGGAAACTTTTCACCATTTCCGGCAACCTGCATAATGGAATTGAACTTTCCATAACCGTTATCAACCTTATTCGGGTTGGTTGGGTCGGAATCCTGATTGCCGTCCAACGCGAGTTGATACAAATACGAACCAGGACTAAGATTCAATGTAACTTCGTATAAACCTTTGCTGTTGAGCTTCAAATCGGGTGTGCGTGAAGCTGTCCAATCATTCATTTGTCCTGCAATCTGAACACGTTGATAGGTTTTGCCTTGCGGATTGAACGTGAAGGTGGATTCAATTTTATCGGTTTTCCGACATGGAATTGAATAAGCCACACCTTTCAGCCAGAGTTTTACATCCACAAAGGTTTCCATTTCTTTTGTTGCGCTCAGTGTTGCGGTCAATTTATCGGCTGTCATTTTGCACTTCAGAAATGTAGATGAACTTGTAACTGAATCAATCTCAGTTGGATTGAGTATGAAATCCTGCAAATAAACCTTGTTGTCACCAATTTTCAGGGTGAGTAAAGAGTTTAGATTCTTGTTGTTTTCTGAGTCAACAGGAACATTCAGTTTCGGCTGACAAGCTGTCAACAAGAGAAGTGAAATGATGATTAAATGATTCTTTCTCATAGAATTAGAAAATTATTTTAGAAATAAATATGCATCGATAGAGTTAATAACTAAACTGTCATTTTTTATATAATATTCGCCACAAACATAAGTGAAAATTAGTTTGTAATTTTCTTTTTCTATGGTCATTTCTTCCACAGAGTAATTTTCATCTCCTTTTGCCGATTTATATAGTTGTTTAATTTTATCTCTTAATAAAATTGTTGATTCAGCAGTTTTCTGTTTTGGATTAAATAGCTGGATTTCATTCGGTTTATATTTGACAATTAAATCTTTATTTTCAAATACTTTTACCGAATCTTTTTCAGTACGAATTTTTATGAATGTTTTGTATTTGTCTATTGAAATAGCTGATTCATAGTCATCTATTGATGCATAAAATTCTTTAAATTTCTTTCCGGAAGTGTTGTTTCGTAAACCGGAAATGTCCTGAATTCCAATAGTTTTTAAAACCTTCCATCTGTCATTCGATTTAATAGTATCGATAAAGTATGACTGGAAACATGAAGCTCCATAGGTATTCGAACTGTATTGTACGGTTTCATAAAGTCGGGTAGATGTAAGAGAATCTATGTGAACTGTATTTTTTGAATTATCAATAACTTTCCCGTTTTTCAGCAGTTTTGTATTGTCGAGTAATTGACCAAATTCTTTTACCATACTTCGTTTAGTGATACTGTAAACACTCCATGGACCAACTGATGAGAGAAATAATACAGTCGAGAATGATATGATAATCCATTTCAAATGATTGGCTTTTGACAAAATCAGATACAGACAAATTGCATATAACCAGCCATTTAATATCAGAATATACAAGCGGTTAATCGTCATTCCATAATCGCCCAAACGCCTTAAAATGCCTGAGGACATTAAAACTAACAGCGGAATGATAATTACCGGAAAATATTTGGAAAGCAGATACGCAACTACATTTTCTTTATCATTTTCCTTTTCTTTATCCAAGCGAAGCGGATGAAGAATAAGCATTGTCACGAAACCACCTAATGCCAACACTGAAACGAGTGTGGAAACCCAACCGTTAGGCAATTGCCATTTGATTACAATCTGTCCCAGATAAACATATAAAATCAGTGTGTATAGTGCTAAAATTGGCAGAAAAATGTACAGACCAAGAATTCTGACAAACTTATCGAATTTAAATTCCTGTTGGTGCATTTCTTTTTCAGCGGTAATATTAGCCAGAAAATATATGGGTGCAAATAGCAGGTAACAAATAACGGCAATATCTTCGTAAACTTTCGGTTGTACATCTACTTTGAATAATTCTTTAAGCGATAATACCGCTAAACTTAGTCCGGCAAATAATACCTGCGAAAAAATTACTGCTATAATAAATTGAACGATTGTTGTTTTGCTGAATTCCCAAAAAGGAATGTCGTTGTTCTTTTTATAAAACGGTACTACGAAAACGGATAAAATCAATACAATTCCGATAGAAATGACCTGATAGTGCTGAACCGCCTCAAATTTGTCTGGCAAAAACAAGCAGTAAGCTAATAAAACCAGAATTGAAAGCAGATTCAGGCCAATTTTAACTATTAATTTGTTGAAAGTTTCAGCAAATAAAGTTACTGAAAGGCTCAGAGTTATTCCAAGCGAGAAGAAAACCCATTTTGCAGGCTTAATATCGATGCCGTGCTTGTTGATTTGAAGCAAAAATAAAAATGACAAGCCCAATAAAAAAAACAAGGTGAAGGGGAATCGTAATGCTACCCCCTGGATTTTTTGAATCCATGTTTTCAGTGAGAACTTTTTCATAACACTTTGATTTGTGACCTAACTCCAAGAGTGGATTTCAGGCCTGATTAATAATAAAATCACATTATCTAATTTCCAAAACCAAAACTGTTTTCGCAGGAATACTAAGTTGGTTTTGTAATGAATATATTTTGGCGTTTGAAATTTCTGTTCCGGTTGTTTTGCCTGTAAGCATTTCGGTAAATCGGTTCAGCTGTAAACTACTGTCAGACTGATTATTGTTGGCAATAACCATAATCGTTTTGTCATTATTGTACCTGAAAAAAACATACAATCCATTTTCAGGAATAAATTGTTTCATTTTTCCATTTTGAAGAACGGGATTGTTTTTTCGGTAGTTCAGCAGGATTTTCGTATAGTTGAAAATCTCTTTTTCTTCTGCAGTTCGACCTTCCGGAGTAAAAGCATTGTGTTTATCAGTTTTCCAGCCTCCGGGGAAATCGAAACGGTTTCCTTCATAACTGCCGGCAATTCCATCGATCAAAATTTCATTGCCAGAATAAATTTGCGGATATCCACGCACGGTTGTGAGCAAGGCCAGTGCCATTTTATATTTTCGGATGTCGCGTTTTATTGCTGTTGAATAGCGGTCAATGTCATGATTATCAAGAAAATTCATTATCATATTCGGGTTCGGATATACAAAATCCTGTGCAAAATGGAGATAAAAACGAGCCATGCCGCCTTCCCAACTTTCAGGTTCATTAAATGTTTCGCAGAAAACATCTTTCAGGCAGAAATCCATGACACTCGTAAGTTTTGAATCAAAACCGTCTTTATTATTGTTTCCCGACTGATAATATGCTATTTGAGCAGGTGTTTTAACCCAGCATTCACCTACCACATTCATTTTCAGATATTCATCGCGAATGGATTGAATGAATCGTGAAGCCACATGAATATCGTTGTATGGATAGGTGTCAACACGCATTCCGTCGATATTGGCATATTCAATCCAAAAAACATAAACCTGTTTCAGGTAATCGAAAAGCAGCGGGTTATTCAGGTTGAAATCGGGCATGTTCGGTGCAAACCAACCGTGTGTCAACTTGTATAAATCGGCTTCTGAAGCATGTGTATCAGTCCATGCAGTCATTCGGTAATTCGAAGATGTATAGGTTGGCCACACGTTAAACCAATCCTTTGCCGGTAAATCTTTGAGCCACCAATGTTGCGAACAACAGTGATTTGGGACAACGTCGATAATTGCTTTCAAACCATTTGTGTGACATGTTTCCACCATGCGTGGATAGTCTTCATTTTTGCCAAGTCGCGGGTCAATTTTGTAATAATCGGTGCAACCGTAATGATGGTATGAATAAGCCAAGTCGTTATTTTCGAAAAGTGGAGTTGTCCAAAGGGCGGTAGCACCTAAATCGGCTATATATGGGATTTTTGAAATAATTCCTTCGATATCACCACCATGACGAGCGCCGGGGATTTCGCGATGAACGCCCTGAAAATATCCGGGAACAGAATCATTTGCAGTATTTCCGTTTGCAAAACGGTCGGGCATAAGCAGGTAAACGGCATCTGCTTCAGTATAACTCAGTCGGTCGGCAGAGTTTTGCCTGCGTGTTTTTAATTCGTAAGTAATAGTTTGTTTGATTTTTCCTTTTTGCAACACAATATTGAACTTGCCGGGCTTTGTGTTTTTATCGATATCGAGATAAAGAAATACATAGTTTGGATTGTCAGTCAAAGCTTTACGGTCAATTTTTATTCCGTGATAATCAATAAAGATTGAAGCTTCGGCAATCTTATCACCATAAAACATCAATTGTAATTGTGCATTGTGCATCTCTGTCCACCAGAAAGTTGGCTCAAGTCGTTTTACCCACGGCTGTGTTTTGGCGTTTACCTGTAAAGTGATAAAAATCAGAAGAATAAAACTAAGACGTTTCATTTTAAAGAGCATATTTGTTGATAATGTTTGATGATTTCTTCCTTCGATAATGGTTCGTCAAAATTATTTGTAATTGAGTCCCATTTGGCAGCCCATGCATGTATATTTTCATCAACCAGTTCATTCCAACCGGTGTGTTTTGCCTGTAAAGCCTTCTCACAGGCCAATGTTGTGAGTTCGTTATAAGAATGAGCATTTGAGTTGAGAATGGATACGAATTTATAAACACAAACAGTGTCACCTTCTTTGATGTCCGTTACAAGGGAGAATCCGGCTACTTTCTGCTTTTCAATTTTTGTTGGGTTATATTTGATTTGTGCGTTGTTTTTAAACAAATCATATGTCATTGCTTCGCATACCTGAAAATTGGTTTTACGGGTTTGTATCCATAAATGTGCCACATCGCTTAGTGTTTTAGATTGAAGTACATTCCATTCAGGATTGTCATCTTCAGAATTATTAAAGTTGACTTCGCCATTTATTACCGGTAAAAATGAAATACGACCTGTAAAATTTATTGACTTTACAGAAAATCTGATTGCTCCAATTTCGGGCTGTACTATACTCAGTAAACGCTCAACAGATACTTCAATATGATTTTTCTCGGCTGTTATAACTTCAAATTTTCTTTCAAGAATCCCATGTTGCATGTTTAATAATCGCTTGTAATTCAGTATTTCGCATGTCGCAAGATCGAGCTGTTCAGCATTCAGGCGGACATTCAGCGAAGTCCAGTCGGGTAGAATGGCAAGTTGGTTGTTTTCACTTTTGAATGAATTAATTCCTTGCATGTATGTTCCGCGATCTGTTTCTGAAGTACAATTTTCTTCAAAATTAGATTTTTGAAGAAGTACAGCATTACTTAAACTAAAATCAGAATTGGGTATAGCAGAAAATCTATCTTCAACAATTAGCCATTTCTCATCGTTTGTGATTGCATCCATAAAATTTGTTTTAGCTGATTGATTTACTTTTTTCTTTGATTAATAAGGATAAAATGCCGGCAAGCAGCATCGAAACTCCAGCCATAATTATACATAGCAACGGATTATCAGCAAATAAATATTTGAGAATCAAACCTGTAAATATACCACTGATAATCTGAGGAATAGTAATTGACATATTGAATAATCCCATATACATTCCCATTTTTTTTGCAGGTATTGAATTTGCAAGCATGGCATACGGCATGGCCAGAATGCTTGCCCAGGCTATTCCTATTCCAATCATAGGAACGATAAGCCAATGAGTATCTTTAATAATAAAAAATGAAAGTAAGGATAAACCACCTAAAGCAAGTGCAATGGCGTGAGTTCCTTTTTTGGTGAGTTTTTTTGCTAATACCGGCAATACAAGTGCTAAAATGGCAGAAATGCCATTATAAATACCGAATAAAATTCCCACCCAGTTTCCGGCTTCCTGAAATGCAGGTGAGTTTGCGTCAGTCGTTCCATAGAAACGTAAAGCCACTGCAGGTGTTGTATAAACCCACATCGAAAATAAGGCAAACCATGAAAAGAATTGAACCACAAGTAGCTGAATCATAACCGGTGGAATGTAGAATTTCTCTTTTTGTTCAACGTCAGTATTTTCAGCGAGTTGTTCGGGCGGGTATTCATCAGTGCTGAAAACTGTCCATAAAATGCTGCTAATCAAAATAAAAGCTCCGAAATAAAACGAATAGGTAACATTGTCAGGAACTAAACCTTTTGAGCTGACCTTTGATATTCCCATCCAGTTCCCCATAATATAGGGTAACCACGACCCAACTACAGCACCTACACCAATAAGCAAGGTCTGAACAGAAAATCCAAGTGTGTGCTGTTCTTCCGGGAGTTTATCGGCTACCAACGCTCTGAATGGTTCCATCGAAACATTTATCGAAGCATCCATAATCATCAAAAGCCCGCCACCGATAAACATTGGTGCAATAAAATTTGATAAATGAGGTGCATTAGGCATTAGAATCAATGCAATACTTGTAAGAATGGCACCAACCAAAAAATAAGGTCGTCTTCTGCCAAGTTTTCCCCAGGTACGATCGCTGAAATATCCGATTATGGGCTGAATAATCATTCCGGTTATGGGTGCAACCAACCAAAACCAGCTTAATTGATGAACATCAGCACCGAAAGTCATTAAAATACGAGATGCATTACCGTTCTGTAATGCAAATCCAAATTGAATTCCGAGAAAACCGAAACTCATGTTTATTATTTGTCCGAAAGATAATTTTGGTTTCGTGTTCCGTGTTTCGTGTTTCATGTTTTGCGTTTCGTGTTTCTGGTTATTATTCGGCTTTATCCTTATCTTTTTTGAATTTCACGCCTTTGAATTCTGTGTTTCTAAGATAACTGATGAATTTTCCTAATCTTTCTGAAAGTGTAATAGTTTCTTTTAAAAGAAAATCAAATTCTTCCTGATTTATATAACCATAATCAAATGCTCTGTAACTTTGTGACCGAACTTCTCCAATAGATCCTTTTGAAATTGTTAGAAAATTAATAAATTCTTTGTTTCCATCTCGTTCAAAACCTTCTGCAATATTATCCATAGCAGAACCACTAGATCGTTTAATCTGATCCTTTAATGAAAAATCTTTTGAAAAATGTTCCTTTTGAGTTATTTGAAAAATATATTTGCATATTTCTCTGGCTTTTTTCCAAACTTCTAAATCTTCAAATCGTTGAATTGTTGCCATAAAAAATTAGTCTTTGGTTGTTTATTGATCGTAATGAATTTCGATAAATTTAAAACACAATACTTCAAACGTAAAACATGAAACTTTGAACGTGAAACGAATTTATCTTGTAGTTCCGCGTATAATGAGATTTGTTTTAACAATTTTATTTGTATATTGGCCATGAGTTATATCATTAATTTTGTCGAGCAAAAGTTTAGCAGCATTTTTCCCCATTTCATAACCGTGTTGCTCCACAGTACTTAACATTGGGTCACAGGCTTTTGCAAGTTCACCATCTGAGAATCCAAAAATAGATACATCTTCAGGTATTCTCAGTTTTGCTAGCTTTACGGCATAAAGAATACCAGCGGCACAATGGTCATTTATTGCAAAAAAACCATCAGGTCGATCAGGTCTATCGAGTATTTCGGGTGTAATAATAATGGCTTCCTCGCGCGTATCACATACGCGAATCAAATTTTCGTCAACTGGAAGTCCATATTTTCTAAGGGCATCCAGGTATCCGTTTTTTCTGTTTTTTGAAATTTCCAGATGAAGTGGTGAACTGTAAAAAGCAATTCGTTTACAACCGGATTGGATCAGGTATTCCACTGCAGCAAATGCTCCGGCGTAATCGTCTACAACCACTCGGTCAGTGTTGATTCCAATACAAATCCTGTCGAAAAATACCAATGGTATATCGCTGTCGATAATATCCTGAAAATGGTCGTAGTTGGTAGTGTGTTTACAAAGTGAGGCAAGTACACCAGAGACTCGTGTTGAAATCAGGGCTTTAGTATCCCTGACTTCTTTTTCGTAATTTTCGCTTGATTGACAAACAATCACATTAAAATCTTCCTGATTAGCTACGTCTTCAATTCCTGAAAGAATTGATGAAAAGAAATAATTATTTATTTCCGGTACAATAACCCCAATCGTGTTATTTCTGCTCATTCTCAGGCTTAAAGCCAGCGTGTTGGGCTTGTAGTGAAATTCCTTAGCGTATTTATTTACTGCATCTTTGGTGTCCTGACTTATATCCGGATGGTTCTTCAGTGCTCTTGATACTGTGGAAGGAGAAATGTTAAGCGCACGACCAATGTCTTTAATCGTAATAGGAGCTTTTTTCATGGTTCAATGATTACCGTGTTGATAAAAAGTTCAATATGTATTTTTAGATAAATATCAGATAATCAGTATGTAATATCACCTTTTTATAAGGTAAAATATAATATGTATAAATTTGTTTATTTAAACAATATACAAAAGTAAAACAGATTATCCGAATAAAAAATTATTTCGGACAAAATTGTAAATTTAAATCGCAAACGTTTGCATAAGATTTTCGTTTTATAAATCCTGAACATAGATTAGAGATTATTATTATTGCTCTATTTTTGTCGATGTTATTTCTTGATTATATAGAATGATTTGTTAATACTTACATGCTATATAGTTAGAAAAATATAAAACCTCATATTTAAAATTATTTAAAAAAATCAATGCATGAAGTACAGTCACATTAAACTCAATCTACGAGTATTTTTAGGCGTATTTGTGATGTTTGTTTTTGGCATTTCTGCCAATGCGCAACAAATATCAGTTTCAGGAGTCGTGAAAGATGCTGCTAATGGTGATCCCATTCTAGGAGCAAGTATTCTTGAAAAAGGAACGAACAAGGGAGTAATTACAAACTTAGATGGTGCTTTTACTATCTCTGTCTCTTCACAAGCAACACTGGTTGTAAAATATCTCGGTTACCTAACCGAAGAAGTGCCGGTTGCAGGTAAAAAAACAATTGTCATTCAATTAAAAGAAAATGCGGTTGCCCTTGGCGAAGTAGTTGCCATTGGTTATGGCGTTGTGAAAAAGAATGACGCTACAGGCTCAATCACAGCAATTAAGCCGGATAAGTTAAACAAAGGTCTTACCAACAACGCTCAAGACATGATTGTTGGAAAAATAGCCGGAGTAGTTGTTACTTCAGGTGGAGGTACTCCCGGTGGAAGTGCAACCATTCGTATTCGGGGTGGTTCATCCTTGAATGCAAGTAACGACCCATTAATTGTAATTGATGGTTTAGCGATGGATAATGACGGAGTTAAAGGGGTTGCAAATCCACTGAGTGCAATCAATCCAAATGATATTGAGACTTTTACCGTACTTAAAGATGCTTCTGCTACTGCTATCTATGGTTCTCGTGCATCGAATGGTGTAATTATTATTACCACCAAAAAAGGTGAGAAGGGTTCTAAACCACGTGTTTCTTACGAAGGTAACATGTCAGTAAGTACTATAAAAAGGACATTAGATGTTCTTACAGGTGATCAGTTCCGAACATTGGTTGACTCAACTTATAAAGGCACTAGTCAAGCCAATGTTGATATAAGAAACAAGTTAGGTACAGCAAATACCGATTGGCAAAAACAGATTTATCAGACTGCAATTAGTACTGATCATAATATCAATATTATGGGAGGTCTTAAAAATATGCCATATCGTTTTTCTGTTGGTTACACTAATCAGAATGGTATTATTAAAACATCTAATTTTGAACGTTATACCGGTGCTTTCAGTTTAAATCCATCTCTTTTAGATGATCATTTGAAAATTAACCTGAATGCAAAAGGTATGCTTGTGAAAAACAGATATGCTGATGGTGGTGTAGTTGGTTCTTCTGCCTCTATGGATCCAACTCAACCTGTTTATGCAGATCAGGCAGATCCAAATTATTCAATTTATCAAAAGAACTTTGGAGGATACTGGCAATGGTATACTACTGATAAGGGAGTTACAATAGCCAACACATTATCGATGAAAAATCCGGTAGCTACTTTGAGTCAAAAAAATGATGTGGCTAATTCAAAAGATTTTATTGGTAGTGCAGAATTTGACTATAAATGTCATTTCTTACCTGAACTCAGATTACACTTAAATTTGGGAATAGAAACTGCCAGTGGTATTCAGACATTGTACATTGACTCATTGTCGGGAAGTGATACTCATCATGGACGTCAGGGTTGGGAAGAAATCAGTAAAATAAACGAATCGTTAAACTACTATATGCAATACTCTAAAGAGATTGACAAACAAAAGTTTGATGTAATGGCTGGTTATGAATGGCAAAAATTTCACCATGAGGGAAGTAATTCGTATGAAGGTTTGGAAACAAACGTCCTCGATCCTGTTACAGGACATGTTGGTGGTTATAGTTATAAAGCAAAATCCTGGAAATCTGAAAATTTCTTAGTATCATTTTTCGGTCGTATAAATTATACTTTTGCGGACAAGTACTTAGCTACTTTTACATTACGTGATGATGGATCTTCCCGTTTTGCTCCTGAAAATCGTTGGGCTCTTTTCCCTGCAGCAGCTTTTGCCTGGAAAATTAACGAAGAAGACTTTTTGAAAAACAATAGAACGATATCGGATTTGAAACTGAGATTAGGCTATGGTATTACAGGTCAGCAAAATATTAATCAGGGAGATTATCCTTATATTCCTGTTTATCAGAATAATATCGTTGGGGCTTATTACCCAATAGGCGATAATAATGAATATATAACTACCTATAGGCCAAATGTTTATAATTCAATTCTTAAGTGGGAACAAACTTCAACTTACAATGGTGGAATCGATTTCGGTTTGTTAAATTCGCGTATCACAGGTTCGTTAGATTACTATTACCGGGTTACAAAGGACTTATTAAATACTGTAGACCTGCCTGCAGGTTCAAATTTTAGTAATCAGGTAATTAGCAATATCGGATCATTGAGTAATCAGGGACTTGAATTCTCAATCAATGCGAAAGCTATTTCAACTAAAGATTTAACATGGGAGATTGGTTATAATGTGACTTACAATAAAAATGAAATCCTTAAATTAATAAGCGGTACAAAAGCCAATTATATAGTTTCAACAGGGGGTATTTCTTCAGGAACCGGAAATAAAATTCAGGCTCATTCTGTAGGACATGCTGCAAGTTCATTTTATGTATATCAACAGGTTTATGATAGTATAACTGGAAAGCCAATTGAAGGAAAATTTGTAGATCGTAACAATGATGGTAAAATTAACGATGATGACCGTTATTTTTATCACAATCCGGCTGCTGATGTAATTATGGGACTTTCTTCTAAATTAATTTACAAGAACTTTGATTTAGGCTTTACTTTGCGTGCCAGTCTTGGAAACTACATGTACAATGATGTTGATGCAAACAGGGCTTATATTGGTCCATCAGGTGTATGGTCATCTTCTGGCTTCTTCTCAAATAAACCGGTTTCAGCATTAGAGACTAATTTTACTAAAAATGCAACAAACTACTATTTGTCAGATTATTTTATTCAAAATGCATCATTTGTTCGTTGCGATAATATAACGTTGGGTTATTCTTTTAAAAACGTGTTTAAAGCAATTTCAAGTGGACGTATTTACGCAACTGTTCAAAACCCGTTTGTTATATCAAGTTACAAGGGTTTAGATCCAGAAGTTTATGGAGGAATTGACAATAATATTTACCCACGACCAATGATTACAATGGTTGGTTTAAGCCTTAATTTCTAATTTTAAACCTTTATAAAAAGAATCATTATGAAATATAGAAATATAAAATTAATTATCCCTATCATGTCGTTTGTATTTGCAATCGGTATGACATCATGTGTGAACGATTTGAATGTTGAACCTATAGATCCAAGTCAGATTCAAACATTTGATCAGGATGGTGTATTTGCTAAAATTTATTCTTCGTTGGCATTGACAGGACAGGAAGGTCCTTCAGGAAATGGAGATGTTGCCGGTATCGACGAAGGTACTTCTGCTTTTGTGCGATTAATATGGAATCTGAATGAGTTAACCTCTGATGAGGCTATTTGTTCATGGGGTGACCCGGGTATTCCCGAATTGAATTTTAATAAATGGTCATCATCTCATGACCAGGTAAAAGGGTTGTATGGAAGGTTCTATTTTAATATAACTCTTTGCAATCACTTCCTGCAACTAACTGCAAGTCTGACTGATGCAAAATCAGTAAAACAAAGAGCTGAAACTCGTTTTATGCGCGCTTTAAATTACTATTACCTGTTGGATATGTTTGGCAATGTGCCTTTTACAGAAACTGTTTTACTTCAGGGCTATGCACCTCAGATTAAACGTGCAGATTTGTTTGCTTATGTCAACAAAGAATTGGCAGCTTGCGAACCGGATATGTATTCTGTAGGTGAAGCCAAACCATACTACCGGGTAAATGTAGTTGCTAACTGGCTTTTACGTTCAAGGTTGTTTTTAAATGCTGAAGTTTATACTGGTACTGCAAAATGGGATTCGGCTGCTATTTATTCAGCAAAAGTAATAGGTCCATTAACAGGTGCACCTAATTCAGGATACTCACTTTGTCCAACCTTCAAACAACTTTTTATGGGGGATAATGCGGGTGTGGTTGATGGTTCTACTGTGAATCTGGCTCCTAATGAAATTATTTTCCCAATTGCTCAGGATGGTATTAAAACTACCTGCTGGGGTGGATCATTATTCTTAATTAATTCAACTCATTCAGATGGTATGGTAAGTTGGGGAACGAGTGCCGGATGGGGTGGTAATAGAGCCAGAGCTACATTAGTGAAAAAGTTTTTCCCTACAGGTTCAACTTTCTTTACTGATGCATCTAACTTGACAACTGCAATTTTGGCTTCAATGAAAGATAGTAGAGCGCTCTTTGATAAAAAATCTGTTTGTGTAGCTTTAAACATTGGACCTATGAATACTTTTAAAGAAGGTTATCAGGTTATCAAATATAGCAATGTACGTGCAGATGGTGCAGCTTCCCACGATGTACAATATTCCGATACTGATGTTCCGTTTATGCGCGCTGCTGAAGCTTATCTTAATTATGCCGAAGCAGTAACAAGAGGAGCTGCTGTAATAGGTGGGTATACTGCTCAACAAGCAGTTAATGCACTGAGAACACGTGCTGGTGCAGTAAACTTAACCGGTGCTCCATCATTACAAAATATCATTGATGAAAGAGCCAAAGAATTTTTCTTTGAAGGTTATCGTCGTTCTGATTTAATTCGTTTTAATCAATTTGGTGGCACGAATACCTATAACTGGGATTGGAAAGCTGGTACGGCTCCTGATGTATCTACCGGTACTCCGGCTGTAGCTCAGTTTAGTGCTGATTTGAATATTTTCCCTATACCTTCAACTGATATTAATGCAAATCCGAATTTGACACAGAATCCTGGTTATTAATAATTACGGATTATTGAAATTTTAAAAGGTTGGTCAATTTTGATCAACCTTTTTTTGTCAGAATAATACTTCAGATCATTTCGCAAACGTTTGCAATCTAAATTAAGTCAACAATTTGTATTTTGTTGGAACTGAACATAATAATACGCTATTTTTGTTCCAACTAATAAGAACTGAATAAAAACTTAAAACACCGTTTTATATGAAAAAATCTATCCTTACCATTATGGTATTATTTTGCACTCTCCTTACCTGGTCGCAGGTTACAACAACTCCCACATTCATTACGCAGACCGGTTGTCCATTTGATATTAATTACGATGCATCACTAGGTTCTGCAGGTTTAAAAGGACTTACTACAGGTGTTTACGTTCATATTGGAGTTATTACTTCCAAAAGTACAAGTTCATCGGACTGGAAATATGTTTTGACAACCTGGCCAACAAGCGCAACAGATACCAAAGCAAATACAGCAAAAAATATGCTGACTAATGTTGGAACCAATTTATGGAAACTGACAATTGGTCCAGATATTCAAACTTTTCTTGGAGTACCTTCAGGCGAGTCAATCAAACAAATTGCATTGGTTTTCAGAAATGCTGACGGAAGTAAAACCGGTAAAACAGCCAGTGGTGCAGATATTCTGGTAAATGTTTATCAGGCCGGATTGAATGTTACATTTGTTAACCCGGCTACTGATGCTGCAGTAACACTCGGTACAACATCACCCATTAAAATAGCCTCTTCGATTAACGCTGCTTTAAATATCAGAGTGAATGGTTCAGTAATTAAATCATCAACTACAGATTCAACATCGCTTACAACTTCGTATACATTCAGTAATACAACCGATTATACATTAATTGCATCTGCAACTGCAAATGGTACAACTGTATATGATACTGCATACATTTGTGTGCCTGCACCTGTTACTTCTGAGGCACGTCCGGTTGGACTGAAAGATGGTATTAATTATATTGACAACACAACAGCAACTCTGATTTTACTTGCTCCTGGAAAAACAAATGTTTTTCTGATTGGTGATTTTAATAACTGGACGCAACTAAATGCTTATCAGTTGAAGAAAGATGGAGATTACTGGTGGATATCACTAACCGGATTAACTCCCGGAAAGTTGTACGGTTTTCAGTATTTAGTTGATGGAACAATCAAATCAAGCGATCCATATACTGAACTCGTTCTTGACCCATGGAATGATCAATGGATTAATCAGTATTATACAATTTATCCAAATTTGAAACCATATCCTGTGGGAAAAACAGATGGGTTGGTAGCAACACTTCAAACAGCTAAAACTGCATATAACTGGCAGATTCCTAATTTTACTGTAACTTCAAATGAAAATCTGGTGATTTATGAAATGCTTCTACGTGATTTTACGAAAGAGAAATCGCTTGATGCAGCAATACTTAAATTGGATTATTTGAAAAACCTTGGTATCACAGCTGTTGAATTAATGCCTGTTCAGGAGTTTGACGGAAATAATAGCTGGGGTTACAATCCGAACCATTACTTTGCTCCGGATAAAGCTTATGGAACGCCGGATACTTATAAGAAATTTATTGATGAATGTCATAAACGTGGAATAGCTGTGATTTTGGATATGGTTTTCAATCAGGCTTCCGGCATTTGTCCGTTTGCATTGCTTTACTGGGATGCGGTAAATAGTCGTCCGGCTGCTAATAATCCATGGATGAATGTAACAGCTCCTCATAGTTTTAGTGTGTTAAATGACTTTAATCACAGTTACTCAGGTACCAAAGAATATTTCAAACGTGTTTTGCAATACTGGCTTACAGAATATAAAGTTGATGGTTACCGTATGGATTTGACCAAAGGGTTCACACAAAATTCGGGAACAGAATCAACCTGGGATCAGCAGCGTATTGATAATCTGAAAGATTATTATAATGCTGTTAAGAGTACCAAAGGCAGTGCAATGTTTATATTGGAACATTTTGTAGGAGGAAGTGAAGAAGATTATCTGGCTGCTCAGGGTATGTATTTGTGGCGTAATATGAACAGCGTTTATTCTCAAACTGCTATGGGTTATCAAGGTAGCAGCGATATGTCAGGGATGATATCTTCTCCGCGTCAGTGGGTTGGATATGCCGAAAGTCATGACGAAGAACGTAATTTCTTTCAGGCTAAAACATACGGTGCCGGTTCTTTGAAAACGGATTCGATTGCCAGAATTAATCGCGTGCCGTTGAATATTGCCTTTACAACCTTACTTCCCGGTCCAAAAATGATTTATGAATTTGGCGAAATGGGATTTGATTATTCAATCAATTCTAACGGTGGTCGAACGAATGAAAAACCACAGGCATGGAACTGGCTGAATTTGACTCAGCGTAAAGCTGCATCAGATGCAAGTGCTAAAATAATTTCATTACGTAAACTTTATCCTACTGCTTTTACTCAGGGTTCTTATGTGACCAGTGTAGGTTCAAGCGACTGGACTCAGGGAAGAAGAATTGCACTCTCTCATTCAAGTTTGAACATGATTGTTTTGGGTAATTTTGATGCAACTGCTACTGTTACAGCAAATCCTCTTTTCCAAAGTACCGGAACATGGTATAATTTACTTACAGGTGAATCTTTAAATGTTACAAATACCAACATGACCTTTTCAATGCAACCGGGTGAATTGCTTATTTACACTGATCGGATTGTGAATTTACCAAATGCGGTAAATGCTCCGATGGCCGACGTTGATTGCAATGTATTCCCGACATCAACACTTTCGAAGGTTTATATTACTTCTCAGAATACAATCAAGTCAGTTCAAATTTATAATATGCAGGGTGCTCAGATTAAATCAGTTATGAATGCTAATGAAGTTGATTTGTCGGCATTGAGTAGAGGACTCTATTTTATGGACGTAAATACTTCGGGTGGAAGAAGTGTTCATAAAATTGTAAAAGAATAATTTTTCTATTTCTTTTTTTGAGAAGGCACAACTAGGTTGTGCCTTCTTTTATTCAAAATAATGCATAAGTGTTCAAACGACATGCAATCGATTGCGAGCTAAAATATGACTTAAATGCCAATAATATAATAGTTTAGCAATTGATTTTTTTATTTTTACATATCAAATATAAATACAGTTCATATGAAAAAATCGACTAAATCTATCGTTCTTGCTTTTTTAATTGCTTCCCTTTTATTTCTTATTGGAGTCGTTTCTTTAAATGCTACAAACCCTCCAATTTATATTGCGTTTCAATGGCACATGCACCAACCGATATATCAACCTGGTCAGACGGTTATTGAATCACAGAACTCAGGAACGTTTTCCTACAGTTTGTATGATATCTTCAATACCCGTTCAGGGCCTTATACTTCATGGCCATCGAATGCAACTAATAAAATGCTGTCCATGAACCATTCAGGAGCACAGGTGAGTTTCTCAGGTTCTTTGACCGAGAACCTCAATTCAATGGAATCGGGCGGCGTGGGTTTTAATAACTGGAAATCAAGCTGGAACAGCATTGTATCTAAAAAGACATCCTTAGGAAATCAGCGACTGGATATGGTGGCTTTTGGATATAATCACCCACTGATGCCATTAATTGACAATCTGGATATTCAAAAACAAATTGAAAAACACAAGGCATGTTTTGCCACTAACTTTCCCGGAATGACTTATTCCAAAGGTATTTTTCCTCCCGAAAATGCTTTTCAGGAACAGATTATTCCTGCTTTGAAAGCTGTTGGATTAGATTGGGTAATGGTTGATAATCAGCATATGGATCGTGCCTGCGTTGGACAACCGTGGGCAAAGGCCAGTAGCGTGGTTGAACCCAACAAAGCTGATCAAATAAACCCGAATCCAAATGATTGGAAAGCGCTGAATGGTTTGTGGGCACCAATTCCAATTTCAGCAGCATGGGGACATCGACCACACTGGATGAAATATGTTGACCCGGCTACAGGAACAGAATACCGTATGATTGCAGTGCCTACTTCCACATTCTTTGGAAACGAAGATGCTCGTGGCGGTTTTGGAGCGTTGAATTATGAAAATACCATGAGTCAGTTGGAAAGTTACAATTCAGACCCGTTACATCCAATACTGATAGTTTTGCACCACGACGGTGATAATTACGGTGGTGGAACGGATAGTTATTATGGTAGCAATTTTGATAGTTTTGTGAGTTGGTTAAATGCAAATCCGAGTCGTTTTGCCTGTACTACCATACAGGATTATGTGCAGCAGTTTCCACCGGCAACAGATGATGTAATTCATGTGGAAGCAGGAAGTTGGTCGGGAGCAGGTTCTGACCCGGAATTTCTGAAATGGAATGGTGATCCAACCAACGGATACAGCCCCGACCGTAACAGTTGGAGTGTTATTACTGCAACTTCCAATATTGTAAAAACTGCTGAACAAATTAATCCGACTTCAACTGATGTTAAGTCTGCATGGGATTACCTGATGACCGGTGAAACAAGTTGCTACTGGTATTGGGACGGAACTGAAGACTGGGATTCCAAACCAACCCGCGCATCAAATCTGGCTACCGCCAAAGTAATGTCGATTGTGAATTCAGGAAATGATTTAACTCCACCTTCTATTTATCATCCTCAACGCGAACCTTATAATCCCGGAGGAACTGAATGGGGAACTGCCATGCCATCGGATTTTACCGTTTGGACCTATGTGTATGATCTAAGCGGTTTGACTTCAGTGAAACTTAAATATCGAACCGATAAAGATGGTGTGAATCCGATTAACAACAATCAAAACGAGATATATGCAGGTGGCGATGAAGTGAATGTATGGCGTGAAATTACTATGACTTCAAAAACCATAGCCAGTGGAACAGTTTTAAAACCAAATTTTAAAGCCGATGAATATTCAGCACAAATTACCGGAATAAAAGATTCGTTAGTTGACTATTACGTAGAAGCTGTTGACAACAAAGGTAATATTGCACGGTCTTTTATCTCACACGTTTACGTTGGTACAAACGGTGGCGGAGGTGGCGGTGGAACTACCAATGTAACCTGGACTCCAACCTCACCAACTACTGCCAACACCATTACCATAACATGTGCCAATGCAACTGCAGCATCTAAACTTCACTGGGGTGTGAATGCATCAACATCTACTGCTGCCTGGACTGTTCCGAATGTAGTTTATCAACCTGTCGGAACGGTGGCATCAACAGGAGGTGCAGTTGAAACACCTTTTACGCAGTTAAATGGACTATGGCAAGTGGTAATTGGACCATTTAATAATCCTGCACAGGTAGTTTCGACAATTAATTTTGTAATCAATTTGGGTTCAAATAATTGGGATAATAATGGTGGAAGTAATTATATGATTATAGTTTCGCCGGTGGCAAGCGATAATCCAACCGGACAAAATGTTTCAAAAACACTTACAACAGGACAGAGTTATACATTTGCTGCTTCCGATTTTGGATTCAACAGCACGAAAGGAAATACATTCAAAGGCATTAAAATTTTGAGTTTACCCACCGACGGAAGTTTAAAAGTAGGAGGAGTGTGGGCAAGTCTGAATCAGTTAGTAACCGATGTAACTCAACTGGTTTACACAGCAGGAACTGCGACCACTACTTTTACTTACAGTATTGTGGATAGTGCCGATTTGTTGAGCGATGCAACTTATACAGCCACATTTACAGTAGGAAGTATTACTCCGCCGCCGGCAATTACCGTTTCATTCAAAATACCAACTGACTGGGGAACAGCAGGAGTGTCATTGTATGGTTGGACTGGCGCAAGTACTGCCATTCTGGGTTCATGGCCGGGTATTTCCATGACCGATAATGGAAACGGATGGTATTCTTATACTTTTACATCGTCGGTGACCACAGTAAACATTATTTTCAGCAAAGGAGGTTCGCCACAAACAGTAGATATTACCGGAGTAACCGCTTCAACTTGCTACCAGCAAAGCGGAATGAACGGTACAAAATTGACAGTAACTACTGCCACCTGTCCTGCTATGGGAATATCCTCGTTGGAAGCAATGATGCATGCTGAAGTATTTCCACAACCGGCAACCGATCATTTTGTTCTGCAATTGCCGATAACAGCTAATGATGATAGTTACATGCTGAAAATTCTTGATCTCAATGGCAACGAAATCCGACGTGAAAGTTTTAGTGGTACAACTACTCCGGTGATTCGCACTAAATTAAGCAGCGGACTCTATATTATCCATGTTACTGGTGAAAACACAGGACAGCAGTTTAGCACGAAGTTGTTTATTCAGTAAGGTATAACTTTGAAATAAAAGCCCTGATTTCTAATTTTGAAATCAGGGCTTATTGTTGATTCGTAATGCTGAAATTACTTCAAACCAAGTTTTTTCTTTACCAATTCGGTAATATCGTTCGATTTGGGCGATTGGTAGATTATTCCCTGCGTGCTTGTATCAAAAATATAAAGTAATTCGTTTTCAGCACCCACTTCACTAATAGCTTTTTTTACCTTTTCAATCACCGGAGCAAATAATTCCTGTTGTTTCTTTTGCAGGTCGTCATTGGCTGTTTTTTGAGTGTTGGCAATGCGTTTTTCAAGTTCAGCAATTTCGCTCTGACGAGCAGCTTTGATGCTTTCAGGCATATTTTTTAATTTATCCTGATATTCTTTAATCTTTGCATAATACTCATCGCGAAGTTTGCTGATTTCAGCGTTCCACTGATTGCTCAGGTCACTGATTGACTTTTCAATGGTTATTTTTTCGGGCATTTGTGAGAGAATTTCTACCGAATTGATATGTCCAAACTTCGATTCCTGTGCGCTAAGACTCAGTGTTAAACCGCAGAAGATTATTAATGCAAATTTCCTAATCATGATGTTATGTTTTAGTATATTAAAAAAAGACTTTGATGAATGCATCAAAGTCTTTTCAGTCAATATGATTCGACTTTATTTTTTTGTTTTTGCCGGTTTTGCTTCAGTAGCTGTAGGTTTAGCTTCTGTTGCAGATTTTATATCTGCTTTCTTTTCAATAACTGCCGGTTTGTCGAGACCAAGTTTTTTCTTAACCAATGGGGTAATATCGTTTGCACTTGGAGCCTGATATGCAAAGATTGCAGGGTCGTACTGGAAAATATAAAGGAATTTACCTTCAGCAGCAATTTCACCAACTGCTTTATTTATTTTAGCTGTTACCGGTGCTAAAAGTTCCTGTTGTTTCTTTTGTAAATCGGTTCTTGAAGTCTGTTGGAAAGTTTGAATACGTTGTTGCAAGTCCTGCAATTCGTTTTCACGACTTTGTTTGATACTTTCAGGCATGGTAGCTTGTTTATCCTGATAGTCTTTAAGTTTTCCTTTATACTCTTCAGCCATTTTAACTGTTTCGTCCTCAACAATTTTTTGTTGGTCTTCAAGTGATTTCTGAATGGTTTTTAATTCAGGCATTTGCGAAATAACTTCCTGAAAATTAACGTGGCCTAACTTGGTTTCTTGCGCCATCAAACTGATTGGTAGTGCGCAGATTAAAAATAATACGGTTTTCTTTAACATGGTTTTTTATTTTGAGTTTTTATTATTCGTGAAAAGGATTGCAAATTTATAAAATTATTTTGAATATCCCAATTTTTGCAATACAGTATCGCTGATGTCCAATTTTGGAGAAGTGAAAATTACGCTCATGGCTGAACTTTTATCAAATACAAGTTCAATATCTTTCTCTTTACTGACTTCCTGAATTGCATTATAAACCTCATCCTGAATAGGTTTCATTAAACTCTGACGCTTTTTAAATAACTCGCCTTCCGGTCCGAAGTATTTGCGTTTAAGTTCCTGTGCTGCTTTTTCTTTGGCAACAATTTCTTCTTCGCGTTTGGTTTTCATGTCATCCGAAAGAAATACCAGTTCAGTTTGGTAGTTTTTATACATTTTCTGCACTTCCTGCATTTGTATATCTACTTCCGATTGCCATTTCTTTGAAATCTGGGTTACCTGATCGTTTGCCGTTTCATACGAAGGAATATTTTTCATGATATATTCCATATCCACCATGGCAAACTTCTGAGCATTCGTTCCGAATGTTATACCGGCCAATAAACAGAGGGAAATAATAAGTTTCTTCATGTCAATTTTAATAAAGGTTTTGAAAAATAAAATTTAATTTTCGTTTTACAAATTCTTATACGGTTTTTACTTTATCAATTACATAGCTTACTTTTCACTACTTACTTATTATAATTCCTGACCAAGTACAAAGTGGAACTGACTACCACTGACTTTACCTGTATTGTCAGTGTCAAATCCATAACCCCAGTCGATTCCCATCATACCAAACATAGGCAGGAAGATACGGACACCAACACCAGCTGAACGTTTTAAATCAAATGGGTTGTAACCATTACCGGTTTTGTTTGACATTTGATTAAAACAATTTCCGGCCTCCAGGAATGTGAGTGCATAGATGGTTGCCGATTGCTCCAACGAAAGTGGATAACGCAATTCCATAGTAAATTTATTATAAACATATCCTGCCGGATAATGTGTTATCGGATCATTTGGAGTGATTGAACCATTTGAATAACCGCGCATGGAAATATAATCAGTTCCGTAACTTGTGTAGCTCGACATACCGTCACCACCCATGTAGAATGTTTCAAAAGGTGAGCGTGCGTTTTCGTTGAAATGACCAAGATACGAGAACATGACACGTCCCATTAAAACTAATTTGTCATCCGAGGTTAATGGTGTAAACATCTTCCCTGTGAACGTCCATTTATGATATTCGAGGAAGTTATATCGTTCAGCGTTAGTTAATAATGGGTCTGAATACAATTTTCCATTAATTTTTCCACCATTTATTATTGAATAGGGTGGAGTAATCTTCAATCCCAGTGAGAAAGCCGATCCACGACGTGTATAAATAGGATTATCAATAGAGCTACGACTCAGAATGAGACTTAAATGGATATTATTATAGTTACCATCTGTTAGTGGTGGCAAATACAACCATTTACTCAGCATAAATAATTGATATGATAATTCGCCCTGAAATACAAAATAGTCATCAGGCCAGTTGAGTCGTTTTCCGTATCCAATTGAAGCTCCTAAGGTTCTCATGTATTTGCTGGGATCCATTTCGCTTTGATAGTATGTGCTGAAATTACTACTTGAGCCACCGTAATTACCGTAACCACCATACATTCCGGATGAATACATTTGGTTCATATAATTTGATGAACTTTGAGAGAGGAATCTGTCGCTTACCTGTGATTGAGATGAATAATAAACCGATAAAGACAAGGAATTCGGACGTTTACCGCCAAGCCATGGTTCTAAGAACGAGAGACTTACAGAGGAGTAAGATTGCCCGTTTGTTCGTCCATTCAGGGTCAGAGTTTGTCCTTCACCCTGTGGAACAATGCGGTATGTTTCAGGTTTAAACAGGTTTTGAATAGCAAAATTACTGAATTTCAAACCAATACTTCCTACAATACCCGTAGAGCCCCAACCAGCTGAGAATTCAACCTGATCGCTACCTTTTGTTTCTAGTTCATAGTTGATATTTACTGTCCCGTTTTCAGGATCTGGCTGAATATCCGGTTTAATTTTTTCAGGGTCGAAATGTCCCATCTGAGCTAATTCACGTAATGAACGCATGATATCATCCTGACTGTATAATTGTCCTGGTTTAGTTCGGAGTTCACGGCGAACTACATGTTCATAGACACGGCTGTTTCCTTTTATTCCAATTTCATTAATTGTAGCCGGTTTTCCCTCGTACATGCGCATTTCATAATCTATCGAGTCTCCGTCGATATGAACTTCTACCGGGTCAATCTGGAAGAACAAATATCCGCGGTTCTGGTACAGTTTTGCAACAGCATCATCATCCGACTCAAGTCTTGCCATCAAACTTTTATGATTATAGACATCGCCTTTTTTGATATTCAAAATTGTATTCAGGTATTCATAAGGGTAAATGGTGTTTCCAATCCATTTAATATTCCTGTAAAAATACTTTTTACCTTCGTTGATGGTAATATGAACATCTACCGTTTTTTCATCGTATGGAACAACACTATCTGAAGTTATATAAGCGTCACGATAACCGATTTCGTTGTATTTGTCAATAAGTGCTTTTTTGTCTTTTTCATATTCTTCACGAACGAACTTTTTAGTACGGAAGAAATTCCAAATATTATTGTCATTTGTTTTTTTCATTACCCTGTTTATCTGATTGTGTGACAGGGCTTTGTTCCCATAGTATGTGAGTAAGTGGATTTTGGTTTTTTGCTTTTTATCCACATTCACTTCAACTATTACAAATCCGGGTTTGACAGGGTCGTTTTTTTGAAAAACATCAATAGCAACATTCAGATAACCTTTTTCCTCCATATATTTATCAATCACCTTCTTGGCTTTGTCAGAAATATTTGGAGTAATCTGATTTCCTTTAATAATGCCAATGCGATTTTCCAGTTCTTCAATTTCATTTTTCTTGAGTCCGGCGAATTTAATATCTGAAACTCTCGGACGTTCCTTCAGTGCAATGTTGAGCCATATCTTACCGTCTTTTATTTTGGTGGCATAAATTTTTACATCAGCAAAAAGTCCCTGTTTCCAAAAACGTTTAACTGCATTAGTAATGGCGTCTCCTGGTACATTTATCTGATCGCCTACTGAAAGCCCTGAAAATCCAATGAGAACAAAGTCTTCGTAATTTGCAGCTCCGGAAACTGTAATGGCCGCAATTTCATATTTTGGATTAGCAGTAGAGTACTCAATAATGGGTAAACTGGTTGTGTCGTTAGTCAGGTTGGATTGACTTTGAGTATATTGACTGAAGAGAAAATACAGTGTAATTAGCGTAAGCAGTTTGTATTGCATAATTTAATCTGGTGTCGGGAGTAAAGGGATTTTTTTGAATTTTTATTTGCCAAATCGACGTTCACGTTGTTGGAAATCGATAATTGCTTCATAAAAACTCTCTTTTCTGAATGCCGGCCAATGTGTATCGGTGAAATAAAGCTCGGAATAAGCAATCTGCCAAAGCAAAAAATTACTTATTCGCTCTTCACCACTGGTTCTGATTAAAAGGTCCGGGTCAGGTATATTTTTTGTTGTCAGATGGTTGCTTATTAGTTCGTCTGTAATATCATCGGCTTTGATTTTACCTGATGCTACTTCGCGGGCAATAATTTTCACAGCATTAGTTATTTCCCAGCGTGAGGAATAGCTTAGTGCCAGAACCAAGGCCAGGCCGGTGTTTTTTGAAGTATGATCAATACATCGTTGTAACTTTTCTTTTGCATTTCCGGGTAATCTGTCCAAATCCCCAATTGCCATCAAACGAACGTTGTTTTTATGAAGCGTCGGTGTCTCTTTCTCAATAGTGTCAATCAAAAGTTCCATCAATGCGTCAACTTCATATTGAGGTCGACCCCAGTTTTCGGTAGAGAAAGTATAAAGTGTCAAATATCCAATCCCGATTTCTGCTGCGGCTTCTGTAATTTCCCTGACTGACGTAACTCCGTGTTGATGGCCAATAATCCGGTCATAACCGCGTTCTGAAGCCCAACGTCCATTACCATCCATGATTATGGCAATGTGTTTTGGTAAATTCGAACTATTTATTTTATCTTTAAGGGATGACATTTTTTTATCTTAGTTCTTAAATTTGTTGACATTCATACAGTTACATTCTTTTCGCCAAACATCCAGACTAATACCCACAGTTAGAGTTGAAAGTAAATCGTTGTGGAAAACATTCGATCCATTCAATCCATTTGCATTATTCAACGTTGAAACACCTTCTAAGTTATCGGTAAGTAATAACCGGTTCGCCCATTGCAAATTAATGTTGAACCGATTTCCAAGTTTTAATTTCATGCCAAGACCGAATGTTAATCCCGGATTTATATAGTCCGATTTCTCATATGAATAAAACAAAAACGAACCTCCCAACAATAAATAGGGTGAGTAAATTTTACTCATTCTTTTGTACGGATTTTGCTCCAGTTCAAAAAAGTTATATTCGAAAGCTATGTCGCTGGTAACTGCATTATTGTCTGCGATACCTTCACCGGCAACCGCAGTCCCAATTACTTCTGCTTTCAGAGCAACTCGGTTATCTACCCGATAACGAAAATAACCACCATATGAAGGTCGGATATTAACGGTATTAAATGTCTTGCTGCTTGCATCTCCAAGATAATAAGAGCCTCCTCCGCTAATTCCTATTTCAGCTCTATAATCTCTTTTATCTAAGTCGATATCGTTATTCACCTGCGCAAATATCGGCGATATATTAAATAAAGAAACAATAAAAATTAATAATCTAATTAGTTTAAATTTCATGCGTAAATAATTGAATTTTTAACTGTCGCATGGAACTCGCATGTAAGATTTTCAACATCCTTGGTGATTATCCGCTTTTATGCTCGTTTCATATTTCACAATGATCAAAGTAATCGGATTATTAAACGGATATTTTCTGTTTTAATTTTATCATTCTGTATAAAAAGCAGCAACAAAAGTAATGATATTCTTTCAATGATAATAAAAAGCCCTTTGTTAGAGGGCTATATTTAACTTATTATTGCAAAAATACTGACATTGTAGCAAATGCCTTTAAAACTGCAATAGATTGCTTAAAATCCATTTATTCAGGATAGTTGAACAATGCTTTGTTTTCCTTGTCAGTCATTTGATTTCTTAAATCCGGAGTCTTATCATCCTGGCCGCAAAGGTGTAGAATACCATGAATCAGTATTCGTCTTAATTCATATTCTAAACTCACATTAAATTCATTCGCATTTGACATTACAGTATCAAGTCCAATAAAAATATCGCCTGAGATAACGTTTCCTTCACTGTAATCAAAAGTTATAATATCAGTGTAATAATCATGATTCAGGTATTGTTTATTCACTTCCAGAATGCGCTCGTCCGAACAAAAAATATAGGCAATATCACCAACTTTTTTAGCATATTCTGCAGCTGTTTCTTTTATCCAACGATTGATTTTCTGCTTTTCAAGCGCAGGAAGCTTTAGATCTTCTGCAATGTATTGTATCATACAGATTAATGAAAAAATAAATAACCCAGTAAAATAGCTGCAGTAATTCCTACCAAATCGGCAAAAAGACCGCAAAGAATGGCATAACGGGTGTTTTTTATACCAACCGAGCCAAAATATACGGCAATAATATAAAAAGTTGTGTCTGTTGAACCCTGAATAATGCTCGAAAGCCTTCCCACAAAGGAATCGGCACCATGCAATTTCATGGTTTCGATCATCATTCCGCGCGCGCCGCTGCCACTCAGCGGTTTCATTAAAGCAGTTGGCAGGGCATCAACAAATTCAGTATTAATGCCGGTCAGCGATACAAACCAGCGAATACCATCTACCAAAAAAGTCATTGCTCCCGAAGCCCGGAACATGCCAATGGCAACCAGAATGGCAATCAAATAAGGAATAATTCCTATGGCCACCTGAAATCCTTCTTTTGCACCTTCAATAAATGCATCGTACACATTTATTTTTTTTATTAATGCCATGCTAATGAAGCTGATAATGATGGAGAAAAGAATGAAATTAGCTGCAAAACCCGAGTATTGAGCAATTTGTTCTTTTGGTAATCCACTAAGAAAATAGATAATCCCAACAATCAGAAGCGAAATGCCGCCTAATGTTCCCATTACCACGCGGTTGAAAAGGTTTATTTTCTGAATAACTGCCACGCTGATAAGTCCGGCTACGAATGCAATAAACGTGGCTAAAAGGATTGGAATAAATACATCTGCCGGATTTACTGCTCCAAGCTGAGCCCTGTAAACCAGAATACTTACCGGAATCAGGGTAAGTCCGGCTGTATTTAGTACCAGAAATAAAATCATGGAATTGGAAGCCTTGTCTTTTTCGGTGTTAAGTTCCTGCATTTCGCGCATGGCTTTCAGTCCCATGGGAGTGGCAGCATTATCAAGACCGAGCATGGTGGCCGACAGGTTCATAAACATACTTGCAAGTGCCGGATGACCTTTGGGAATTTCGGGAAATATCCTGACAAAGAATGGTGCAACCACACGCGATAAACGTTCAAGTACGCCTCCTTTTTCACCTATTTTCATCACTCCCAGCCACAACGATAATGCTCCTGTTAGACCCAGTGAAACCTCAAAACCCGATTTTGCTGAGCCAAATGCAGCTGTCATTATATCGGAAAAAATCTGCGTATTTCCCGTGAAAATTAATTGGACTAATGCCACTACAAAAGCGATAAATATAAAGCCAATCCAGATATAGTTCAGAATCATAAAGTATTCAAAATATAAGTTTTAAACCATGTTTGAGCACAAAAGTACATTTTTTTTGGCTTTACTCAATAGGTTCATTGCAGGATTTGTTTTGCTGACTCATTTTAAGCATTATTTAGGGTAAAATTAATACTGAAATTTTTCTTTAAATACTTGCAGTAAAACCACTTTTTTTGGACTAAATTATATAAATTTGCAACTCCGTAAAATCACTAAAAATAATACCATGACAATCCGCCAACTCTCCGTTTTCCTCGAAAACAAAACCGGTCATCTCAACGAAATTTTGGCCGTTTTAGCCAAACAAAACATCAACATTATCGCACTTACCGTAGCCGATTCAAGCGACTACGGTATTCTACGTGCCATCGTTTCTGATCCGGAAAAAGCACTGGAAGTTCTTCGCAACGAGCATTTTACAGTTCGTGTTCACGACATACTTTCTCTCGAAATGCTTGCTTCACCAGGTTCTATGTCGCATATACTTGATTTATTTACAGCTGCCGATATTTGTATCGAATATGTGTATGCATTCAGTTTCGGCAGTAAATCGATTCTGATGATTCGTACCGATAATTGCGAAAAAGCCATTGGAGTGATAAAAACTAACGGACTGAAATCAATCACTGAACAGGAATTAAAATGATCTGGAATAAAGAAGTAGAGTGCATGAGCCGCGAAGAAATGCGGGAATTACAAAGCGATAGACTCAAACAATTGGTCAAACACGTATATACTAATGTGGCTTTTTACCGTCGTAGAATGGATGAAATGGGGGTGAAACCTGAAGATATTCAGACTATTGACGATATAGTGAAACTCCCATTTACATATAAAAACGATTTGCGCGACCATTATCCGTTCGGGCTTTTTGCGGTACCTATGAAAGACATTGTGCGTGTTCATGCGTCGAGTGGAACAACAGGAAAGCCTACAACAGTGGGTTATACCAAAAATGATATTGAAAACTGGCGTGAAGTATTGGCGCGTTGCCTCACCATGGCAGGTATTAGTTCGGAAGATATAATGCAGGTTTCGTATGGTTATGGTTTGTTTACCGGTGGACTTGGTGTGCATTATGGTGCCGAAACAGTAGGTGCAACGGTTATTCCTATTTCGGGTGGAAATACCCGCCGGCAGTTGCAGTTGATGGCCGATTATGGCTCTACCGTGTTGGCTTGTACGCCTTCGTATGCACTTCATTTGGCTGATGCTCTGGCTGAAAATGGTTACTCGTTGGCTGATATGAAATTGAAAATAGGTGTGTTTGGAGCGGAACCATGGACCGAAAATATGCGGTTGGAGTTGGAAAAGAAATGGGGAATTAAAGCTTTTGATATTTACGGATTGAGCGAAATTATGGGGCCGGGTGTGGCTAACGATTGCGATTGTCATGCCGGACTTCACGTTCATGAAGATCATTTCTTCCCTGAAATTGTCCATCCCGATACGAAACAACCGATGTCGGATGGCGAAGAAGGCGAACTTGTTTTCACTACGCTGACCAAAGAAGGAATTCCGCTTTTGCGCTACAATACCCGCGATTTGTCAACTCTGAATCGTTATAAATGCGAGTGTGGCCGAACAACGGTGCGCATGAAGAAAATTACCGGTCGCAGCGACGATATGCTGATTATACGCGGTGTTAACCTTTTTCCATCGCAAATTGAAAATGTGCTCCTCGAAATGGGCGAAACCAGTGCTCATTACATGCTTTACGTGGATAAAATCAATAATCTGGATACGCTTGAACTGAAAGTGGAACTGGACGAAGTCAATATGATGGAAACCATCCGTGACCTGCAAAGCCTTTCGAAAAAAATAGAACACGCACTCAACAGTGCCATTGGATTAAGCGTGAAAGTAACGCTTGTTGAGCCTAAAACCATTGCACGAAGTGAAGGAAAAGCGGTGAGAGTCATTGATAACAGGAAAAAATGATAAAATGATAAATAAAGAACTTGTCGATTCGCTTTTTGCTCAGTTTGGTGAGCCGGATATTACCCGTTTATCCATACGTGAAGTTGGAAAACTTGTTTCGCAGATAGAAGTGCAAAGTGGTGTGGAATTTATTCACATGGAAATGGGTGTGCCGGGTTTGCCTGCATCTGCCATAGCCATTGCAGCAGAAAAAGAAGCCTTGGACAAAGGACTTGCCGCTCAATATCCGCACATCGAAGGTATTCCGTTTGCTAAAACAGAAATTGCCCGGTTTGCCAAATTATTTATCAATCTGGATGTGTCGCCGCTGAATTGTATACCCACAGTGGGAGGGATGCAGGGAAGTTTTGCGGCTTTGCTGGCTGCTGCCCGCACCAATCCAGAGAAACCATACACGCTGTTTATCGACCCGGGTTTTCCTGTAAATAAATCACAATTGCAGATTATTGGTGTCCCGTTCAAGCATTTTGATATTTTGAATTTTCGTGGTGAAAAACTCAGAGAAAAACTTGAATCGTTTCTGGTAGAAGGTAATATCTGTACCATTAGCTATTCCTCGCCAAATAATCCATCCTGGATAAGCCTCACCGAACGTGAATTGCAGATAATCGGGGAACTGGCAACCAAATACGATGTGATTGTGGTGGAAGATCTGGCATATTTTGGCATGGATTTTCGTCAGCATTATGGTCAGCCGGGTATTGCACCTTTTCAACCCACCGTGGCACGCTATACCGATAATTATATTTTGTTGCTTTCGGCTTCCAAGATTTTCAGTTATGCCGGACAGCGCATAGGCATGATGATAATTTCGGAAAAACTTCGCAAACGCCGTTATCCGAATCTGAAAAACTATTTCAGCAGTGATGAACTGGCGCATTTTATATCGTATGGCGTGCTGTATGTAACTACTGCCGGAACTTCGCACACGGCACAATACGCGTTGGCATCTATACTTAAAGCCGTAAACGATGGCGAAATTGACTTTATAGCAGGACTTCATCCCTACGGCGAGAAAGCCAAAATTATGAAAGCGCAGTTTTTGAAATATGGTTTCTACATTGTGTACAACGACGAAGACCGACCGCTGGCGGATGGTTTTTATTTTACGATTGCTTATCCTGACATGTCGGGTGCCGAACTGATGAAAGAATTTCTTTACTACGGAATCAGTGCTATTTCATTAGCCATTACCGGAAGCGAAAACCCCAACGGACTACGTGCCTGTGTTTCGTTTGTGCGGATGGATCAAATGGAAATTTTGGAAAAACGATTAATACAATTCAAACTTGCTCATTAATGTCCACCATCCAAATCACCCTGAAAGGCATTGCTGCCGAACTTACGCTTGGCAGTTATATGCCCAAGGATGCCACTATTTTCAATAACTGGGAAGATTTTTATTATTTCAACGATCTGATTCACGTTTCGCAATTGCTGGCTGAGCATATTTCGGAAATTGAAATAAAACAGGATGCTGAAGTGATTTTTACGGGTAAAATTCCCACAAGCCAGTTCAAAGTACAAAAAAGTTTTTCGCCCGTGTTTAAGGATAAGGCATTATATCTCCGCACTGAATGTGCCGAGGAGGCAGTATATCAGTGTGAGTTTGAGGTGGAGCAGTTTGATAAAATGAAACTGTTTTTCGAAATACAGGATTACGATTTGCTTTTCAAGGTAGGTGGTTCATTTCTGTCGAAAGTGACTTACGACGGCAAGGAGCTTAATTTGGAGTGGGTGAGTGCCAAACCGGTTGGAAATATATGCCTGCTTTGCCGCTCCGAAAATGGGTATCTGTTGCCGGTTTATGATGCGGTGAGAAAGATAGCGGTAAACGGTAAACAGTAAGCGGTAGACAGTAAGCAGTAAACGGTAAGCAGTAAACAATAACCCCTTATAATTGAAATCATAGCAATGAAAATTAAATTTTGCTATCAATATAAACACTGCATTCTTTTTTTATAGAAAATTTCTATCTACTTATTAATTTAAATAGTTAAACTATTTCATATCCTTAGTGTTTTACTTTTAAATTTTAAAAGATTAGATATGAAGAAATATAGTTTAGTTATACTTATTCTACTTTTGGCAATGCAGGCTTTTGCTCAAAAAGGCAGTATTAAAGGTAGAATTTATGATGCCAAAACCAACCAGCCGCTTGAATTTGCTACGATTTTAGTTCAGGGAACAACCATTGGTTCTACTTCCGACCTCGATGGTAATTTTATTTTCACGGGAATTGAGCCTGGTTTTAAACGCTTAGTGATTCGTCTGATTGGTTACCAGACAACAGTTTCCTCCGAAATTCAGGTTCAGGGAAATCAAACTACCTTTATTGATATTCCGGTGACCGAAAGTGCTGTTCAGCTTAATGAAGTAACTGTTCGCCAGAATGTAAGCCTCAAAAAAATTGAAAGTCCACTCTCGTCAATAACTATTGGTGTTCAGGAAATTGAGAAAAGTGCCGGTGCCAACCGCGACGTTTCGAAAGTAGTGCAGGCATTGCCGGGGGTTGGAGCTACCGATCCAAATCGCAGCGACCTGATTGTACGTGGTGGCGGTCCTTCGGAAAATGTTTTCTACCTCGACGGAATCGAGATACCGGTTATCAATCACTTTGCTACACAAGGTTCGTCGGGTGGTTCGGTGGGTATTATCAATCCCGATTTTGTTCGTGAAATAAATTTCTTCACAGGTGCTTTTCCGGCCAACAGAACAAATGCCCTGAGTTCGGTGATGGAAATCAAGCAGAAAGACGGCAGCAAAGACCGTATTCACTCCAAGTTGTCGGTTGGTGCTTCGGATGCTGCATTGACTATTGATGGTCCGATTGGCAAAAAATCGACTTTCATTGTTTCAGCACGCCAATCTTATCTGCAATTCTTGTTTAAAGCTATCGGATTACCATTTTTGCCAACCTACAACGACTTTCAGGTAAAATACAAGTATCAGATTGATAAACAAAACGAAATTACTTTTCTGGGAATTGGTGCCATTGACGATATGGTGTTGAATACTGACCTGCAAACCTCAGGAACAGAAGCTCAGAAATATATTTTGTCATACCTGCCAACTTACAAGCAATGGAATTACACAGTGGGAATGGTTTACAAACATTTTTCCGATAATTATTACGATACCTGGATATTGAGCCGAAATATGCTTCGAAATGCAAATTTCAAATATTTGAACAACGATGAATCATTAGGCCAAGCAGGGAAAACATCGGATTATACTTCGGACGAGGCTGAAAACAAACTGCGTTTCGAGCGTAATTATCCCGATTCTCCAATCAAGCTTTCGTTTGGTGCAGGTCTAAAATACTCATATTACACTAATCACACTGAGCGACAGTTTTTTTTCAATAACTCAGTAAATAAACTGGTTTACGATACTCAAATTGGTTTGTTTGGCTATCAGGCATTTGCGCAGGCTTCAAAGGAATTATTAGATGATAAATTAAAGCTGTCGCTGGGAATCAATTTTGCTGGACTGAATTACAATCAAAACATGATAAATCCGCTGAATCAGTTTTCACCCCGTTTGTCGCTTTCGTATGCCTTGTCTGACAAAGTTGATTTCAATGCCAATGTTGGTCGTTACGCCATGCAGCCGGCTTACACCACGCTTGGTTTTAAAAGTTCAGGTGTTTTCGTAAATCAGAACGAAAATCTGCGTTACACAATTTCGAATCAGGCTATTGCCGGTTTTGAATATCGCCCCATGGACAATGTAAGGATTACTGCAGAAGGATTTTACAAACAATATGAGTATTATCCGGTTTCGGTAGCCGATGGATTGAGCATTGCCAGCAAAGGAACAAATTTTGGACAAATTGGTGATGAGCAAATTGTTTCCACCGGAAAAGGACGTGCTTATGGTGTGGAAATTCTTGCTAAATTAATGGAAATGAAAAAGTTTAATTTAACAGCTACATATACACTTTTTCGCAGTGAATTTACCGATTCAACAGGTGTAAATTACTTCCGCTCATCGTGGGATACCAAGCAACTCTTTAATCTGATTGCAAGTTACAAGCTTCCAAAAAACTGGAATGTGGCTATTCGCTGGCGTTTTGTGGGCGGTGCGCCTTATACGCCAATCGATTCGGCTTCGTACAACCGTACAGCCTGGAACATTACCAAACAAGCTTATCTGAATTACAAAAAATTCAACACGCTGAGTTTGCCCGATGCACATCAGTTGGATATTCGTATTGATAAAGAGTTTTATTTCAAAAAATGGGTGTTAAACCTCTATACCGACATTCAGAACGTGTATAATTTCAAAACGCAAAGTGCTCCTATTTATACGAATTTAGATACGAACGGAAACGTTATACCAGACCCTACAGATCCGAATAATCAAACCAAACAGGGTTTACGAACATTTGAATCATTCGGAGGAACCATTTTACCAACAATTGGGATAATAATTAAAATTTAAATCAGTTTATAGTTAATAGTTTATAGTAAACAGATATGAAAACACAAGTTTTATTAATTACAGCTCTTTTTGCCACAATGGCAATTTCAGGGCAGAAGAAAAAAGAAGTTTTTTCGGTGGAAAATTATGGTATAAACAATACAGGGACTGCCCTGACCATTCACTTTGAGAAAGGTTCAGAGCATAATCATCCGCTTTTTGCTGTTTGGCTGGCCGACGAAAACGGTAAGTACATTCAGACTTTGTATGTTTCACAAAGCATAGGAAAAGGCGTTTTTCAGCATGCCAACAGAAAAACCGGTCAGTGGAAAGAAGGTGAAATACAACGACCTGCAACTTTGCCCTACTGGGCTCACCAGCGTGCTGAGATTAACGAATACGGAACTTATATGCCAACTCCTAAACAAGCAGTGGCCGATGCCTATACCGGTGCAACTCCTTCAGCATCATTTGTACTACATACCAAAACAGATAAACCACTAAACGGCAAATACAAAATCATGCTCGAATTGAATCAATCGTGGGACTGGAACGAATACTGGACGAATGATAAATATCCAAACGACAAGGAATACAAAACTTCCAGCCAACCTGCATTGGTTTATTCAGCAGATATTGATACGGCAAAACCAAAACAAGTATTTGTATTGAAAGTAATTGGTCACAGCCATTATGCAGGTGCCGATGGTAGTTTGGATACTGATTTAAGCACAATGACAACCGCGCTGAAAATTGTAAAAGTAATAACGGTAAAGTTAGATTAATTATAGTAGTTATAAATTGAAAAATCCTCCAAAACACTTGGTTTTGGAGGATTTTTTTCTCCCCTTTAAGGATTTGGGGTAGTCATTTACTTAATAACTTCCGGATATTTAATTCGGTTGTGGTATATATTTTTGATTTTTTCTTTAAATACTGCTTTAACTAATTCCACATCGCGGAATGTAATCGGAGCATCTTTAAACTCACCTTCTGCAATTTGTGAGTCAATCATATTTTCAACCATTTCGCTGATGCTTTCCTCAGTGTACTCCGATAAACTTCTTGATCGTGCTTCTACTGCATCAGCCATCATCAGAATAGCCGTTTCTTTATTGTTAGGAATTGGTCCCGGATAGGTGAAAATTTCATCATTTGGCTTTTTATCGGGATTTGCGTTGATGTACGAGTAATAAAAATACTTCGTTTTGCTTGTTCCGTGGTGCGAACTGATAAACTTGATAATTTGTTCAGGTAAATGACTTTTCTTAGCTATATCAATACCATCATTCACGTGATTAATTACAATTTGCGATGCATCTTCATAATTAATTTCCGATAATGGATTTTTACCACCAAGCTGATTTTCAATAAAATACTCAGGATGTTTCATTTTTCCAATATCATGATAAAGCGCACCGGTGCGGACAAGCAGGCTGTTGGCATTGATTTTCTTTGCAGCTTCTGTTGCCAGATTTGAAACCTGAAGTGAGTGTTGGAAAGTTCCGGGTGCACGCTCTGAAAACTGCATCATCAAATCGCTGTTGATATTGGTAAGCTCTACCAATGTTACGCTCGAAATTAAATCAAAAATCTTCTCGAAAATATAAATCAGCACATAGGCAAATAACATAAATACACTGCTAAGCCCGAAGTAAATTAAATATTGAAAATCAATTCGTTTGAAATCTCCTTCTGAAATAAGCTCAAAAGCCACATACATAACCAGATAAGTTATAAAAATATAAACCGCAGTTTGTGCTAACTGTGAACGTTGGGACATGTCTTTCAAACTCGACACTGCAGCCATTCCTACTGTAATTTGCAAAAGAATAAATTGAAAAGCATTGTCAACCATAAATGAAATAATCAGAACAGTTATAATATGTACAAACAGTGCAGTTCGTGAATCGAAAAAAACCCGTATTATTACCGGCAATAAAGCGAAAGGAACCATATAATAACTTACGTTTGTAAAGCTGATAATTAATGATGTACTGCTGATAATTAACAGCATAAGCAGCAAGATCATTATGACATGACTTGTTACCTCAAATATTCGTGGTCGGAACAAATAGACGTAGAGAAAAAATAAGGTAATCAGACATACAGTCATTAATATCTCACCAAGAATTACTACCGATGATTGTTGAATAGAGGATGTTTTACGATTTTCTGTTTCGGTTTTCAGAGATTTCAAAACCTGATACATACTTGGTGTTACAATTTCACCCCGGTCAATAATTCGTTCCCCCGATTGTACCATGCCCGATGTTTGTGAAAGATTTTTGAGCAATTCGGTTTTCGAAATAGATGTCATTACACTGTCGAAAGTCAGGTTTTCTACCAGATATTTATTGATGTCATACATTTTGACAGAATTGCCGATACTGTTCGAAATTTCTTCATAGGCTGTAAGTGGTGTATAGATATTTTCTACCGGAATAAGGCTGATAACACGACTTGGAGGAATGCAGGAGATTTTTTTTCGTTTATCAGTTTGCAACTTATTGTTATCATTGGCCGATATAACACCTTTTGAATAGATTGATTTTAATCTTACCTTTATTGAAGCAGGAATAGAAACAGTATTTTCGCCTTTTCCCTGTAAATCAGCTGTCATTTTTTTAATTTGCTTCTCAACCACAGTTGTGTCAAGTTTGTAATATGGAGCAAAATCTTTTAAAGCTTCTTCTTTTTCGCGTGCTATTTGCTGATCACTTTTGTAAATTGGAAAGTCGAATGATGCAGTCATTAACTCATACGACCAGGGTTTTCCGACTTCAAACTGATATTTAAATGATTCTTCTGCCGGATATAACAAAACGATAAGAATAGTAATACAGGCAAATAACCCTGCATTTTTCAAAATCAGAATCTGTGCGTCAGTTAATTTTAATTTCATAATCAAATATGTTTTTATGTTCAGTTGATTGCTTTTCTAAAACAGCCGAAAATTACTAAAAATAATTCTTTATCGAAACAGATTCATTAAAGTTTCCGTATTTTTACACAAAATATGCTGATAATTAGGCAGCTAATGCTATTTTTTCGTTTTATTTTGGAATTCCATGATTTTTTCTTCGGTTTTGATGTAATATTTTTCGTGACCATTCGTCATAAGTACAGAACCATATGAAAAATAGTCCGGACTTTTACTGAAAAATTTGAGTTTTTTTAATTTCAAAATCGATTTATAGTCAATTTGATTTGATGCAGCACAAGCCGAATGGATTCAAAACAATTTAATAATCAGATTGTAACACTGTCCGACAAATTTTTCCGATTGGCAAAATCGATTTTGGGGGATGCTGATTCAGCACAGGATGCTGTGCAGGATTTGATTGCAAAATTATGGGAGAGGCGCTCAAAACTTGACGAAGTTGAAAATATCCAGGCATTTAGTATGCGTTCCATGCGAAACTTGTGTCTTGATTCAATAAGACAGCGGCACGATGAACAGGAAATTCCTCCGGAAGCAGAATATATTGAACTTAATCCACATCAACAGGTAGAACAGAATGATATGGTTTCGAAGATAAAAATGTTGATTGACGGTTTACCTGAATTGCAACGAACCATAATCAGAATGCGTGATGTGGAAGGGATGGAAATAAATGAAATAGCTTATGTTACTACGCTGACAGAAAATGCTGTAAGCGTGAATTTATCAAGAGCAAGACAAAAAGTACGTGAAAAAATACTATATGAACAAAAACGAATCGAAGAAACAGTATGGAAAAGATAAATGAATTATTGGAAAAATATTTTCATGGCGAAACTACTTTGGCCGAAGAAAATGAATTAAAACAATATTTCCGATCAGAAAATGTTTCTGAAAAACATGCCTTGTATCAACCTTTGTTTGCTGCTTTTGATGAAGAGTTGAAAGTATTACCACAGAAACCTTTAGCGGAAATTATTCCCGAACTAAAACGTCACAGAAGTATCTGGATTCAGGCCTTTGCATATACAGGTGTAGCTGCAACTATTGCTATTGTGTTTTGGTTTCAGCGTCCTAATCAGTCTCAGAATTTCGCTGTTGTGAGCGGTAATCAAATCCAGGATACAGAATTTGCTCAAAAATACGCTGAGAAAAAACTAAACAAAGTAAACGAAATCCTTAATCGGAGCATGAAACCGGTTGATAATATTGAGAAGGTAAGAAAAGATATGCAACCGATTCAAAAACTACGAAATGTTAAGTATCAAATGAACGAATTACAAAATAAATTACAAACTAAATAATAACGATTATGAAAAAATTATTGACTTTAGTTGCAGTTTTGTTTCTTATGGCAGCAACTCAGGCACAAACTCTTCAATCACTTTTCGAAAAATACAGCGACGATGAGCGGTTTACCTACGTTACTGTTGGTGGTGGAATGATGAATCTTGCTAACGTAATCGGTCGTCATGGGCATCAGGATAAAAATAAGGAAATGGTTTCTAAAATGAAATCTATCAAAATTTTGACTCTCGAAGAAGGAAATTCAGCACTTACAAAATCATTCACGCTTGAGCTTGATAAAGTGCTTGAAACGGCTAAATTTGAAACACTTGTAGAAGCCCGTGATAAAGGCGAACGTGTTCATATTTACTATCGTGTAAATGGAAAAGAAAGTGCGGATATGCTTATTGTTTCGAAAGATAAGAACGAAATAAGCCTGATTTGGATTAGTGGTAAAATGACTAAGGACGAAATGATTCAGACTTTTTCCTGTAACGGAAAATCGGTGAGGATTGAAGAAATTGTTTCGTAGAAACTGAAGATACATTTTGTTTATTAATCTTCCGAAGATTAATAAGTCAGCCGGTCAGTTGTGATAACTTACCGGCTGTTTTTATTTTACCAAACTTAGAATGGTGCCTACACAACCAATCAGAATTATCACAATACCCGTAATTTGATTGATTATTTTCAGTTCACGCATGTTCAATTTGTTTTTAAACCGGCTGACCAGGAAGGTGAGTGCAGTCCACCAGAGCAATGCTCCTCCCAGAATAGAAAGTAACCCACAAATAAGAATGAAAAAATCAGATTGTTTGGTAATAAATTCAAAACGTGCAAAGAGTGCAATCAACACGAATAAAATCAGCGGATTAGATAATGTTAGTCCTAAAGACGTGAAGAAATCGCCGGGTAAGCTGTGTTTTTTTATCGATTCATTTGGTTTGGGTTGTTGCGAAGGATTACTTTGATAAATATACCAACCAAAGAATACAACCACAAGGCTACCTAAAAGCTGTATAATAAAACGGTGAGCTTCAATAAGATCAATAACAAAACTTAGAAAGAAAAGCGTAATAATGGTGTAAATCAGGTCTGAAGTGGTTGCACCAAGTCCTGTTGCAATACCATATTTTTGACCCTTGTTCAGCGTTCGCTGGATGGTGAGCATCCCAATCGGACCAAGTGGAACCGAAATACAAAGACCAATCAGTATACCTTTATAAATAATCTCAAACATTACGAAGCTTTATTGTTTCCTTTTGCAAAGATAGCTTTTTTTTGGGTTTTTTCGGCAAGAATTGCTTTCGTTTGAGGCTTATAAAGGTATTTTATTAACTTTTTAAGACTTTAAAATCCGAAATCATTTATTTTCTTATCGAACTTTTTTGCATCAACGGGTTTTTTAGCCTGAAGTTGGTTACGTACTCCTTCCACGTAAATGGCAACAGTTGGTTTTGAAGGACAGATTGATTCACAAGCACCGCAACCTATGCAAAGATCTTTGGTAACTTCAGGAATGGTCAGGCCATTTTTATACGGAATCATGTGTACAGCCTGTGTCGGGCAATGTTCGGAGCACGCTCCACAGTCTTTATTTTCGGTATTGACAATGCATTTATCCTTTCGGAAGTTGACAATACCTATTTGCGCCAGTTTCTTTTCAGGAATTGTCAACTTTTTCAATGCTGAAGTAGGACAGACATTAGTACAAATATTACAGTCGTAGGTACAGAATACTTCAGTGGAAAATACCAGATGAGGTTGAGTTATACCTGAAATGCCATATTGCAAAGCAGCCGGTTTCAATACCTGCATGGGGCATTTACTCACGCAAAGCTGGCAGGCAGTACAATGCTTACTAAAATGTTCGATACTTCCTGCGCCCGGAGGCATAATTGGTTGACGGGAAAAAATAGGGTCGTTTCCCGAAATAATTTTCTTTGGTTTAGCGAGTGCAGCTGTTGTAACAATTGCTCCGGTGGTCAATAAAAATGTTCTGCGACTCTTGTTTACCAGAGATTTCGGAGTTTGTGCCGTTTGTTTTTTAAAACGGTACTCGTAACTGATTCCTCCTTTTTTGCAGGCAGTTATGCAGTTGAAGCAGCTTACACAACGCGAGTCATCTACTTCCATCTGCTTACTGTCGATGCATTGCGATTTACATTTCATTGAACACGAACCGCACTGATTGCAGCTCGATTCATCAAATTTTATCCTGAATAGCGAGAATCCGGATAACAAACCGAGACCTGTTCCAACCGGACAAATCACATTGCAATAGGAACGACCGTTGTTCCATGACATTTCGGTAACTTTATAGAAAAACAGTAATGAAACACCAAAAGCCAACGGAATAAAGCTTAATTGCTTTACTTCATAAATTGAATAATTGCCACTTTTACCCAATAAATGAGCCAAACCATTATTGGCAAAAAGAACCAATGGTTTGAAAAGCTGAGAAATAATCCGACCAAAAGTACTGTACGGATCGAAAAGAATAACCAAAAATGAACTTCCGAAAACAAAGACGATTACTGTGACTGCCAAAATGGAGTACCGTATCCAGTTTTGTGGTTTTGTGTAGGAATAGCGGTATTTTCTTTTTTTACGGAAAAGGCGAGTTTTCCACGAAAGTACATCCTGCAAAGTTCCAAGTGGACAAATTACAGAACAGTAAACTCTGCCAAACAACAGACTGAGTACCAATAGAATAATGATAACATCCAGATTTAGCGACAGCAAAGCCGGAATCCACTGAATACTTAGTAGTTGGTGAAGTTGTTCGGGTAATTTTCCCGTAAAATCTATAAAGAAAAGGAGTATTGGTAAAAAGAAAAGAATCGATAGAACAATCCGAATTTTTCGCAGGTGTTTCATGGGAAATAATTTTCAATTATTCAATTCCCAATTTCCAATAGCAAATGAAATGCGTTAATTGGAAATTGGAAATTGGAAATTGATTTTTTGATCAATTCATTTTAATGCGTTTCACGTTCAGTTTTTCCAGATTCATTGTTCCTACATGTGCTTTTTCAGCTAATCCAATGTGTCTAACATCATTAATATCAGTGGGTTGTACCTGGGAAAACATTTTTAATGCAGCAGTATCAGCAGCAACGAAATCGGGTGAAATTATAAGCGATTTAAGCATTACAACATCGGCTTCTGATTTTCCCTGCGGACCGTTCGATTTCATAATGCGGTAGGCATCAACGATATTCAATGCAGGTTTTTTATGTTGTGTGGCAATATCGGCAATACACTGGTGTAAATCATTTAAATGGAACGTTTTTCTGTCCCAAACTATTCCCATAAGGTTTTTCATTGAAATGGAGTTTTTTGCACCACCATGATGTTTCAAAACTGGAACATTAAACCAAACATCACAGTCCAAAATTGCCTGATGAATTTTATTACTTTTCATTTTTACTCCATTAGGAATTTCAACGTCACGGTAATATGAACCATCATTTCCCGGAACCATTTTACCTCCTGCAGCATTTACAGCAGCTTCAATACCGCTGTTGGCATAACATTTCTTCCAGTCGTGGCAGGTATGGTCAAAAACTATAATTTCAGAAGCACCGGCTAATTTGCATTGCTTTACCAAAGCTGCCACCAAATCGGGATTTGTATTTGCAGCCAGTTCAGGTGTTCTGTCCCAACCGATATTCGGCTTGATAACCACTTTTTGACCCTTTTTTACAAAGGTTTTAATACCACCAAATTCTTTTAAAGCTCTTAAAAGCATTGCTTCGGGTTCACCACCCATTACAGCCACTAAGTCTGGTTCAGAACTAACAGCCATATTTTTAGCTGAAGTTGATAAAGTTGACCCAAAAACATTTGTTTTGACAACCGATGCCAAACCAACCAATGCTGCCGATTTAAAAAAATCACGTCTTTTCATAATATTTTGAATTAAATTAAATGCAAATCAAATTCAGTATACTGTCAACTTCCTTCATCAACGGGTTTCTTTTTTACCACAAAAGCACTCATTTCCCACAATGCATAAATGGGTATAAAGAACAACATGATAGTCAGTGGATCGCCTGTTGGCGAAAAAATGGCTACAATCACAAACAACGTAAAAAAGGCATGTCTTCGGTATATGTTAAAAAAACCCCGATGTAAAATACCTAATTGCGATAAAAACCAGGCAACAATGGGTAGTTCAAAAACCAGTCCCATAAAAAAGCAAACCATCAGGAAAGTATTCATGTACGAATCAAGCGACACGCTTTGATCAATAAACTTACTGAGCTGATAACCTGCTAAATACCTTAAAGTGAGTGGAAACAGAAAAAAATAACCTACAGCTACTCCAAGGTAGAATAAAATATTTCCGAAGAAAAAAACTCCACCGGCATTTCTCCGCTCATTGTCATACAGAGCAGGTTTAATGAATAGAAAAAGCTGATAAATAACAAAAGGAAAGCTGAATACCAGTGCAAACCACAAAGAAGAAGTCAAATGAACCAAAAACTGTGAAGCCAGATTTATGTTTATGACTTTCACACTGAATGTGCCTGATATAAAATCCGGTAGGAAAGAATACCTTTTACTTATTTCATTGAACCACTGGTACAAAAAGAAATCATTACGGGATGGTGCAAGAACTACATGGTCGAAAATCCATTTCATAAAAGCGAAAAACGCTAATGAAGTAATTCCTACAAATCCAGCAATGCGAAAAATGGTACTTCTTAAATCATCCAGATGATCCCAAAAAGTCATTTCACTCTCATTCTGCCTGCTCATTATTTTTTATCGGAATCTTTTTTTTCTTCTTTCGGCTCTGTTTTCGGTGTTTCTTTTGTTACGTCTTTCAGTTCATTTTCCACGTCATTAAGACCTTCTTTGAAACTTCGAACTCCTTTACCTAACCCTTTCATTAATTCAGGAATTTTCTTTCCGCCAAATAATAATAAGAAAATCAGAGCAACTACAATGACAACCGGAGCGTCAATAAACAATAAGTGATTCATATCCTTACGATTTTAATTATGTTTATGTATGGTGCTGTAAAAATACAACTTGATTTCCATTTTTACAAGTAAAAACAGGAAATCAAGTTGAAGTTATATTTTTTTTGCTTATCAATAACTAATAAACAAACTAATACAGTAATTCTAAATGAAATGATATAAGAAAATAATTGTTCCGTCGAAAGCAGATTTTGGGTTGTCTTTGATTTCTAACGAAACATCAATTTCAGCTTTTGATACACCACGTAGGTTTTTAAGCGATTTAAGTTTGGCATGTACCCGTACCTGACTGTTAACCAAGACTGGTTGGTTAAATCTCAGGTTTTCAATGCCATAATTCACGGTAAGTTTGGAATTTTGAACCTCTACAATTTGTTCCCAAAGGTAAGGCAATATCGAAATATTCAGATAACCATGGGCAATGGTCGATTTGAAAGGACTTTCTACTTTGGCACGCTCTTCATCCACATGTATCCACTGATGGTCGAGCGTTGCATCGGCAAACTGATTGATTTGTTCCTGAGTGATAGTGAGATAATCCGACATACCAATCTCTTTTCCAATGTATTGCTCTAAATCCTGATAGCTTGTAATTACAATTTTACTCATTTTGAATTTACAATTTTACGAGACAGTTAAACTGCACACTTTTTTATATTTTGTGCAAAAATACTGTTTTTTAATAAAGTTCCAAAATGATTTGAAAAAAAATGTGAGTAATTTTTACTTTTTAGTAGAGCTTTTTCAGTTCATCCATCAGAACCTTATTTTCGTCAGGAGTGCCAATAGTAATCCGCAGGCAGTCGAGGCATAGCGAAATTGACGAACGGTTTCGCACAATGATTCCTTTGTCAACCAGATACTTATACGTTGCATTGGCATCTTTAACCTTTACCAACACAAAATTAGAATCGGTAGGATAAATATGCAGAACGATAGAAAGACTTTTCAACGACTCAATCAGTTTAGTGCGTTCCTGAAGCAGAATTTCCACCCATTCTTTTACCTGAAGCGATGACTGAATGGTTTTAAGTGCCTGTTGTTGAGTAAGGATATTGATATTGTATGGATATTTAATTTTATTCAGCACAGCAATGATTTCGGTTGAAGCAAAAGCCATTCCGAGCCGGATGGCAGCACTTCCCCAGGCTTTCGAGAAAGTCTGAAGGATAATCAGGTTTGGGTGTTGAACTAATTTCTCCGAGAAACTGCCAACTGATGAAAAATCAATATAGGCTTCATCCAACACCACAATACCTTCAAATTGTTCCAGTAGTTTGATTATTTCATTGCTGTTCAGGCTGTTTCCAGTTGGGTTGTTGGGTGAGCAAAGCCAGATAACTTTGGTGTAAAGATTGGTGGCGGCCAGTAATTTATCAGCTGTAAAGTCAAAGTTTTCATCCAACAGTACTTTGCGGTATTCCACGTCGTTTATATTCGCACAAACCTTATACATGCCATAGGTTGGCTCAATGGCGACCACATTGTCCAGTCGTGGTTCACAAAATGCACGAAATACCAAATCAATAGGTTCGTCGCTGCCGTTTCCCAAAAAAATATTCTCTGCAGGAACATTTTTAATCGTTGAAATTTGCTCTTTTACTTTCCATTGCAACGGGTCAGGATAACGATTGTAAGGTGCGTTATATGGATTTTCGTTCGCATCCAGATACACCGATGCTTCTCCCTTAAATTCATCGCGTGCCGACGAATAGGGTTGCAGAGAACGGATATTTTCGCGCAAAAGTTTATCTAAATTCATCTTTCATATATTTAACTGTGAACTGCTACTATCAACTGCCAACTATCATCATCGTCTTTTGCAATTGTCGAACGGTTCTTCCTCTTCTTCCAGGTTCAATCGAATTTTTACCGCGTTGCTGTGTGCCTGTAATTCCTCTGTTTCTGCCATAAAAGTAATGGCGTTGCTCAGATTGGTAAGTCCCTCTTTGGTTATTTGCTGGAAGGTGATTTTTCGTACAAAACTGTCCAAATTTACACCGTTGTAAGCTTTGGCATATCCGTTGGTTGGCAAGGTGTGATTTGTACCTGAGGCATAATCGCCGGCACTTTCGGGACTGTAATTTCCAAGAAAAACCGATCCTGCATTCACAATATTGGCAGCTACACCGTTGTGGTAACGGGTTGAAATAATCAAATGTTCAGGGGCGTATTCGTTGGTCATTTCCACGGCTTCTTCCAGTGTTTTTACAAGAATGATTTTGCTGTTTGCTAATGCTTTTTTTGCAATTTCTTTACGTGGAAGTTGTTCCAATTGAATATCTATTTGCTCCAGAACGGGCTCTATGATTTTTTCAGAAACGGTGATTAAAATTGCCTGACTATCAGCACCATGTTCGGCTTGCGAAAGTAAATCAGCCGCCACAAATTCAGGAATAGCAGTTTCATCGGCAATGACTTCCACTTCTGAAGGACCTGCAGGCATATCAATGGCCACGTCACGCAACGAAACCAATTGCTTGGCAGCAGTAACGTATTGATTGCCCGGTCCGAAAATTTTATAAACTTTTGGAACGGTTTCAGTACCGTAAGCCATTGCAGCAATAGCCTGAGAACCACCAACTTTAAAAATGCGGTGAACTCCTGCAACTTTGGCAGCATACAAAATAGCCGGATGAATTTTACCTTCTTTATCGGGTGGTGTACAGAGTACAATTTCTTTACAATCGGCAATTTCAGCCGGTACAGCCAGCATTAAAACCGTTGAAAATAGTGGTGCTGTTCCACCCGGAACGTATAAACCCACTTTTTCAATAGCCACAGCTTTTTGCCAGCAATATACTCCCGGAGAAGTTTGAATTTCATTGTCTTTGTGTTGTTGCTCGGAGTGAAATTTCCAGATATTACGCCGTGCCATTTCAATAGCCTGTTTCAGATTAATCGAAATCTGTTTTTCGGCTTCGTCAATTTCTTGTTTGGTTACTTCGAAACTGTCTATTTTAACTTTGTCAAACCGCAACGTTATTTCATTCAACGCTTTATCACCGCGTTTACTCACATCGTCCAGTATTTCCTGGACAGTGTCAAATAAAGTGCTGGTGTCAAAAACCGGACGTTTCAGAATCTGTTGCCATTCTTCCCGAAGAGGATATTTTATAAGTTGCATAATGCTTTAATTTGAGTGTTAGAACAAAATTCAGTCAGTTATAATTTCGTGCCAGTTATCATGTAGTTCTTTCATACCTTCAAAAACAAGTGTTGCACCGCTATGACTTAATACTTTTGGATCAAGCGGACCTGTATTAACTCCGAATGTCAACAAACCGGCAGCTGTAGCTGATTGAACACCAAGTGGCGCATTTTCAATCACAACCACTTCCCATGGTTTCAGTTTTGATTTTCCAAGTGCAATCAGATATGGTTCGGGATGGGGTTTACCGTGTTTTACATCAAAGGCGGTAACCATTTTTTCTTTATGGAAAATTCCCGGAAAATTTGTTTCCAATCCCTGTAGAAGTGTTGCTTGTCCTGAACCGGTGACTAAATATATTTCAATGTTTTGATTCTTTATTTTTTGCAGGAGTTCATTTGCATAAGGCATGGTTTCAGTTTTACCTGAAGCTTCAAAATACTTTGATTTCAGACTGTAAATAGCCTGTTTTTCCTCTTCTGTTGAGGTACGACCATGAATTTTGACAAAGACGCCATCAATAGTTGAAGCACCTGTACGACCTTCGTTCATAAACCCATCATAATCAGTAAAGGGTAATCCTGATTCATTCATCGCTCTGGTCCAGGCTGAAGCATGACTTTTCATGGAATCATACAACACGCCGTCCATATCAAAAAACACTGCTTTTGGCTCGAACGAAGGATATTCTTTTTCGGAAATAAATTTTTCTATTTGATTTGAGAACATGAATTTCAATTTTTTTGCAAAGATACTGATTTTGTCAGTTAGAATTTATAATGTTTACCGACAATCCACTTAATTTTATCGAAATTTGCTTGATTTCAAGTTCATCGACCAATCTAAACTTGATTTTTGATTATTTTTCGAAATAATACTTTTCGTTTTTCGATAAAATAAATAAATTTGCAGTTCGAAAATCGGGATGTGGCGCAGTTGGTAGCGCGCTACGTTCGGGACGTAGAGGTCGCAGGTTCGAGTCTTGTCATCCCGACTTAAAAGCAATAAAACAGGGATATTTACGGTTATTTATTTTGAAATTGAATGTTTCGCCTGTTAAAAGAATCTTTCTGTTGATATTTTAAATTTGACTGAATTATATTTTGTAATTTTGTATCAATATTTATTAGAGTCTATTGTTTTTCTGTTTCCACATTTTGTGAATTCAACTACTCAACTGATTAAATACCAATTATTATGAAAACATTCATCTTTATCGGTTTGCTTCTGATTTCAGTTGTTTTTACTGCTTGCGACCTGACAGGTTCATCGAATACAACTCCACAAATCCTATTTTTAGATAAACCACGATTGAATACAAAAGATTCTTTGTTGGTGAAATATACGGATGGGGTATATGTGTTAGATTCTATCTGTGTGGGAGATACGGTTACTTTTGAAGTTGGGCTGAATGGATTTACTAATAATTTGAAATCTTACAATTTAAACCTTTCGGATACTACATCTACTAAACTTCTTCTACCAAACAAAATCTCTCTGGATTCAATTTTCAGCACTACTTTATCAAATTATTCTATAGGTAAATTTGTTTTTAAAACAGGTATTTATCAAGTATATTTTCCTTTTAGTTACCTTGCACGAAAAGAAACAAATGAAGCAAAAATTACTTTTATATTAATGTCGGATGCTGTATTTAATGGAAATGGTTTTGATGGTTCTAATTATACAAGTTTCACGATAAAAACACCGATAAAGAAAACCAAAGCTCCTAATTAATACTATTTGGAATTCAGATAAATACAATAATAAGTTTATAAAGTCAGATTGTAAATTCTGACTTTTTTTATGCAATAAATACCAAAAAAAATTAAAACCACTTCATAACATATAGTTTTAGTGTATTTTTATGCACTCAAAAAAAATATAATTTAAACATGAAGAAAAACATTTATTTTATCGCTTTAATGAGTTTTATTGCTCTGAACGGTTTCTCTGCTAATACTTTTATTCGCTGGGGAAGTACCGGTGACCCACTGAACGGACTTACTGTAACCTGGAAGAATACAGGAACAACCGACCAGATTAAATGGGGACTGACAAATACCTACGAAAAGGGAACATTTACACCCGTAAAGCGCACAGCTTATACCGGATACTTTTTTGATTACACTTTTCCGACAATGACAGCTGCAACAACCATTCATTATCAGATATATGATTCATCCACTTCGACCTGGAGTGCCGATTTAACTTACCAGACTTCCACCACCGATCCGGTTAATAATAATTTCTCATTTTTGGTTTTGGGAGATAGTCGTGATAATATGACAGTTTGGCAAACAGTAGCAAATTTGGCTAAATCTAAAAATACTGATTTTGGCTTGTTTTCAGGTGATGTGGTTGGAAATTCAGGCACAGGTTCACTTTGGGATAGCTGGTTTTCAAGTGGTACAAATCTGCTGAGTAAAAAGTTGATTTATCATTGCGAAGGAAACCATGACAGCAATGCAAATGGTAATGAAGCAACATTTTTAACGCAGTTTATTCTGCCCAATAATAAACAGTATTATTCTTTCAATTACGGAAATGCTGTTTTTATTGTCCTTAATTCAGAAGTTCCTTCAAATACAACTCAGTTGAGTTGGTTGAAAACAACTCTGGCTGCCAATACCGATAAAATGTGGAAAGTGGTAATGTTTCACAAACCGTTTTATACCATTGGTACACATGCTGCAGACATGACAAGTTACAAAAGTACCTGGTGGAAAGCATTTGATGATTATGGTGTAGATTTAATTTTCAATGGTCACGACCACATGTATGAACGTTCAAAACCAGTCAATCTCAATGTAAGTACAACAGCTCCTGTTTCAACGTATGGAAGCGGCGCAACGCAGGGTCGATGTCAGATTGTGTGTGGTGGCTCCGGCGCTCCATTGTATACCGGAACGATTACTAATATGATTGATAAATATTCAAGCACATATCATTTTTGCAAGATAAATGTTGTAGGGAATACTCTTACTGATTCAACCTTCGATTCAACCGGAAAACTTATTGATACTTTTGTGCTTCAAAAAACGGCGACCGGTGTTTCACAGCCTGTACAGACTTTCCATCAGATAGATGTAATTCCTAATCCGAATAATGGCCAATTCCAGTTGAAATACGTTTCGGAACAAAACGGGAAAGTAAATCTTAGAATTTTGGATTTAAATGGAAAAGAATATAAAAGATTTGTTGTTGATAAATCTGAATCAGAATTCAACTATAATTTGTCATGTAAAAATCTTCCCAAAGGTCTTTATAGCGCCGAAGTTTGTTTAAATAACCAAACTGATCATGTTCTTTTTATTGTGAAATAACTGTTCTCTCTGATTTTAAATGAAAAGTCCTGAGAACTTTGGTTTTCAGGACTTTTTTATGATTCAAAATCAGGATTAGATTCTTGCTTTAATGGCTTTTGTTTCGGCTTCGAAACCAGGTTTTTCGAGTAAAGCAAACATGTTTTTCTTGTAAGCTTCAACGCCAGGTTGGTCGAATGGATTTACGCCCAATACATATCCACTGATACCACAGGCTTTTTCGAAGAAATAAAGTAATTCTCCCAGGTGATATTCGTTCAACTTTGGCAATTCGATTTTTAAATTTGGAACGCCACCATCGATATGAGCAATCATAGTTCCAAGTTCAGCCATTTTATTTACTTCGTCTACGCGTTTTCCGGCAAGGAAATTCAAGCCGTCTAAGTTACTTTCGTCGTTAGGGAAAATCTTGGTGTTGTTGCTTTCTTTGATGGAAATAACTGTTTCAAAAATGCTGCGTTCGCCTTCCTGAATCCATTGACCCATAGAGTGTAAATCGCTTGTAAAATCAACAGATGCAGGAAAAATGCCCAGATTGTCTTTTCCTTCGCTTTCGCCGTAAAGTTGTTTCCACCATTCTGCAACAAAGTGCATTTTAGGATGGAAGTTTACCAGAATTTCTATTTTCTTGCCTGATTTGTAAAGTTCATTTCGAACTGCAGCATATTGAGCAGCCGGATTTTCTTCAAACGAAGTTTCAAGTCCGCATTTCTTTTCCATGCATACAGCTCCGGCAACTAACTGACGGATGTCAAAACCTGCAACGGCAATAGGTAATAAACCTACCGGAGTAAGCACTGAGTACCGACCACCGATATTATCTTCAATTACATACGTTTTGTAGCCTTCCTGAACGGCCAATGTACGCAATGCACCACGTGCTTTATCGGTTACACCTACGATTAGTTTTTGAGCTGCTGCTTTTCCTTGCTGTTGTTCCAACTGAGTTTTCAGCAGGCGGAATGCCAGCGCAGGTTCGGTGGTAGTTCCCGATTTTGAGATAGAAATAATCCCGAATTTCTTGGTTTTCAACAGTTCCTGAAGCTCAAACAGATAATCTTCACCAATGTTTTGTCCGGCATAAACCACAACAGGTGCTTTGCGTTGAGTTAGCAGCCAGTCGAAACTGTTTGAAAGTGCGTCAATAACTGCTTTGGCACCAAGGTAGCTTCCTCCGATACCAATTACAACCACAACTTCGCAATTGTCGCGCAGAATTTTGGCTGTGTTTTCAATGTCGCTCAAAAATGCCTCATCAAGTGAAGACGGAAGGTTCAACCACCCCAAAAAGTCACTTCCTTTTCCGGTTCTTGCATCTAAACTTGCATTTGCCTCATTTACTTTGCTTTTATAAGCAGCCACAGCCTGTTCAGAAACAAATCCGAATGCTTTGTCGATAGATAATTTGATAGTTTCCATAATCTTTTTTATAATAGTTTGATATATTGCTTTTTATTTCTCTTCTGCCAACTATAAACTACGGACTATAAACTACTTCAGTTTATCCGATAATTTCCTGATTTCCATAATTGGCGAACAGCGGTTATATAGAATTTCGTAAATCGAATCAACGATAGGCATATTTACATGGTATTTTTCGTTGATTTCGTGAATGGTTTTTGTAGCGTAATAACCTTCAGCAATCATTTCCATTTCTAATTGAGCTGTTTTTACGGAATAACCTTTGCCAATCATAGTTCCAAACATGCGGTTACGGCTGAATTTTGAATAGGCAGTTACCAGTAAATCTCCTAAATATGCCGGTTCATTGATATCGCGATGTTGAGGGTTAATCGCGTTGCAAAAGCGACTAATTTCTTGTATAGCATTCGATATTAAGACGGCCTGAAAATTGTCGCCATATTTCAATCCATGGCAAATACCTGAAGCAATAGAATAAATATTCTTCATAACGGATGAAAATTCAATTCCTGTCACATCGTCACTTATCGATGTATGAATAAAATTTGTTGTGAACCGTTGTGCAAGCAATCGTGCAATATCGCGCGAACTGCTGGCAATTGTCAGATAAGAAAGTCTCTCCAGAGCCACTTCTTCAGCATGACATGGACCGGCCAACACGGCAATATTGTCTTTTGGTACATTGTAAATTTGTTCAAAATAATCTGAAATAATCAGATTTTCATCCGGAACAATACCTTTAATGGCCGATATAAGCATCTTATTGTCCAACTTACGTTTCAGTTTCTTCAGGTGCTGTTTTATAAACGGCGACGGCATGGCGAAAACAAGAATATCCGACGTACGAACCACCTTGTTTATATCGCTGGTAAAATGAATGCGGTCGGTATCGAAACTTACTCCGGTAAGGTAGGATGGGTTTTTGCTTTGACGGATAAACTCGTCAATCTGATCCTGACGACGCATATACCAGTTTATTTCGCTGGAATTTGTGAGTAAAATTTTGGCGATAGCTGTTGCCCAGCTACCTCCGCCTAAAACCGCTATTTTGCTTCTTTCGTTAATCATATGACCCCTGACCCCTAAAGGGGAATTAGAATGTTCTGTTATTAAGTATCTTACTGTTCAAATCCAAACAAATATTTCTTTCTCCCCTTTAGGGGTTGGGGGTAATCCATTTTTCTACTTCCTCTTTTGTCGGATTGGTCAGTTCGAGTTTGTGTTTTTTGTTGTAACCGCAAATATCCTGATGGTACTTGTTAGGATTTAATCCTTTCAATCCATCCACAGTCAGAATTCCCGTTTTCATAATCACTTCAGCCCATTCGGCAGGAATACCCAACTCAATGAATTTTTCAGGTCCGTCTTTCTTTACAGCTTTTTCGGGTTTCATCTGCGGGAAGAAAAGTACTTCCTGAATGGCAACCTGACCGGTCATCAACATTACCAGACGATCCATACCAATACCCATACCCGATGTTGGAGGCATACCGTATTCAAGCGAGCGCACAAAATCCATATCGATAAACATGGCTTCGTCGTCGCCCTTTTCGCTTAGTTTTAGTTGTTCCTGAAAGCGACCCAGCTGGTCAATCGGGTCGTTGAGCTCAGAATAAGCATTGGCCAGTTCTTTGCCGTTTACCATCAATTCAAAACGTTCGGTTAGTTCCGGATTTTCGCGGTGACGCTTGCAAAGTGGCGACATTTCGCGCGGATAATCAGTTATGAAAGTTGGCTGTATATAGTTTCCCTCGCACTTTTCACCGAAGATTTCGTCAATCAGTTTGCCTTTACCCATGGTTTCGTCGGCTTCTATATGCAATTGTTTGCACACCTCGCGCAGTTGTACATCGTCCATCCCATTGATATCAATTCCCGTAAATTCTTTGATAGAATCAATCATGCTGATACGTTTGAACGGCGTTTTAAAGCTGATTGTATTCTCACCAACCGTAATTTCGTTCGTACCGTTTACGTCCTTACAGATTTTTTCAATCATGTTTTCGGTGAACGTCATCATCCAGTTGTAGTCTTTGTAGGCCACATATATTTCCATGGCGGTAAATTCGGGGTTGTGTGTACGATCCATACCTTCGTTGCGGAAGTTTTTAGAAAATTCGTACACGCCTTCAAAACCACCAACTATCAGTCTTTTGAGGTATAATTCGTCTGCTACACGCAGGTAAAGCGGCATGTCCAGCGCATTGTGATGTGTGGTAAACGGACGGGCTGCTGCGCCACCGGGAATCGATTGCAGAATCGGAGTTTCCACCTCAATATATCCTTCGGCGTTAAAATAATCGCGCATCGACTGATATACTTTGGTGCGTTTCAGGAAAATATCTTTTACGCCTTCGTTTACCACCAGGTCCACATAGCGCTGACGGTAGCGTTGTTCAGGGTCTTCGAATGCATCGAAAGCAACTCCATCCTTGTATTTTACAATTGGTAGTGGCTTAAGTGCTTTGCTTAAAACGCTCAATTCCTGTGCATGAACGCTAATTTCGCCCATCTGTGTACGGAAAACAAAACCTTTAATGCCGATAAAGTCACCAATATCAAGCAGTTTCTTGAACACAATGTTGTACATCTCGGGTTGTGCTTCGGTGCTGATATCATCGCGACTTACATACACCTGAATACGGCCTTTCGAGTCCTGAAGTTCGATAAACGAAGCTTTCCCCATAATGCGTCGGCTCATAATGCGTCCGGCTATGCACACAGGTTTTCCACTTTCTTCGTCCTTGAATTCGGCTTTTATATCGGTTGAAAATGCATCGGTTGGATACAGTGCGGCAGGGTAGGGGTCGATGCCCAAATTGCGGAGTTCGGTCAGACTTTGACGTCTGAACTGTTCTTGTTCGCTAAGTTCTAAACTCATAATCTCTTTTATGTTCAAAATTGCTGCAAATGTACGAAAAATCATACAAATTACCATAAATCGTAGCTTATAAACTACATCATGATGATGTCTATAACAAACAACCCACGAAACAGGAGGTGTGTTTCGTGGGTAATGTCTTTGTATGGAAGTTAATAGCTAAATCAATATCTTAGTTTAAATTATAACCAAATCTTCTGGTTTTTAACTCATCCAATAAATTGGAAAACAAATTAATAATCCCTGACACAACGGACAGACAAGCCACTCTGCTTGATTCTATAGCTTTGGGTCATGTTACTGTCGCTGTAGCTCATAAACCTATACCAACTGTATGCACTACTGCGCTCTGTGGAACTCCACCAACAGCCATTGTTGCCTGTGCCTAAATAGCTGAAAGTACCATTGTAGTCACGGTAGCTTCCCGGGAAGGCAGAAAAACCGGAATTATTATTTATTGTTAAATCATTGCCAATAGCACCTGAAGAAGTGGAACTTGACCAATTAGTAGTAGCAGCTAAAGCTTTAGCTACAAAGCCGGATGCGCCAAGATTGAGACTAACATAGTTTTGGAGTGTTGTCCATTCAGAATCGGTGGCTACGTGCCATCCTGTAGGAGCTAACTTGGCTGTATTTACTGCATACCAGTTATATAATGCTCCATAGATACTTTTATTAGCTTCTGCATCATTATTATAAAAGCAATAGGCTCCTGTTGATAGATTTGACCATGCCGTATCATCAGTTACCAAAGGAATGACTGTACCGTCATTGTATTTCGTGGTTTTTATATTTTCGACCATCCATGTTTGAGCACCTAAGGTGATATAATGGTAAATATTGCCATCAATATCAGATACAGTTCCAGTTGACGGAGGGGTTTTAAAACTCACTTGATTTCCATAGAAAGTACCAAAACTATTAGTTGCAAAAGCCCGTACATAATAAGTTGAATTTGCTGTTAGTCCTGAAATATTAGATGAATAAGAACCAATTCCACCAGTGCCTGTTGATTTACTGTTAGAAGTTGTTGGACTTGAGGTTGTACTCCAACAAACTCCACTTGAAGTAATTGAAGCACCTCCATCAGAAGTAATTGTGCCACCTAATGTTGCAGATATAGCGGTAATGGAACTTGCAGCAGTTGTTATTAAGCTAATAACACCATTTTGAGTTGTAAAACTGACTTCATTTCCGTAAGAAGTATTAATTATATTCATAGCATAAGCCCGTACATAATAAGTTGTATTTGGGGATAATCCAGTAATACTTGTTGCAAAAGAACCTGTGCCAGAACCATTAACCATCTTATTACTTATTGTTGGGTTGGGTAATTTACTTATACAAATTCCTCGATCAGTTACAGTTGCGCCACCATCAGAAGTTATGCTTCCACCTAATGTTGCCGAGATAGCAGTTATAGAACTTGCAGCAGATGTTGATAAACTAATATTTCCATCAAGAGTTGTAAAACTTATTTCATTTCCATAAGTTGTACCAACACTATTTGTTGCATAAGCTCGTACATAATAAGTTGTACTTGCTGTTAATCCAGTAATATTCGTTGCAAAAGAACCAGTGCCAGAACCATTAACCATTTTATTAGTTATGGTGGGAACAGGTAATTTGCTAATACAAATTCCTCGTTCAGTTACAGACGAACCTCCATCGTTTGGTACGCTTCCTCCAAGAGTCGCAGAAGTTGCAGTTACAGAAGTTGCAGACGTTGTGGTTAAAGACAACACTCCATTTTGAGTCACAAAGCTCAACTCATTACCATAATAAGTTCCTCCACTATTAGTTACATAAGCCCGTAGATAATAAGTTGTTCCTAAAACAAGGTCAGTCATCGAACTTATATATTTCCCAACTCCTTTTCCATCTGATGTTTTACTGTTCGAAATAGTTGGACTGGTTTGAGTTCCCCAACAAATGCCACGAACAGAAGCATTTACACTATCGCCGTTAGTTGCTACTGTACCACCACTTATTGCCGAATTTACTGTAATAGAAGTTACTGTAGTAGTAATTACAGACAATGATTTTGTCAAGAAAGTTACTTGAATACCATATGCAGTACCTTTTTTATTGGTTGCATATGCTCTCACATAATAAGTAGTACTTGGAATAAGTCCGGTAAGTTTGCTTGTAAAGATTCCAGTTCCAGCTGCATCTAATGTTTTTTTATCTTCAATTGTTGGATTTGGCGATGTGCTCCAACAAACGCCTCTTGAAATAATATCAGAACCAGCATCCGAAGTTATGTTACCTCCACTTTGTGCTGAAGCTTCAGTTATTTTGGATATGTCTGTAGTTGTCAAAACTGGTAATAACTTTGGGTCTACTTCAGTAGTACAACTGTTTGAAATTGTCAATAATAATCCTAATAGTAAGACTTGGAAAATTGGTAAACTAAAGATTCGTTTCATAATTTTAAATGTTTTCTATTTTTAGTCGTTATTTATTTCAAAAAGTCTCAAGCAAATAACACTTTTGTCATTTTTTTTAATTGTCTGTCATTTTGAATGAAACCAAAAGACCGAGGCTATGGACATTTAATTTTTTTTCAGTAAATCTCATATCCATTTTTTCTTAGAAATTCAATATACTCATTTGATAATACGCTGATATTCTTTATAGTTTCATAAATACTATGTGCGTCGGTTACAACGGAAATCCTACCATCAGAATTTATCTGTTTGACAAAGTCGTGAGGAGTCAGTTCTAATCTATTCAGAATTATCAGTTTGACTAAATCTAGATACTTTTCTTTACTGAAATTTCTACCTAGTACAACAAACTCTATACAATTCTTTAAGGATAAGTATTCAGGTCCATCAATACAAAAGAATCTTTTTTCGCCTTCATGAGTCCAGTCAATATGTTTCTTGAAAAAGAGATGTCGATAATAAGTTTTAATAAAGTTTATTGAGTCGTCTGTGTCTTTTATATTCTTGTCATAGAGTAAATGATCATATTCTACTGATTCGAGTTTGTTAAAAAATCCAATTAGATTCTTTTCGTTAATCTCTTTCAATTTTTTCTCATCAATAACAATACAAACGCCTGTATTATTGCTAGCATATTGTGCCCACATTCGAGGGTGATTGTAACCTGCTTCGTGGAAAACATCATTATAAATATAATTCTGAGAGAAGCTTATTAATTTACAATGTTCTTGGATATGTCTTTTAATCCAAATATGATTGGATGTATTAGACCAATCACAATTTATATCAGATTCATTCAAGTCATTCAGATTTGTAAAGGTTGATAACTTAAGAGTCATATTTGATAAAATTTTCAACAATGAATCTGCTGTCGTAAAATGATAAAGAAGATTGTTATCATTTTTGTAATTCACATCTGTTCTATACATTGTTTTTAAAGCAATTTGTTAATTTAAGTGTAATATCACTTAATATACAAGTCTTTCTTTATTTCTCGGCTTGCTGCTAACACGTTTATATCTGAACTCTTAGTTGTGTGTGCGAAGTATTAGTTCGTATATCCACTCTATTAAGTATTGCTATTTGATTGTTTGTTTTTAATGCCTTCAAAGATAAGAACTAGATTTGTATTAACCAAACGAATGTCTTTGTTTTTGGTTTAGCCTATCTGGTTCAATCATAGAATCGTAAAAATTCTCCCCGCCAGCCGAAGCCAACGGGGAGAACTCATAGGGTCTCGTGATTTCCAATCGCGGTACAGAAACAACAAGCTTTAGCTTAGGGTTTCGCAATTTCCAATTGCGATGTTGATAAGACTCCATTGATAAACAGTAAGCCACATTGTAATTGCTGTTAGAAACCGCGAAACCCTGATTTGCAAACAATCTATTTCATCATTGGCGTAGCCTTTTCAAGCACCACATCTATGTTACAGAGTTCGTCCCAGCGCACGGTAGCTGTTACAGTCCGGGTCTTAAATCCCACTTTACTAACACTTACTTCGTACACTCCTTCGGCAAGGCTCTTGATATTAAACCCGCCTTTGGCAGCAGTTTCTTTCTGTATTACAGTTTCAGTTTGTCCTTCGGGGCGGAACGTCAGTACAGCACCCGGAATGGCTTTGTCTGTAGCTGCTTCGCTCACCGTGCCTTTTACCTGTAGTGAGCCTGTGCCCTGTTCCACTATTTTACGGGCGTTGCGGTAGCCTGTGTAGAAATCAGGTTCGCTCAGTTTTACAATTTCCACCAGAGCATCTATTTCGGCAATAGCTTCATCGGCTGTTGCAAAAGCATCTCCTTCTTTTCGGGTGTTCTCTTTACTTTTCAACTGACTGCTTCGTGGCTGCGGAATAGATTCTTTAAACGCATCTATAGCTCCTCTATAAATCGTTTGACTTTCTACAGTAAGACTGTAAGGTTTTAATTCGCTCAGGTTCTCGTCAATGCGGCTGTACAATCCATTGCAGATATTAGTCAACTCCAGAGCCGATACATGGCGCAGGTCGGTAATGGTAAACTTTGTTTCCGAAAGCAATACAGTGTTGCGTTCGTATCAAGCTGTTCTATTTCTTGCATCAATTGAAAAAGTAGATAACTTTTACCAACACGACGTTGACCGGTAAGTACTTTTATCAGGTTTTTATTGATAAATGGCTTAATACGAGAAATATAAGAATTTCTACTTATTAGTTGCTTAGGAAGGATGAACTCATTCATATTAATAGTTATGATTATAATTTACACAATACTTTTAATTTATTATAAGTATGATTATAATAAAGTGCAAATATACAAAGTATTTTAATTATATTGATAATACTTTCTTGTTTTTGATTGAATAAGAATTTTTCTAATCCTAATATTATAATGTTTGCAATTCGCGAATCGCGAATTAAACATTGTTTCAATGAAGGAATATAATCGAATGCAAGGGAGTGGGAAAAATATGGGCTTTGTTTGGTAAATCGAATTTTGAGATTAAGAGGGTAATTTTTGTCTTTTTTCCTGTAATTACATTTCAATTCTTTTGTCGAAGTAAATTTAAAACCCGACAAGATGAATTACAAAGAACAAATACAAGCCTGGTTAGACACCGAACCGGCACAAAGAGGATTAGAATTAGGTGCAAA